>CBFHKX010000004.1:0-264327 GCA_965656535.1 Lishizhenia sp.
AAAATTTAATTTTCAAAATTTTTTTTAAAAATATAATCACGACTCTATTCGTGTACCCGAATTAAAAATAGCCTTAAATAGAAGTAAATTAGGAGATAAACTTACCGTTACATCTTCTATTTTAAATGCAGCCATAGAAGGCGAGCTTAATTTAAATACAATTGTCAATAATTTAAAATATCAGTTTAGTCAAGTAGTACCCGTTTTGGTTACTGCAGAAAATAAAGAGAGCCAACAGATAAAAAGTGATTTTACCTACGAGGTACGTGTAAAAAATATGCAGCCGTTCTTCTCTATTTTTGCTAAAGAAATCTCAGTAGCAGATGGCACCCGATTAAATGGATTCTACAACGAATCAAACAGTGAGTTTCAGCTCAATCTTTTTTCAGACAGAATTGCGTATAAATCATATTATGCAGAAACTATATCTCTGCTACAAGAATTGCAGTTTGG
The DNA here is from genome assembly GCA_965656535.1 of Lishizhenia sp. Classification (GTDB taxonomy): domain Bacteria; phylum Bacteroidota; class Bacteroidia; order Flavobacteriales_D; family Crocinitomicaceae; genus Lishizhenia. Next base: position 454 of record CBFHKX010000004.1, read on the forward strand.
ACAGTTAATTGCTATTTACGATATCGATAAAATTCACCTTACAGATACCCTTACTTGTGCTGATTTTCATTTCACAACTATTGGTTTTTCAAATACACTAGATGCTCAGATGAGCTGGAATCCAGTTACAGCTAATCCTTCTAATATCTCTTGGTCTACCGAAATTCTAGACGCAGAAACGTTCAAGTTCGATTTTCTTAAATCTTATTTCACGGTAAAAGAGCACCGCTGGGATATCAGTCGTTTGAGTCAAATTATTTACGCACCTGATAGCCTAGCTTTTAATAATTTCAAGATTGAAAGGGCATGGCAATATTTAAGTTTAGAAGGCATTGCTTCAAACAAACCAACCGATAAACTGAATGTTATTGTAAATAATTTAAGCTTGGCCGACTTCTCGGGTATTTTGAATAAAAAGTTAGCAATGAAAGGTGTTGCAAATGTTAATGGCTCAATTTCTACGCCTTTTTCTGGCCTCACTTTTAACGGAACAGCAGATATAGATCAATTATATTTAAATCAGGAAGAAGTTGGAGATGTTTTAGTAGCTGCTAATTATGATAACCAAAGAAAAGTAATTGTTTTAGATGGCGACTTAAACTATAGAAATGCAGAAACCTTTGCTTTTCAAGGTAATTATTTCTTAGACAAACAAGAAGATAATTTAGATTTTAATTTGCTATTTGACGGAGCAGATTTAGAAGTCGTAAATGCATTTATGGATCCTGATGTGGTAGCCAGTATTCAAGGAAACCTAAGTGGAAAGGTTAAAGTAAGAGGAACTCCTTCGGCTCCAGAACTAAATGGAAAAGTGAAGTTAGATAAAGGTAACGCAAAATTAGCTTTGCTTGGAGCAAACTTCAAGTTTGGTGGAGACATCAATATTGATTCCTACGGCGTATATATAGATAATATGCCGATAACAGATGAAGAAGGCCATACGGGTTCTATGGTTGGTCAAGTTTTTCACGATAATTTCACAAATTTTAATTTTGACCTCAATTTCAATTTAGAAGATGACGCAATAAATCGAGATCCGTATCAGCCCTATAAAATTTTGCCTTTAGAAAAATTCTTGGTTATGAATACTACTTACAAAGAAGGCGATATGTATTATGGTAAAGCATATGTAACTGGTACAGCCAATATCGCTGGTTATGCGGATAATTTGGAAATTACTGTAGATGTGAAGAGTGAAAAAGGTACTTGGGTAGATTTTCCTATGTACGGATCAAGCGAGATAACAGAAGAAAACTTTATTGTGTTAAATCCAGATAAAAACAAAGATTCTATAGAAAAACCACCGCTAATAGATTTTACAGGTGTAGATATGAATCTTACAATTAATGCAACGCCAGATGCCAGACTCAAACTCATTTTTGATGAAAATGTAGGCGATGAAATAACAGCTTACGGAGCAGGAGAACTTGAAATAAAACTCGATAATTTTGGAGACTTGGCAATGGAAGGTGTTTACACAGTTGATGATGGAGTGTACAACTTTGCTATGGGACCGTACAAACAAAACTTTTATATACAGCCTGGCGGAACAGTTCAATGGACAGGTAATCCCTACGAAGCTACCTTAGATTTATCTGCCTTCTATAAAACTACGGCCAATATATCTACGGTTATGAACGAAGTAATTGATGGAAGAACAAATGATAACGAAGAAATTTACTGTTATTTAAACATGCAAGGAGAAATGACTAAACCTAATATTTCTTTTGATATTCGAGCGCCTAAAGCATCTGAATCCGGAAAGGCGGTAATAAATAGAATTAGAAGTGAGCAAGATGAGCTTAATAGACAGTTCTTTTCACTAATGATAGCCAAACGTTTTCAGCCTTTAAATTCGCAACTACAAGTTGGCGGTGGTGGAGCTTTGGATCTTTTGTCTACACAAATTAACTCTTTACTTTCTGCTGTTTCTACAGATTATAAATTAAATGTTGCACTAGATTCTGATGAGCTTACAGGAGATAATTCATACGAACTAGGCGTTTCTAAAGGGTTTTTAGACGATAGACTAATTGTAAGCGGAAGCTTTGGTGTAGAAAACAGAACAAATGAAAATGCAGCGCAAACCAATAATTTTATTGGTGACGTGAGTATAGAATACCTTTTAAATGAATCTGGAAATTTTAGAGTAAATGTGTTTAACGAGTCGAACGATTACTCCATTATTCAAGACAACAATATCGGTCAATTTACACAAGGAGTAGGGTTACAGTATCAAGAAGACTTTCAAAATCTGGGCGACTTTAAATTATTCCAGTATATTGCCGATGTTTTTAGGAAAAAGGAGAATAGGAAGTACAATTATTCTCAAAAAAAGGTGTTAAAACCAATTCCAGAAGAGTACAAACAGAACCCTGGAAAACTAGAAGAAGAAATAAAAGAATTAAATAATTAAAGATGAATAAAGTACTAATAGCCAATAGAGGAGAAATTGCTAGGAGAGTAATTAGAACCTTAAAGAAAATGAACATTAAAAGTGTTGCTGTTTATTCTGATGCAGATGCAAACGCACCTTTTGTTTTAGAAGCCGATGAAGCAGTGCATATCGGGGCTTCTCCTTCTGCGGAAAGCTATTTAGTGCAAGATAGAATTTTAAAAGTTGCACAAGACCTCGGTGTAGATGGAATTCATCCAGGTTATGGATTTTTGTCTGAGAACGCTGATTTTTCTGAGAAGGTAAGAGCCGCAGGGATTAAGTTTATTGGCCCATCTGCCAAAGCTATGCAAACCATGGGAGATAAGCTCTCTGCAAAACAAGCGGTAAAAGAGTTTAATGTACCATTAGTGCCGGGTGTGGATAAAGCTGTAACTGATTTTAACGAAGCAAAAGAGATTGCTGTTCAAGTTGGTTTTCCAGTCTTAATTAAAGCTTCTGCCGGTGGTGGTGGTAAAGGAATGCGTTTAGTAGAGCGTGAAGAAGACATGCAAGAACAAATGCAAATGGCACAATCAGAAGCGCGTTCTTCTTTTGGAGATGACGCCGTTTTTGTGGAGAAATTTGTTACTAAACCACGTCATATAGAAATCCAAGTATTCGCAGATTCACATGGAAATTATGTACATCTTTTTGAAAGAGAATGTAGCATCCAACGTCGTCATCAAAAAGTAATAGAAGAAGCTCCAAGTGCTGTTTTAACACCTGCTTTGAGAGAAGAAATGGGCCAAGCAGCTATAAATGTAGCCAAGGCATGTGATTATGAAGGTGCGGGAACTGTTGAGTTTTTATTAGATGCCAACCACGATTTCTTTTTCTTAGAAATGAATACACGTTTGCAAGTAGAACATCCCGTTACAGAAGAAGTAACCGGACTCGATTTGGTTGAATGGCAAATTAGAGTTGCTAGAGGAGAACAATTACCGCTGAAACAAGAAGAAATTGAATTGAAAGGACACGCAATGGAAGTTAGAGTTTATGCTGAAGATGCACTCAATAACTTTGCTCCAGATATTGGAACTTTACACCGCTACAGAAAACCAAATTATGATTGGTGTAGAGTAGACGATGCTTTCGAAGAAGGTATGGAGATTCCTATTTTTTACGATCCAATGATTGCAAAATTAGTAACCTACGGAGAAGATAGACAAGATGCTATCAATAAAATGATAAGAGCTATTGATGAGTATCAAATTTCAGGTTTGCGCACAACTTTAGATTTTGGTAAATATGTAATGAAGCATAAAGCATTTGTATCTGGAGATTTTGATACAAATTTTGTGAAACATTATTTCACAGATGCAAACATTATGCATACTGCAGCTGTTGAAGAAGAGAAAGCATTAACTGCAGCTGTAGACACAATCTGGAAAGATTTGATAGAAAAACAAAATGAAAACTTTGCAGTAACTCCAAAAAAATAAACATTGGCAAAGACAGGCGTAGCATATTTTATACAACAAGTTAAGAAGAATGGATTAAAGCATGTAGTTATCTCTCCGGGTTCTAGAAATGCACCGCTAACAGTTGCATTTACAGAGGATGATAACTTTACTTGTTATTCAATTGCAGATGAAAGAAGTGCTGCATTTTTTGCAATGGGAATAGCACAGCAGATAAATGAACCAGTAGCCGTATTGTGTACTTCTGGATCCGCTCTATTAAATTACGCTCCAGCAGTTTCTGAAGCCTTCTATCAAGAAATTCCATTAATTGTTATTTCTGCTGATAGACCAAGTATGTGGACAGATCAAGGTGATGGCCAAACGATAAGGCAAGTTGGTGCATTAAATAATCACATGCATTTTGAAGCAGAGTTAAACGAAAATGTTTCTTCAGAAGATGAGGTTTGGGAGTTAAATAGAACAATAGATCAAGGTTTTCAAAACGCAACAGTGCTCAAAAAAGGTCCAGTTCATTTTAACTTTCCGTTTACTGAACCGTTGTACAATAAAAAAGAGGTTCAAATCCATCCAACCAAACAGATAGAGTTGTTTGAGTTAGAAAAGTGTTTTAATGCTTCACAATTAGAAATACTCTCAAACGAATGGAATTCTTCTGCCAAGCGCATGATAATTGTTGGTCAGCACGCCTTAAGTTTGCCCTTACAACAAGCCTTAATAGATTTAGCAGAAGATCAATCTGTGGCAGTATTGGTAGAGAATACAAGTAATTGTACGCACAGAACTTTCACGCAATGCATAGATAGAAGTTTAAATAGTATAGCTAAAGAAAAAGAAGTAGACTTTGCTCCTGATATTTTAATTACAATAGGAGGAGCCATTGTTTCTAAAAGAATTAAAAAATTTATCAGAAGAAACAAACCAAAACACCATTGGAGAGTAGGTAAGCAATTTTTGTTTATGGACACATACCAAAGTTTAACACGCTCTTTTGAAATGGATGCGTTGAATTTCTTCTCACAGCTTAAATTCCCAAGTTTAGAAACAAATGTGTCAAATTACGGTGGGAAATGGAAGCAGCTAGATTTATTGATACAAGAAAAGCATCAAGTATTTTTTCAAGAACCTGTTTACTCAGATTTATCTGTTTTTGAAATCGTTTTGGATTTTATTCCAGAGAATAGTCAGCTTCACATGGCAAATAGCTCAGTTATCCGTTATTGTCAGTTGTTTGATAATGTAGCATCTATTAAACGTTATTGTAACCGCGGAACATCTGGTATAGATGGCAGTACTTCTACAGTAGTTGGTGCAGCTACAGTGAAGCCAAACGAGTTAATTACATTCATTACGGGTGATATTTCTTTCTTTTATGATTCTAATGCACTGTGGAACAATTATCTTAGAGAAAACCTAAAAATTATTCTTATTAATAACAGTGGAGGTGGTATTTTTAAAATTATTGAAGGTCCGTCTACCACCAAGGCTTTAGATAAATACTTTACTACCAAACAAGAGCGCAATGCAGAAGATTTATGTAAAGCATTTGATGTAAATTATTTGAAAGCAGAGAGTTTGGCAGAGATTGAAAATCAAATGGAAACCTTCTACAGCAAACCAGAAAATAACCGACCGATGTTGTTAGAAGTGTTTACACCTTACGATTTGAATGATAAAGAATTGCAAAGGTATTTTGAACACACACGTGTATTTTATTAAGATTATAGTCTCTCCTCTTGAGGAAAGACCGGATGGCTGCCGGGTAAGAGTTTAGATCAACGCGTACATATCTAGAAAATTCATGTTTATTTTCAATGATAAATACCAGCAATTTCTATTGCTTATTTTAAATACATAAAGTCATTTTTTTAAATGCAGATTTGTTCTAACGAACATAAGCTATATTTAGTTAACGTTCTAATTAAATTCAAGAATGAGATTTATTTAAGTAGTAGTTCTTAAATAGATTTTTACTTAATTATAGGATAAACAGGTACTTTTAAAGCTACTGGAAGTTTTAATTTCACTTTTTTTACTGATTGTAAGCAATGTATGTTGTAGTGCGTTTTAGGTTATTATACGTTTTGAAACCTTTATGATTTGAACAAGCAGTTAAACAATTGTTTTTTAAGTTACACTTTTTTTAAGTAAATTGCAGGGTATATTAATTCATTTAAAAATTTGCATAACCAATTTAATAAACCCGCCCTTTTTGTAGAAACAGATCATGGCAATAAATCGTACGGTTGTACAAATAATGAACAAGCCGTAATGGTTATGAATAGACTAGGAACCTCTGGCTGCCCGGGTTTTAACATCTGGAGAACCTTTGGTTCTTACGCACCAGAATTAGATGAGCTGGTGCGCGTTTCTGATTTTATGAACACTGATTTTATTACAAGTACATTTGATGCAGGCAACGGCGCTTGGAAACACCAAGCTTCTTTATGGAAAGTTAAGGTTGTAAATGAAGATAATTCCGATAAACCTAATGTTTCCTTACGAGAGTTACAATTTGCAGGTGCACAAGATAAAAGTGGTGGATTTGGAACCATTTACAACAGACAGTTTAACGTTCAAAATTTTGCGCAAGACTTACTCGCTCCTACAGACGTGTAAACTACTAGTTGTTATATAGGCAATGATTCTGGTGATTTTGAAGATGACGGTTATATGTTTTTAGAAGGTTGGGAAAGGATAGATATTGAATGGAATGACAAGGAAAAATTAAAGCTAGAAGGCTTAAAAAACAATACGTTAGAAATTAAAACTAATTTAGAAAAAGGAATCTATTATATTGTGATAAATAGTTTTGTAAAGAAAAAACTTGTAATTTTTTAAATATGAAGGTGTTAATTCTTTTTTTATGTTTTACTTTATTCGTTGTCCCTTCTTACTGCCAATTAATGGAAGTTTCAAGTATCACTTTAATGAAATATTGCAAGTCAAGTGATAAGGATACTTTAAAATCATTGAATACTAAGTTTAGCGAAAGGGTTGAGTTATCCCTTAACTTAAATCAGTTCAGACAGACTTACAGTAACCTTCCTTTTTATAAATTCCGAGAATTGAATTACAGATTAAAGTTCTCGTTTTCATTGGAAAATGTTGACTTTGGAATTGAACTATCATTAATTAATGAGGTGAGAGCTCTTTCACAAAAAGTTGGAAAAATTTGGTGGAAAGAAAACTATATAGTATTTGAAATGATTCCAAATGTGAGTTATTGTCTTGGAAAGGGAAACCGACATATTTTACGCCATGGTTTCGGTTTCGATTTATTTCGCAATTTTACGGGTCAAACAGTTTCAAAAGACTACGACTATAATATCCTAAGATTTGAATCTATTCAATTATTTAATGATTCGCAAAGTTCTCAACCATTTACCTTAAATAAAATTAATGGCTTCCTGGAAACCGGCTACGATTTTTACATTTACAAAGGTTTGCATTTATCATTAACCGGCAGAGCAACCTTGCTATCTTACAATTTAAATTTTGATAGTAACGGAAACCCAACCGATGAAAAAAGATTGGGTTTAAATTATATGTTGTTTTATGGTTTAGGTTATACATTTGGTAGAGATAAATAAATGAGGAAAAAAGTTTCTTTTTCTAAATTCTTTTAGTCGATAATTGATGAGAAGTGAGTATCTCATACAACCGCCTTTTTGTTATATCTCGTCAAGGAGTGAAAATTAAATCAATAGACTTCTTCTATAAAGACCTCTTTTTTGATAGTTTGTGGATGGTAAGAATTGAACTTTCTTTTATTGTCAACACCTAGTATAACATCGCAAAATTCAAAAGCCAAATCTACATTGTGGGTAGAGAAAAGCACAAGCTTCTTTTCTTCTTTAGCAATTTTTTTTAGCAGTTTTATCGTTTTTAGTCGGTTGCTGTAATCTAAAAATGCAGTGGGTTCGTCTAACACAATTACTGCAGCTTCTTGCGCCAACGCTTTTCCTATCATGGCTTTTTGTCGTTCTCCATCAGAAATAAGGTGCGAACTTTTACTTTGTAAATTTTCTAAATTTAGAAGATTTAAAATTTCATCCACACGTTGCTTATCTTGCTTAGATAATTTACCTAAAACATTAGTAAATGGTGCTCGACCTAAGATAATGAGGTCTTTCACTGATAAATGTTGAACTCCATTGAATTTAGAAGGAACAAAGCTTAAATACTTCGTTTTTTCTTTTGCGTTAAGTGCTTGAATTTGAGTTGAGTTAATTTCAATGCTTCCACCTAATAGCTTTTGTTCTCCCAATAATGTTTGAAGTAAGGTTGTTTTACCACAACCGTTTTTGCCCATTAAGGCATACATATTTCCTGCTTCTAGTATTAAATCATCTACCGTAAATAATTTAGCACTGTACCCAATTTCGCTATGTGAAAAATGTATCTTCAAAATTTCTTTAATATTATCCAAACTACAACCGGCGCACCAATTAATGCTGTGATTGCGTTTATAGGAATTGCAATATGTGTACTTAGTAATTGGATAGCACAATCACACAGTAAAAGTAAAATGGCTCCTAACAAGGCACTACCGAGAAGTAAATAAAAATGATTAGTAGTTTTGAATATAAGTTTACAGATGTTTGGAACTGCTAAACCAATAAATGCTATGGGTCCGCAAAGTGCGGTAACTGTTCCAGTTAAAATAGCGGTTATGCTAATGATTACAAACCTAACTTGTTTAATTTTAATGCCCAGAAAATATGCGTTTTGATCACCGAGCACTAAAATGTTTAAAGGTTTAATTAATAACAGGCTAATTATTGCTGTACCTAAAATGACAAGAGCAAACCAGCCTAATTGTTCAAATTGTACGTTGCTTAAAGATCCGAAACTCCACAGCGTAAAGGCTTTAAGTTGATTCGCATCACTGTAAGTTTGAATTATATTAATTAGTGCACCAGAAAAACTACCAAGCATTATTCCTACTAACAATAAAGATACTTTAGAGCGTATATAAATAGAGGTAAATAAGATAAGAAGTCCAAAGGCGAAGGCGCCAATTAATGCACTACTCACAACGCCTAAGTCGGTTGAAAATACCGAAAAACCACTCATTGTAGCTAATGCAACTAACAAACTAGCGCCAGAGTTTAGTCCTAATACATACGGACCCGCCAAAGGATTTTGAAACAAAGTTTGCATCAATAAACCTGAAATAGACAAAGCAATACCGGCTAAAATTGCAGTAGTTACTTTAGGAATTCTAAAGACTCTAGCAGTAAGGTGTGCATTTTCTTGCGCATTAAAGTCGAAAAGTGCATTCCAATAGTCTATCCCCGTTACGTTTACCTGCCCAATAAATAAATTACATGCAGCAATAACAAGCAAAACTATTGTTAAGCCGAGTAGGAGTCTACTATTTTTATTTAAAATCAACTTTAGTTTAATTTGTTGTAAAAATACAATGTTTCATCATCTACTAAATCAGGGTGAAATAAGGTAATAAAATCGGCTAAGATTTTATGCGGACTAATCGCACTTTGTTCCCAAAAACAGTTTTGATTCTTTACGTATGAGAAGACCTTTTGATTTTTAAATGCTTTTAAATATGCGTATTTGGGATTCAACTCTTGAATCTCTTTTAAAGAAGCTCCGGGTGCGTTAATCCAATTCTCTGTATCGCCATGGTCGGCCAATAATGCTTCAAATTGCAACTGTAAGCTTCCAACTCCAGCTTGTTTTTTGTATAAATAATCTAAGTTTGCATCTTTAAATAATTGTGCCATGTAGCTATCTCCTCCGGGTGCGTTCCAAAAATCTCCCCAAACTGAACCGGCAATTATTTTGGGCTGTTCGCTTGCTTGTTTTGCTAAATCTTTCAGGGTTTCATAACGTAAAACTTCTTGATTAAAATAAGCAGTAGCTGCAGCTTCTCTATCAAACAAGACACCAAATACTTTTATCCATTCGGCTCTTCCAAGCGGATGCGTTTCTTTCCAATCATAATTTGCAAAAACAGCCATATCTGCTTTATACAGTTGTTGTAAAACCGGTGCAGACATATCAAAACCAGCATGCATTAAAAGATTTGGTTTTTGCTGTAAATAAGTCTCAAAATTACCATAGCCAATATCGCCCACGTTTTTAATATTTAATCTTTTAATTCGATCAGAGCATACATAGTTATCACTACTAATTCCTACCAATAACGAATTCAGATTTAATTTATCTAGCATACCCAAATGAGTGCTAGATAGTGCAATTACTCGCTTTATTGGAAGTTGTATAAATGAAAAATTAGTACCCTTTATTAGTGGTTTTTCATCTTTGTAGAGGTAGTAAGTCCAATTTATATCGTCAGTTTTTACTTCAATTTTCGTATAGTTTGTAAACTTAATAATCTCAAAATTTTCGGCATAAGCTAGTTTTACTGTATCGCGTGGATTGAGAACTTTCTGCAAAGTATCTTGCGATGTATTCGGTTCACTTTCGCAACTATAAAAAGCAAAGAGAACAAGCGCTAAAAGTGTATTTAAGAATAACTTTGTTGAGAGTTGGGTAGCAAAAAACTTACTTTTCATACTACAAAATTGAACAAATTATTGCTTGTAAACAGCATTTTCAATTTATAAATAACAAAATGAGTTGTTCAAAATGCATTTGTTTAGGTTTATTTTATCTAATTTTGTCGTGCATTTAGGTTTCAAACTCTAATACAAAGGAGGGAGAATTAATAAGGAATCTTGTGAAATTCAAGAACTGTGTCTGCAGCTGTAAGCTCTAGTAGATTTATTCAAATACCACTGTCTGAAAAACAAAAAAGATGGGAAGGGAATAAATTAAGGAGTAAGTCAGAATACTTGCCAAATGTGTAATGAAGACTTCAGATTAAAGTCGGATTTAATAGTACAATTGCGCATTTCTTGTGCAGCTGTTCTCTTGAATTTATAAAAAGACTATCGTCTTTAATCTGCGGTCATTTTTTAACTTTTTAATTTTTCAGTTATGAAAAAATGTTACATTATGATTGCGCTTATGCTTGGAGCAGGAACAATTCAAGCACAAGACACTTTAACGGTTGATTTTGAAAATCCCGTACTTCCAACTTTAGATACGCACTTTGTTGCTCAATCTGAAATAGACAATTTTTTAATGTTAGATGCTACCTTTGGTTCAACAGCAACTACGAGTCAATGGGGAACTTTTTATAGCGGTTTTACCTATTCAAATAGAACAGATGTAACCACTGCTGGGTTTACCAATCCGTATAGTGCATTTGCCGGAGAAGGAGCAGATGGATCTGATCAGTTTGCTATTTTTTTCAGCTCTAATGATACGCTTTCGTTTACAGGACCAACAGTACTTGTTGACGCACAATTCACGAATAATACCTATGCCGGTATTTCTATGCGTGATGGAGATAGTTTTGCGAAGCAATTTGGTTCTACAACAAATGCTGCTGGAGATGATGACGGAACAAATGGCGAAGATTTCTTATTTGTTCGCTTTACAGGTTGGGATGTTGACGGTAATATTACTGATTCGGTTGATATTTACTTGGCAGATTTTCGTTTCTCTGATAATACGCAAGATTATATTTTAGAAGATTGGACAACGTTCGATTTATCGGCACTAGGAATTATAACCAAAGTAACTTTTAGTTTCGGTTCTTCTGATGTTGGTCAGTTTGGAATTAACACACCAACTTACTTTGCAATGGATAATATGCGTTACTATAACTATTACGCAGGTTTAGAGAATGAGCAAGTAGAAGTAAGTGTTTATCCAAATCCAGCAACAACTCAGTTTACAATTCGCGGAGCAGAAGGAAATGCAAAAATCTTTAGTACCTCTGGTAAATTGGTATATGCTAGTAAAATTAGTTCAAATCAAAAGATAGATGTTTCTTCTTTTGAAATAGGAATTTATTATTTAACTGTAGAAACTAAAAACGGTTCTGCAACACAGAAGTTAATCGTACAATAATATAATTTGAGAACTTGAATACGCGGTTCAAGTTCTCATTTTTAAATGAGACTCATAACGTTAATATCTATTTTTTTATCGGTTCATGGTTGGACCCAAGGAGATACTACGTCTCAAAAAACACTGCCTGTTCAGTTTTATAAATCCATTGAAATTATACAACCGCCCAGAGCAGTATTAATTACTAATCTGCCTATACATTATTTTGGGCCAGAAGAAATTGAAAAGCTACAACCTTTAGATGTTGGCGACCTATTACAACGTTCACCAGGCGTAACTTTGAAGAATTATGGAGATATTGGCGGACTAAAATCAGTTTCTTTTAATGGTTTAGATGGTCAGCATAACGTATTAATCTTAAATGGAGCCAAGGTTTCTAACCCACAATCGGGTTTAGTAGATTACAGTAAGCTGAGAATAGAAAATTTAACTTCTTTGTATCTTACAACTGAAACAGACTATGCTATGGGTTCTACGGTAGATGCTGTTTTAGCAGGTAATGCAGTTATTGCGCAAACGTTTGAAAGTACTTATGCAAGAGATAAATTTGCGCTGCGCGCTTCTGGTTTATATGGTTCTTTTAATCTTGTAGATTTGTATTTAGCCACAAAACTTAGAATCAAAGAAAAAGGTTACATTGCAGTAAGTGCATCTAGAAGAGACTACGACGGAGATTTTGATTTTGATTTAAATACCCAAAACGTTACACTTTCGGGTACAAGAAGAAACAATTATTACGGTCAAGATCAAATTAATTTAGGAGCAGGCTATGATTGGGAAACAAAAAAAGGAAAAAACATGGCTTTTCAGCTTACTTCCTTTTACACGTCAATCTATAATCAATTACCCGGTGCAGTTATCGCTTACACAGCCAATAACGATGAAAATTTATCTACTAATCAGTTCAATATAAATACAAATTTTAGAATTAGAAATAGAGTAAAATCAAATCATTATCTCACACAAAAGATATATGCTAACTACACGTATGACAGTATTACCTATATAGATCCAACTTATTTTAGTAATCCAAGTTTTATAGAACATTCCTATCAAAACGATACGTATACGTTGGGCTATTTATACAGTTTAAATCAATTTAATCGAGGTCTTTTTCAATTTGGTATAGAAGAAGAAGTAAATCGATTACAATCTAATCGAATTTCATTAGAAGAGCCTGTTCGTTTTAATTCAAAGGCATTTGTTTCATATAACAGAAGTTTTAAAGATTTTTATATCATAAGTCGGCTAGGATTTATAAATGTAATTGAGCAAAATCAAAGCAATAAAGAATGGCTCACACCCCAAAATGCTTTATTACCAAGTGTTAGATTGAATTGGAATAAATATAAGAAAGTTAAGCCCTTTTTGAGCTTCAAATCTAGTTTTAGAATGCCTAACTTTAACGAGTTATATTACTCTCAAATTGGCAATATTAATTTAGAAGCAGAAAGAGCGCATCAAATTAAGATAGGCGCAAACGGAGTAGGTGAAAAAGAGCTGAATTATATAAAAAGGATGCATTTCGATGCTGTGGTTTTTGCATCTCATATTAAAAACAAAATACAAACTATACCAACAGTAAATAGTTTTATTTGGAGCGCCCAAAATGTTGGAAATGTTCTTAGCTACGGAACTACATTAACCGCAAAATATACCTATCCGTTTAGAGACAATTTAAAGATTAATACCCAAGCCAGTGCAACTTTACAGAATACCATTAACAGAAATGGTAAAGAAGATTTAAATTTTAATCAAACACTGGCTTATTCGCCAAATGTGTTAGGAAATGCAACTGTTTCTTTAGATAGTTATGGTATTAAAACAACTTTGGAAGCGCTTTACACAGGAGAGAGATATAGCTTAAACCAAAATATAGATCAAAATTTAGTAGATGCTTATTGGCTGTTTAATGCAACGGTAACTAGAAAGTTTAATATCGCAAATAAACATGCCGTTCAACTCTTTTTGAGTGTTAAAAATTTGGCAAATACAAACAATCATTTTGTGCGATACTTCGTATTACCCGGTAGAAATTTTCAAATAAAAGTAGTGTATGCGTTTAATTAGCAGTTTACTTATAGCATTTTTAGTAATGGGCTTGATGGGCTGTAAAAAAGAAGATTGCAACCCTCCAGAAAATACCTCTAATGCTTTAGAAAATGGTTTTTTGGTTTTAAATGAAGGACTTTTCCAGCAGAATAATGCCAGTTTAACCTTTGTTCGAGAAGATAATCAAACGATAGAAAATCAACTGTTTTTAAATGAAAATGGTCGACTGTTAGGTGATACCGGTAACGATATGGAAATCTATCAAAACAACATTTACATAGTTGTTAACGCAAGTAATACAATAGAGGTCGTAAATAAAGAAACGCTAGAATCTGTAGCGCAAATTAGCATGCAGTATCAAGGCAATTCAATTTCGCCTAGAGCTATAGATTTTTACAATAATAGCGCTTTTGTTTGTGGGTTTGATGGTTATGTATATGAAATAAATTTAAGTTCAAATCAGATTACTTCGCGCTTTCAGGTAGGTAATAACCCAGAAGATGTTTTAGTAGTAAACGATAAGCTATTTATTAGCAATTCTGGAGGATTAAATGCACCAAATTATGATTCTACCGTTTTTATTTATGACATTTTAACATCACAAATTACAGCGAAAAATGTAGGAGCAAATCCAGGAAAGTTAATTGCGGATGCTACAGGAGATGTTTATGTGGTAAAGAGAGGGAATTATAGTTCAGATCCTTCTTCACTTGTGCGTTTAGATGTTCAAAATAACTATGAACCAACAGCTTTAAATATTCCGTGTACTTCTATTTTTCTGGATAATGATGTTCTTTACCTTGGTTTCTATGATTTTTCTGCAAGTACTTCTAACATTTCAACCTTTGATGTGAATACAGAATCTATATTGAATGCTAATTTCATATCAAGTACTGATATTTTAACACTCTATGGAGTTGCAGTGAAGAATAACGTGGTTTATTGCATGGACGCTAGAGGGTTCACAAATACCGGCGTGATTAGAAAATTTAACGCTAACGGAAACAACATTGGCGCCTACGAAGTAGGTTTAAACCCAAACAAAATTTTATTCTATGAGTAAGCAATTCATTCTTTCTGTTTTCTTGCTATTGGCTGAACAAGTTAATGGACAAAATTATCCTGGTCCTGTTGGTGCCTTAAATTCAGATGCAATAGAAAACACAAGTGTACTTTTCACGGGTTGGGCAACTGGTGTAGAGGTAAAACGCGGATATTTAGATATTGAAGATACTACTTTCGAAATATTGGGAACAAATAAAGCCATTCATGGAGTTCCTAATAATGCCCTTGGTTTTGCTTCTGGCTTGGTTGGAGATGTAGTTTCTTTGGGAGATGGAGGAGAAGCAATTTTAACGTTTGATTGGCCAATTTCTGATGGAAATGGTCCTGATTTTGCCGTTTTTGAAAACTCTTTTAGCGATGAATTCCTTGAGTTGGCTTTTGTAGAAGTAAGTACAGATGGTGAAAAGTTTGTTCGTTTTCCTGCTCATTCAGAAACACAAACGCTAACACAAATAAATGGATTTGGAAATTTAGAAGCTTCACAGTTGTATAATTTAGCCGGAAAATACCGAGGTGGATATGGTACTCCGTTTGACTTATCTGAACTACAAGATAGTATTGGAATTGATCTTCAAGAAATACGCTACGTTAAAATTATTGATGCTGTTGGCTCAATTGGAGACAGTGCAAGATATGACGCTCAAAACAATAAAATTAACGATCCATACCCAACACCATATGAATCGGGTGGATTTGATTTAGATGGTGTAGGCGTCATTTATCAAACGGTTGGTATTTCTGAAGAAAATAAGTCAGAACTATATTTTTATCCGAATCCGGCTCGAAACTATCTTCATTTTAATAATGTAGTTGAACATGTAGCCATTTATAATACGCAGGGTAAATTAGTGTATTCTACTGCAGAAGTAGAGAGTATTCTCTTAAATCTACCAAAGGGAATGTACCTTGTTTTGTTTGGGTACTCGGATAGTGAAATAAAACGAGAACGATTGATTATCGAGTAGCCACAAGGTTAGTTTCTAGAGTAGATCCTTTTAAAGATATTCTTATTCAAAGCAACTAATGTTAAAAAAAATGCGTTTAGGTATTATAACCATTTTAATAAACGTATGAATTTTAGAAATCTAACACTTTATCTAATCGCTTCAACTTTAGTTTTAAGCGCATGTAAAAAAGACGAGCCAACAGAACTTGAACCAGGAATTGTTGTTCCTTCAAATGAAATGGCAAGTGGAGAGCAGTTAAGAAACTTTTTTGATGAAAATCAAGAAAATGCAATCCAAAGTTTTGTAGTAGATGCAGCTAGTCCTGCACTTATACAAGGAAACCTCGGAACTTCTATACAATTTAACGCTAACAGCTTTGAAGATGCAGCTGGAAATTCTATTACAGGAAATGTAACAATAGAGCTAACAGAAATCCTTGGAATTAAGGATATGATTTTTCAAAACAGACAAACAGTTGGAAATAACAATGGAAATTTGTTTCCGTTGGTTTCTGGAGGACAATTTAATATAACAGCATCGCAAAATGGTACTGAAGTATTTCTTAAGCCATGGAATAACTATTATGTAGAGGTTGAGGCTCCAAATGGAGTAGATCCTAATATGGGAGTCTTTTATCAAGACTCACCATCGGCGGATACAATGACATGGGTACAAGCAGATTCTGCGTTAGTTTGGGGAAATAACCAAAACGGATATTCTGCCTATTTTGATTCATTAAACTGGGTTAATTTAGATTATTTTATGAATCCAGGAACTGCTCAAACAGGAGTTAATGTTACTGTTCCAACAGGCTTTGATAATACTAATTGTTCTGTTTTTGTTTCTTTTAATGGGTTAAATAGTGTGTCTAGCATCTATGATTATTCTAACGGAATGTTCAATACAGGTCCATTTTATACCATGCCAGTAGGTTTAGATGTGCATTTTATTGTTATTGCATTTATAAACAATGTACCACACGCAGCAATTGTTCCTGCAACGATTACTAATAATCATTCTCAAGTTATACCTGCGTTAACTGCTACAACTCAAGCGCAATTAGCTACGGATATTCAAAACTTACCATAAGATAGGTATTTAAAACGCTAACTAGCGAAATGCTAAAACTAGGTTTGATGCGTGTACAATAAATTTGTACGCGCATCATTCTTTTTGACCCTTTTTTTGTAAACTTAATTCGAACATTTTACTGAGTTAGGTTTTATGTTGACATATGTTTCATCATTCAGGAATAGATAAAAAAATTATTCAAAGAAGAGAGTGGGTTTTTTTACTCTTGTCCGGAATCTTCTTAGGCTCTTTAGCCATGCTCAATATTTTGGGTGTTTCACGGTTTGTAGATTTATCTGATTCTATAGGAATTCCTAGCGATAGTTCTTTTCGATTTAGCTTGGCTATAGGAGTTTTACCGTA
Organism: Lishizhenia sp.; assembly: GCA_965656535.1. Lineage (GTDB taxonomy): Bacteria > Bacteroidota > Bacteroidia > Flavobacteriales_D > Crocinitomicaceae > Lishizhenia. The sequence goes on from CBFHKX010000004.1 coordinate 17,760, forward strand.
TCCAATTACCTTTCTATGCACCGATTTTATTTCAGAAATTTATGGTAGAAAAAGAGCGAATAGAGTAGTGTGGGTAGGATTAATTTTAAATATTTGGGTTTTGTTTGTATTGTGGTTTGGAGGTTGGTTAGATCAACCGACTAGCTTGCTATCTAACGGAACGTTGTCGGTTTCGGTAGAAAATGGTGAAGCTGTTATTCCTTACGGATATTCATTTTACGACATTAGGAAACTTGCTTTTGGTGCAACCTTGGCATCTATGGTTGCGTATTTAACAGCTCAATTTGTGGATGTACATATTTTCCATTTCTTTAAAAAGAAAACAGGTAATAAAAAATTGTGGTTAAGAAACAATGCATCTACTTTGGTTAGTCAGTTAGTAGATAGTGTTGCTGTTATTTTAATTACACATTTTTTTGCAAATGGCTTACCGTTAACAGAGGTTGACTCTGTTTCTTGGCAACTATTAATGTTTATACTAAGTAGTTACTTTTTTAAAGTTATCGTAGCTTTACTTGATACCATTCCGTTTTATTATGGATCAAAATGGTTGAGAAATTACCTTAATGTTGAAGACGAAATTGAATAGCTTATTTTACCAGCTAGTTTTGTACAATTACTTTAAAAGTAGCGAACTGCTTATTTGTACGAACAGCAACTTGATACATACCATTAGGTAAATCGCTAATATTCAATATGATTTGATTTTGAACTTCTTTTACTACTTTACCAGTTGAATCGTGTAAAATAACCTCATATACATTCTCCTCTGTAAACAGTTTAAGTTGGTGATGTGCTGGATTACTTATACGGATTGTGGAATTTAAGCTTTGATTTGTAACTCCAAGGCCTTGTTGTGGAGAGTCTTTATACTCAACGGCAGATATTTGCTCTTGTCCGCCTATATTTTGTGTTGTAATAGAAAGCAATGGAATATCTTGGCTATTAGTCCACCACTCATAAATGTTAGAATTTGGAACAGGTAACTGTATCCAACTTCCAAAACCGCCAAAAGCAAAATAGACAGAATCAATCTCAGATATTGCGTGTTTTATGCGCAAAGCATCAAAAGTGCCAAAAGGAGTAGTAATTGTTCCCCAACCATCAACGGTGCTGCTTCTTTGTTTATATTGAATTAAGATAGCATCGAAAATTGGATTTAAGTCTGCTTCCGTGTAGGCTCGACTAGCATAAGTATTTCCGTACTCCAAAGGAAAATCATAGGCTTTTTCAACTGTATCTGACCGAAAAGGTATTTCTTGTCCGTTAGCAACTAAACTAAAACCAACTTGGGTTAAAGAATCATTGGTTACACGCGTAAATTGGTTTACATCTTCTATTGTAATGGGTAAGCTTGCAGGTAATAAGTCAAAAGGTAATGACGTTGCAGAGGTATAATAATCTGCTTGATATGTGGTGGGTGCGAATAGTCCGTAGAGCGCTTGAACAAATAATGGTGCGTTAGACATTGAGTTGTGGGTGCGGGTGTATTGACTACTAGCAATCAGTCCATAAAAGTCCCACGTAGCATTTGGTCCGCTCGTTGTTAAGTCTAAACTTGTCTGTGTAGATTCAGATAGTACAAAATCTGCTTGACCTTGATTGAAATCTGAAGAAGTAAGCGTAATTTGTGTTTTCCCAACGATTAAAACAAAAGAGAAAACAAGCGTGAGTAGAAGGTTTTTCATGGTATTATTGGGCAGCTACAGCTAATGTGAAGTTTAAGCGCGTATTTTTAATTTCGCCTGTATTGATATTTTGCACAAAACACTCTGTGTTTGCACTAACTTTATATGTAGCTTCACCTTCTGGGTTGGCAGCTCCATTTGCAAAGTATTGTATTGATACTGGAATATTTGCATTTTCAATTATATTGGTAGTATATTCTTCTCCATCAATGGTAAAGCTTCCATTTAGTCCAAAATCGTTATTTCTAGTGTACGCAATTTCTTGCTGAGAAAAATCTTGTATATATTTTCCAGTTTGGTTTAAGTCTGCCAAAACTTGTTTTGTTCTCATTACTCCGTTGGCGTAAGTAATTTCTGCTTTGATTCTGGCAGAATTCGAAGTGTTGCTGGTAGAGATTAATTCCATTTCTGAACTTACTAACGATTCATTTAAAAACCATTTAATCTCTTCAATTTCTGTGTCTGAGTTGATCCATGCTTGAATCTTCCCATCAAAACCAATATAATGTTGTAATTCTCCGATAGCATTTTTCTTATATCCTACAATTACATCGTTACAAAGAAAATCTGCTGTGCCATCTAAAAAAGTAACAAACGCACATACTTTATATTTTCCAGGTTCTGCTATTATCAAATCGTCTAATGCGTAAAATGCGTCGTTAACGTACCAACTCACTTCACTTATTCGGGTACTATTTTCAAAGTCTGATTTAAAGAAACTGAAGACCTCTACGTCATTAGAAATGTAAATGGGTAATTGCTTTCTAGAAACGAAATTTGTTGGTGCCAATTTATCAAGATTTCCATCGCTAATCTGTATAGTGAAATCCGAACTTCCGTTAGATATACTGCCTTCTAAAAAGCTAACATCATTTGAAGTAGCATTGCTCGTAAGCATAACTAAATCGTCATCACCTGCATTAAAAACAACTGTTTCTCCGTTCAATTCAACCTCTGCACTGTAAACAGGAGCAGTAGAATTAATAATTTCTGGAAGCTCGTCTTTTTTGCAAGATAAGGCAACTAAAACGACTGAAATAAAAATTAAAAAGTTCTTCATCTTGATTAAAAGTTATACTTTAAATAGAGCTGTCCAAATAAGGGGTTTTTTCGGTTTTCACCGAATTCAAATACATTTTCTTTTGCATATCTATCTGTTAGTAATGTACCAACTTTAGCTCCAAGGCTTATGTGATTTGTAAGCGTTTTATCTACAAATACATGACCACTAAATGATAGTTTATTCAAACCTGCTTCTATGTTCTTGTAGTTTTCATCAATAACAAGTTGATCATCCTCAAGAGAGGTGAAATGTAAAGAGGTTCCTACTAAATAGTTTGCCTTTAGACCTGCACCAAATGTGTATCCTTTGAGTTCAATACCAATTTCTAAAGGAACGTACAGTTCGTATAAATTATCGTATACAATGTTGTGCGTGTAGCTGTTGCTTGAATAGCCGTAGACTTTAGATCGGTCAGAAAACGCAATAGCTGAATTCGTTGTTGCAGCTAAACCTAAACCTGAACGCAACACTAATTTTTCAAATTTGTGAGCAACATTTAACGAAATATCGGCAGTTAAACTTCTGTCCAATATGTTTTCGTTATACGCTTCTGAAATTCCTGCATTCAATTGTGTATAAAAACTCCAGCCTTTCTTGCTTTTTATTTTTTGAACAGGCAACAAAGTTTTTTCGGTTTTTTCAGATCCTATCTGTAATGCTTCTTTTTTGATATTTAAGTTTTCTATTTCTTTATCCAATAGTTCGTTTTCTGACGTTTCAGTTATGTTCTTGCTAGCAGTAAAAGAACTGTTGGTGAAAGAATTAGTTGAATGCGCTTGTTTTACTTCTTCAAAACTGTTAATAATAAGGTTATTTGAAGACCTTTGTGTTTTGATATGATTTACAGCTTGAATTTCGTTTTTCAATTCTTTAGCACTTGTCTTAAATTCACTTTTCGCATATGTATTTGAACGTTGTGATTTTTCTGTTTTTACTTCGTTAAAGTCGTTTGTTTTCTTTGTTGTATTTGTTTTTAGCGATGAAAGCTGTGCTTTGTTGTTATTCACAAACAACAAGCTAGATAGTAAAACAAAAGCTAAAGTGCCGGCAGAAAACCAAATCCACAATGCGCCTTTTTTCTTTTGCTCGGCATTTAAGATAGACTCAAACTCATTCCAGTAAGCATCCTTGTATTCAGGAGCTTTGCTATGCATTGCTGCATCTTGAAAAACCTTGTCTATGTTTTTATCAGTTAAACTCATATCACTTTTAGTCGTAACTCAGCTTCTTCAAGCTCGAGTAATAATTTTTTTAGTTCTTTTCTTGCTAAGGACAAATGCCATTTCGAGGTACCTTCAGACATTTCTAATAATTCTGAGATTTCTCTGTGGTTATAACCTTCAATTACATACATTACAAAAACTTGCTTGGTAGCTGGTTTTAGGTAATCCAACAAATCCATAATATCCTCTTCTGCGAAGTCGCTCAATGCTTGGTTATGTGATGATCTTCCGTGATAGTCAAGTTCCCTCTCATTATCTCGGTTGCTTATTGTTTCGTTGTAATTTTTGTTTTTTCTATATTCGTCGATAATCGTATTGGCCATAATTCTTTTCGCCCAGGCAGCAAATAAAATCGTTTCCACCTCTACAGACGATAGATTTTTTAGAATTTTAAGAAAGCCATTGTTGAATACTGATCGCGCGTCTTCTTCATTTTTATGATAGCGCTTGCAGTTAGGCATTAAAAACGCAAAACATATTTCATATAGCTTTTTTTGAGCTATACGGTCATTATTAGCACAAGCTACCAGTAAATCTGTGTCTACATGCATGTAATTTCCTATGTTTCTAATTTTTTTGTTCACCGCAATATAATCAATTATAAGGTAAAAAGAAAGAGATAATGTTTAAACGTAATTCTTTCTTTACTTTAGTAACGCAGTTCTATCTTAATCAGTTGGTAAATACATTTTAAATATGAAATTATTTTTATTGCGACATGCTAAAACAAAACAGTTTTCTGGGTCTGGAGCAGACTTTGATAGAAAATTAAAAGAAAAAGGTGAAAAACAGTTAGTGTTAATGAACGCTCACCTGCGCAAGTACTTCCCCGATGTTGAAGCACAAATTCTTCTTTCAACGGCAAAAAGAACGCAACAAACTTTTAAACGATTATCCCAAAATTTAGAAAACTGTTCGTGTACTTTAGATGCTGATTTGTACTTGGCAGATTTAAGTATACATCTGCATAAAATAGCCCAAGTAAAATCTAAGCAAGACATCATTATTATTGGGCACAATTATGGAATAAGCGAAACAGCTACATACTTTTTGGATACTCCTATCACACTGCCTACCTGTGGTTTAGTTGTACTCGATTTTGATATTGATAGTTGGGACGAAGCATTCCGTGGAAATGCTACTTTGTATCATCAGTTTTATCCTCAGGTTTTGGATTAGGCGTATACATGTAAATTATTTTTGTTTCTTGGTGAGAAGTGTGGTTGGCTGCTTGCTCGCTGTTTGTTTTTTTTGCGTTTAGTTGCTCCTCCAAGTATTTAGCTTTCGCTTCGGCAATTTTTTGATTGTATATTCCCTCCAAATCTGGTGGTTCTATACCCAATTCTTCTTCAAGCTCATATTTGTATTTAGTTGCTTGTGGACCAGTTTTTCGAAAACTTATCGCACTAATAATACCGGCTAGTAAACCAAATAAATGACCTTCCCAAGAGATGGGTTCTTTCGTAGGAAAAACTCCCCAAATTAAGCTTCCATAAAGGAAAATAACCATTAAGGAAATTCCCCAAAGTGATTGATTTTTTCTCAATATACCACTCAAAAATAGAAAGCCGAATAAACCGTAAATAATCCCTGAAATTCCTATGTGATAACTATTGCTTGCTTGCGCTACGTACCAAATTAGAAATCCACTGGCAAACCAAATAATAACCCAAACACGTAAAGCAACAGATTTGTAGAAATAGATAAGCAATGCGCTTAAAACAAATATGGGAACAGAATTACTCAAAATGTGATTAAAATCGCGCTGTGAATGTATGAATGGCATAAAAAATATTCCTTTCAACCCTTCTACTTTTCCAGGTAAAACCCCAAGTTTGTAAAAGTTAAACGTTGTAGTGTAATCAACGTAATAAACGCTCCATAAAACAATTAGGATAAAAAACGGGTAAAGTAGTGCTTCAGCTAAATTTCTAGAATATATTTCTTCGTTTTTCACAAGGATGCCTTTTCAATAATTATGCCTTTTAAATTTAACAGACAGCTTGGCAGTTTTATGCATAGTTGAAATTAAAATACGATATTTGTCTCCCAAAAATAAGAGTATGAGGCGCGTAGTAGTTACAGGTTTAGGAGCATTAACACCAATAGGAAATTCTACCCAAGAATTTTGGCAAAATTTGCTTAATGGAAAATCTGGAATTGCATCAATCACTTCTTTTGACACTACGAAGTTCAAAACTAAAATTGCTGCAGAGCTTAAAAACTATGATCCTAAAGCGCATTTCGATAGAAAAGAATTAAAAGCCTACGATAAGTTTACACAATACGCTTTAATCACGGCTAAAGAAGCATTATTGGATACAGGCTTAGATTTAGAAACAATTGATAAAACAAGAACGGGTGTTATTTGGGGTTCTGGAAATGGAGGAATCCAAACCCAAGAAGAACAAATTTCTGCTTATGCTACGGGCGACGGAACTCCGCGTTTTAATCCCTTTTTTGTACCCAGAATGTTGGTAGATATGGCAGCGGGTGTAATTGCTATGAGATATGGTTTTAAAGGTGTAAATTATTGTCCGGTTTCTGCCTGCGCATCTTCTACAACTGCCATTATTGATGCGTTTAATTATATTAAATGGAACAAAGCAGACATCATCGTTTCTGGTGGTTCTGATGCTCCAATTTGCGCTTCTACTATTGGAGGTTTTAGTTCTTTAAAAGCATTGTCTAATAAAAATGATACTCCAGAACAATCTTCCATTCCGTTTGATATTAACAGAGATGGTTTTGTGATGGGAGAAGGCGCAGGTGCCTTGATTTTGGAAGAGTATGAGCACGCTAAAAAACGCGGTGCAAAGATTTATTGCGAAGTTGTGGGTGGAGGAATGGCAGCTGATGCTTATCATTTAACAGGAACACATCCAGAAGGTGACGGAGCTGTTTTAGGCATGAAACTAGCATTAGAAGAAGCAAATATTACTGCAGATAAAGTAGATTATCTAAACATGCATGCAACCAGTACTCCGCTTGGAGATAAGAGCGAATTAATTGCTGCAGACAGGGTGTTTGAGTCAAATTTAAGTGTTTCGGGTACAAAATCTATGACCGGACATTTACTTGGCGCAGCCGGAGCAATTGAAGCAATTGCAACGGTATTATCGTGTAAAGAAAATCTTGTTCCACCTACAATCAATACCAAAGAAATAGAGCCAGATTTTAAAGATAAATTTCACTTTCCGCTGGATAAAGCAGAAAAGAAAGAAGTAAACTATGCCATGAGTAATACTTTTGGCTTTGGCGGACACATAGCTACTTTATTAGTCAAAAAGTTTACAGAAGATTAATCAAATTTCATTAAAGATTTTATTTCAAATTTAGCGGTGTTAGCGAAGTCGGGAACCAGCGTACCAAGTTCTTCGTCTGTTTTAAAGGTATAGCCTTCTACCTCTGCAGCGGGCTGCTCTCTTTTGCCTTTGTATTTTTTCCAGTAAGCTTTTATTTGTTTTTGGTTTTCTTTTGTGATACCTACCAAAGTATTTTCATCCTTTACTTCGTAAATAACAATACCGTCTCCTAGTTTAATGTCCTGCGCCATGACCGTAAAAGTACAGAATTTAATTTGTTGTTTTCTCGCGATTCAAGCTGAAAATTGTAAGTTTCAGCACATACAGAATTTCACACATTTTACAAAGGTTATTTTCAAGTCTGAATACAAAGGTTATCAAATCCGTAAAAACAAAAATCAATTTAAATAATAAGCACAGTTAACTAAATAAACTGCAACTACTTGCATAATAATTTGAATATAAAATATATATTTATGCCTAGAAACTACTAAATAGGTCAACCTCAAAAGAACTACTCACTACATATTCTCGGCTCTGGTTTTGCTTTTAGTGGTATAATGAAATGATACATGAAGGTTTACAATATGGATATGTATTTATCGAGTTTGTCGGTATTAATTAAATAGCTACTAAAGTATGATTGAAACTCCTAATTCAGAATTTAATGTTGCCATTATTTCTAATGTACAAATTGACAATTCTTTCTTTCCTGAAATCAGCGAGTTAAATGAAATATTTGAGTTGCCAAATGAACAAATTTCTGTTTGGACACATACTGAAAACGAATATTCTCAATTAGTTTCAAAGGTCAACCTTAATGTCAAGGACAAAAACTATTGGAAAACCTTTGGTGTAATTCTCAAGCAAACAAGAGCGCTAACAACTCACTTTGAGGATATTATTGATCCTGATTATCATTGGGTAAAAGATTTTGACCCTAAATTCAAACCATATGATTTAGTTCATGCTGAATTGGAGAGATACAGAAATGATGAATTCACTTTCAAGTTTGAAGTCGATCAAATAATTAAAAGAGGAAGTGTTTTTAATCTCAATTTTTTATATGAAAATGCTGACATAATCGCCTCGTTAGTAAAAGACGAGAAGTTTTTTTGGTCTGTGCAATATTTATTATCGTCATTAGAAAATCATTGGTACTGTCATACTTGTGAATTATCTCCACCAAACCGTCGTAAGCATCCCAGTCATGATTTCGATAAGCATTACGAAGTTTTTGCTTTGCCTAGACTGGAAATTGCAATTATTCAAGCGGTTAAAGCTATTGAAGGAATTCTTGGTCAACCAGGCAAAAATGAAAGAAGGCGTATTGAAAAGTGGAAAAACTCACTTTCGATTCCATACGATGAGGAATTTCGAAATACTGGTAAAACAAACTTTGAATATCATGATTACCTTGTAAAAGATCTTAGAAATCAAGTTGCTCATAATGTCCGAAATAAACCTTTTAAATTTAATCGAACACAAACAATAGACGCACAATTTTATGCTTGGACCGTTATTCATGACTTTTACAGCAAAAATCTTATGACTTCTATCAATGGAATTGAGTCTCTTAATTTTAATCTAGATTTACAAAAACGTATAAATCCAGATCTTGGTACGCAAATGACAACTCAGCAATATACAGAACGATTAAAAAAAATAATGCTAAAACGCACTGAAAAATAATAGCCACCCTTTAGTGACGCCAACGCTTTTTAGCCGATATGATATCACTACCCAAAAAGAAACCACCAAATAAACACCTTTTACGAAACCCAAAAATAAACACTCCATCAAGAGTTTGAAAGTAACTTTCTTATTGAAAAGTCAGCCAGTAATACCTTATTGGAAAATAATTTTAGGGTAATTTGAGTTTTGGAGTAAGTGAGAACAGTAACTATTGTGCGATTTTAGTTGGAATTCTTCTAGCTTTATGGAATCCAAAAAGAGGTAAACATGAAACTAAGTGTAGGTATTTTGCTAACTTAGCTGTGAGTTAACAGTTGAGATATTTTAACAATTACAAAAATTTTAAGCTAAAAACAGTATGACCATTTCAAAAGCCACAGATTTATTTACAGATTATTTAGCTAAAACAGACAATAAATCTGAATCGAAACTGTACACACTATTTCTTTCTATTCTTAATGATTTACACAGTCTCCAATTATCAGAAGAGCAACGCACTTTAATCGAAGAAAAATTGGAAGCTCTTAATCTAACGAATGACGTCGAGAACAAGAAAAAAGTATACAAAAAAAAACTAAGGTTATTTACAACGTTTTTAAAGAATGAATTATCCCTTACTTCAAAACGCTATTATTTAGCCATTGGTATGAGTTTAGGAATGTGTTTCGGTGTAGCCATTGGAGCAGCAGCTTTTGATTCTGTTTCAACAGGTTTAATTGTAGGTATGCTTTTTGGAATGGCAATAGGAGCAGCAAAAGATGCAAAATCAAAGAAAGAAGGAAGAGTCTTAAACACCCAATCTGTATATTTTTAAAATGCAGATACGACGCAAGGATATTTTTCTTTTCGATGTTATTGGCGCCTTTTGTTCCGTTATTGGATTATTAATTATTGAAGCCTATTTTTCAGACTACTTTAAACTCAAAACCAATTCTGTTTTATTTCTTGCTTTAGTCGGATTTTGTATTTTTATTCATTCGTTGGTTGGTTTTTTAGCTTATTCGCACAGTAAAGTCTATCTAAAAAGAATGGGATATATAAATCTTATTTACATTGTTTTTATTGGAATTGTTATAGCACTTAATTTTAGTACAATTACGCTTTGGGCACAGCTCTATTTTTTAGTTGAGTTTTTAATTATACGTTGGTTAATCATGCTTCAATTGAGTAAAAAAGAACGGTAGTATAAAGCAAAAACCAAAGAAAGTAAACCATGAATAATCACAAACGCATAGGAAGAAAAGTAGTGTTGAAATATTACTTAATCTTTACCTTGTTACTCTTAATCATTCCGTTGCTTATCGAGTTGTTCTATCATAATCATCCAGATGTACTTACTGTTCTTAAGGCTACCTATAAATTTAAGCGCGTCGAAACCACAGGCGTCCTGTTTGTTTTTCTTCAAATTGCAGTAATATCTATTGGAATTTGGTTTTTTGGAGCGCGAGCAAGTAAGGCTATTCTAGAAGAAGGAAAACCAACATTTAGAACTGGTTTTTTTGCAATTTTCAAACTTTGGGTACTTTATTTTATGAGTGCTGCGTTGTTAACAGTTGTATCTAATTACAACACGGATTTCCCACAGTTTTTAATTAATTCTATCGTTTGGATTTTCTATATGAGTATACTTTTAGGCGTTCTTCATGGTGTTATGCTTGGCTATTTTGTAGGAAAAGAAATTAAGAAAATTGGGAATAAATGAACTTATTCTTCTAATCTCCCATTGATATAATTGTCTCTTTTCCAATCTTCTTCGTAGTCGATATCAGATTTTGGAGCGAGTAGGGAATAGGTTATGTTTTTTTCTTCTAATTCTTTTAAGGTTACTTCTAGTAAATGATCCTGACTCCAAGGTTTATCTTCAAAAACGCAATTGGTCATCGTATTCATTCCTAATAAATAATAACCTCCATCTAGAGCTGGTCCGAACACCAATTGATTTTCATCCAGCAGTTTTTCGGCTTTAAGCACATCATTTTCGTTAATCTCGGCACAATCAGAACCTATAATAATTACTTTTTCAAACCCTGCTTTAAAGCTTTCTTCAAAAGCAGTTTGCATTTTTGCGCCTAAATTACCTTCTGCTTGTAGTTTTTTATGAAAATTGGGTTGACTCCACCTATCCTTTTCAGTTATTTCCCAAGCATAATAAATGTGTTTGGGTAGGGCTAGTTTGGCACTAAAATCTCTAGTATAGTCAAGTAATTGTTCATAAATATCAAGTGCTTTTTGGTCGCCAACCGTAGCAGCTAAACGCGTTTTACATTTTCCTAGCTCAGGGTTTTTAGTAAACAAAAGTAATACAGATTTACTCATAAACTGTTTCGGCTTTTTTCACCCATTTTCCCCAAAACTTGTTGTATCCGTGAACCTTATCGGTATCGTTACCATCTTTGGTTTCCATTGGTCTTTCTTGATCTGCCCAAAGAAAAAGTCCGCCATACAGATTTTTAACGTTTGTAAATCCTTTTTCATTCAGTTTTTCTCCGATATTTTGACTTCGAACACCGATTGAACAGTAAACTACTATTTCTGCGTTTTTATCTATTGTGTTTAAGTTTTGCCACATAAAATTATCGTAACCTGTGAAAATAGCACCCGGAATATGACTTACGGCGTATTCTTTCCATTCTCTGGTATCAATAAACACTATGTTGTCGTTTTTTAATTTGGCTTGTGCATCATCTTGAGAAATAGTTGGGAAGTTGTATTTCTTCTCAATCATTTCTTTATAATCCGCATCAATTTCGTTTTGAGCAATCGTTAGAAAACTCGCGAAAAAGAGTGTCAAAATAAATAGGTACTTCATAATTAGCGTTTTAAATCAAAACTTAAACGATACAAAATTCAGTTTAAGTAGTTACACCTTGGCAACTAGAACCTGCACCTGCTGTGCATCCGTAGCAATGCTGACCAATAATTATATTTCTACTGTTCAATTCCTCAACGTCAAAATCTTTAATGTGCTTTGCTGTAGCAGCTACTTTTAATTGTAGCATTTGATTAAAGTCACAATCGTACAAGTAACCTTCCCAATCAACAGAAATTGTGTTTTTGCACATCACGGCATCTGCTGCAACTGGGTTGTAGGCATTCACAAGTGTATCCATGTAATCTTCGTAACGGTTAGATGCTAGTAAGAAATCTAAGAAACGCGATACCGGTAAATTTGTAATTGCGTAGAGATTATTAAAATCAATATTCCAATCTTCTTTTAACCTCACTTTGTAATCTGCTTGTAAAGAAGCTTGGTTAGGTGGTAAACTTGCTCCGCCTGGGTTAAACACTAAATGTAAGTTAAGATCAGAATTATCTTTTCCGTAGCCTAATTCATTTAATACTTTAAGCGCTTCAATAGATCTGTTAAATACACCAGAACCTCTTTGTTTATCTACGTTTTCTTTTGTATAACAAGGCAAAGAAGCAATAACTTCTACTTTATTTTCTCTAAAAAACTCTGGATAGGTTCTAAAGTTCTTGTTAGAAACTAAAATTGTTAAGTTACTTCTAACAATGGTCTTCACATTTCTCTTGGTAAGTTCTGTAACAAACCACTTAAAGTGCGGATTCATTTCTGGAGCTCCGCCTGTTAAATCAACTGTTTTAACGTCTGTTTTATCAATAACGGCAAGAATTTGCTCCATGGTTTCTTGGGTCATTATTTCTTTTCTATCCGGACCCGCATCAACATGGCAATGCTCACAAGTTAAATCACACATGTAGCCCACGTTAACTTGCAAAATTTCTATCGGATTTGGTTTTAAAGGAAATTGATTAAACTCCTTTAATTTATCTGCAAAGCGCGTACCGTGTAATTTATCTTTTTCTAAAAGTTGAATTTGATTAGGAGCCTTTGCAAGGTAACTTTCTCTGCGTTGTAACGACTTCAATTTCGGTTTTTTCTCTGTCTCTGTGCTCATTTATTCGTTTATTTTCCAGTTGTAAGATAAGTAAGAAATCGTTGCATTTGCATTGATTTTAATTTTACTGTATTTATTTAGATAGTCAATAATACTGCCTTTTGTTGTAAAATCATCGGCGTACCACTTAAAAATTTCAGAAATTTGAACTTCTGTAGCACTAACCTTATTTCTGGTAGAATCATTTATAAATCTACTCGATTGTATACTCATCAAACCAGATACATTTTCTTCTGTGTATGCTTTGTTTGCTAAAATTGGACAAGAGTAAGAAGCACAATTTACAGCAAAATGTATTCTTGGATCTTTGTATTTAGCTCTTAGTTTTTTGTGTTCAATATCGTTTAATGATAATGTTTCACCGCCAATTTTAATCCAGCTATAATCCCAAGCAGATTTTCCGCTAAATTTTAAATCTGTAATACTTTTTAATGGATAATTGTTTAGCATTAATTTAATTGTGAAAGCATTGTATGCATTAATCCAATAGGCTTTCGTTGCCTTAGAAGTCCAACTACTAGATGGTTTATTTTCTTTGATTGTTTTTAAGTAAGCATCTAACTTGGCAACATCGGTTTTAAACCCTTTGTAGTCTACTTTTCCAGAACTTGAAACATGTTCTTGTAGAAGTGCATCAAATGTAGCATGCGAAGGTTGTGCATTCACAAATGCAATAGATAAAACAGCTAATAAGAATATTAAATTTTTCATTATCTTAATTTTGAATGCTTTGACGTTTTCAAATTTCGTGCCTTACAAATATACATTCTAATTATTTACGCTTTGGAAGTCGTTTTGGTTTTGTAAAAGTCTTCTAAATAAAAAACGACTTCCAAAATTGAAAGTCGTTTTTATTATTATCTGTGGAAAACCTTATTTATTCGTTTCCAAATTTTTCTATTACTTGTTGTGTAACTCCAGTGTTAGAGAAACCTCCGTCATGGAAAAGATTTTGCATTGTTACGTACTTTGTTAAGTCAGAGAACATAGAAATACAGTAATCTGCACATGCAATTGCTGGTGCGTTACCTAATGGCGACATTTGCTCAGAGAAATTAATAAATTCATCAAAACCTTTAATTCCTTGTCCGGCAGTAGTAACCGTTGGTGATTGAGAAATAGTATTTACTCTTACTTTTTTAGCAATACCGTAGTGGTAACCAAAAGAACGAGTGATAGATTCTAATAATGATTTAGCATCTGCCATATCTCCGTAATCTGGGAAAATACGTTGAGCAGCAATATAAGTTAGTGCTACAACAGATCCCCAATCGTTTATTGCATCTTGTTTTTTACAAACAGCTAATGTTTTGTGTAAAGAACTAGCAGAAACATCTAAGGTTTGCTGGTAAAATCTGTAATCTATTTCTGTATAATGTTTTTTCTTTCTTACGTTGGGCGACATACCGATTGAGTGTAAAACAAAATCTAATTTTCCGCCTAAAATTTCTTGGGCTTGTGTAACTAAGTTTTCTAAATCCTCAGTACTTGTAGCATCTGCAGGTATAACCTGAGAACCAGTTTCTTCTGCCAACTTATTAATTTCACCCATTCGCATAGCAATTGGTGCGTTAGTTAAAACAAAAGTTGCACCTTCTTCGTGTGCGCGCTGTGCTACTTTCCATGCGATAGACTGATCGTTAAGGGCTCCAAAAATAATCCCTCTTTTTCCTTTCAATAAATTGTTTGCCATAATTAAATGCTTTGGTGCAAATTTAGTATTTAAAATGTTATTTCTGTAATTTGCTTTTAAGTTGCGTTCTACTCTTATTTAACAAGCTCTTTATTATTAGATTAAGTTAAACTAGACGTGTTTTTAGATTTAGTTAGATAAATATTTTGTCATATAACTTTGCAATGTCGGTTTAATAAATTCTTGAAATTCTGCTTTATCATTTTCGTTTTCTAAGAATACGTCATTGCTTACTAGTACAGCATTTAGTTTATCAATTAAGAGTCGGTAAAAAGCATCGCTTCCTTGAAAATGTAGAGACATCGCATCTACTTTATCAAACCCGTCTGCTTTTGCTGTTTTATATTTGTCTTCTTGTAAAAGTCTTTCGTATTCTACAACAAGCTCTTTTTTAATTTTATCGTATATGTGATTTGTCATGTATGCTCTTTGATTACAAGTAAAAGTCTCAAATATAAATCTATTAATAATATTCGCTATCAAAATCTTCTATCTCGTTGTTATCGTAATCATAATCTTGGTAATCATCATTTATTGTATGAGAAGAATTAGATGGAGAAGGGGAGTACAACGCTCCAAAAGCAACAAGTCCTAATCCAATTACGAAGCAAGCAATTGCGCCTAGTTTAAAAAGCTGTATTTTTTTCTGAAAGGCTTTCACGAGTTGTTCTTCAGACTTTAAAGAAATGATATACGGTTTTGATTTATCTTTAGGAGCAGAAATTGTAAGTTCTCCATTTCTATCATTTGCTTCTCCAATCACATATAGTTTTGAATTGATAGGAATTGCTTCTTCTGTATATTTATATCCTAAAATGCGCGTGCCATTTCTTTTTCGACCTCCGCTGCTTAAACCAGACAAAAGGGAATCTAGAAAACCAGAGCTACCCGATTTTACTCTTCTGCTAAAGTCCGGATTTTTACCTTGTTCATAATCGCTGTAAACGCTTTCTTTAGAAAAATCAGCACCGTCTAATTCAATAAAAATCAGTCCTGTTTCATCATCTAAATCAAAATCAAGTTTACGTTCAATATCTTGTACAACTCTAGAATTTCGTACCCAACGATAACGTCGTTTACCATTCTGATCTGTATAGGCTTGTTCTTCCTCAAATTCTTCTACAACTTTAGAGTGGTAGTAAACGCATTCTATGCCAGAGAACTCAGCAATAAGTGGTTCTCCATGCGAAGCGTATCCATTAACTTCTACATAGTTAGAAAAATTACCTTTTCCGTAACCTCCTTCAATAAAATCATAATTTTCGCGGATCATTTTTATGGTAGACTGTTCAAACTCGTTTATTACGGCAAGTTTATTTTCTTTTTTGCCTTTAAGAATCCATAAAACAACTCCAAGTACGATAACTATGATTCCGAAAATTAAAAATCCCATTTTTCTTGTTTTTGAGTGAACAGTTCAGCTTTTAACTTGTTTGATTGGTGAAAGTAATAACTTTATAGAGAATATTGATGCCAAAGAAGAGTGATTTTATAAATCCGATTGATAAGGATAAAATAACGGAAAACCCGCACAATTTACCTTATGCGCATACTTCTGGTGGGGCTGTAATAAAGCCAATAGACCAGGGTAGGGTAAAAGGAAACGCTATATCTGCTATGGAGCACCAAACCGATATGCAAATGGATCAGATCTATCAGCAAATGGAGGTTTTAGCTGCTCAAGCAAAGAAAATAAAAGCGAGAAAAGAAATTTCAGAGAAAATATATCTTGCAGAGATGCGCTTCGAACCGCTAATTAATCATACGTATCATTTATATCAAAAAGATAATTCTACGCATTTACTCTCTTTAATTGCTCCAGATCAATGGGGACGTTCAAAAAAATCGTTTGAATATGTTGCCACCGTTCGTCTACTAGCAGATCATACATGGGATATTTTAGAAAAAGCTGAGGAGAAAGAAGATTTATAAGTTCTTTTAACTTTGCCTTCAATATGAAGCGATTGTTGTTATTGTTCTGTCTAAGTGTTTTATTCTATGCTTGTGTAGGTGAACACCAGCAAATTAATCCTCAAGAACAACTAGATTCTTTTGCTTTAACAGAACTTCATTTGATTACAGATACACTGCCTTGGAAAAATAAAATTAGGGCAAAAGCTATATGTAATAGTTTAGATACGCTAGACTTGAAGTTTAGGTTAAGAGGTGGAGGATCTGCACAATTTGCAAAACACAACTATTTACTTGAATTCAAAAACAAGCAAAGATTTTCTTCGGGTATTTTTGATGATGATATCATTTTAACGGCTAACTACATAGATAAAACATTTCTTAGACATGTTCTAAATTACGAGCTGTTTAACGCAATGGATAGTGTTAACAAAGCACCTAAGACACAGTTTATTTGGTTTAAACAAAATCAAGAAGAAAAGGGCTTATATGTGTTAATGGAGAAGGTGAATGCCGGCATGCTAAACCTGAATAAGAAAGATACTTCGGCATGTTTATTTAAAGGTACTCGGTTTTTAACCAAAGAAGTTCAAACCGTTTTTCAGGATCCATTGAACAAGTATCATCAAAAGTTTCCAGATTTAAAAAAAAGAGATAAGTCGTACGAAATTGAAAACCTTAGAAATTTTATACTGAATAGTTCTGACAGCGTTTTTCTAGCAGATTTTGAAGCGTATTTTAACCTCAATAATATTTTAGATTGGTATATCTTATTGTCCTTCTCAAACAACCATGATGGCGAGTTGAAGAACTTTTATCTTTATAAAAAGGATGTAAACAGTCCGTTTCTTTTTTCCATATGGGATTGTGACGATAGTTTTGGAAGGTCTGGAGGAAATCATTTAAATATTAACCTTCCGGAGGTGAACATGAGAAAATCAATTTTATTTGATCGATTGATAAGTCACCCCGAATTTAAATTTGAAGAGCAATTAAACGAGCGTTACGAAAAGCACAAAGAAACCCTCTTAAACGAAGATACGTTAATACAAAAGATCGAAAACTATTATCAACAGCTGCAACCGTATCTAATTCGGAATGCAGAAATTTGGCCTTTAGATAATTCAGCTTATCAAGATAAGGCAAGTACAAGAGATGAATATGATTTATTGATTAAATTTATTCATAAGCGCAGCGCTGAGTTTGAAGCAAGAAAATCGCTTATTCCTTTAATTGATTAAGAATTGCCTTGTTTATGCGTTTAACCAGAGTTGGACCTTCGTATACAAAGCCTGTGTAGACTTGAATCAAATCAGCACCTGCAGCTAACTTTTCAAGAGCATCTTCTTCAGAATGTATTCCACCTACACCAATAATTGGGAAAGCTTTGTTCGATTTTTCAGCCAAATATCGTATTACTTCCGTTGCTTGTTTTCTTAGTGGTTTTCCTGATAGTCCGCCGTTCCCTATTTGGTCTAAATTTTTAGTTTTCAATCCTTCTCTTGATGTAGCCGTATTGGTAGAAACAACGCCATTTATTTTGGTTTCTAAAACAAGTTCAACAATTTCATCTAATTGAATTTGATTTAAATCGGGTGCGATTTTTAGTAATATAGGCTTCTGCTTATCTTTACTTTTATTGATAGCAATTAATGCTTCTAACAACTCAACCAAGTAATCTTTGTCTTGTAGTTTGGCATGACTCCCAACATTAGGACAACTCACATTTACAGTAAAGTAATCTACGTAAGGATGCAGGGCTTCAAAGCAAGTAGTGTAGTCTTTCGTGTAATTCTCTGGATCCGTATCTGTATTCTTTCCAATGTTTCCACCAACTACAATGTTTGTTTTTCTGTTTTTTAGTTTTTCTATTAAAGCATCTAAACCTTTATTGTTAAAACCCATTCGGTTGATTAATGCTTCGTCTTCTATTAATCTAAAAAGTCTTTTCTTTGGATTACCTACCTGTGCTTTTGGAGTTACCGTACCGAGTTCTACAAAACCAAAACCAAGGTGTTCCAATTCATTTAATAGTTTACCATCTTTGTCAAAACCAGCAGCTAACCCAACTGGATTTTTAAATTTTAAACCAAATACCTCTTTTTCTAATCGTTTATCTTCTAACACATATGCTTTTCTCCATAGTTGTTTTATTCCTGGTAGGTTTAGGCTGAATTTAGTTAGTTTAAAGACCAAATGGTGTGCTTTTTCAGGATCTAAAGAGAAAAACAGAGGTTTTAAGAGCTTATACATTACAAAAATTTGAATACAAAAATAGCTATAAATAAGTGATTTTGTAAGTTCTAAAGGCACATACGTTGACCACCTGTTTAAAAATCTAAAAAAAAATCTAGAGGAGTAGAAGAAATAAAGAAAATCCCTTTATATTTGCACCCCGAAACCAACGGGAAATCAAAAAAAATGGCGTGGTAGCTCAGTTGGTTAGAGCGCAGGATTCATAACCCTGAGGTCGGGAGTTCAAATCTCCCTCACGCCACATAAAGGAAAGCAAAACGCTTTCCTTTTTTTGTTTCTCAGTTTTCGAGTTTATTTATTTTGGAAGAGTACAGGATTTATCCTCCAGCCGAAGGTCGGGAGTTCCCTGTCTGCCGACAGGCAGGAAATAAAATGTTAAGGCTGCTGTGTTAAACGATTAACTTAGTTTACTCCGTTGTATGCATTAGAGGTTGAAAGTATCAAATAGAATGGTAAGAGGGTGACTAAGATTTTAAGCTTTTTTATGGTCAAGTAATTTGTAATGAGGGAGATAGGAGTATGTTTTATACTTTAGTTGCTACCAAACTATATACCATAGGAATCATTCCTTTGTAAGAGGTGAATTGAAACTTTCCTTTTTCTACTTCCGTTAAGTTTTGGAAACAATTGTAAGGAGAATAGTTATATTCATTAAAATCTTTAATTTCTAATCCAACCTTTTTTAATGCTTGAAATACTTCTGCTAATCCATGATTCCAACCTACTTCTTTATAACTGATTTCAGCGTTGTTATCGGTGTAAGTTCCTGATGATTCTTCAATTATAGCAGAACTATTGAAGTATGAATACTCTATTTTGCTTAAATTGGAGTCCATAGTCCAAATAAAAGGATGGAATTCAACAAATACCAGTTTTCCGCTAGGCTTTAAGGCTTTTGAAATTATTTCTGCCCATTTATTAATGTCGGGTAGCCAACCGATTGTTCCATAACTTGTGTAAACAATATCAAATTTTTCATCTAGTTTATCTAAACAAGAATAAACATCTGTACATATAAAATTGGCGTCTAAATTTAGTTGGGAATTTAATTCATTGGCTTTATTAATTGCTTCAGTAGAGAAATCTACTCCTGTGCATTTTGCACCAAGTCTACTTAAACTTAGTGTGTCTTGACCAAAGTGACATTGTAGATGAAGAATACGTTTGTTTTTGACCTGTTCTAATAAGTTTAGCTCAATAGAATTTAAGCTACATTCTCCTTTAATCCAATTTTCTAAGTTATAAAACGCTGATTTGATGTGAATGGGTGTGCGCTTGTTCCAGGCATCTTTATTTATATCCAAGTAGTTCTTCATGTTCTGTTTGAAATAAAAAAAGCGATAACTTAGTTATCGCTTTTTCAATTAATTGTAATCCGTTATTTAGCGTAAACTTGGATAAATCCTTGTCCTGTTGCTTTTGTTCCGTCAACACCTTCTGCTTCATATGTGTAGAAGTATGTTCCGTCATTTACTGGATTTCCAGAGTTTTTATCGTTTCCATCCCAAGTTGGGTTTGCGCTTTTCTCTTCAAAAACAATATTTCCCCATCTATTAACGATGGTTAGTTTAACTGTTTCCGTATTTGTTAACGTTAATTCGTAAATCTCGTTAGCATCATCTCCGTTTGGTGAAAATACATTTGGAGCTTCAACTTCTGGCACTGGATATGTGCAACTTCCATCATCAATAGTAGCAGACGGAACGTAGTTTGTTGCATTTGGATCCGTACATCCACATGGCTCAATGTTGATAAATACCGTTGTCGTGTCTGCACAATCTGGAGATGAATAAGCAATTAATTCAACTGTAGTTGCTGTTGTAAATGTAAAGGTCTGACTTGATTCATTATCAATGTCTACAACATTTCCATTTCCAAAATCCCATCTATATTCATTTGTGTTAAAGCTTTCGTTTTCAAACGTTACCGTTAATGGAATACACCCTGTCGTACTACTAGGAGTCATAACAGCTGTTGGCGGTTCTAGAACATCAATGAAGGCACTATCGAGGTCGTCACATACATCGTCTGCAACAGTAAAGTAATACCACCCAGAAATTAGGTTATTCCAAGCTGTACCATCAATTGAGTTTGGGTTGTTTGGTCCAGGACCACTCCAGTTGTAGTCAGATTGACCGGTAGCGTTAGTTTCACCTACAATCACAGCCGATACAAAGCCTGTTGGATCACACGCGTCTGATGCTTGTGTAAAAACAGTATCAATATTCAAAGTTTGATTTACAATCATTAGAACACTATCTTCTCTATTGTAACAAAGATCAGATATGAGCACATTGTACCAAATTTCTTCTTGTTCTAATACACCTGTTGGCAAAGTGATTGGATTCGTGTTTCCTAAGTTTTCCCATTCAAAAGCAAATCCTGAAGAGCTATTCGAAGATGCAGACGTAGCTCCTGTTACTTGAACCGGAACGCCTGTTCCTGGGCAAGGAGATTCAACAGTGTCTATCAAGTTATAGGTCATGTTATCCGCAAACAAACTTAGGTCAACAGATGTTTCACATTGGTAGTTTCCTAAAGTATCAAAAACAAAAGCAAAGATAGTTGTATCTCCTAATGGAAGTAAGCAAACTTCGCTTGTATCCATAGCTCCCGTACTCCAGTTTACAACTGCTGTTTGTAAATCACAGGGTGGAGAAGAGGAGTTAATAATGATGTTATCTAATCCCCAGTTGTCAAAGTTAGCTCCAGAAGAATTTTGTTGTATCCATCTGAAAGAAGTGTTTGGGCCTTGGGCTATTACAGGTATTGGGATTTGATAAGTATCCCAAGTTGTGAAAGGAGTAGCTTGGCCGGCGCCAACCCCGTTGAAAGTACCCATTCCCATTCCAGATAGTATTTGACCGTCTGGCTGCATGTAGGCAAATGTCGTCCATGTATTACCTCCGTTTACTGAGTATTGTAACTCAACACCTTCATCCGCTAAATCAGGACCTTCACAAGGCGCAGGACTACTCTGAATAGAATTAACGAAATCGAAGATCACAAGTCCACCGCACGTAACATTAATTATGTTTGTAGTAATCTGTGGTGTAGTTGAGCCAGCCGTTGCAGCCCAATAATAATCTGTATTATCTAAACTTGGATCACAAGGCTGTCCAACACTTGAATTACCACCAACATTCCAACCTGTAGGAGGATTTCCTGTGTTAAAATCATATGCATTGTTTCCGTTTACTAAGAATGCTTCAGCAACTAAGCAAATCGAGTCACCTGCACAAATAGTAGTATCACTAGGTTGTATGGTAACACTACAAAAATCTATTTGGCTGAATGCAGCATTAGATAATAGAAAAGTAGTGATAAATAATGTATATATCGCTTTCATACTTTTTATTTTATTTTAAGTTGGTTCAATTCAATTTCTGTAAGCGTCCATCCACCAGGTAGGTTTGGGTTATGAACACAATACGTTAGGTTTCGGTTAGAAAAAGAACAGTTTCCTTCTACCGTTTCACTAGCATTTAGAGAAAATGCTAAAGTATACTCAGGTGTGTCTCCGCAGTTTACACAGCCTTCTTCATATGCGTATGTTGGAGTGAAACTAATCTCTTTATTTTGATTAGTTGTATTTTCTATTTTGTAGAATAACCAAGTAGAAGGTTTGAACTTAACGTCCAATTTGCATTCTGTTTGCATCACATAGATGTTTATTCCTTCTTGATTTGCGATTAATGTCCATTTTTCATTAACCTGTTCGTAGTTTACTTTATTTTGCGCCATTGCTTGCATTGAAACAAGTAAAAAACAAAGTGCAAAAAATCCTCTGATTACTGTATTTTTCTTCATAATAGTTTTTTATTCTTTAATATAAACTCTAAAATACCAAAAATGGTTGCATAGAAACGTAATTTATTTTATTGCTTTCTTATAATCGGCTAAAAATGTTGCTAAACCACTATCTGTAAGTGGATGCTTTGCTAGTGCTACTATCGCTTTTAAAGGCGCCGTCATAACATCTGCACCTAACTCTGCACATTGTATAATATGCATGGGATGGCGAACAGATGCTGCCAATATTTCTGTATCAAATCCGTAGTTATCAAAAATTAATCGGATTTGGGCAATTAGGTCAATACCATTTGTTGAGATATCATCTAATCTACCAAGGAAAGGAGAAATGTAAGTAGCTCCAGCCTTTGCAGCTAAAAGAGCTTGACCGGCAGAAAAGATAAGTGTGCAATTTGTTCTGATGCCTTGAGCAGAAAAGTGTTTAATTGCTTTGATTCCTTCTAATGTCATAGGGATTTTTACGACAATGTTATCATTGAGGTCTGCCAACAATTTACCTTCCTCAATCATTCCTTCGTAATCGGTAGCAATTACTTCAGCCGAAACGTCGCCATTTACAATTTTACAAATTGCTTTGTAATGGTTAATGATGTTGTCTTGACCAGTAATTCCTTCTTTTGCCATTAAAGAAGGATTGGTCGTTACTCCATCGAGTATACCTAAATCATGTGCCTCGGCAATATCAGCCAAATTTGCAGTATCTATAAAAAATTTCATTTTTATTTCTTTTCCTCAAATATAATGGGTTCGATCCAATAAAACGGCATTCTTAATAAAGAAGATTAAATGTTAATAAATCGTACCAATTAAATTAATTGTTAACGCAGAGGTAACATGAAACATATAAAGATGCCCTAATTTTGCAAAAAAAGGAAGAAATGAAAAAAATGTTAATTTTATTATCCTCGGTTATCTTGACTTTATCCGCATCGGGTCAGATTACAATTGCCGAGCAAGATTTTGATGCAGTTAATACCTTGAACTATACAATATCTCCGGCAACTTACAACACAAGTGGTGATGTCTGGGCTATTGTTTCTGATTTTTCATCTAATATAGTAGCAGGAAATCCAGGTGACTTTTGGGGGATGCAAGATCTTAATAATTCAAATGGTGGAGGATCATTTAACCACGAGTTAAATTTTTCTAGTGTTGATATATCGGCCTATCTAAATGTTGACCTTTCATTTCATTATAATGTAGTTGGGTACGATAGTGGAGATACTCTTTTTTATGAATTAAGTTATGATGGTGTTTCTCAAGGTGTAGTTGCAATTTTGGGAGGAACAGGAAGCTCTTCGGCAGATTGGGATACGTTATCACTTTCCATTCCTAATACGGTATCGAATTTAGAATTAACCTTGTTGGCTACACAAAATGGTGGTTCTGATTATGCAGGTTTTGACAATATTAAAATTGAAGGAGCTCCTGCAGGCGCAGGATGTAATATTCTATCTTCAGGATTAACAAATATTCAATGTAACGATAACGGAACACCTAACATTGAAACTGATGATTATATCACTTTCGATTTAGATCCAACTGGATTAAACTTAGGAGCAAATTATACTGTTTCTGCCGGGACATCAATTTCACCTGCAACTGCGGTTGCATTTGGTTCTGTAAGCTCATTCTCTACTACTCCTGGTACTGCCGGAGCTGGAGATATTACAATTACAATTACAGATGACGTAGATGCAACATGTACGCTTACTGAAACAGTAACTGATCCAGGTGTGTGTTCTTCAGCAATTCCAGATATCATTTTATCAACTTCTAGTTTAACGGATTTAGATTATACTTTAAACTTTACAACAGAAGAACTTAGTTTTGATATAGAAGGTATTACGTTAACAGATGATATCGTAATTACTGCACCTGCAAATTATTTAATTTCAGAAACTACTGGCGGACCATATTTATCTACAATTACTCTAGCTCAAACTGCAGGAGCTGTTGCAAACACTACAATTTATGTAACTGGTAATGCTTCAACGGGAGGTATTTATGTAGAAGACATAATTGCTACAACAAATGGAGGATTAAATGATACGGTTGAGGTTGCTGGAGAAGTTTTATTCCATACACCTTATACAATTGATCAAATAACTACCGTTGATGCTAATGGTGTTGCAGACTCTTTAGATGTTTTAGCAGAATTACACGGTGTGATGCACTGTATCGATCTAGACGGAAATGCAGGATATAACTTAGTAATGATTGATGAGTCTGGTTCTGGAGTAACTTTGTTTGACTTTTCAGATCAAGTAACATACACAAATCCAGTTGAGGGAGATTCATTAAAAGTTTTTGGTTTTATTTCTCAGTTCAATGGTTTAACTCAATTTAGACCAGACTCAATTGCTTTACTAGCGCAAAATGCAACTTTAGAAATGCCTACGGTAGTTACTACTTTAGATGAGTCTACAGAATCTCAGTACATTACTTTAGAGAATGTTTCTCTTGTAACACCAATTGCTACATGGAACAATGGTTCTTCTAATTATGACATCACTGATGGTACAAATATCTTTACTTTAAGAGTAGATTCTGACACAGATATTCCTGGTACTGCTGCACCTCAAGGTCCATTTAATGTAACTGGTATTGGAGGTCAATTTGATAACTCAGCACCATATGATGACGGTTACCAAATTCTTCCTTGTGGAATTGCAAGCATTGTTCCATTGTGTTCTGAAGTAACGAATACAATTACAGAGAGTGCATGTGCAGGTTTTGATTTTAACGGAACATCTATCACAGCAACAGGAATGTATGTAGATACATTAATGTCTGCTGCTGGATGCGATAGTATTGTAACTTTAGACTTTACTTTATTAACAGTTGATGCAACAATTACTTTTGCTAGTGGAGAAATGACAGCAAATGCTGTTGGAGCGACGTATGAGTGGTTTGACTGTATAACTGGTTTATCAATCGCAGGAGAAACTGCTCAAACATTTGTTCCTACAATGAACGGTTCTTACGGAGTTTACGTTACAGAGAATGGATGTACAGATACATCTGCTTGTGAGGTTGTTGCAAACGTTGGTTTAGAGGTAAATCCTTTAAATAATGTTAACGTTTACCCGAACCCGGTAACTAAAACATTAACGGTTGATTTAGCGAATTTACAAAACGTTTCTGTTCGTGTGTTAGACGTTAATGGAAGAGAAGTTTACAACAATACACTTGCTTCAAATACTGCAAATATTAGCGCAGCAACATGGCAAAATGGTGTTTACTTTGTAACGTTGATAAATGGAGAAAATAAGAGAGTTATTAAAGTAGTTAAATAATACTTTATATAGTTTTAGAAAAAAGAGCGACTAGTTTAGTCGCTCTTTTTTTGTTTAAAAAAATCTTTCTAACAATCAAAAAACAAAAAAAGCCTTACTGAAAAGTAAGGCTTCCTTTTTTAATTTCAGTTTTACAGTACAGCATCTAAAATTTCTGATCTATCTGTTCCTGCTAAAATGCGCTCGACAATTGTATCAAACTTTTTATCCATACTTTCTTCAGTAAAGCCTAATGCTATACCATATTTTCGAACTTGTTTTAATTCAGCTTGGTCAGCTTCTCCATCTATAAAGACCATTTCTAACAACTGTATGAAACGTTCGTAACGTTCTTCTCTAGTGCTTGGAGCTACTGTTCTAAATTTATCTGGATGTTCATGAATTTCCTTAACCATATCTGGGTTAAGTCCAATTCTAGAAGCTATTCTATTTAATAGTGCTTTTTCGGCATCGTCTATTCTACCGTCTGCTCTAGCAATCATTAAAAGGTTTCTGTAATGTCCTCTATATTTTGCTTTTTCTCCCGACTCATATAATGAAGAAAATCCCATATTTTTTGTTTTTTTATTACTTATTAGTGCGTCTTTTTACCCAGTTGACGCGTTTGAACTAGTTTATCCTATTTTATTTGCTTTTTCGCGAGCTGTATTCATAATTCCGTCTGCCTTCACTTTGGCTTCTTCTTCTATTTTAGAAGCAGTTTTATCCGCTTTTTCTTTCAGTTTATTGCCTGCAATCTCTGCAGCTCTCCTCTTAATAGGATTATTTCCTGCTTCGTTTAACAAGTTTTGGGCTTGTGTATTGGCTTCGCTTCGTACTTTTTCAGCAGCTTTACTCGCTTCAGATTTTAACGCATCTGCTTGTGTTTGTGCTTGTTCTAAGATTTCTTTCTTTTTTGCTTCAAGCTCTTCTTTTGCATCTTCTTTTACATTGTTTACAATGGTTTTAACAGAATCTTTAGCCTCCGTTATTTTGTTTGTCACTGCATCTTTAACCGCATTTTTCACACCTCCTGCTTGTTCCATAAGCGCTTCCCTAAAATTGGTTTCAACTTTAGGATCTGTTACTTTATTTACGATAAAGGCATTTACGTTAATTACCTCAGGTATGGCGTTCATTTTGAAACCCGGAATTTTGTTTATTTTCTCTGCTGCTTTTTCGGCAACCTCAATAAAGCTTTTTGGAATCAATTCTTTCGGTACATTCATTGCAAGTTTATAATCAATATCTTGCTCTAATGAAGTAGTTCCAGAAATATCAGAAGTAAGGCCTTTACCAAAATTTAATTTAAACGGATTTACACGTAATTTTCCATTTTCTAATGCAAAAGAAGCGCGTACATCTTTAAAATTACCTTCTGCTATATCTCCGATTTTCATAACTTCTGCTAATTTTTCTAGCGGTTTAAAGCCTGCAATTTGTACTGCATTTGTAAAGAGGTTACCCTCTCCATTTAAGGTGTTGTAAACAGGAGTGAAATCTGGCATTAAGTCTGTTGTTAGTGTAAACTTTGAATCAATTAAACCTTGAGCATATTTACCAATAGGTGCAAGCTTTTCGATAGTTAAAAAATTAGAGGTAAGTGCATTAATATCGATTTTAGATAAATCATACCCGAAAGATAAAGAAGGTATTGCATGGTTTTGTGTATTGTAATTTCCATTTAATGCAATATTACCGCCTAGAGCTTTCATTTTTACGTTGGATAATAATGCTTGTTCATTTCTTAAGACTATGTCTCCAGTTACATCATTAATTGTCATTCCGTCGTAAACTAAATTAGTAATGATAGAAGATAGTTCAAAATCAATATTTTCAGGAATTAATATGGGTTCACTGCTAATTTCAGCTTGAGCAGAGTTATTGGTTGCCTCGGTTGTTTCAGTTTCTTCGCCTGTAAGTGCCATTAAGTCGTCTAAATTGAGATAGTTAGAGGTGTAGTTAAATTTTCCATGTAGTTTTTCATCTCTAAAAAGGTAAGCCATGTAATTATCTATAGTACCTGAAGCATTAAAGTCGTTTCTCCCCATTTTAGCAGAAAAAGCTGCAAGATTTAAATTAGTGGGGGTAAATAAGAACTGCATGGTTTCAATATTTACTTCTTCTGGTAAGTCAGCTGTTTTATATATCATTTGATCTATTTGCAACGCACCTTTTGCTTTGAATGATTCATAATCTTCCTTTTCTAAAGCAGACAAACGTCCATCCATTTGTATGTCAGAGCTTAACTTTCCATTATAGCTTTCTCCTTCAGCCATTGGAATTACTTGCTTTAGTGTTGCTAAATCAATATCAGCCAATACACCTGCTTTTAGGTAAGGATCAGACATTAAATTGCGCATTTTAAGCTTTGCATCAATCGTATTTCCTACAAAAGAAGCATTGAATTTATCTATATCAACTGTTATTTTATCCATATCTGCTCCTCCAGGAAATTTAGACCCTAAAAGAATATTTATGTTTTTAATTTTACCAGGCACGTCAGGATAAGCAATACTAGCATTGTCTACGTTTAGCGCTACATCCCAACCAGGAATATTTAATTCGTCTAATCTTCCTTTGAGTAAAGCAGTTAATCCTAAATTTCCGGCGGTGGCCATTTTCTCATATCCCATTGTATAAAAAGTAGGTATAAGAGAAAGTAAGTCTTTGAAAGATGTTTTTGCAGCATCGATTTTAAAATCCATTTCGTCATATCCATCTAACATTTCGTAAAATCCATCTACACTCATTTTAAATGCATTCAGTGTAATTTCATTTTCTTTTAAGGTAAATTTAGATGAAGCTTCCTTAAATTCCATTAATAGGTTTACCACCATGTCGGATTTAACATTTGTTAAATAATTTAGTCCGTCCATTTCAAAAGATAATTCTTCGATAGACGTAGCGGTTTCAAAATCGATAACATCCGCGGTTAAATCTCCTTTTCCAGAATGATTTAGGGCGGTAAGGTTGGCAAACATATTACTTTGTTTGTCCGCATAGCTTATTGTACCGTCTTTAATAGAGTACTCTTTTAATTCAAGCTTGAAATTAGATTCTTCTGTAATTTCTTCTTCTACTAAAACGGAGTCAGGTTTTACAATATCATAATTTGATAGGCCAGATTCGAGTATGCGAACATCTATTTTAGGATTATCTAAATGAATTGAGTTAATTTCAATTTGCTCGCCTCCAATTAAAGACCAAAAGCCAACTGTTGCTTCCGCATTTTTTATATTTACTAACTCAACTTTGTCAAACTCATTTCTTCCAGTAATCTTTAACCCGTCCAAAGAAACAGTTAGGTTGGGAAAGGTACTTATAAAGGATAAGTCAAAATCTGTTAAGGCTACATCGGCTAAAAGCATCTTATTAGCTTCTTCCAATGCCATTTCTTTTAACTGATTTTTAAAGAGAATAGGAATAAGAATTAAAACTACCAGTAAAAGTAATACGGAAATACCCGACCACTTTAAAACTTTCTTTAACCACGATTTTTTTGTTTTTTCCTTTTTCATTAGTGCCTTTTGTCTATTATATGATTATTTTTTTTGTGTTCTCAAAAATTAATTTGCGATATTGCAGTAGCAAAAATAATTCCATAAATATGTACGCTAATTTAAATGTTTTCATGCGCATCTTTTCATTTTTAAGCTTCTTTTTTATAAGTAGTGTACTTTTCTCACAAATTGAAACAAATGGCGAGCTTGAACCAACAGAAATCAAAGAAATCAAAGAAAAAAAAACGAGTACTCATTCTGGTGTAGAACTATTTATTACCTATCATGGATTACAGTCAAATAGAACTTTAGAGGAAAATAAAGCACCTTGGGGAGATCCACTAGGAAGTAAAGAAAATGAAGTGGGTGAGTGGGTAAATTCTTTCTCTGCCGGAGTTAGAACCGAATTAGGTGCTAATATTTATTTAGACATGGGTGTAGGGTACTTCACAAATCAACAATCTGTTTTGTTTGAATCGGTAGATTCTACCTATTCTTCTTTAGAAACATTCAGACATATTGGTGTTCCTTTAAAAATTGCTTACATATCACCGGGCGAAATTGCTTTTTACGCTGGCGCTGGAGTAATGCCTAAAGCTTTTTTAGGACAAGCTGTAAGCGAAGAAATATCTACAAGTGCATTTGGCAAACAAACCAATGATTTTATTGTGCGAAATGGTTTTGAGCGTGTTTTACTCGATTTGACGGCTACTTTAGGCGTGCGAGCGGAGTTATCTGAAAAATATGGTGCCATGCTAGCAATAGAAGGAAGAAGACAGTTAACAAACAATTATGACGATCAAGGTCCTTACATTCGTAAATCTTATCATGTTGGGTTTAGCTTTGGACTTCAGTTTTACCTTTAGTCAACGTAATTTCAGTTATTTCAGGATAAATTCCCACTCTTCCAGGAAAACCGATATAGCCTAAACCTCGGTTTACATATAAAAATTGATTTTTAACGCGATACAGACCTGCCCATTTTGGGTATTTTAATTGCACAGGACTAATTTTTAGTCCCCAACGCTCAAATCCAAATTGCATACCATGTGTATGTCCGCTTAGGGTTAAATCTATATTTGTTTGTTTGGTTACTTCATAGTCGAAGTGAGATGGGTCATGAGATAAAAGAATTTTAAAGCTATCTGTAGGGATGTTTTCTGTTGCCTGTTTAAGGTCTCCATATTGTTTAAAAGGAGGAGCTCCCCAGTTTTCTACTCCAATTAAAAACGCTTTGTTTTCTTCATTAGAAAGAGCAATAGAACTGTTGCGAAGTAATTTAAACCCAATTTGTGTGTGATACTCAACTAGTTCTGCGATATTCTTATCGTACTTTATCTTTTCTTTCCAGTTAACATAATCGCCATAGTCATGATTTCCTAAAATAGAGTAAACACCTTTTTTAGATTTAATTTTTTTAAGTGTGTTTTCCCAACCTTTCACTTCTTGCGCAAAATTATTTACTAAGTCGCCCGTAAATACAACATAATCTGCATTGATTGAATTAATTTTACTGATTGCCTTTTCAAGTTTATGATAGCGATTAAAAAAACTACCTAAGTGTAAATCGCTAATCTGAACTAATTTAAGTTGGTCTAAATCTGCAGGTAAATGCGGAAACTGCAGCTGAATTTTTCTAATTTGATACTTGTATTTACCCACAAAAATACCATATAAAATAGCAGTGAACTGCAGAAATGCTAAAGTTAAACCAATAACAATTAAGGCGTTTAAAGTAATATTAAACCAACTTAATATAAAAAACAATGCAAGAAAAAGTGCAGTATATAGTTTAGGAACGAGCAATGTAATAAGCAAACCCATCATTCTAAATGGGAATTTATAATTCGTATTATTTTGTTTTCTGAAACCTATAATAAAAAGTAGAAAAACGATAAGTGTTAGAAATGAGCTAGAATATGCAAAACTGTTAATGCTTAATGCGTTGTTCTCAACATGGTGTAAAGAAGAATGAAAAGCGTATTCTAGAAAGACTAAAAAAGCAATCGTTAAACCAAAAATTATCCATTTCATTTTCGTGAATATAATACAAATATTAAACTTAGAAATTATTCAATTTAGCTTCCGTTAATCTTTCTATTTGTCCGTTTATATGCAACAAAAGATGGATTTATAGCTTCTCTTTGGTTAATAATGGCAATAATTGTATTTTCACGCTTTTATAAAATTTTAGCATGATAACTTTAGTGGTACAAATATTTATTGCGCTTCATACCTATTTCTTTGCTTTTGCAGAAATGGAGTTCAATAAAGAAACAAATGTTTACGAGGTTTCTATTTCTTCTATCGCCCATGATTTTGAAGATCACATGAAAAAGAAGGGAGTTAATTTAGGACATATTGAAAAAATTAACAAGACAGACACCTTATTTTCTTTTATAGAAAGAGAAGTAAACAATGGTTTTATTGTTACGCCGGTTAACGGAGAAGTGTTGTCCTTTAAATTAGAAGGTTTTGAGGTTGATTTAAAAGATAACCTAACTTTTTTTCTTACCTCAAATAAAACGGTTGCGTTTAAAGAAGCCAACATTTCGTTTCAACTTATGATGGAAACATTTCCTGACCAGCAAAACAAAATGAATTATATCCACAATGGACAAAAGAAAAGTCTAACATTTATTAAAGCCAAATCAAACAGAAAATTGTCGTTATGAGAAAATTAATTGTATTATTTGTAACACTTGGGTCGCTCTGTACTTATGGGCAAAAAGAATACAACAATAATAAGTTTAAGCAATTACACGAAGAGTTGCCAACACCAAACGTTTATCGAACGGCATCAGGAGCTCCTGGTCATGAATACTACCAGCAGCAAGCCAATTATAAAATAGATGTTGTCTTAGATGATAAAAAACAAACAATCTCTGGAAAAGAAACAATCACTTATATAAATAATTCGCCTGATGAGTTAGGTTACTTGTGGTTACAGTTAGACCAGAATGTTAGAGCTAAAGATTCTGACAGTAAGTTGATTACAGTTGAGAAGATGGAAGACTTTTACAACATATCTGCTGTACAACGTAGAATGTTTAAGTTTGATGGTGGTTTTAAAATAGACTATGTAAAGACTACTTCAGGAAAAGAGATGTCGTACGCAATTAACAAAACAATGTTGCGTATTGATTTAGACAAACCTTTGGCTTCAGGACAAAAAATTAGCTTTGATATCAAATGGATGTACAACATCAACGATAGAGCAAAAATTGGTGGTAGATCTGGTTTCGAGTATTTTGAGAAAGAAGACAATTACATTTACACAATTGCGCAGTGGTTTCCTAGAATGTGTGTGTATAACGATGTAGAAGGATGGCAAAATAAACAGTTTTTAGGTAGAGGTGAGTTCTCGTTACCCTTCGGAGATTACGATGTGAATATAACTGTACCGGCTGATCATGTTGTTGCTTCAACTGGGGAACTTCAAAATACAAATGAAGTACTTACTGCAGAGCAAAGAAACCGATTTAAGAAGGCTGCTGAGTCTGATTCTCCCGTTTTTATTGTTACCCAAGAGGAAGCTAAAGAAGCTGAGAAAGAAAAGTCTAATAAGACAAAAACATGGAGATTTTCTGCAGATAATGTAAGAGATTTTGCGTTTGCGTCTTCAAGAAAGTTTATTTGGGATGCTCAAAGCGTACAACTGCCTTCTAGAAAAGTAATGGCGATGTCATATTACCCAAAGGAAGGAAATCCTCTTTGGGAACGTTATTCTACTAAGGTAGTAGCGCATACATTAGAGGTATATTCTAAGTATACAATTGATTATCCTTATCCTGTCGCAATTTCAGTCCACTCAGATAGAATAGGAATGGAGTATCCGATGATTTGTTTTAATGGAGGTAGACCAGAAGCAGACGGAACTTATTCAGAAAGAACTAAGTATGGAATGTTAGGCGTTATAATTCATGAAGTTGGACATAATTTCTTTCCTATGATTATTAATTCAGACGAAAGGCAGTGGACGTGGATGGACGAAGGCTTAAATACCTTTGTACAGTACTTAACAGAGCAAGAATGGGAGAGAGGTTATCCTTCTAGAAGAGGTCCAGCTTACTTGATTGCGAATTATATGGGCGGAGATAAAGCCAGAATATCACCTATTATGACAAATTCAGAGTCTATCTGGCAATTTGGAAACAATGCTTACGGAAAGCCAGCTACGGCATTGAATATTTTGAGAGAGACTGTAATGGGAAGAGAATTGTTTGATTATGCCTTTAAGCAATACTCAGAAAGATGGGCGTTTAAACATCCTACACCAGCAGACTTTTTTAGAACGATGGAAGATGCTTCTGGAGTAGATTTAGATTGGTTCTGGAGAGGTTGGTTTTACACCACAGATCATGTAGATATTGCTCTAAACAACGTTAAATGGTTTCAGCTAAATACAGAAAATCCTGAAGTAGAGAAGGCTTGGCAAAAAGAACAAGATGCCAAAAAAGACAAGTTTGTTGGAGATGAAAGAAATAAGATAGAAATAAAGCAAACTAAAAATGAGCTAGACGAAGATTTGAATGATTTCTACAACAAAAGAGACATTTATGCTGTGGATAAAATAGATAGAGAAGACTATGATAAAATAAAAAGTAGATTATCTGCCGAAGAGCTTGAATTATTAAATAGCAATAAGAATTTTTATCAGTTAGACTTTGAAAATAAAGGAGGCTTAGTAATGCCTTTAATTCTAAGAGCTTCGTTTATTGATGGTACAGAAGAAGTGATTAGAATTCCTGCTGAGGTTTGGAAGATGGATAATTATAATATTTCAAAGGTGTTTATTTTTGAAAAAGAAGTTACTTCTTTTAGAATAGATCCATTCTTAGAAACAGGAGATACAGATTTAGGGAACAACGCTTGGCCAAGAGAAGTACAGCCAACACGCTATGATTTATTTAGAGAAAGAAAAATGAATGAAAACCCAATGCAACGAGCAAAACGGGCACAAGAGTAAATAGTCAAACCGCATTTATAAAAAGGGTTCTTAAAATTAAGAACCCTTTTTTTGTGATACCAAGAATACCATAGATAAAAAATTGTCATTCAAGTGATAATTGACTAATCTTGAGTAAACAAAAAACTATGAAACGAAATTTACTTTTTATTGCACTACTAAGTGCAACAACAGCTACTGCGCAAACTTTCTCAGATAATTTTGATGCGTACACACCTACAACATTTATAGGAAATACGCCAGAATGGACTACTTGGAGCGGACAAGGTGGAGGAGCAGACGATATGTACGTCTCCTCAGGAATTGGAGCAAATAGCCCATCTAATTATCTGTATTTTCTTGGGCAAGGTGCGGGCGGACCAGTAGATATCGTAAAAGATTTTGGTGCAGAACATAATTTAGGTCAATTTGATTTAGATTTTATGCTAAAAGTTGATGCCGGAAAAAATGCTTACTTTAATCTACAAAGAAATTCAACCATAGGTCAAGTTTGGGCATTAGATTTTAATTTCAACGCAGATGGTTCATTCGAACTAAACAATCAAGATGACGGGATACTATTAACGGGTAATTATAGTCAAGACGTTTATTTTGAACTTAATTTACAAGTAAACTTAAGTACTAATGTTTGGGAATTGTTTATTGACGGAACTTCTCAAGGTAGTTTTGCAAATTCCAATAACCAAATCGCATCTTTAAATCTTTTTCCAATACAAAATAGTGCTTACAGTATAGATGATTTTAGTTATACCGTAACGCCTTATACCTTACAAAATTTGAACTTGGCTATGTTACAAATAGAGCCGAATGCTATTTTGGCTGGACAAAATAAGGCCCCAACTTTTACAGTAAGAAATCTTGGAGTTGAGACGATTACCTCTTTTTTGGTAGAGTTTAGTTATAATGGTGCTATAATTACAGAAGACATAACTGGAGTAAATATACCATCGCTTGCAACTTATAGTTTCGATTTTTCATCTGGGCATACTTTAGTTTCTGGAAGTAATAACATGACTGCAACAATTTTGAGTGTGAATGGAACGAATGGAGATGACGATAATTCCGATGATAGCAAAGTACTAACGATAGATCCTGTTACACCTGCATTAGGTAAAATGGTAGTTGGCGAAGAAGGTACGGGTACATGGTGTGGTTGGTGTCCAAGAGGAGCTGTAAATATGGATATAATGAGTAACCAATTTGATGGTTTTTGGGCAGGAATAGCTGTTCATAATGGAGATCCTATGACTGTAGCTAATTACGATACGGGAATAGGAGCTTTGATTGGAGGTTATCCAAGTTCATTGGTAGATAGAGGAACAGAGATTGATCCTTCTGCTATGCAA
Source organism: Lishizhenia sp. (assembly GCA_965656535.1). Lineage (GTDB taxonomy): Bacteria > Bacteroidota > Bacteroidia > Flavobacteriales_D > Crocinitomicaceae > Lishizhenia. The sequence goes on from CBFHKX010000004.1 coordinate 53,423, forward strand.
ACAGACTTTTTAGAACGTATTGTTATTGCCCCAACAGCTACTTTAGAAGCTGGTGCAGCATTCAATCCTGTAAACAGATGGTTAGAAGTTTCAATGACAGCTAATTTTGTTTCGCCTGCAACAAACGGACATAGAATGGCAATTGTGCTAACAGAAGACAGTGTTACTGGTGATGATAGCGGATATGCTCAGGCAAATTATTATTCCAATAGTGCAGATTTAATTGATCCTGCTGGTTTTAATTGGATTGATTTGCCAAGTACAGTTCCAGCAGCAGATATGAAATATGACCATGTGGCAAGAGGTATTTTCCCCTCTTTTGATGGAGTATCTATGTTCCCGGCTACAGTAAATCCAGGAGATGCGCATACATTGAATACCTACATGACGGTTCCAGCAGATTGGAATGTAGATAAAATGCATATTGTAGGCCTATTAATAGATCCACAAGGAAGAATTGACAATGCTGGATATGCTTCGTTCAATGATGCTTTACAAAATGGTTTTGTTTTAAGTACAGATGAGGTTGAAGGAGAGTTGATTAATCCAGTTTTCTCAATGTTCCCTAACCCAGCAACTAACAGTACTACAATTTCTGTAACTACTTCAAAGTCTGAAAACGTAACAATTACTGTTTACGATTTTGCAGGCAACAAAATAGCTACAAGAGATTTAGGTGTTGTATTAGGAAACAACTCTGCAAACTTTAGTACAGCTTCTTTAGCTAAAGGAATTTACGCAGTTGAGTTAACTGTAGGAAACAAAACAGAAGTTAAAAAATTAGTGATTCAATAATAAAGAACACTAAAACGAATGGAAGGGAAACGCATTTTGTGTTTTCCTTTTTTTGTGTCAAATATAGATTGTAACTTGTGGTACAGTTTTAAATATATTGCAATGCCAAAAATTAATGTAAGGAGAACGATTATCATTAATAAACCAATAGAAGTCGTATTCAAAGAAGTAAATAATTTTAATAATTGGAAAGATTGGTCTCCCTGGTTAAGGTTAGAAACTGAAGCTGACGTGATAATAGAGCCCCATGGAAAGCAGTACAAATGGAACGGTCAAATTATAGGCTCTGGAGAAATGAAAATTGAAAAGGAAGTAGAAAACGTGTCTGTTCATTGCGACTTAACCTTTCTAACTCCCTTTAAGTCGAAGGCTAAAACAAACATATACTTCAATAAAGTTGAAGAGGGTACAGAAGTAAGTTGGACAATGGATTCTAGCTTACCCTTTTTTATGTTTTGGATGAAAAATAGCATGGAGAACTTTATAGGAATGGATTACGATAGAGGTTTGAAAATGCTAAAAGATAAAGCCGAAAAAGGAGCAGTACCTTCTCACTTAGAAATTAATGGATCCGTTAATTTTGAGGGCGGTAAATATGTTGCCATTAAAAGAGAGTGTAAAATGAACCAAATGTTTGAGAAAATGCCAAGTGATTTCTCTAAACTAATGCCAAAGGCACACCAAGAATGGAAAGCATTAATGAACGGAAATCCATTTTCAATTTATCATAAATGGGATTTAAAAAATAAAACAGTTGCTTATTCAGCATGTTTTCCAATTTCAGAATTTCCTGAAGATTTGCCTAGTGAATTTTCTACTGGTGTTTATCCGTCTAGTAAAATGTACAAGGTTACGCATACAGGTGCTATGGATCATATTAGTAACGCGTGGAGTGCTCAAATGATGCGTATGAGAAATAAAGTGTTTAAAGGAAATAAAAGAGTACATCCTATCGAAGTTTATCTGAATAGTCCAATGGATACTCCGACAGATGAACTGAAAGCAGAAATACTTTTTGGTATGAAATAGGAAGATTTCAAAACTAAAATTAACTAAGTTTGTTCTAATAAAGAACTCAGCACCCAATTTGAAGTATCGAGTTGGGATTTTTTATTGATATGATAGATAAATTAACAGATTTAATTACTCAAACAACAAAGCCTTTTGTAATTTCGGGGCCCTGCTCCGCAGAGTCAGAACAACAAGTTATATCAGTAGCAAAGGAGATTGCTTTAAAAACAAATACACGTGTTTTACGCGCAGGTATTTGGAAACCGAGAACACGTCCAGATAGTTTTGAAGGCGTTGGTGCCATTGGTTTGCCTTGGTTAGTAAAAGCAGGAAAAGAAACGGGATTGTTAACCACAACAGAGGTTGCAAACGCCAAACACGTAGAACAAGCTTTAAAAGCAGGTGTAGATATACTTTGGATAGGAGCAAGAACAACTGTAAATCCTTTTGCAGTGCAAGAAATTGCAGATGTACTAGAAGGAGCAGAAGTTCCAGTAATGGTTAAAAATCCAATTAACCCAGATCTTATGCTTTGGATTGGTGCTTTAGAACGATTGCAGAAAGCGGGTATTACAGATTTAACAGCTATTCATAGAGGTTTTTCAATTTATAATCATCCAAAATATAGAAATGTACCAAATTGGGAAATTCCTATAGCGCTTAGAGAGCAAAGACCGGATATTAAATTAATCTGCGATCCATCACACATTTCTGGTAGAAGAGATGGTTTACTTTCTGTAGCTCAAAAGGCACTGGATTTAAACTTTGATGGATTGATGATAGAGACACATCCAAATCCAGACGATGCTTGGAGCGATGCACAACAACAAGTTACGCCCAATGGATTAAAAGAACTGTTGACTTCGCTTGTATTAAGGCAAGAAGAATTAACTGCAGATGCGCTTTCAATTATGGAAGTAATGCGCGATAAAATTGGAGGATTAGATGATAAAATTTTTGAATTACTCACCGCAAGAATGAAACTCTCCGAAGAAGTTGGAAATTATAAACGAGAAAATGATATAACGATTTTGCAGCAAGAGCATTGGAGGAAAGTAATTGCGCAACGCCTAGAAAAATCAGATGATTATGATTTAACTAACAAGTTTATAAGAGATATCATGGATGCCATCCATCAAGAATCTATTAGGAAACAAACTAAAATAATGAATCCAGGGATTTGATACCAATTGAATAAGGCATGAATAGAACTATTTTTCCTACAAAATTAAGCGGTATAATTTCTATACCTCCATCTAAAAGCGATACGCAAAGGGCCATGCTGTGCGCTGCTCTTGCAAAGGGTAAGTCTGTATTGTATAATGTTGGTTTTTCTAATGATGAAAGAAATATGTTACGTGCTTTAGAAGCATTAGGAATGCACATTAAACGTGTAGATGAAAAACGAAGAATATTTGAAATTGATAGTTCCAATGCTTTTGAAAAAGATACGAAAATAGAAATTGGTGAAAGTGGTTTAGGCGTTCGATTATTAATTGCTGTATTATCTTCTTTTTCAAACACTTTTACAATTAACGGCGAAGGCAGTTTGGTAAATAGACCAATGGATTTTTACACCAAAAATTTATCAGAATTAAGCGTGCAAATTTCTAGTAAAGATGGAAAACTTCCTATTCAAATAAAGGGTCCAATACAGCCAAAAGAAATTACCGTTGATGGGAGTTTAAGCTCACAGTTTATCTCTGGATTAACCATGGCTTTAGTAAATACTAAAAAACCAGTTGTTTTTCATGTTCAAGATCTAAAAAGCGTGCCTTACGTGCAAATGACTTTGGATACATTAACCCAATTTGGAATTAGCGTGGAAGCCAATTTAGATACTCCAACCAAATTAAAAACAGTACCTAGTATTGATGATATTTATAAACATATCATGGGAATTACGGAGGTAGATGTGCATAATCAAACAGATTCTACTTTAACTACTTTTAGAATAAAAGCGAACCAAGTTTATACGCCTACTCAATACAAGATTGAAGGAGATTGGAGTAGTGCAAGTTATTGGATAGTTGCCAAAATGTTAGGAGCTGAAATAGAAATAGAAGGCTTAAATTTACATAGTTTACAGGCAGATAAGAAATTATTGGAGATCAGTAATTGGAAACTAGAAAATAGGTTTAAATTTCAAATATCTAATTTTGAATTTAATGCTACAGATTGCCCAGATCTGTTTCCCGCATTAACCGCCTTAGCTGCTTTTCAAAAAGGTACATCTGTAATTACTGGCGTGCACAGGCTCAAACATAAAGAGAGTAATAGAGGAGAGGTGTTGCAAAAAGAGTTTGCTAAATTAGGTGTAAACATTGATTTGTTAGACGATGAAATGCATGTTCACGGAACGGGGGAAGTTAAGGGTGGAAAGATTGATACGCATAACGATCATAGAATTGCAATGTGTTTTGGGATTGTTGGCTTGTTTGCAACTAGTCATATTGAAATTCAAGGAGCAGAAGCTGTAAATAAAAGTTATCCAAAATTTTGGGAAGATTTAGAGCGTCTAACCGGTGCATATCGCACTTAGCGTTTAAAAAATACAATAATTACAACCCTTTATTTTTTGCTTAATCTAAATTCGTTCTAAGACATGTGAAACAAGCTGCTTAATTCTACTCGCATAATTAGTAGAAAAAATCTTTTTTCTCCTGTTTGCCATTCCTAAACAGATTGTTGTTGCTTCGTGTCCCAAACTTTTAGCCAAAAACAAGACAGCAGAACATTCCATCTCAAAATTAGAAATATAGTGTTGCTCATCTTTAAAAGTATAAATGCTTTCGTTCATTTGTTCTGAAGCAACTGGAATTCTTAGCTTTCTTCCTTGTGGAGCGTAAAATCCAGTACTTGTAATCGTAATACCTTCAAAAATAGAATCGTTTTTTAATCGTTTATTGAGCGTTTCGCTTGCGGGTGTTAAATACGGAATTACATTCTCGGGTAAAGCGATATGGCGGATTAGCTTCTGTTCTAACTTTATAACCTTTTCGGATTGAGTTTTCGCATAAAAATGTCCAAGATTATCTAAGCCTAAAGCATGAGAAGATAATATAAAACTATCAACAGATATATGTTCACCTAAAATTCCACAGGTACCAATTCGAACAAATTCTAATTGTGTTTTTGTAATCTTATCCGTTCGCGATTCAAAATCAATGTTGAAAAGAGCATCTAATTCGTTTAAAACAATATCAATGTTGTCTGTTCCAATTCCTGTACTTATGCACGTAATTGGTTTTCCTTTATATTCTCCTGTATGTGTAACAAACTCTCTATTCTGTTGCGTAAAGGTAACTTTATCAAAATAGGAAGAGACCAAGCCAACACGGTCTTGATCTCCTACTAGTATTATTTTTTTAGCTACGTTTCCAGGTTTTAAACCGAGATGATAAATACTACCATCTGCATTTAAGATTAATTCTGTTTCTGGGTAAGTATGCATATTTTATTATTGACCTGTGATGCTTCCAAATACTGTTTGTAATAAATCTGTTACTCTAGCAGCAGGGTTTTCTCTTATTTTATTTTCTTCTTTTTCTACCATCGTAAATAAACCTACAACGGCTCTTTCTGTGACATAGGCATTTAAGTCAGTAGTAACTATATCTCCACCTGTAAATGTCATAGCTTGATTATATTTAGTAGCAACCGGCTCCCAAAAAGAGGTAAGCTTTACTTTTTCTATTGAGTTCTGTACTTTAGGAGAGAAAGCAGCAACAAGTTGTGAAGTGGTTTTTTCTCTTAAATATTGTGTAGCTGCACCCTTACCACCATTAAGTATAGCAAAACCATCTCCAATAGACATTTCTTTGATGGCTTGTATAAAAATAGGTTTTGCTTCTGTACTTGCATCTTCGGCGGCCCTGTTTAAATTGGTTACAATTTTATCTACTTGTCCACCTAATCCCCATTCTTCAGCTTTTTCTTTCATTTTTAAGGCATCTTGTGGAAAAGGAAGCTTTATTTCATTGTTTCCTAAAAATCCGTCAGTAACACTTGTCAGACTAACAGAGTTTTGTATGCCTAATGTTAACGCTTCTTTTAATCCATCAATTACTGTTGCATTTGATAAAGATGGAGTATTTGTAGCTCCTGTTGATCCGCTTTCTGCCAAGACAGCTTCACCAACTTCTTGCAACACATCGCATCCTGAGAAGAAAAGCACAGACGACGCCAATGTGATATTCGTGATTATTTTTTTCATTTTTACCATTTTTTTCAAACTTACGAAATATTTTTACGTCCAATTCAAAAACAATACCAAATCATGCAAGCAGAAATTATTACAATTGGAGATGAGATACTAATTGGCCAAACTGTAGATACAAACTCCGCTTGGATGGGGCAGTTGTTAAGTAGTAACGGTATCCGTATTCATAGAAGTACTTCTATAGCAGATACAAAAGAAGAGATCTTGGCAGCAATAGATGAAGCCCTAAAGAGGTCTGACCTTGTATTGGTTACCGGTGGATTAGGGCCAACGAAAGACGATATAACCAAACGTACGCTTTGCACTTACTTTAATACAACATTAGAACTAAACCAAGAAGTATTAGAACGAATAGAACTTTTTTTTACTAAAAGAAACAAACCTATGCTAGATGTAAACGTACAGCAAGCTGCCATGCCAAAAGCTTGTACGGTTTTGGCGAATGACGTTGGCACGGCGTCGGGCATGTGGTTTGAAAGAAATGGAAGTATATTGGTTTCAATGCCTGGAGTTCCTTATGAAATGAAATTCTTAATGCAAGAGCGGGTATTACCAAGAGTTAAAAAACGCTTTACGTTAAGTGAGATGTATCATCAAACACTTATGACGAGTGGAATAGGAGAGTCTTTTCTGGCTGAAAAAATTAAAACTTGGGAGGATGAGGTAAGAGCAGAAGGTTTTAGCTTAGCTTATTTACCTTCTTTAGGCGGAGTTAAATTGAGGTTAACCTCAATGCAGGGAGATGCAGATAAAGATAAGATTGATGCCTATTTTAAGCGTTTAGAAAAAGCCTTGCCGTATTACGTTTACGGCAGAAATGAAATTAAGCTTCAAGAGAGAATTGGAGAATTATTAAAAGATAAAAAGCAAACCTTGTCTGCTGTAGAAAGTTGTACAGGCGGAGCGTTAAGTGCTAGAATCGTTTCTGTTCCCGGGAGCTCAGCGTATTACTTGGGTAGTTTTGTGAGTTATACAAATCGACTAAAAAAAGAATTAGTAGGTGTAAAGCCTGAAACCTTAGTTGAATTTGGTGCTGTTAGTGAAGAAACCGTAATTGAAATGGCACAAGGAGGAAGAAAGGCTCTGAAAACAGACTACTGTATTTCTATTTCCGGAGTTGCAGGTCCAGATGGAGGAACAGCTTTAAAACCAGTTGGAACAGTTTGGTTAGCAATAGCACATGAAAAAGGAGTAGAAACAAAAAAATTAAACCTCGGAAACTCTAGAGTAAACAATATTGAGTTAACCGTTAATTACAGCTTACATTTTTTCAAAAATCTATTGGAAAATAACTTGGAGTTAGCAGAATAAAATTGCTACCTTTGCGCTCCTTCGTAAAATCAATTTTGTTGGATGCTCGGCCAAATTGTAGAAGAAACAGTATAAAAATAATATTAAGCTTGTGTATTTAAGAAAAAAATCATTTCTTTGCACCCGCTTTTAGAATAAGTAAACATATAAGTTATGTCAAGAGTTTGTCAATTAACGGGTAAGAAAGTAATGGTGGGGAACAATGTATCTCACTCAAAGCGTAGAACTAAGCGTAAGTTTTACCCAAATTTAGTTACAAAGAAGTTTTATCTTCCAGAAGAAGATAAGTTTGTAACACTTAAAATATCAACTTCTGCGTTGAGAACAATCAACAAGAAAGGGATTACAGCTTGCATGAAAGAAGCAAGATTAAAAGGTTTTTTAAAATAATATTCCCGTTGAGAAACGGCTATAATTGTATACACAATGGCAAAGAAAGGAAATAGAGTACAAGTGATTCTTGAATGCACAGAGCACAAAGATTCTGGTTTACCAGGAACATCACGTTATATCTCAACTAAGAACAGAAAAAATACTCCAGAAAGATTAGAGATTAAGAAGTTTAATCCAATCATGAAGAAGTATACGATTCATAAAGAAATTAAATAATTAAGAGATGGCAAAGAAAGTTGTAGCATCACTTCAAACAGGTGGAGGAAAAGAGCACACAAAGTGTATTAAAATGATAAAAACTGAGAAAGGTTCTTACTCATTTAAAGAAGAAATTGTCCATAACGACAAAATCAAAGATTGGTACGCTAAGAACTAATACTTTGACAAGCTCTATAATATTTAAGCTTTTCGTCTAACGGCGGAAAGCTTTTTGTAATTTTAAGAATATGGCTTTATTTGGATTATTTAACAAGGATAAAAAGAAAAAACTAGACGAAGGTTTAGAGAAAACCAAAACGTCTTTTCTCTCCAAATTAACGCGTACAGTTGTAGGTAAATCTAAGGTAGATGCCGAAGTTTTAGATGATTTAGAAGAGGTGTTGATTACCTCGGATGTTGGTGTGCAAACTACTCTAAAAATTATTGATAGAATCGAAGAGCGTGTGGCTAACGATAAATACGTGAACGCCGAAGAGCTAAATTCTATTTTACGAGAGGAAATTGCAAAGCTATTAGAAGAAAATAATGCAACCGATAAGGTAGATTACGATATTCCAAAATATCCAGAAGGAAACCCACATGTAATTATGGTGGTTGGTGTAAACGGTGTAGGTAAAACAACTACAATTGGTAAATTAGCAAATCAATTTAAGAAACTTGATAAAAAAGTTGTGCTAGGTGCTGCAGATACATTTAGAGCTGCTGCTGTTGATCAATTAATTATTTGGTCTGAGCGTGTTGGGGTACCAATTGTACAGCAAGGTATGAATGCAGATCCTGCTTCGGTTGCTTTTGATACCTTACAGTCGGCCAAAGCACAAAACGCAGATGTTGCCATTATAGATACTGCCGGAAGATTACACAATAAGGTTAACTTAATGAATGAGTTAACCAAAATCAAACGTGTAATGGACAAGGTTGTTCCTGGTGCTCCACATGAAATTCTTCTTGTACTTGATGGTTCTACTGGTCAAAATGCTTACGAGCAAGCTAAACAGTTTGCTTTGGCTACAGATATTAATGCACTCGCAATTACAAAGCTAGACGGTACAGCAAAAGGCGGAGTTGTTATAGGTATATCTGATCAAATGAAAATTCCAGTTAAATATATTGGTGTAGGAGAAGGTATTGACGATTTACAGGCCTTCAATAAAACTGAATTTGTAAATTCTCTTTTCGGCGAGTAAATTGAAAGCGCAAAAAGTAGCAATTATTGGCGGTGGAGCTGCAGGTTTTTTCTCTGCGTTAAGTGCAAAACATCATCATCCAGAGGCGCAAGTTACGATTTTTGAAAAATCTAAAAATGTACTTTCGAAAGTTAAAATTTCTGGTGGAGGTAGATGCAATGTAACCAATGCAACCTTCGATATAAAATCATTAGCGAAGCATTATCCAAGAGGAGAAAATCAACTAAAAAAAGCATTTAGTCAATTTGCGGTGCAAGACACTTTAGATTGGTTTGAAAATAGAGGTGTTCTCACTTATACCTTACCTGATAAGTGTATTTTCCCAAAATCAGATTCTTCGCAAACCATTATTGATTGCTTCTTAAATGAAGCACTCAAGCTTCATATTGAAATTAATACAAACACGGCTGTAAGAAATATTAAGCCAATAGATAACGGTGTTTTTTCTATTGAAACAGATGAAGAAACAACTTTTTTTGATAAGGTTATTGTAGCTACTGGCGGACAACCGAAACAATCTGGATTAACTTGGTTAGAAGAACTTGGACTCCAAGTAGAAACTCCTGTACCGTCTTTATTTACCTTTAATATGCCTAATAATCCAATAAGAGATTTGATGGGATGTGTTGTTGAAAAAACAATTGTAAAAGTTGAAGGAACTAAATTGATTGGAGATGGTCCGACATTAATCACACACTGGGGAATGAGTGGTCCGGCAATATTAAAACTTTCAGCTTGGGGTGCAAGAGTGTTAGCCAACAAAAAGTATGATTTTGCAATACTTGTTAACTGGCTAAATAACATAAATGAAGAGGAAGTAAGGCAAGTAATAAATACCGGAATAAATAATGGTGGAAATAAAAAGTTGTCTTCTTTTAATCCTTTTGAAATTACAAATAGGCTATGGAATTTTTTAACTTATAAAATGGGATTTTCAGAGGAAACAAGGTGGAATGAGCTCTCTAAAAAATCGATAAACAAAATGTTTAATACGCTTACCTTAGATAGGTATGAGGTAAAAGGTAAAACAACTTTCAAAGAAGAGTTTGTTACGGCTGGCGGTGTTGCACTTTCTGAAATCGATTTTAAAACGATGGCTTCAAAAAAACATCCAAACCTATATTTTGCAGGAGAAATTTTGGATATTGACGGCATTACTGGCGGTTTTAATTTTCAAGCTGCATGGACTACTGGTTTTATTGCTGGGAAATTGAAATGAACTAATTCATCTTTATATTTTTAGTACAATTTAAATGGGAAATACAATTAATATTTTAATCGATAATTTACTGGCTACTTTTTGGCGATTGTTAGATCTACCTGTATATGCACTACTCATTCTTTTGTTTGGAATTCTTTTTTCCGTTAACTTAATTCTGTTGTGGTTGAGAAAGAAAAGCTCTACTAAAAAAGTATGGCTTATAAACGGTGTTATTGTACTAGTTGCAGTGGTCCTTTTAGTAGATAAAAAAATCAGTAATTTAAAGAAGGAGAATGATGCGTTAAATGACAAGTATGCTAAGGCAATAATGGGTCAAACGAGTATAAATAAGGTGAATAAAGTCTACCACTTAGATTCCTTAGTTCAATTGCTGCCAGATGCAAATATTTCAGAAAAACCAATTAATCAAGCGATAGATTTAATAACAATCAGACAGAGAAATCCCAATGCAATGTCTTTTATCTCTATTGTAGACTTAAATAATCCGCAAGTCGTTATTAACATTACAGAAGCAAAAAATGAGAAAATTTTAACTTCTACGTTTGCTAAGAAAACCAATTCAATTTTGGCTATAAATGGCGAAGCTGGAGAAACTCCTCATATGGATGCACCTTTAGGCGAGTGGACAGGTAATTGGGTGTCAAAAGGAAAACCGGTTCTTCTGGCTGACTCTGAAAAAAGGCCATTTATGTCCTTTTCAAAGTTTAATGAGGGACATTATTATAAACAAGAAATAGTAGATACCGTTTTAACTGAAGAAAAATACAATACAATTTGGGGTAGATTTGATATTTTGATAGAAGGTCAAACTGTTAAGTTCGAAAATGACAAGCAATATGCCAGAACAATAATGGGGTTGAATCAAGAAGGTAATCTACTCTATTTAATGGTTGTTGACGGCAAACGACCACAATATAGTTTAGGTTTAGAGTATTACAAATGTGCTAATATTCTTAAATCACTTGGTGCATACAATGTAATGTCTTGTGATCAAGGTGGTTCCTCTACAATGTACTTAGAAAGCTTGGGAGGTGTTATTAATAGACCTGGAGATGCCGGAGGTATGGAACGACCAATTTACTCACATTTTGGAATAAGCTTAAAATAAGTACTTTAGCTTTACAAGCCTTATTTACAACAAATAGTTCTCTTTTGTGGTTCTTTTAATTCCCAACTACTTTTTTAGATGTGAAAAGCTAGAATGATATTTGTCACTTTTGATTAAACTTTTACTTTGGTTTTTAGTCTTGTCTAAAAATATTTTATATTTACGATAAATTTAGATTTGATGCAAGAATTGTCGCAAAGTGAAGAGAATTATATAAAAGCAATTTACCGTTTGTGTGAGGAGAATAACGATGCTGTTTCCACCAACTTGTTGGCTGATAATTTGCAAACCAAGGCTAGCTCAGTAACAGATATGCTTAAGAAATTATCTGAGAAAAAGTTGGTTTCATATAAAAAGTACAAAGGTTGTTCGCTTACCAATACAGGAGAAAAAGCTGCATTAAAGGTAATTAGAAAACACAGACTTTGGGAAGTGTTTTTAGTAGATAAATTAGACTTTGGTTGGGATGAAGTACATGATGTTGCAGAACAACTAGAGCATATTCGATCAATAAAACTGACAGAACAATTAGATCAATTTCTGGATTATCCGAAGTATGATCCGCACGGTGATCCAATCCCTGATAAAGAAGGAAACTTTGCCAAAAGAGGAAAAACGGCTTTATTAAATGAATTAAAGATTAATGATATTGCTACTGTAATTGGTGTTGCAGACGGTTCACCTTCCTTTTTACAATATTTAGATAAACATAAAATCCAGCTCGGTTCTGAGGTTGAATTAATTGCTGCTTTCGAGTTCGATGGTTCTGTGAGCATTAGAGTAAATAATAAAGAATTGAGTTTGTCAAAAATTGCAGCAACAAAAATTTGTGTAGAAAAAATAGAATATGAGAATAATTAGTGTTTTAGTTTTAGGTTTAATTCTACTGGGGTGTAAAGTAGATGATAGCAAGGGAACAGATCAAAAATTGCGTATTGTTTGCACTACTTCAATGATTGCAGATGGTATACAAAATATTGTTACAGATGATATAGAAGTACTTTCCTTAATGGGAGCTGGTGTAGATCCTCATTTGTACGACCCGCGTCCTTCAGATTTAAAAGCACTGGATAAAGCAGATGTTATTATTTATAATGGATTTCATTTAGAAGGTAAGTTTATAGACAAATTTGAGAAATTAAGAAAAGGTAAAACTATAATTGCACTCAGCGATTTCGTAAAAGAAAAAGGGATAATCAATCCAGATTTTGTTAATTCTGTAGATCCTCACTTTTGGCATAATCCACTTTATTGGTCGCAAGCCTTAAACGGAGCTTCTTTGGCTTTACAACAAATAGCCGAGGAGAATAGTGCTCAAATAAAAGAGAATACTGCGGTTTATAGTGCTCAAATTGAAAAAGCTTATCAAGAGATAAAAGAAGATATGCTGCGTATTCCTGAAGAAAATAGAATTTTAATTACTTCCCATGATGCATTTCATTATTTCGGAAATTGTTACGGTTTAAAAATAAAACCGCTACAAGGTATTTCAACACTTTCAGAATCTGGGTTGAAACAAGTTTCAGATTTAGCACAGTTTATAATCAAAAATAAAGTCCCATCTATTTTTGTAGAATCTAGTGTTTCACATCGTTCTTTAGAGTCTGTTCAGCAAAATTGCGCAGCTCAAGGTTATACAGTTAAAATTGCTGAAGAGTTATTCTCCGACGCTCTTGGAGAAGTTGGAGGAGTTGGAGGAACGTATTTAGGAATGTTACGTGAAAATGCCAAAAGAATAAAAAAAGGTTTGAGTCATGAGTAATAGCCTTGAAGTACATAATTTAACGGTTGCCTATGATCAAGTCCCTGTGCTCTGGGATGTAGATTTTGAGCTACCCAAAGGCAAAATAATCGGTATAATTGGCCCAAATGGGTCAGGTAAAACTACTTTGCTTAAAACCATAATGGGGTTAATAAAACCTGCAAGTGGATTTTCTAAGATTTTTAATAATTCTTTAGATAAAGTTAGAGATAAAGTTGCTTATGTACCCCAAAGGGAATCAGTAGATTGGGATTTTCCGGCAAGTGTTAAGGACGTAGTTGAGATGGGACGTTATCGGAAAAATCAACTCTTTAGACGACTTACTAAAACAGATAAACAACTCGTAAAAACAGCAATAGAGAAAGTAAAGTTATCTTCTTTCCAAGACAGGCAAATTTCTCAGCTTTCTGGCGGACAACAACAACGTGTTTTTCTTGCTAGAGCATTGGCGCAAGGTGCAGAAATATTTTTTATGGATGAACCTTTTGTTGGTGTAGATGCAACAACTGAATCTGCAATTTTAGATTTGTTATTGGAGATGCGAAATGAAGGTAAAACGGTAGTCATTGTTCATCATGATTTACAAACCGTTTCTGGTTATTTTGATTACTTAGTGCTGTTAAATACACGTTTAATTGCAGCCGGACCAACAAATGAGGTGCTGACAGAGGAAAATTTGAGTAATGCATATGGCGGACAATTAACATTACTCTCCAAAATTCAGTCGATTATTAAAGAAAAGGCTTTTCCGATTAGGGAGAAAGGGTACGAAGAAAAATGAACGATTTTATAGACTTCATATCGTTCAAAAATCCAACGGTTCAAGTTGTAGTTCTTGGAACAGTTTTAATAGCAGCATGTTCTGCTATGGTTGGTACATATACCTATTTAAGAAAAAGAACCTTAGTAGGAGATGCGGTGGCACATGCTATTTTCCCTGGTATATGTTTAGGTTTTATGCTTTCGGGTAGTAAAAATCCGCTTTATCTTTTAATTGGTGCCATTTTAGTAGGCTGGCTTGCTCTGCTTCTAATGGATGCGTTAGTTGCTAAAACAAAATTGAAAACAGATACGGCATTGGCATATATTTTAACCTTTTTTTTTGGAATAGGTTCTGTATTGATGTCTTACATACAAAAATCAGGTAATGCTTCGCAATCAGGATTGCATGATTTTCTTTTTGGAAAAGCAGCAAATATGGTACTGGCTGATCTCTATGTTTTTGGTGTTACAAGTATTCTTTTACTCTTTATGGTACTTGTATTTTTTAAACAGTTTAAGCTCATTTCCTTTAATCCAGAATTTGCTGCGTCCATTGGTTTAAATGTTAAGTCGTACAATTTTTTACTTACTACAATGACAGTGGTTGCAGTGTCAATAGGAATTCAGGCTGTAGGTGTAGTGCTTATGTCTGCTTTACTTATTACGCCTGCTACTACTGCACGGTTGTGGACGCATAAATTAAGTAAACTAATGCTTCTCGCAGGATTATTTGGAGCATTAGCCGGAATCCTAGGAGCATATGTTAGTTTTACGGCTACAAATATGCCAACTGGTCCATGGTTTGTGGTGTTTTTAACCTGTTTCGCTGTCATCTCTATTTTCTTTGCTCCAAAATCTGGCTTAATATCGCGCTATCAGCTTCAAATGACGAATAAGCGTAAAATCAATCAAGAAAATATTTTAAAAGTTACTTTTCAATTAAAAGAAAAAGGACTAACCCGAGTAACACGAGAAGATTATGTGAAAAAAAGAGGATTTGTTACTCGAAATTTAGAGTTGGGTATCAAACGATTAAAGAGAAAAGGATTGTTGGAGGAGGAAAACAACTACATTCAACTTACTGTTCAGGGCGAAACAGAAGCCAAAAGGGTAGTGCGCTTGCACCGACTGTGGGAGCTTTATTTAACGAAACGTATGAATTTTAAGGAAGACCATATCCATGGAGGAGCGGAAACTATAGAACATGTTATTACACCAGAATTAGAAAAAGAACTGTTAACAGAATTAGACTATCCAACCTTGGATCCGCATAAGAGCAATATACCTTACTAATGGAAATAAATGATATTCTAGTAATTTTAACTGCATTAAGCATAGGAGCTTGTTGCTCTCTTTTAGGCTGTTTTTTGATATTAAGAAAAGCTGTAATGATTGGAGATGCTATTTCACATAGTGTTTTACCAGGAATTGTTTTGGCTTTTATCTTTACTGAAGAAAGAGCATCGGTTCCTATTTTAATTGGAGCAGCGATTTTTGGCGTGATTTCCACAATCGTTATTGACTTTTTACAAAATAAGTCGAAATTACAAGCAGGAGCTGCAATAGGAATTAGTTTTACCTTCTTTTTTGCGGTTGGTGTAATTATGATAGCTTACTTCACGGGTGGTAATGCAGATATTGATCAAGATTGTGTTCTTTTTGGAGAAATTGCAAGTACTTATTTGGATAAAATATTTATTGGAGAATACTTAATTGGTACGCGTGCTTTACTTACAATTTTACCTGTTTTACTCTGTGTAATTCTTTTCGTATCATTAGGACGAAAAGGATTAAGTATTACTTCTTTTAATGCAGATTATGCGAAAGCAGTAGGTATTAATGTTTCCTTTTGGAATTACTTATTAATGTTTCTAGTTGCTATAAGCAGTGTCTTGTCTTTTGAGTCTGTTGGAGCTGTTTTGGTAGTTGGCTTTTTGGTTATACCGCCAGCAACGGCTTATTTGATAACTAATAGGTTGAAAAATATGCTCTGGTTATCTGTTCTTTTTTCTTCTTTAGCTTGTGTTTTAGGTTACTATTTTGCGCTTATGCTAGATGTTACTGTATCTGGTGCAATTGTTTCGGTTGGAGGAACTAGTTTGCTTTTAGTTTGGATGTTAAAATCTGTTGCGAAAGGAAGAAAAAAAATATCTTTTTTAGATCATTCAGCTCAGGAAAGAAAATAATAAAAATACCATTAATCGAAGTTTTTTAGGCTACCATTCAGGTAGTCAGTAGTTTGATGTGAGCTTCTTTATGTAATTTCACACCGATCAAATAAAAGTTAATATATTTTAACATTTACTTAACAAAAAGCGCTTGTCAAATTGAAAATCCTACCTATCTTTGTGCCATAGCAAGCTTGTAGCAAACAAGCATTTAGGTTTTATAGTTTTAGCATAGTTTAGCAAAAAGAGGAATAGTTCCATAAGAATTATTCCTCTTTTTGGTTTAAACCAAGTTATAACACTGTAAATAAGTATTTTGAATTGGATTTTAATGTTATATTAAAAACCATTGCATATAGATTTGATAAATAAAAAACATAAAACTTACTTTCTTACTATTACTCCTATTTATTTCTTATTCCAACCTAGAAGAAAAGAATGAGCTTTATTCTATTATAAATAATTTGCGGTTGACTTATAGGACTCATTTAGGATAGTCTTTATAAATCATTAATAACTATGTTAGCCCCAGTTTTACTGAATTAAATGTCACCATTTTATTTGCTATAATAAACGTATTTTGAATAAAAGAAAAATAGGAGAAAATAGGTTAAATCTATTTTTTTTGCCTATTTAACTATTATTTTAGCCTTTTCGTCGATTGTTTTATGTGAGTAAAGTGTTATATTCGTCCCGGTTATGTTGAATCATACTCGCAGAAAGACGAGTTAACACTAGAATATGTTGCTATAATTTTTATCTAAAATGCTACTCACAAATTTGTTTCAGGGTACCCACAAGCCCCAAACTGTTTTTGAAATTGTTGGTTTTGATCCGGTCAAAATATACGCGTCTTTTTGGCTTACAACTTCTATGTTACTTGTTTTAGTCTTAGTACTAATCTTTTATTTAGTTATAAAAAAGCGTAAAGAAAAATCTAAAGAGTTTTTAAAAACACATGTCAACAAAAAAATAGGCATTGCATGGAATTTACTAACGAGCTCAACTATAGATTATAAACCAATCAATACATTGGAGCAATTCGCTGATAACCGAACCGACTTACTTACATTGGTAACGTGTTTTGAGGATAATTTTTTAGCCAACCAGGAAATAATAACTACCTCCTCACCTAAGTCGGTTTTATTTAATCTAAATTCTTTATTTGGTATTGTAAAAAAAGTACAGTACTCATTAAATACTTTAGATATTAGAGATATCGATAATTCAAGTATTAAACTTTACGGCAAGCCTTCAGAAAAAGACCTTCAAAGTATAAATGGCATTTACAACTTGCTTGAAGATTTTAAGAGAAAAACAGCAATAATTAATAAGTTTGATGTACTTAAAAGTGCAAAAGAAAAGTTTGAAAACTTAGATCAAATGAAGGTCGATTTAAACTACCTTATCGAGCACAAAAAAGACCTCGCAGAACTAATGAATTCAAATAAAGAATTCATTGAATCTTTGAGGCCTTACTTTGATTAAATGTTTTTAAGTTCGCTTAATTTACTTTGAAAAAACGTATTGGTTCCCCATAATTTTCAAAGTCATATCTGTATCGGTAACAGTTGTTAGTTCAAATAAACCTGCGTTAGAGTTACCTCCCATTCCTCCAACGTTTGTTGTAGAAATAAATAGCTTGTCGTCTTTTATTGTCCATTTTGCATCAAAACCAAACCATTTACAATTATCTGGAGCTGTCGCAACTATCTCCATAACATTTGTTCCGTCTGTTAAAGCCTCAGTCTCATTTTTAGTGAAATTCCAAACTGTTTCTTTGTCGCAATCTGTGGTTTTATTCTCACCATTTTTATTTATAAATTGCTGTAATTTCCATTCTCCAGCTACTTTTTCAATCATTTCGCTATTTCCGTTTCCGCAAGAAAATAACATAAAACTTAGAGTAATTGAGAGATACAATACTATTTTCATATTTTTTTTTAGCGTAAAAATAAAAAGAAATTTATCCATAGTCAAATGGAGATTTAAATCAAGCTTAAGGTCATTTATTGATAATTAACAGATAACAAGCGCATAACATTTAAGCGTATGAGACCACGTATATTTGTACCGCAGTAATGATTTTATTTATAGTTTTAGCAACAAGAAAAAGGAGGTAGAAATATCTTCTTTTTTTTATGTAGAATTATTTTAATCTTCTTTCTTTTTTAATGGCATCGTAGGCATCTTGTACTTTTTGAAATTTCTCTTTAGCTCCGGTTTGGTATTCTTCTCCCATTTGAGCTACCTTATCAGGATGAAATTTAACGGCCATTTTTCTGTACGCTTTTTTTACCTCGTCGTCTGTTGCTGTCTTTTCTATACCTAAAATTTTATAATCACTTTCTGTATCTCTATGAAACATATTTTTAACACTTTCATAGTCGCTTAGCGAAACACCAAGTAAATTACCAATTTTATTGATTACATCCATTTCAGATGTACTTACATTACCGTCTGCTTGCGCTATACCAAAAAGATAGTGTAACAATTGAGTTCTAACTGCTGGTTGCATTCGCAGGTTAATGTCGTTACAAATCTCTTGTATAGGAAGAGTAGGAGCGTCTAAGAATTGCTTTAAAGTTTGTAAGTGATTGCTGCTAAATTGGTTCCCAAATTGCCGAGCCAAAAAGGTCTTTACATAGTTTAATTCAACTTTTAGTACTTTTCCATCTGCTTTCATGACAGCTGCAGATAGAGCCAAGAGCATAGTAGGAAAGTCAAAACGCGTACTTTGCCTTTGATAAAATTCAAAAATATCTCTTGGATTTCCGTAGGAACCTTGTTTGTTAAAGTTTCCAGCTTGACCACCTTGCAAGGCTTCCATTTGTTTTTTTAATGCGGGATAAGCATCGAGAAAAGAACCAATAAAGAAACCTAAGATTGCCATTCCTATGCTGTATTTAAACAGTACAAAACCTAAGAAGGCTCCAATAATTTTGTAATAACCTGACATGTTGGGTAAGTATAAAAAAAATTAGGCGAGCGTGGTATACATTCGCCTAATTTTTAACTTTTGTTTGCTTAAGTTTAAATTAATTCAACGCTTCTTTTAACGAATGCGTCTAGTTTTGCACCTTTCAGCAAACCTTGAGAAAGTAAGGCTAAATCTGCCAGTTGTTTGGCTTTATTTTCTTGGGTATCTTTGTCTGACTCATTTAAGATAGCTGTAATTTTGGGATGGTTTCCATTAACGACTAAATTATATGTTTCAGGAAAAGCTCCCATAAATCCTGCTCCACCTAGTTTTTGTTGTTCCATCATTCTTCTGATAAACTCAGGCTGAGTTAAAACAATAGGTGCATCTGTTTCAGACATAGAAGCAAATTCAACCTTGTATTTGTCTTTTTCTACAACTGCTTCAAAAACAGGTTTCAAGGTATCTTCTTCTTCTTTAGATAATTTAGATGGTTGCGCATCTTCTTTTTGTATTAATTTATCTAAAGTGTCTGCATCAACACGCGCAAATGTTACGTTATCAAAAGTTTGTTCCATTTTACCTATCCAATGAGAAGCAAGCGGACCATCAATCTCTAATACATCGTAACCACGGTCTTGCGCCGTTTTAACAAAAGAGAACTGTTCTTCTTTATTGTTGGTGTATAAAAATACAGTTTTCTCGTTTTTATCAGTTTGTGCAGCTTTCACCTTTTCTGTAAACTCTTCAACGGTAAAGAATTTATCATCTACGTTTTTAATTAAAGAAAACGCTTTTGCTTTGTCTGCAAATTTGTCATCAGATAAAGTTCCGTACTCAACAAAAACTTTTAAATCGTTGTATTTTTCTTCAAAATCTGCTCGGTCTTTGTTAAACATTTCGCGCAGCTTATCAGCTACTTTTTTTGTAATATGTGCAGATATTTTTTTAACATTTCCGTCGCTTTGTAAGTAGGATCTAGAAACGTTTAACGGAATGTCTGGTGAATCGATTACACCATGTAATAAGGTTAAAAATTCAGGAACAATTTCTTCTACGCTATCTGTAATAAATACTTGGTTGCTGTAGAGTTGAATTTTATTTTTTTGTACTTCTACTTTTTCATTAATCTTTGGGAAATATAAAATACCCGTTAAGTTAAATGGATAGTCTACATTTAAATGAATGTGAAATAAGGGCTGATCAAAAGACATCGGGTACAACTCTCTGTAAAAGTCGCTGTACTCACCATCAGATAAAGAAGAAGGTGCTTTTGTCCAAGCAGGAGAAACGTTGTTAACTTGGTTAGGCAGTTCAACAGAAATTTGTTTTACTTTATCGTTTTCATCCTTTTCACCAGAAGGATCATCTTGCATTTCTGTTTTTGTACCAAAAACTACAGGTATAGGTAAAAACTTACAGTACTTATCTAGGATACCTTGAATTCTCTGCTCTTCTAAAAACTCAGTAGAATCTTCTGCAATGTGTAATACAATTTCAGTACCTACCGTGTCTTTTTCAATTTCAGAAATTGTAAATTCAGGAGTTCCATCAGATTCCCACTGAACCGCTTGTGCTCCTTCGTGTCTTGACAAAGTTTTAATCTGAACTTTGGCAGCAACCATAAAGGCAGAGTAAAATCCGAGACCAAAGTGACCGATAATCTGTTCTGCTCCTTCTTCTCCTTCGTATTTTTTGACAAATTCTTCTGCACCAGAAAAGGCAATTTGATTGATGTATTTATCAATCTCATCCGCAGTCATACCAATTCCAGTATCTTTAATGGTGAGTGTTTTCGCTTCTTTGTCTAAGATCACGTCAACCTGAAGACCACTTACATCTCCTTTATATTCTCCTTTAGAAGCAAAGAACTTTAACTTTTGGTTGGCATCTACGGCATTAGAAACTAATTCGCGCAAAAATATCTCGTGATCAGAATACAAGAATTTTTTAATGATAGGAAAAATGTTTTCCGTTTGAACATTAATTTTACCTGTTTTCATAAGTTTATATAATTTTTTTAATTTCCCTTTTCTTAGTCAATCTCTATGCCATGCAACAAATTCTGCCAAAATGACAATTTTGTTCGGTATACTTAAACGATATACTTCTTAAAGGTTTGATTTTTTATAAGACTTGCATAGATTGAAGTTAGTTTACTTTTTAATCAAGCATAAAAATGATAAAAATCGTCTTTTTAGTACATAGAAATTTAGAACTATGCTTATTTTTGTATTCGAATTATGAGAATAATTGCACTAATAACTGCTGTTGTGTATATCTGTTTTTTATCAAAGCCTTTGGTGTCTACCGTAGATTTCTTTGTGAATCAAGAAGAAATTGCAGAAGAATTATGCGAAAACAAAGCCGAACCGGTTTTAGAATGTAATGGAAAGTGCTATTTAATGAAAACATTAGAAGCCGAAACAAATCCATTTGACTCAGAACTTGCTGAAAATTCAGAAAAGGATAATAAAAAGGAGAATAAAAAAACAAACAACAAAAACAGTAAATTATATGAGCTAATTCCAAATGCTCTTGTCTTAGATGCTAAGTACAGCGCGCAAACACCAAAAAATTGGAAACCCTATCGTTTTACGATTTCAACTTCTTATACTTCTCTTCAAATTCCACCACCCCAGGCTTAATTAAATCTAAACTTACTTTTTTAGCGTACATAATTCGTGCGCACTAAATCATTGTATAAATAATTAAGTCAATAAAATGAAATTTAATAGAATTTTAATGCTTGCTATCGCTGCAAGTACAGCCTTCGTTGCGTGTAAAAAAGAGAATGAAGAGCCAACAAATAATCCTTCTTCTGAAGAAAATAAAGGTGTTTTCCAAATCAAATTCGATCATAAAGTTGGAGCACAAGATTTAAGTTTAAGTGCAGCAAACGATTCTGTAAACTTTATG
Source organism: Lishizhenia sp. (assembly GCA_965656535.1). Taxonomy (GTDB): domain Bacteria; phylum Bacteroidota; class Bacteroidia; order Flavobacteriales_D; family Crocinitomicaceae; genus Lishizhenia. The sequence goes on from CBFHKX010000004.1 coordinate 75,422, forward strand.
TATCAAACAAATGACGGACAGGATTTTAATATAACAAATTTTGGTTACTACGTAACTGAAGTAAGGTTAACAGGTCCAAATGGCGAGTCTTATTCAGATGAAATGGAAGCAACGGCAGCTGGATCCAAAGGGTATTACCATGTTTTAGAAGATAATTCGGCTTCTCAACTCATTTCACTCTCTAACATTCCAGAAGGAACGTATGATCAGATTACGTTTACCTTAGGAGTAAAAGAAGAAGGAGTTCAGTCTGGAGCATCGGGTGGAGTGTTAGATATTGCTAATGGAGCTTGGTTCTGGAATTGGAATGCGGGATATATCGGTTTTTCAGTAGAAGGCTTTGCTGCCAACTCTAATCAAGATTATGTAGATTTTGGTGGAGGTTTTGTAACGCATCAAGGTAAAACAGCTTTCCATATCGGTGGTTGGAAAGATGTGCCAGACAATACCAATTTTACAAATAATATTAGAACAGTAACTTTGGATTTCGGAACAACTATAGAGGTTAGAGAAAATTTAAATCCTCAAGCCCATGTTATTGCTGATGTTTTAAAGTTTTATGATAATGCAACGGTAGATTTTTCTTCCACGTATGCAGTGCATTCGCCTGGAGCTGGGGCGCCGTTTGCTGATCATGCAGCTTCTGTATTTTCTATTGACCATGTGCATCAATAAAAAAAATGTTAGACAGCAACCCTATTTTAAAGTAGGGTTGCTCTTTCTTTTCTTTATTTTATTTAGCTGCAAGAAAGATACTTCGGCGTTTATTCCTAAGGTAAGCGAATATAGTTTTGTAAGACCAACTCACTTTCCTTCTCCAGCTTATAATTTTGCTAATAATGAAATAACAGAGAAAGGTTTTTTATTGGGAAGAAAATTGTTTTACGATCCAATTTTATCTTTAGATAATAGCGTGAGTTGTAATACATGTCATATAAAGGGTGCTGCATTTGCAGATTCACAACAACATCCTTTTAGTATAGGCGTAGATAATGAAATTGGTATGCGAAATGCACCTCCTTTAATGAATTTAGCTTTCTATGAAGAATTCTTTTGGGATGGCGGTGTAACGCATTTAGATTTTGTTGCAATTAACGCAATTGAATCTCCTGTTGAAATGAAAGAATCTTTGGCGAATGTTGTAGGTAAATTAAATGCTTCTGAAACGTATAAAAAACGTTTTAATGAAGCTTATGGTATTGATGAAATTACTTCACCATATCTATTACAATCTTTGAGTGACTTTATGAACAGAATGGTTTCGGCTAATAGTAAATATGATAAAGGGTATTACAATAAATTCAAAAATTTTACGCCAGAAGAAAGGCAAGGAAAATTATTGTTTGAAGCGAAATGCGCAAGCTGCCATTCCGGTACTTTATTCACAGACCAATCTTATAGAAACAATGGTATTTCTACCAGTTTTATAGATGAGGGTAGAGCTAACATTACGGAGTATGCTGCAGATATTGGTAAATTTAGAGTACCTACGCTTCGTAATGTAGAGAAAACTGCTCCCTACATGCACAATGCTTCTTTTACAACTTTAGAAGCTGTCTTAGAGCATTACGCAAGTGGTGTTCAACAATCTGCATCTTTGGATACTAGTCTGATTAAAGAAGATGGGAGTTACGGTATAAACTTATCTGCAGAAGAGCAGACTTTAATAATAACATTTTTAAAAACCTTAACAGACGAGTCGTTTTTACAAAATCCCTTGTTTGTTGAGTATAATTAATATATGAAAAACACACTAGTAGTTTTAGGATTCTTAGTTGGCTTTGTTATGCCAACAAAAGCATGTGATGTTTGTGGTTGTGCGTTAGGCTCAATGAGTTTGGGTGTACTACCCGAAAGTAATTCACATTTTATTGGAGTACGTTATACATTTGCATCTTTTAATGCGCGTATATCTTACAATAGCATATATGTTGAAGACGTTTATTCTGATGATGCCTATAATCGAATGGAGCTGTTTGGAAGGTACTATTTTACAAAACGATTTTCTTCAACATTAATTTTGCCATATGTTGTCAATAATATGGATGGCAATGCACAAGATATACGCGTAAATGGAGTAGCAGATCCAACATTAATGGCTTCTTATCAATTGTTGACGGCAAAAGAAAATAAAACTTGGAAACAGAATTTAATTTTAAGTGCAGGTGTTACATTTCCCTTTGGCGAAAATGAGTTTAGAGACGGAGAAGAGCTGGTAAATAGAAATTTTCAACCAGGCAAAGGCTCGTTTTCTACACTTTTTAATTTTAATTATCTTTTGAAAAAGAATAACATAGGGTTAAATACTGAAATGAGTTATATGATTAATTCTAGAAATAGTGATAATTATTTATTTGGAGATCAGTTTAATGCATCTTTGAATCTATTTTATCTATTTAAGCAAGAGAAATTTGCTGTAATGCCTATGTTTGGTGTGTATGGAGAGCAAGCCCAAGAGCATTTAGATGGAAAGTTTAGGGTAATTAACTCTGGAGGAAATGCCGTATTTGGTTCTGCTGGTTTTCAATTGTATTTTAATAAGTGGATAGTTAATGGAAACGTATTAGCACCAGCAATTCAAAACTATAATACAGATAACCTCACAGATATAGAAAGTAATTGGAGGTATACAATAGGATTACGATATAACATTGCAAAGAAAGAGTAATCACAAAAAAAGCATATCCAACTGGATATGCTTTTTTAATTTCTATTAACGTATTAAATTGTTAATCGCTGATTACAATTAGAACTAGTTAGTTCTTTACTTTGCAGTCATTTCTTTTGCCATTTTCACGGCGTTTTTAAGATCAACAACTCCACCTGTAACACTAAGTGTTCCGAATTTCACTTCTTTTTCAGAACCTGGTAATTCTTGGTCTGTTTCAGAATAGTCTCTTGCTGATTTTAGTAAAATTTCTTTTACTTGCAACATACTTAATTCTGGAAAATATCCTTTGATAAAAGCAGCAGCTCCTGCAACCATTGGAGACGCCATAGATGTACCTTGTAACTTCATGTATTTATTGTCAGGTATCGTATTGTATATTTCAAATCCAGGTGCAAAAACATCTACTTTGGTTTGTCCGTAATTTGAAAATACCGCAGCTAATTCTCCTTTTGTATTGCGCGTACTTGCTCCGATTGTTAAGTAATGCGTAAAAGGTTCTGTTTGACCAGGGAAATCAGACGTAGGGAAATTATCAGTAACGTCAACATCTGCATTGTCGTTCCCTGCTGCATGCACAAATAAAACACCTTTAGACTCTGCATATTTAATTGCTTCTAATACAAATTCTGGGTGGTCTGAGTATCCTTTTCCAAAAGATCCATTAATAATCATCGCACCATTATCAACTGCATATCGAATCGCTAAGGCAATGTCTTTATCACGTTCATCTCCGTTTGGTACTGCGCGCAACGACATAAGTTTTACATTCGCAGCAACTCCATCACCTCCTAAATCATTTCCTCTAACAGATCCAATAATTCCTCCTACGTGTGTTCCATGCAATGCATCTGGACCTTCTACGTTATTGTTTCCATAATTAATATCCGTAATATCATCAGGGTTATCTCCAATTAAGGTTCTGTCATCGCAGTCAACGTTATAATTACAGTCAAGCATACCTTGAATTTGTTCTTTTTGCTTTTCAATTGCTTCTAAAGACAACTCTCCAGATTTCATTGCTATAGCAATACCTCTCATTTGTTTCATTTGAGCATCCTCTGGTTTCCATTTTTTAAGGTCTTTCAGTGAATACTCTTCTTTTCCTAGTGCTGTTGCAACAGTTCCTGGTACAGTAGGGATAATTTGATTGGCAAACATATCCATGTTGGCAAGTACACCTTCATATTCGGCTCTTGTGTTGTCGTAGTCTTCTTTTACTTTTAGGTACAATTCATACTCAACTTTATCTTCTGATTTAACATCTTCAGAAGCTCTACCTTCGTATTTAGGCTTTAATTTAGCGTAAATACGCGTTAGCTCTAGACGAGTAGCATCTATGTTTTCTCCTTCACTGTTTCCAAGAAAGTTCCATCCATGTATATCATCAATGTATCCATTATTGTCGTCGTCTATTCCGTTATTTGGAATTTCGTCCGTATTAATCCAAATTTGACCTTTTAAGTCTTCGTGCTCAACATCAATACCAGAGTCAATAACAGCAACTACAACCTCTTTTGATTCTAATTTTTTGACCATTTTGTAGGCCTTTTCTGTTTGCATTCCTTTTTTACCGTTGTACCAGTTCACAATTTTTTTGTCAACTTGTCCGTAGACCATAGAACTCATTCCCATAAGCAATACAGGAAATACGATTTTTATTGTTATTTTTTTCATAAGCTTTTTAAAGAGTTTGAATTTAGTGTAAATATTACTTTTTTTTAGAGAATTGACAGAAAAAATCGTACCATTTGATGTAAATTTACGTCTTAAGGTTAAATTCATCTGTAAATGGCTAATCAAATATCCTCTTTAATTGTATTGCTCTGCATAGCAGCATCGAGCTTTTCTCAAGTGAAAAAGTTTCAGTTTGATACTGTGTTAAAGGACTATGGAGAAAAAGTTGTTCCTTTCTCTTTACCCAATACTACTCAAAACAAAGCTTTCCTAATACAGCAAAATATTGTTATTAAACGCGCTACCGCAGACTTCTTATTTATTTCGGCAACACCGCAGTGGATGTCTTCGCAGACAGAGAACGGAAATTTGAGCGATTTTTATTACGACTTTTCGAAACCTGTTACTTTGGATGACACAGCACGTGCCATGCACTTTGTGAATGATGTACACAATGGCGTAAATCCATTAAAACAAAGTTTTACCGGAGAAGGTGTAATCATAGGATACGTTGATCAAGGTTTAGATTTCAACCATCCAGACTTTATAGACGAAAACGGAGTATCTCGGGTACTAAGGTACTGGGATCATTCGCAGCCTATAAACGCTACAACACCCGCTTTGTACGGATATGGAACAATTTGCGATAGTACTTCTATTGCTAACGGGACGTGTACAAGTACTGAAGCAGGATCTGCTCACGGTACTACAGTTACAGGAATTGGTTCAGGTAACGGCTTGGCTAATGGTATGAACAAAGGAATGGCTCCGAAATCAAACATTATTGTAGTTGAAACAAACTTTAATTTACCAAATTGGACGCTTACCATTGCGGATGCTTGTGATTATATTTTTAAAGTTGCAGACAGTTTGGGTATGCCGGCTATTGTTAATCTAAGTTTAGGAACTTACTTGGGTAGTCATGACGGAAACGATCCAGCAGCAGAAATGATAGAAGATCTGTTAGAAGAAAAAGGTGGTAGAATTGTTGTTTCCGCAGCAGGAAATTCTGGTAATTGGGGGAAATACCATGTAAATGCTACGGTAGATCAGGATACTTCTTTTGTTTGGTTTTTGAATAATCCGAGCAATACTTTAGGAGCAAATAGAATTTATTTTGATTTATGGTCAGACAATGCCGATGCTACTTTTGATTTTGCTTTTGCTGCTGATAGACCTGATTATTCTTTCGTTGGTAGAACAGCCTTTACTAATGCACAAGGTGTTGGCGGACCCGTTTTGTACGATACAATTTATAACGCCTATCAAGAGCGAGTAGCAACTATAGAAGCTTATCCTCAAACAATAGGAACAAATTACCGACTGCAAGTATTGTTTACTACAGTAGATTCTCTCGATTATTTGTATCGTTTTGAAACTACAGGTTCGGGTATTTATGATTTATGGTCTTCAACAGTAATTGGTTATAACAAAATAGTGGATGTTCTACCGACTAGTGCGGTAATGCCAGATATTATAAATTACAATGCACCGGATTCATTACAATCAATTGTTTCTAGTTGGAATTGTTCAGAAAAAGTAGTTTCTGTAGGTAACGTAAGGGCTAGATTAGGACATATAGACAATAATGGTAATCAATATTATCCAGCAGATTTAACAGATCCAGGTAAACTCTCTCCGAATTCTAGTAAGGGTCCGGCAAGAAACGGTACAATAAAACCAACCATTGCAGCAAGTGGTGATGTAACCTTGGCTGCAGGGCCTTTGTTTCTGATTAATGATCCTGGTTTTAACGCGGTAATTGATGCGGGTGGTTTTCATGTAAGAAATGGTGGTACTTCTATGGCTTCTCCAACTGTTGCAGGTATTGCAGCACTCTACTTAGAACAGTGTAATACTGCTACTTATCAGGATTTTATGTCTGCAATAGAGCAAAGTGCAATTCAAGACAATTTTACGGGGGTGACTCCCAATTTTGCTTATGGTTATGGTAAAATACATGCTTTTAATATGATGACGCAGGATTACCCTACAATTACAGAACAAGGCAATACCTTTCAAGCTTCTTTACACGACAATTATCAGTGGTTTTTGGATGGAAACTTACTAACCGGAGAAACGACGTCTAGCATAACACCAACACAAGTTGGTTTCTACAGTGTAGGAGTAGATATAGGTTCTGGTTGTTTTGTATTCAGTGATAGTTTACAATTTTATGTAAATATTTTAGAAAATCATATAGATGATGTTGTTGTCTATCCTAACCCTACTAAAGCTATAATTAGTATTAGAGGTTTACAAGGTTTGAATGTTGATTATCACCTTAAAAATATCTTAGGTCAAACAATCCCTTTTCAAAAAACAATCCTTGATGGTAGTACACAGCTTGATTTTTCTTCTGAAAGGAAAGGAGTTTACTTTTTAACTCTTTTTGATCAAGAACAGCAACACACAATTAAAGTTATAAAGGAATAGTAATATTTCATTGAATCTCTTAAATTTGGCTCGAATTAAGTATTTAAAAAATATATGAATCTTTCAGGAATTATTTCAATCTCGGGTAGACCGGGACTTTACTCAGTAGTAGCGCAAGGAAAAAACAATGTTATTGTTCAATCTTTGTCTGATAACAAACGTTTTCCGGCGTATGCTTCGGATAGAATATCAGCGCTAGAAGATATAAGTATATACACCTATGAAGGAGATGTACCGCTTAAAGAAGTATACACTAAATTGTACGAGAAAGAAGATGGTAAAGAAACAATTTCTCATAAAGAGAGTGCAAATAAATTAACAGCTTACTTAGAAGAAATTTTGCCTGATTACGATAGAGAGAGAGTCTATCCTTCTGATGTAAAGAAGTTATTTCAATGGTATAATTTACTTCACAAACACGGTGCATTAGTGCTTGAAGAAGAGAGCGAATCCATTGAAGATGCTGTTGTAGTGGAGGAGGAGAAAAAGACAGAAGCAAAGCCTAAGAAGGCACCCGCTAAAAAAGCAGCTTCTAAAGGAGATGATTTAAAGAAAATTGAAGGAGCAGGACCAAAAGCAGCTGAAGCGCTTGTAAATGCAGGATTAGATACTTTTGCGAAAGTTGCCAAAGCAAAGCCAGAAAAGCTTTCAACTATACTATCTGAGGCAAGTTCTAGATTGTCACATATTTCAACAGAAACTTGGCCTGAGCAAGCAAAACTTGCTGCCGATGGTAAATGGGATGAATTAAAAGCCTTACAAGCAAAGCTTGATGGAGGTAAGAAGTAGTTATACTTTATATAAAATTAAAAAAGGAACACAAGCGTGTTCCTTTTTTTGTGCTTCTATTTTACTTTTTCTATAATCTGAATCTAGCAAATCCGAATGCAGTTGAAAGACTATTAGCATCGTCTTGAAAGAAGTTAAGTGCATCAGCAGAAGAGATACCAAATTCATATGCACCTTCTTTAAGAATAAAGTTAATACCTACTGGAATGTTGTTTTGATAGAGTCCTCCACCAAAATATCCTGCACTTAACTGTAACCATTTTACAGGTCTGAAATCTCCTCCAACGGAAATAATAGCATTTTGTATGTTTCCTGGCGCATCTTTATTGAAGGGCGCAACTATATCTATACCTACGTTTAATTGCTTAAATGGTTTAATGCTTCCACCAAGTCTAATGTTAGCAGCATTGCGTACTTTGTATTCTTCTTTTCCAACCAATGTTAAAATACCATTTCCATTAACTAATTGATTAATAGATTCGGTAATACTGGCATCATTTAGTCCGTTTATAGAAAGGCTACCCAGCAAAGTATCTTTTACTTCGTAAACATTTCTATCAAAAGTTACGCTTCCTAAGTTATTAACGCTTGCAGCAAAGGTGAAGATTTTGGCCATTTTTACAGATGCAGATAAGTCATAACCGTAACCTTGACCTACTCGTTGTGGAAAATCTCTTATATTTTGCATAACAGCAGAAGGGTTACTAATTGCAGCAGTACCATAATTAATGTTAAACGTTGGCGAAATAGAAGAGTGCATGTTAATCTGGTTTCCGTCTGATTCTAAATCAAACAAGGCCATAGATTGTATATATCTTGCACTTACGCCAACATATACAGCAAGTTTGTTTGGGTTACCAAAAAGTTTTCTACCGTACCCAATGTTCCATTCTCTGTCCCATCTTAGCTTTATCTTACTGTCTTTTGTAATTTCACTTAACGCCAAAGGATTGTTAATGTTACCTTGAATTGCAGCTTCTAAAGTATCTGTGCTTATATCCGGTCTATTGGCAACGGTAGAGGTATCGTTTCCAAAAACCACGGTAAGCGAATCAAAATAACTTGCAAGTTGACCTCTAAAAACTAAGTCTGTTGTTTCTTGGTTCAATTGAGAAAACCAGTTGTATTTTTCTCTCACTTGTATGGCTATTCCACCTAATTTTTGATTTTGAAAAGAAGCCCCAAACCAATTATAGTTTGCGCTGATTGCAACACCTTGTTCTGCATATTGTGCTGCTGCTTCGCGCTGTTGGTCCCAATCAAAACCAGAGCTATTACTATTAAAAATTTGGTCTTTTACTGCATTGGTTAAGTTCCGTAATTTATCTTTAGTAAGCGCCGTACTGTAAACGCCAAAAGCTAATTCTGAGGTTCCAAATGTAATTGGTTTTTTTTCATATTCAAGCTCAAAGCCAAGCGCAGAAGCATTTATTCCTAAGCACTGATAATCTGTTAGAAAAGTTGTGGCTACACCTTTTCCAACAGCCGTATAAGCTGCGTTTTGAGTTTGAGTAAAAGAGAAGGTAGAGAAAAAGAAAGTGCCTAATAAAAGTAGTTTTTTCATAATGGGTTAATCTTTAGATGCTTTCAAAGGTACTTCTTTTTTTAAAAAGTCATATTTTCCATTTAATTCCGCAACCGATAGAGGGTAATTGTTCTTTTCTGGGTGCTTCTCCAGCAATTAACTCATCAAGTACCTGTGCTAAATCCTCGCCAGTTACAGGAATATGGTTTCCAGGTCTTGAGGAATCAAATTGACCGTGATAATAGCAGTTGTCATTCTGGTCAAAAACATAAATATCAGGTGTACATGTTGCATCGTATCGTCTGGCAATTTCTTGTGTTTCGTCATATAAATAAGGAAAACTATATTCTAGTTCTTCTGCATGTATACGCATCATACCAGGAGAGTCTTGCGGATAACGCATTACGTCGTTAGAGGATATAGCAACAAAACCTATTCCTTTATTTTGAAATGTGTTAGCAAGTTCTACTAATTTATCGTTAATGTGCAGGACAAACGGACAATGGTTACAGATGAAAAGTACAACAGTTCCTTTTCCTCCTTTACATGCTTCAAACGTAAAGTAGTCTTCTGTAATTACATCTATTAATTTAAATTCAGGTGCGAGTGTACCTATTGGAAATGTGTTTGATTCGGTTAATGCCATATCTGCTAATTTTATTAACGAAAATAGTAACTATTCTGCAGATAAATTCCGTTCTTTAGGGTATGGATATGATAATGTCAAAAAAGAAGCCTGTTTTTCCCATAAGCGATACGTTAAGAACGTATTTAGAGGATTATGATAGGGAAGAAGACATTGCTTTGACTTATGACGATATGAAAAGGTGGAGCGAAAGTTTACCTGTTTTAGACAACGATGGAAACGATACGTTGTGGAGAAGTGTGATGTATCCACAGTCAGATCAGACAGAGATTTTTAATGGACTTAGAGAAATCTATGCACTCTTGAAAACAGATGGAGATATGGACATAATTAATCACCTTAGTATTTCATGTATAGAATATTGCTTGTTTGGAAACTCTAATCCATTTCGTATCAAGATTGTGAACATGATGAATGATAATCACGATTATTTTTATATCAAAAAAGCAGATGCAAGTAGGGTATATGGTTTAGAGTTAGAACACATTATGAGTCCGAACCGAATTAGTTACATTATTGATGGTGATACTTTAGTTGAAGATCACATAGCGGGTATTCCTGGAGATGTTTTTATTGAGAGCTATATGGATAACAATCCAAATTTTTATGCTGTTGGTATGGCTAAAGAATTCGTGAAGTTTAATGAGCGATGTTTTATTATGCTTTTGGGAGATATGCGTTCGTATAACTATGTGGTAGATATTACTCCTGATTTTGATAAAGAACAATACAGAACTAGAACAATTGATTTTGATCAACTGTGTTACGAAGGAAGAATGAACTTTTACAAGCCTCAATATTATAAAGAGAACAGGAAAATTGTTTCTTTTTGCATGGAAACCTTATCGCATGAAACAGTTGCTCAATACCAACACGAAGAGAGGAGTTTAATGAAGAAAAGGTACCACGTTGAAAAGAATAGAATTACTCAATTGCTGGAAAGTTTAAGTTTAGACAATCTTTCTACTCACGAAAAAAGAACCTCTCTCATTAAAGATTTAAATAAATACCACAACACAACAAAGTTTTCAAATTGCCAAACAATGGGGGAAGTACTGCGTATACATTTAGATTTAATGCTAGGAAAGCCCAAGCCAAAGAAATTGAAGGTTAGGGCAGTGTACAAAGTAGAAGGCTCTAGTTCTGTTGATTGAGATAAAGTCGTTTAATTTCTATAAAAGTATTTTCAATCGTCTTTCTATCGCCGTTTGGTTTTGGTCCTAAAGCATTTGGAGAAACAATATACCCTTGCGCATCAATTAAAGCATAGCTTGCAAAGCTTTTAATATTAAACTGATCTAGTAGTAATGCATTTTCTTCGAGTATTACTAAATCCCAAGAGATTTGGTTCTTTTTTTTGAATTTTTCGAGATTAAATGTTGTTATGTTATCTACAACTAAAACAGTTGTGAAATGTATAAACGGCTTGTACGCTTCGTGGATTTCTTTTAATAAGGCAATTTCAGATGTAGAAATAGGAATGTTTTCTTTTGTAAATTGTATATAATGGAAGCTAGATAAATAGTCAACCCTACTTTTTTTAATTCCATTTATGGTTAATATATAGTTGGGTGCACGCGCTCCTGGAACGAGTTCTACAAGTCTACTTTTTATGTTTTGAGCAATCAATTTGTTTTCTGAAAAAAGTGCATAATTCGCTAAACTATCCAGAACACGCAGAATGTTTGTTTGCGGATAATCGGGCGAGTAATATACGTCGCTTAGTAGTTTGAGTGTAACTACTTCTCGTAACTTTCTATTGTGCATTAATGCATAGTCATTACCTAAAGCTTGCATAATCAGTGTTGGAGAAGCTTTTACAATACCTTGATAGAAAAGATTGTTACTTGCTTTGGAAAGTTTCAATTGATAGTTGTCGTAGTAATTTGAGATGTACTCCATGTATCTATCATTTGTATAAAGAACAGTAAAGGGTTTGATGTAGAAATCATATTTTTCATATTTGTTTCTTGCGCCTATAAAATTTAAATCGTCTAGTGATGCTATTCCGTATCGAATATAATTTTTAAAAAATTCTGAGGTATCTGCTTTATATTTTTCGGCGGTTTCTGCTTTAAATTTATCCAATGCGCCAACAAATTCGTTTTCTTTTTTATCTGTTCTTCTATAATTTTTTTTCAAAAAAGTAAGCATTTCCTCTTCGAACGTGAGTGTTTTGTAGTTGATATCCGTACTATCCAATCCTCCAAAAAAGTATTCTACCAAATTTCCTTCCGGTCTATATGCGTTGTAAGGAGATTTATCTCGAACGTAAATATCGTATCTTCCTTTTGGCTGTAGGTATAAATAAAAATAGTTTTTGCCTATTTCTACTTTTACTTTTTGAATATGTTTAGTGTAAAAATTAAACTTAAAGGTACTGTCTGCTTTAACAGTAGTTTGCGCAATTACTTTGGTTTTTAAAGATAGGTAATCTTCTATCTCGTAAACAGTAGCTGTGCAATTGGCACAATTTTGAGCATAACCTTCCAGACTTACAATTGCTTTTTGAGCAAAAGAAGAGAGTGAGAGTAAAGAAATAATTAATAGAGCAATGTATTTGTTCATAATATCTATTTAACGAGAATTTCTGCGTTTGTTACGAACTTATCAATTTTCCCGCCAGATTTATGTATTTCTCGAACTATCGTAGAATTAATTGCTGCATACTCAGGTACAGTCATGAAAAAAACACTTTCTACCTCAGATATTTCTAAGTTCATTTGTGCTATACTTCTTTCATAGCCAAAGTCTTTAGAGTCTCTTAATCCACGAACAATGTACTTTGTATTTATTGACTTACAAAATTCGACTGTAAGTCCTTGATATTGTTGTACGCTAATTTTTGGGTTATTTTCAAAAAGGGAAGCGATATGTTTTATTCTATTGTCTATATCAAATAGATAATTTTTCGAGGTATTAATTCCTACACCAATTATAATTTCGTCAAACAATTCTGCAGCTTTATTCACTACGCATTCGTGTCCTTTTGTAAACGGATCAAACGAACCTGGGAATACTCCTTTTTTCTTTGTGCTCATACTTCAAAGATAAAATAGATTTATGATTTGAAAGAGGATAAAATAAAAAAGCTCTACCGATAAAGTAGAGCTTTTAAAATACTGTTCAGTTAGAATTATTTCTCCCAACGTTCTATTGTTCCTTTAATATAATCTGCCCAGCCCATTGATTCTGCTGCTAGTGCTAATTTATGGGCTTCTTTTGCCGTTTTTAAGGCCTCAGCATCTTTTCCTTCTTCTTTTAAAATTCTTGCTTTTAAGAAAGTATTTGCATGATACGCTTTAACTTCCATAGATTTATCTAAGTAATTTAGCGCCATTTTATTGTCTCCTTTGGCTTCGCTTACATAGCTTGCTGCGTTGTAGTACACTTTTTCTAAATCTTTACCTTCTTCAATTGCTGTTGCTATGTTTTCCATGGCAAACTTATCTGTATCCATTGTGAACGGAATAGCAACACGTGTTTCGGCCCACTCAATAACTAGATGACCAGAAGCTGTAGTGAGTTCTTGAAAAGTAATAGAAAGAGACTCAACGGCTTTGTTTTTTTGCGTGGCAACTTTTGTACTTACAACGTTTTTCTTTTCGTCGTAATTTCCTGCGCCCCATTGCTCTGTATCTGTATTAAAAACAATTGTCCATTCTTTTTCTGAAGGAATTGCAAATACGGCATATTTTCCAGCTTTTAAAGTCTGACCATCAATGGTTAAGTCTTTATCAGAGCTTAACATAGTTGGTGCATTTGCTCCTAATCTCCAAACTTTGTCAAACACAACTAAATCACCAAAAATTGCTCTATCCTTTACACTTGGTCTAGAATATTCTAACTTAAGATTTGTTAATCCAACTTGTTGTTCAATTTCACAGCTTGGACTAGGCTTTGGTAAATTTTGTGCATTTACACTTAAAAATGACAAGGATAATATTCCTACAATAAATAGTTTTTTCATATTGATTTTTGTTTTTCTTTTGTTATTAATTGATTAAAAATAATGGATAAGACGATAACTAAAACACTTCCTATCAAATTATACCATAAATATCCTATTTTGAAATCGTCTAGCAACTTTGTACTTGTAAACAAAGACAGTATTGTCAGTTGAGCGATAATTCCTGCTATAAAGATAGGTGTTGCTTTGATTTTCTTGAAGAAAAAAGCAACTAAAAATATACCTAGAATTGTTCCATAAAATAAAGAGCCTAAAATATTTACTAGTTCGATGAGGTTTTCAAATAAACCTGCTACTAAAGCAACTATTATGGCAAGGCTTCCCCAAATTACGGTAATAAATTTACTTGTTCTCACCTCATTTTTGGAAGCTTTTCCTGGATTTTTAGAAATGTATTTCTGGTAAAAGTCTACCGTAGTTGTAGAAGCAAGCGCATTTAGTTCTCCAGCGGTAGAAGACATTGCAGCGCTGAGTATAACTGCAAGTAATAACCCAATTAAACCATTTGGTAGGTAGTTTAAAACAAAGGTTAAGAATACATAATCGGTATCTTTATCGTTGTAATCTTTGTCTAATTGTCTAAGTCTGTCCTTATATTTTTGTCTGACATCCTTTTGTTCTGCATTTAAACTTTTTGCTTCGTTAAGGTAAACTTCTTTTTTACTATTGTTGTACTGTACCAGCTTTTCTTTTTTTGAATCAAAGGTTTCTTCAAACTGCTGTTCAAAGGAAAGCAGTTGTGCGTCTTGTAAAATTTCCTTTTTTATTCCGGCATCATTAAAAATAACAGGTGGTTTATTAAATTGATACGCAACAAATAGCATTACCCCAACAAAGACGATAAAGAATTGCATAGGAATTTTAAAAATTCCGTTAAACATTAATCCTAACCTTGATTCACGTAAACTTTTCCCTCCTAAATAGCGTTGAACTTGACTCTGATCTGTACCAAAATAGGAAACAAACAAAAAGAATCCACCCGTTAATCCTGCCCAAATGTTGTATTTTTCAGTAATATCAAAATTGAAGTTTACGATGTTCATTTTTCCTAATTCGCCAGCAACGTCAACACTTTCTTTAAATGAAAAAGTATCAGGTATTGCTTCTAAAATGTAGTAGAAGGCAATAAACATACCGGTCATAATTAAAGCCATTTGCCATTTTTGCGTAAGGGAAACGGCTCTAGAACCTCCAGAAACAGTATAAATAATAACCAGTAAACCAATTCCAACACAAGTTAGTTTTAGGTCCCAGCTAAATAAGCTAGACAAAATGATTGCGGGAGCGTAGATCGTAATTCCGGCTGCTAAACCTCTAGAAATTAAAAAAAGAAACGCGGTAAACGCTCTCACTCGGTAGTCAAATCTATTCTCTAGAAATTCATATGCGGTATATACTTTAAGTTTATAGTAAATAGGTAAAAAGAAAACAGAAATAAAAATCATTGCTAAAGGCAGTCCAAAGTAGAATTGAACAAATCCCATACCAGATTCAAAGCCTTGACCAGTAGCAGATAAGAACGTAATGGCACTTGCTTGTGTTGCCATTATAGATAAACCAATTGTGTACCAATTGTCTTCATTATTTCCTTTTAAATAACTTGCTAAACTTGCATTTTTTCTTGTTTTCCACGTACCGTAAGCAACTATAGCAGCCAAGGTTAAGAGTAAAACTATCCAATCTATACTGCTCATAACTTAAGAATATGAAAGTGAAATAATAGCGTAAATAACAATTTGTAGAACTAAAAAAACAAAGAGAATTAAATACAGTGTTTTCCACTTTGTTGTGTCTTTATTTTCTTCCATAGCTCAACATATTAGCGAATAATCGATAGGCACCTTCTACGCCAGCAGGTAACTCTCTGAAGAATGAAATGCCGGTATAAATAAATCTTCCCTGGCCATATTTTGCTGTTATAATAGCACCAGAAACGGTAGTTTCACCTTTATCTTTCCATGCGATTAAAGGCGAATATTTTTCATCCCAACTATCTGGGAAGTATAAACCTCTTTCTTGCACCCAATTTTCAAAATCTTTGAGTGTAATTGTATTGGGTTGATTGAGTAATTCGTGCTTTTTGTTTAAGAAACTTGGAGTTGCAAATTCGTCGGTAACTCTATCTCTACTTATTTTAAATGGGTACGGACCTAACTCCATTTCTTTCACTCTTCTGGTAGCGGTGTTATATTGCAGGACTAAATTTCCACCATTTTTTACAAATTCGAGTAATCTAGGTTGAAAATTTATTAATTCTGGAAAAACATTATACGCTCTAATTCCTACAACGATACTCATATATGTTTTAAAATCAATGAAGGCTAAATCTGAAACAGATACCACTTTTACGTCAAATCCAAGCTGAGCTATAGCATCGGGTACTTTTTCTTCTATTCCTTCTATATAAAGTACTTTCCCATTTACAATTTCAGCGTCTAAGGCAACTAGGTTTATCTCAGTAGGAGAAAAATAGTTTTGATAGGGAACATGGTTGTATTCTATTCTGTGGAGATATTGAACAGGCTCTCCGTTTGAACTTTCAAAGGTTAGTCTACCATTTTTCGCATCCTTTGTTGGTGTTAAGGTAATCTCATAAAAAAGTTCTTCGTGTTTTCGGTTGGATTGAATATCAAGTGTTTCGAGAGAAGATTTCCAACCTTTCGGTATATTTATTTTCACTTTCTTGTTTAAACTATCTGAAAAACTATGCAATTGAACTTTGAATGTGGTAGCAACATTAATTTTAGAAATAATAGAACTCAAGGTTGGATTTAAACTCATGTCTGGAGTTGAAATAATGGGTCTTCGTCTTTCTCCATATGCAGGGTCTCCCCAAATATATTCTCCACTAACGGGTATTGTAATATCTACTCCGTTTATTCTAATATAAATTTCTCCCTTTATTGAAGATGAGGTAGAAGGTGCTCCAATTAAATTATTATCAGTAACGTTGTATAGATTAGTATAGCCGTTTTGCAACCAATAGGGCTGCTCAATTCTTAATGGCACTGTTAAGTTTTGGGTTACAGAATAGGTTTTATTCTGATTTAGAGATACAGGTTCTAGTTTACTTTCTCTGTTACCAAAGTTATAGCCTACATATTGCACCTTCGTTTCGGCTCGGTTTAGGAGGCTCAATTCAAAATCTTGATTTTCTCCTTTTACATAGCTGTAATCTTTAGCGGTTAATTTTACATCTAACCCTAAACAAGCTTTAATAATTTCGGTACACGCTTCTAGTTTTTCAGTTTTTACGTAGCCGTTTTTTAGTGTTTGTAATTCTGTGTAGATAGAAAGAAGCTGGTCTAAATTTGCCGAAGTGTTTTTGAAATCAAAATTTGACAAGGCTGCTTCGAATTGCTTATCTAGGTTATTAGAACCGTAGGCTGACCATGTGTTGTAAGCTTGTTCAAAAAAATTGTCTTTTAATTTTTCGCCTGTTAAATGTTCAAAGTATTCTATTCTTTCTCCTCTCTCGGTTACAGAACCAAAGCCTTGACATTTATGCTGACTCCGAGCAATAGTTCCAATTTCGTTATAAGATTTACCTATTAAATTACTGTATCCTCCAATATCAAAAACAAGATAATCTTCATTGTTTTTTGCTTTTTCAGCAATATTCTCATCCCACCAATAACTGCTGTTCCAATATACAGAGGTTGTTTTCCATGTTTTTGTACCTTCAACTAAATTGGGCTCGTATGTTGCGTCATTGGCTTTATCAAAAGCTTCTATTGCAAGCATAGCAGAAGCCGTATGGTGTCCGTGTCCACCTCTTTTATCAGGCGGAAATCGGGTAATAATAACATCTGGTTGAAACTGCCTAATTACTTTAACTACATCTTTTAAAATTTCTTTTTTATTCCATTTTTCAAAGCTCTCTTCGGCTGTTTTAGAATATCCAAAATCAACAGCTCTTGTAAAAAATTGATTTGCATTGTCATAGCTTCTGGCAGCTAAAAGTTCTTGAGAACGTAAAATTCCAAGTTCAGCACCAAGTTCTTTCCCAATTAAATTTTGTCCGCCATCTCCACGGGTGAGAGACAAGTAAGCTGTAGTTGCTTTTTCTCCCATGGAAAGCCAAGCAATTGCGCGGGTATTTTCGTCATCTGGATGAGCAGCAAGATATAGTACTCTTTTGGTAGAAGCGAGTTTTTCTAGGTTTAAGTATATTTCCGAGCTACTCAATTGAGCCTGTGTAGAGAGCAGTGAAAGTGTAAAGAGTAAAAGAAAAGTGTATTTCATTTTTAGTGCATCTTTGTAAAGAAGCACTAAATTAAAAGGAATTAAATAACAACCGCGGATTTAATGTAACTATAGTAGGAATGGTTGCTAAATTTACAAAGCAATTCTCTACAAAAAGTGCTTTTCAAAGTAGTATGCAATCCGTTTTAGGGCTTTTTCTCCTTCTTTTTTGCTAATATGAGCTGGCGGACCAAAAGGTGTATTATTTACATCTACAATATAAATTTTTTCAGAATGTTTGTCTCTTAGAACATCTAGTTCTCCAAAATCTAATTTACTTTTTTTACAAAAAGATTCTATTTGAGCAATTTCTTTTTCAGACAAAACATCGCTTGTTTTTTTTAGTTCGGTTTTTACCGTAGTATTTTGGAAACGCTCAGATATTGGTCTGTATTTTAGATAAATAAAGTCTGTTACTTCTCCAATAAATGGAACACGCATGTCTACAATTAGTTCGTCGTTAACGGCATTGTCTACTAATATTTGATAGATAGAATCTTTTTTTTGCGTTTTGATCGGACCTTCAATTAATGTACCGTCGTGTTTGGCGTTGGTATCGCTTTTTTGAACCATTTTCCCCACGTGTTCTTTTGGGTTTACACGTGTGTTATATCCAAAAACAGAAAGATGTATTTCGTCTACGAAGACCTTGCTTATGTCTGTACTGCCTAGGTTAACTACATTATTCTTCTTTAATCTTGCGATTGCACCTTCCTCTGTTCTATGGGTTTTATTTTCCCAATAAACGGTTGCTTTATTTAGTTTTGACGGTTTATTCGTGATGTTATAACCTAGTACATAGCCTATTTTATATAGCGTAGAGTTTCTGCTTGGATATTCTGGGTAAACCAAAATGCTACGCCTTTTAAAACCGTTTTTAAATAAATTAGATAACAGAAAACAAAAGTGGAGAAAGTCTTTGGTAATTTTCTCAGAAACTACCATGTTGTCTTTGTAATTGTTAAAAAAGCCTTTGTATTTACTCACTTTATTTTTTGCTAAAATTAATTTATTATTTCAGAATTTAAAACTTAACCTGGATGTTATTAAATTAACGCTAGATGTCTTACTTTTTTATTTCTTAAAAACCCAACTTCCACCAACAGATAATACATTAGGTAACTCTAGGAAAAAGGTGTAATTATCATTGTTAATTCCTCCTGTTGGACAAAAGTATGCTGCGCTAAATATCGAACTGTACACTTTCAAGGCATCGCGACCACCAAATAAATTTGCGGGAAAAAATTTAAAATAGTTCCAACCGTTGTTTAGTCCTGTAATTATTTCACTTGGTGTAGCTACTCCAGGTAAAAAGGGTATTCCACAAGTATTTAAAGACTCGATTAATTCAGTTGATGTACCTGGTGAAACAATAAAATCAACTCCAACTTCTATACATTTTTTTACATCAGTAGGATTTGTAATCGTTCCGACTCCTACGCTAAATTCACTGCCATATTTTTGTTTAAAAAGTGATATGGCCTCCCAAGCAAATGATGTTCTAAGTGTTATTTCAATACAATAAATATTATTTCTTTTTAATAACTCGTAATATTCATCAATTTGACTACTGTTGTCTATAGTTGCAACTGGAATTATTATATGTTTTTTAAGTATTTTTTCAATATTATTCTGCATATGTTTTCTTTTTAAATAAACCCTGCTCCCTCTTCACTTGAAGAAATTAGACCTCTTACCTTATTGAAGAGTTGTCTACCATGCGAGTGGTTAATGTACTCAATACTTCTAGATGGTCGTTTATCAATATCTTTTTCTAAACATTTTAAAGTACCATTTACTGAATCTAGAATAATTTTATCTCCTGTTTTTATTTTTCCAATAAGTCCTCCTGCGGCTGCTTCAGGTGTAACGTGTATAGCTGCAGGAACTTTACCTGATGCACCGGACATTCTTCCATCAGTTACCAACGCAACTCTATAGCCCTTCTTTTGAAGAATAGTTAAGGTTGGTGTCAGTTTATGTAATTCGGGCATTCCTTTCTGTTTGGGCCCTTGAAATGGTATTACAGCTATAAAATCTTTTTCTAACTCTCCATTTTTATAAGCTGTAATTAAGTCGTTTTGATCATCAAAAACGATAGCTTCAGCTTCAACTACATGATTTTCAGGAGTAACTGCAGAAGTTTTTATAACTGATACTCCTAAGTTACCTTTTAGTACTTTTAGGCCGCCCGTTTTTTGGAACGGATTATCAGCCGAACGCAATATGGATGTGTTTATAGATTCTTTCGGACCCTCAACATATACTATTTTGTTGTCTATAAGTTTTGGTTCCTTTGTATACTCGTATAAATTATCTCCTATTATAGTATTTACGTCATTGTGCAATAAACCGTTTTCTAAGAGCGTTTTTATAACAAAAGACATTCCTCCAGCTGCGTGGAAGTGATTTATATCTGCTGCTCCGTTAGGATACACTCTTGCTATTAAAGGAATTACTTCCGATAACTCAGAGAAATCATCCCAATTTATTCTTATTCCAGCAGCTCTTGCTATTGCAATTAGGTGTATAGTGTGGTTAGTTGAACCTCCTGTGGCTAACAATCCAATTATTCCGTTTACTATTGTTCTTTCATTCACAATGCTTCCGATTGTTCTATCGAATTGTTTATTTCTAACGTTTTCAATTATAACACGCAAACCTTCTTTGTTCAAAGCTCTTCTCATATCCGTGTTCGGATTAACAAAACTAGAGCCTGGTAATTGTAGCCCCATTATTTCCATGAGCATTTGATTACTATTAGCAGTTCCATAAAACGTGCATGTTCCAGGCGAGTGGTAAGAATCAGATTCTCCTTTTAGTAATTCAGCTCGACCAATTTTCCCGGATGCAAAATCTTCGCGTATTTGTGCTTTTTCTTCATTAGAAATACCAGTTGGCATTGGTCCACCAGGTAAAAACATTGAATAATAATGACCGAAATTTAAGTTAGCAATTAAAAGTCCTGGTACAATTTTATCACAAATACCAAGATTAACTACACCATCATACATGTCGTGAGAAAGTGCTACACCGGCTGATAAGGCGATTACGTCTCTACTGAGCAGTGATAAGTCCATTCCCGGTTGTCCTTGGGTAACTCCATCGCACATTGCTGGTGTTCCACCTGCAACCTGAACGGTTGCGTTAAGATCTTTGGCATATCCTCTTAATTCGTCTGGATATTTTTCGTACGGTTTATGTGCAGAAAGCATGTCGTTATAGGCCGTAATAATTGCAATATTAGGTTCTACACCCTCAGAAATAAGTTTTTTTTCGTCAGACGAACATCCAGCAAAGCCATGCACAAGATTCCCACAACTCAACGCTTGTCTACTACTTGAATTCTTAAAATTATAAATTGTTGAATCTAAATATGTTGTTCTTGAAGCTTTGCTTCTAGCTACTATCTTGTCAGTTATTTCTTGAATTTTTTTATTTAATTTCATTTTGTATAAAATATTTTGATTTTCTTACTTTTTTTATTTTGCAGTAGCTTGTGTATTGGTAGTTCTAAAGTATTATTTTGTAAAATATTTAGTTTGGCATCTCCAGTGATGAATAAAAAAATATTTTTAGCATTAAGAATAAAATTTAAAGAAGAAGTTATTCTACTTTTTGGATTTGACGGAGCTTTTGTAAATAAAAAAGGTCTATCTTCTTTTAATGCCAGATTTGAGCCTTCATCTTCTGGGAATATAGAAGCAATATGTCCGTCACCTCCCATACCTAATATTAACAAATCTGTTCTTTTTATAAATTGACCATACGCATTATTGAGGATGTGCATGTTATTTTCTTTTTTCTCAAGGTCGTAAACCATACCGCTAATGTTAGCGTTTGCTCCAAAGCAATTTTTCAGAAGTAATTCATTACTGTATTCAGATGTTTGATCTACGTAGCGCTCATCTACAAGGCCAATATTAACCTTATTAAAACTACTGTAAGCTTTAGATAATCTTTTGTAAACAGGACCAGGGGTACTTCCTCCAGAAAGTAAAAGGTTGGCCAGATTATGTTTTTTTATGGAATTATCTAAAACAAAAGATATTTCTTGGCTTGTTTTTTCGGTAAACTCTTCCTTAGAATTGAGTATGATTAATTCGTTCTCCATTTGGTGTTTTTTTCTAATATTTGATCGCCAGGCCCCCAAGTCCCAGATTCATAAAAATGCAGTGGTGTCTCGTTCCAGTTTTCTTTAATCGATTCTATCCACGTCCAAGCTGCTGCTAATTCGTCGTATCTCATGAATAATGTTTGGTCTCCTCTAATAACATCAATAATAAGTCTTTCGTAAGCCTCAGGCATTCTTTTGTGAAAAGAATCTAAAAAATCTAGTTTCAATGAAATCGGTTTAAATCTATATCCTCCTGGTCCTGGAACTTTGCTCAGTTGAACCAAGTCTATTCGTTCTTCGGGCTGTAATCTAATAATCAATTTATTACATAAAGGATATTCAGACTTTCCAAAAATATTATGTGGTAATTCTTTAAAGTTAATAACTATATCAGAATAACGTTTTTTCATTCTTTTACCCGTTCTTAAATAAATAGGTGTATTTTTCCATCTCCAATTATCAATGAATACTTTTAGAGCAACAAATGTTTCTGTACTCGATTCATATCTTCCAATATCCTCTAAATAAGAATTAAGTTTTTCTTTTCCTTTACTACCTCTAGTGTACTGACCCCTAGAAATATTTTTTTTCACTGATTGTTTCGTAAAAGGCCTTAAGGATTCCAATACTTTTAACTTTTCGTTTCTAACAGCATTTGGATTTAAATTAGAAGGAGGTTCCATAGTTACCAAACATAGTAACTGCAATAGATGATTTTGAACCATATCTAAAAGAGCTCCAGTTTCGTCGTAATAACCTCCTCTGTTTGCAACTCCTAAACTTTCAGACACTGTAATTTGTATATTATCTATATTTTCCGCATTCCAGGCGCGTTCAAAGAGGTGGTTGGCAAATCTTAAAACCATAATATTTTGAACAGTTTCTTTACCAAGATAATGATCGATTCTAAATATTTGGGTCTCATCAAACGTATTTGAAATAATTGAATTTATTTCTTTACTAGATTTCAAGTTAATTCCTAAAGGTTTTTCTAAAACAACTTTACTTGTTTTACTGACAAGATTAGAGCCCTTTAATGTATTGCAAATGTCAGAAAAGGCATTAGAAGGTACAGAGAAATAAAAAATACGCTGCCTTTCTTTCGTTTTGTCTAGGCTTATTTTAAGCTCTTTATAAGATTCAGTGTTGTTTTCAGGTATGGTTAGTAAAGTTAAATGTTTGAAAAAAGAAGCCTGTACATTTTGATCAGAGATATCAATAAATTGAAGTATTTCATTAATGAATTTAGCTTTTTCAACAGCTTTTCTGGTTATGCAAAGTATTTCAAAATCAAAATCTATTTGTTTATCAGCAAAACGATGGAATAGGGCAGGAATGATTTTACGTTTAGATAAATCTCCATTACCACCGAATATTACAATGTTGAAAGGAGTTAACGTTGGATTAAATTTACTAACTGGCATAAGAATGTTTTCATTATCCTTCAAATATACGTACTTTTTGTAATTTGTACAATATCATTGATTTATTTATATTTGGAAATTAGAAATCTAGAAAAGTATATAGAATATGTTTATAATTGTAGAAAGTGGGTCTACTAAGGCAGATTGGATGGTAATTGATGGTGAAGATGAGCAAATGCTAAATACGGTTGGGTTTAATCCATATTTTCATTCTGAGCAATTCATTTTGAAGGAGCTTGTTAAAAACGATGGACTTTTTTCAATAAAGGACCAGGTGGATGAGTTGTTTTTTTACGGTGCAGGATGTTCTTCTCCAGAATTAAAGAATATTATAAAAAAAGGTCTTACCGAGTTTTTTACAAAAGCATTGATTCATGTTAATCACGACTTAGATGCTTGTGCTTACGCTTGTTACAACGACAAACCTACAATTGCCTGTATTTTAGGAACGGGTTCAAATTCTTGTTATTTTGACGGAACTGCAGTATCTGAAGCAATACCTGCTTTGGGTCATATTTTAGGAGATGAAGCAAGCGGTAGCTATTTCGGTAAAAAAATTCTTGCTGATTTTCTTTACAACCGTTTACCCAAGGAAATCCATGATGAATGCATAAGACATGGATTAAGTAAGGAAACTATTATTGATAGTGTGTATAGAAAGCCTGATGCGAACGTTTATATTGCTTCCATGATGCCAATATTAATAAAATCAAAGAAATTAGCTTATGCCCAGGATTTAATTAAAACTGGTCTTCAAGAATTTGTAGATACTCATATTAAGTGTTATGATAATTTCAAAGAATGTGATGTGAGTTTTGTTGGTTCCTTAGCTTATCTATTAAGTGCAGAATTAAAACAAGTTTGCTTAGAGAACGACATTAAACTTAATTTAATTATCAGAAGACCACTCGAAATGCTCGTTCAATATCATAAAAAGGATTATGTAGTTGATTAATTGAAAATTTTATTTTTTTACTAAAATTATTTATACTGAATTATGCTTAAATTATTGACTATTGTTTTCGTTTCGATTACGTTAAGAATATTTACCTTTTCTCAAACAAATAATATTTCTTCAAACTTTATTGAGAGAAAGATTGATAAAGCACTCTCTAAAATGAGTGTTGAAGAAAAGATTGGACAAACCTGTCAAATCACTTTAGATGCGTTATTGAAAAGAGACTCATTGGGTGGGGTGATAGAACCGATTTCTATAGATAAATCAAAATTGAACGAGGCTATATACGAGTATAAAATTGGCTCTATATTAAACGTAAGTTGGCATACTTTAGATCTATCAGTTTGGAAGACATTGCTTTCTGAAATTCATCAACCGTATAGAGATAAAAAAACTTCTTTTCCAATCATTTATGGAATAGATGCTATACACGGAGCAAACTATATAAAAGGAGGTACATTATTCCCTCAAGAAATTGGACTTGCTGCTACTTGGAATCCTTCTTTAGCTAAAAGTTTTGGCGAAATTACCGCCTATGAAACCAGGGCAGCAGGAATACCATGGAATTTTTCCCCAGTTTTAGACTTAGGAAGACAGCCTTTATGGTCAAGATTCTTTGAAACATTAGGGGAAGATGTTTATTTGGCTTCTGAAATGGGAAAATCAATTCTTCAAGGCTATCAAGGCCAAAATCAATTCACCAAACAATATCTTGGAGGCTGCTTAAAACATTTCGTTGGATATAGTAACCCCGTAAGTGGAAGAGATAGAACCCCATCTTGGATACCAACTAAGTATATGAAAGAACTCTATTTACCACCTTTTGAAAAGGCGATTAAAAATGGAGCTTTAACAGTGATGATTAATAGTGGTGACGTAAATGGTATACCTGGTCATGCCAATTACCATTTAATTACAGAAGTGTTAAAAAAAGATTGGGGTTTTCAAGGATTTACTGTCTCCGATTGGGAAGATTTTATCATGCTTCATACTGTTCATAGAACGGCTTCTTCTGTAAAGAAAGGAATAGTTAGCGCTTTTAATGCAGGAGTTGATATGAGTATGGTTCCGTACAATCCACAGTATAAAGAATATTGTAAATTACTTCATGAGGCCTTACTTGAAGGTTTAGTGACGATGGAAAGGTTAGACGATGCAGTGAGAAGAATTTTGAGAGTAAAATATGCATTAGGTTTATTTGAAAAAGATTTGGGGCAGCAAGCATCCTACCCTGATTTTGGATCTATTAAGCATCAAGAAGCAGCTCTAAACTCTGCACTTGAATCTATTACTTTGTTAAAAAATGACGATTTGTTGCCATTAAATACAAATCAAAAAATCTTGGTAGCTGGACCAACTTCTAATGACTTAATATTTTTAAATGGAGCATGGACACATACATGGCAAGGAAATAACTCAAGTTTTAACACCAAGAATAGAAGCAGTATTTATGAGGCTGTAAAAAATAAAGTTGGAGAGGATAACTGTTTTCTTAGCGAGGGAGTTGAGTTGTTGAATGAAAATGGAAATGAAGTTTCAAAATTTTTAGATACAGTAGATTTTAAAAGTAAGGCTGAAGAGTCCGATATAATTCTACTTTGTTTAGGAGAGTTGCCTGCAACAGAAAAACCAGGAGATATATACTCACTGGATTTAACTCTAGAACAATTAGAACTAGCTAAAATTGCTTATGCTTCGAATAAACCTGTAGTGCTAATATTATCAGAAGGTAGACCAAGAATAATTAGGGAAATTGTAGATGACGCTAAAGCCATAGTACAATGTTACTTACCCGGTGATTTCGGTGCAGATGCCCTTGTGAAATTATTATTTGGAGAAGAAAATTTTTCAGGTAAACTTCCTTATACTTATCCTAGGTTTAATGGTCAAATTGAATTTTACGATCATCCCAGAAGTGTAGATAGATCTAAATCAAATGATTTTGATGCTTACAATCCACAATGGAATTTTGGTTTCGGATTGGGATATACAAATTTTTCATACTCTAATTTAACCATTAGTAAATCTCAAATCTCACAAAGCGATTCACTGCTTATTTCTGTAGACGTTACAAATAACGGTATTATTCAGGCAAAAGAAATTATTCAGCTTTATGTATCTGATCATTTTGCCTCAGTAGTGCCAAACGGTAAAACTTTAAAAAGATTTAAAAAAGTAAATTTCTTACCAAATGAAACTAAAACTATTAATTTTGTTATAAATAGTAAAGATCTTCAGTTTATCGGGGTTGATGATAAATGGATAGTAGAGACTGGTTTTTTTAGTATTATGATTGGAGATAAAACCGTAAAATTTGAATTAATATAAATAATGAGTTACAAAATAAAGTTTGATAAATTTTTTTCGTATTCATTTTCTTTAGATTGTGTTATTTTTAGTTTTATTGAGGGAGAAATTAACGTCCTCTTAATTAAGCGAGCAGTTGAACCTTTTAAAGGCTTTTGGGCAATTCCGGGAGATTTAGTTTACCCCCAAGAAAATCTTCCAGATGCTGCAAATAGAATATTAACTGAGCTTACAAAGTTGTCAAATATTCAACTTCACCAAGGTCAAACATTTGGACAGCCCGATAGACATCCTCAAGGTAGAGTGATAACAAATGCTTATTTTGCCTTAGTAAGGGCAGGAGAAATTAAAGCTGAAGCTTCTTCTTGGGCTGACCAAATAAAGTGGATGCCAGTTAAAAAACTTCCAGAATTAGGTTTTGATCACAATGATATTTTAAAGTCTACCTATGAGCTATTGAAACAAAAACTTCAACGTCAACCGATATGTTTTGATATGCTTCCAAAGAAATTTACTTTAAGCGAACTACAATTGATCTATGAATATGCTTTCGAAATTACTTTAGATAAAGCAAATTTTAGAAAAAAAATCAAACCATTGCCTATAATTAATTTACGTGAGAAACAAAAGAACGTAAATCATAGACCTGGGTATTTGTACACCTTCGATAGAGAAGGATATCGTAAACTGATAGAAGAAGACAAATATTTATTTAAATTGTAATCAAACGACTAAACTAGAGATAGTTAGCTTTATCTAAAAGTAGAATTTATACACTTATGGTATTTTTTACTATATTTATCCCCAAACTATATTATCATGAAACATAAATTACTTTTTTTTAAAGCATTTTTATCAGTGCTTTTTTTGGGAAACTTCTTGATTTCCTTCGCGCAAGATTTAGTTATAACTACTGAGGTTTGTGGAAACACAGGCGGATCTGATGTTCGGTTAACAGGACCTTTTTGGGGTTGGGATCCTACTGCGGGTCCGGTTGCTACGGATAATGGTAATGGAACGTATACTTTCACATTATCTCCTGCTCCCACAGCAGACATGGAATATCTATTAATATTAGATGGTGTTCAAGAAAACTTAGTACAAGACATGGTTGACGGTGGAAATTGCGCTCCCATAACGGATTATGCGAATTATGCAAATCGTATGTGGTTAACTACAGATCCACTAACGCTGTCTAATGTATATGACCAGTGTTTACCATGTGCATCTGCGTCAAGTTTAGATTTAACAATAGATGTTTGTGGAACTAACGCAAATGAGGTAAGAATAACAGGTCCTTTTTGGGGATGGGATCCAACAGCAGGTCCGGTTGCAACCGATAATGGTAATGGTACATGGACGGTAAGTTTATCTCCAGTACCTACAGCCGATATGGAATACTTAGTGATTGTTGACGGTGTTCAAGAAAATTTAATTGAGGATATGGTCAATGGAGGATCTTGTGCTCCTGTAACGGATTACTTTAGTTATGCCAACAGATTATGGAGCACCTCTGATCCTTTGACGGTTGATATTAATTTTGATCGTTGTGTGCCATGTAGCTATCCTGATCTTACGATAACAACTGAAATTTGTGATACTGCCGGAGTTTCAGAGGTCAAATTAGTAAGATCTCCAAACTGGGATTGGAATAATGGTAAATTAGGAGTTGACAATGGAGATGGAACGTGGACGTTTACTTATTCTCCTGCTCCAGCAGATTCAATTGAATATCAAATATTTGTAGATCAAGTGGGCGAAGATTTAGTTCAAGAAATGATAGATGGTGCTAGTTGTGCTCCTCTAACGGATTACTTTTCTTATGCAAATAGATTGTGGACGGTAGTTGACGGCGGAGTTGTTAATAACACTTACAATTCATGTGTTGCTTGTGGATTTGCTGGACTTATAGATTTAGAGTCATCAATAGAAATATATCCTAACCCAACAACAGAGAATTTAAAAATATCTGGTATTGGGAATGATTCTGACTATGTCATCTACAACACAGCTGGAGTAATAATGTTATCTGGAGAATTGACAGAATCCATAGATGTTTCCATTTTAGAAAATGGACTTTACATTTTGGAACTTCACAATTCTACTGGATTAAAAATAAACGGAACGTTTATAAAGCAATAATACGTTCAAAATAAATTAAATTAAGGAGAGCTTTTTGGCTCTCCTTTTTAAATTAATACTAATGAAATATTCTTTGCTTACTTTTTTATTGCTTTTGTGCTTTTATTCAAATTCACAATACTCTTTAGTTTGGGCGGATGAGTTTGATGGAGATTCGATAGATCAATCGAAATGGAATTTTGATATTGGTCAAGGAGTTTGGGGCTGGGGTAATAATGAGTTACAGTATTATACCCAAAGCATCTCTAATATCGGTATAGATACAGGCTATTTAAGAATCTCAGCAAAAAATGAAAATTTTGGACCTGCAAACTATACCTCTGCTAAAATCACAACAAAGGATCTTTACGAATTTAAGTACGGTAGAGTAGAAGCGAGGATAAAAGTACCTATGGGTCAGGGCTTATGGCCAGCCTTTTGGATGCTGGGAAGTAATATAGATGATGTCAGTTGGCCTCAATGTGGAGAAATTGATATAATGGAACATGTGAATAACGAAACAGTAATTCATGGCACACATCATTATAATAATAATGGTCATACTTATTATGGTGGAAGTACTCCTTTTAACGGATCAGAGTTTCATGTATATAGCATAGATTGGACTCCTTCACATATCAAGTGGTACTTAGATGGTAATTTATATTTTACAGCGAACATAGGAGCGGGCAGTATTTCTAAAGAAGAATTTCATGAGCCGTTTTATATGATTTTGAATTTGGCAGTAGGTGGAAACTGGCCAGGATCTCCTGATAGTTCAACACCATTTCCTTCACTTTTGTTGGTAGATTACGTGCGTGTTTATCAAAATAACTTATCACAAGATCAAACTCAGTTGTCCTCTTTTAATGTTTCTCCAAATCCTTCAAAAACAAATATCAGGTTTGAATATAAGGATCATATTAATGAATATAATATTTACGACATACTAGGGAATAAAATAGTTTCAGGGATTTGTGTAGATAATATTTTAGATATAGACGTATCTAATTTTTCAGAAGGGTTATATTATTTTTCGTTTACGACGTCAGATAAATTGATCCGAAAGCCTTTTATAGTAAATTAATTCAAAATCAGTTCTCCCCACAAAGCAGGGGATACGTGGAACCCTTCTTTGTTTCCACTGTTCCATCTTAATTGCTCTTTACGATTATCACCTTCATTAAAATCAATTGCGATTTCTAAATCTAAGACATCTTCACGTCTTGGATTGAAATTTCGAAAAGCAGAATAAGGGATTGAGATTTCTAGACTATATCCGTTGGTTGTGTTTTGAAAAGATAGCTTAGCTTCTGTTATGGGTTCATTTGTTTTCCAATTCCAGATATAAGGCTTATTACCACAATTTATTCCGATATGCTGATCACTTAATAAAAGGTAATTTCGATCTTCTGCTGATTGAGGGTTAGTGCTAAATGCTATTTCAATTGCATCACCATTCCAAAGTCTATCTTCTTTATGATTATTTTGTCTAGGACTATCATCTATTACCTTAAAAGCAAAACTTACAGATTCACTTGAATAGCTTGTAGCAAACAGGTTGTTTTTAATTGATCTAAATTCAGCATCTGACCAATCTGAAAGATTACCGTCTACAGCGATTTCTATTAATTTGGCTTCAATTGATTTCTTCTTTTTTTCTGCACATGGAACAAGTTTTATTGAATATAACTCAACTGAACCAGTAGCAAAAGTCTGTATCATTAACTGTTTAACATTACTAAAGTCAACATCATTTTTTTTAAATGGAAATTCGGATAGTGGAATTTGAATTTTAGTCCAATTCTTTGTGATGGCCTCACTTTTTAGATAGCTTTGATTGTAACCTGTCCAAGCTTGTCCACCGCTATAATCTTCAATACAAAATGCCCAAGGAAGGTTTGTGAATTCTTCGTTGTTCTTAGATCTAACGATAAGTTCAATAGCAAGTGTGTCACTGACGTAACCCAGGTCTTTTGATTGCCAGCTGTCCCAACCGAAACCAAATCCGACCCATTCGCAATTGCTTTGGTCTGAATTCCAATTTATACTGAGTATATCTCTTTGACTACTTTTTAACAGTTGCGAATTAATACAGTTGTTATCTTCAGACTTCCAAAAATCTATAAGGCTTTCATTAAATATATTCAATTGTGTGAAACCTCTGATATTGAACCTTTCTTCAATTTCTGTATCGTATAGACCTTTTTTCTTGAAAAGACTTTTTTTTGGCGCCTCAATTTCAATTAACTCTAGTGTATCTTGAGCAAATAGACTTTGGAGTAAGGAACAACAAAAAATTATAAGTAGTGTTTTATGGAGTAATTGGAGCATTTTCAGTGAATATTAAATAATCTACTCCTGATTTAGCAAAGCCAGAACTAGGGTCTGCAAGATGAAGTATACTTACTTTGGTTATATTATTAGAGTTGTGTAAGCCAGTACCTGTTAATTCATTATACTTGAACGAGACCAATTTCCATCCGTCCCAATTAATCGGTATTTCATAACCGAATTCATCGTTATCGTCTTCGTTAAATCTAAATAAGATTCTGCTATTTGGAAGGGAGCCGTCTCCATAAACTAATGCATTAAAGTATAAATTGTCTGCGTTGTCAGTTAAAGGAAAGGTACTTGAACCATCATAGGCTGATGCATTAAAATCAACTAAGCCAATAAGCCAGTCCCAATTAACCTCACCTGCCATATTATAATAGGAATTAGCCTCTGGTGCAGTTAGATCCGACTTTATACTAAAATCCATATCTGCGCCAGATTGAACAAAGGTTGTCCATCCACTGTTCCATCCATTTTCAAAATCAGAAATTAAAAAACCTTCGTTTGTTTTTGGATTAGTAACATTTACTTCTGTATAAAGTGTATCCAATTCGTCTTCAAAAGTCAACATAACTTGGCAAGTTTCAGATCTGAACATTGGAAAATTTGTTGTACTTCCATCCCATAACGCATTTTGGTTATCAAGGGTTTTACTAGTTCCCGTAATTATTTTAGCTGCACCAGATGTTTCTCCTGTTATTTCCAATTTCCAATTGACTATCTTCGATAGGTCACATGTAAAGAAAACAGTCTCACCATTTTCAAAATCTACATCAATTGTGCTACTTTGTAGATCACTGAATAGACTAAATTCTCCATACACATCGAATAGACTTGGACCTTCGATGGTGTCATTTTCATTTTTTCTGCATCCAATAAACACAGCACCTATTATTAAAAGAATAGATATTTTTTTCATAATTTAGAATTTAAGTACGTATACTACAGATGTTTGGCTAAATGTATAATTACTATTATTAACAAATTGGTTGTTGTTTAGTTCATAAAATGCAGCTAAAAACACTTCCTCTGAGAAATTGAATTTTAAACCAGCTGCAACATTAAATTCACGACCATTTACATTAAACTCTTCGTAATTGATAATTTGATCGTCATCATTTCTAACGGGTATTTGATCGTTTCCTTTACTATTGAGCAAGAAGAAGTTACCCATTAAGTAAAGTTGATCTGCAATTTCTTTTTCAACTCCGAAACTTATTTGAGTAGACTGTAAATCTACTGATTCAAATGAAAACTCTCCCTCTCTATTAGATTTCTGATAGCTAAGTCCAACTTGAAAATTGAATTCTTTTTTAAGTCCCCATAACTTGTGCGCTTTAAATTGAGAATTAATATTTACTAGAGTAAACCTTTTTAGATTTGTAGTTCCCTGTCCTCTAATTTCAGATAAGTTATAAATTTTAGCTGAAGATGTGATTATATCTTTTTTGCTACGATGGCTTGTACTTAGGTATAATCCTCTTCGGTTAAATGTTGCAATTCCATAGGGTAGAGCATTACTAATTGTAGGATTTACGTCCATAACTCCAACAGTTATTCCTTCTTGAGATAGAGTAGGGTCATTATACAAATCATATACAGAAATAGGGCGAATAACTTGTTCGTTTGTGTAACGATTGTAGAAACTATTTTCTTGATTAAAGTTAACACGTTTGGATTGCGCACCAAAACTTCTGAAGTCTGCTCCATTATCCATAAAACCGATGCTTACTTTAAAGTTTTGTTTCTTAAACTCCATGTAAGCTCTGGTATGCACAAAATAATCTTCCAGTCGTTCATCTGCAAATAGAGATTGGGATAATGAGCTAATTCCAGATTCTCCGTCTAAACCAAAAATAATATTCTTCTTTTTGTAATTGAAATCGTAAGTAATTGTGCTCACGTTATTACTATAAATATTGCTGTCGACTGCAGTTCCAGGGAGATCAAATACGCTGACATGATTGATACCCAAAGAAGCATGTTTTCCTTGTTTGATAATCATATTACCTCCTCCGTAGAGTCTTTCCAAAACATTGTTAAAGTCCGTTGGATTTAGTCTAGAAATGAAACCATTAAAATCTATTTCTTTTATGACTTTCGGAAAGTTCAAAGCAAAATTAACGGAAGCGCCTTGTTGCCTCCAAGAATTATTCTTGTAGAAAGTCTCATAATCAACAATACCTTCTTTAATACCTTGGATTCCAACAGAGTTGGTTAAAAAGTCTGGGTTATGATTGAAAAATGTATATGGCGTTAATTTGTAGTCTATATTACCAAGTTGATATCTAATTACATCGCATGCAACACCTCTTACATAAAGTTGACGTACATCAAAAGAAACGCCACCGCCCCAAAAACCACCAAAGGCATTGTTTATTCGAAACATACCGAGTATTTCAGTCTTTTTGTTAGGGTTTATTTTGATTCCTAAATCTAAAAAAGCATAACCTCCTGTTGATTTTGGAGAGGTAACTGTATCTCCATCTGAGTACAAATTAGAGTGAGAAACAAGGGATCTGGCTCCTCCAATAAATTGTATTTTCTTTGCTTTTTGTGAATAGCTAACTACTGAGAAAAAAGCAAGAAGTATATATATTAGTAACTTATTCATTTAGAAAAATATTTTTAATTCAATCGTAGTTTCCATTCCTTTATATCTGTCAAGCTCAAAGCTATAATCTTTGTAGGTCATCCATCTGTTTCGAATATAGAGTCCAGTATTTTTTGAAAGCATTAAGTCTAACCCAAGTGCATAACTTATACCTTTTTGATTTTTACTTGAATTATTTACTGGATTTCGTTCTGTATTGTTACCAGCAATTATTCTATCTAATCCAAGATATCCGCAAAGTGCAATATTTCTATTTAACTCATAATAAAGATCGAATTGATGGTTGTAACTTTGCAGATATGCTGTTTTATTATAAACGGGAACAGGTGAGAATGTATTTTGTAAACTATGAAAACCACCAAGGTAAAAGAGCATTAGGCGTTTATTAAATACTCTAGTTTGGGTTTTAAAACTAATTTCTAGTGAGTTGAAGCCTTTAGCGGTAACTGAATCTGTGATAGTTACAGATTCGTAAACATTTCTAAAGATTTTATTCAAATTTCCATAAGGTCCAACATTTGTAGGGAAATTCCATCGCCAGAATCTTGACAAAGCAAGACTGTTAGAAGGATGTCCGTAAGTCAATCTGTTTGATAAGGCAGAAATCTCTTTAGCTACGCTATATCCAATTGTTAGTTTACTATTACGAAATTCCATGTCAGTGTTCAAAATAATTCCTTGTCTATTATTGGTCATTTGACCAATGTTGGTTAAGGCACTGGCGAATGGGAAGAGTAATGGAATTTGTCCACCATTTTGCTCTGCAGTTTGTACATATTCTTGTATTGATGTATTCCAGAAAATACCATTGTTATTAATGACAGATGGGCTGAAACGAAAATATCTAAGTTCAATTGGAATTTTCAAAAGATTTTTGTTTGTTTCAACTCTTATATCAACTGCTTCTCCCCAACTACTTTCATATGTGGGTGAAAAGTAATTTCCGGACCCTGCTTCACCGTATACTCGAAATTTGTCAAAATTGAACTCAAATTCTGAAGTGAAGAGACTAAAACCAACTAGTTCTTTGGCTAGGCTATCGGAGAATGTCCTATTATGAACACCGTTGACACTTATGAAATGGTTGTTAAATTCTTTTTTTATTCTTCCGCCTGTTAGACTATTCGGTGTTATGGAATTCCCTCCGTTAAGTTGAGATTTACCACTCATAAAACTGAAGTTAAAACCGTAAGGAAGGTCGTTTCCATCAAATATAAAGCCATGAAAGGCTTGTTGTCCCCAGCGCACATCTTGAGTTAAAGCTCCATTTTGATAAAAAGTATTGTACCTGTCAAATACATTTTTTGTATTCGGATCCCAAGGGTTTCTTTCAAATACGCTAAATCTGTTGTATCCGGTGTTAGATGCAAAAGTTAAAGGACTTAATTTATGCCAATGTATTCCACCTGTTCTAACATTAAAAGTTCCATATTTGTTAGAGTGAGATCCATACAAATTGACTCCGAGCAAAAGACCTTTTACATAATCCGTGTTAGATCCAGTTAAGGGGGTCCATAAATATAAATCAGTTGAAATGGAGGTGTTAGGCGTTGGTTTTAAACCGATTGTCATACTTAGCTGAGGGAGGTTGCTATCATCACCTATGAACACCTTGTTTTTTATATTTTCAAATTCTGGATATGCTTCTTGCATTGTTGTGTATGAGCCTAGGAATCTGTAATACCCAGATATGCTGATGTTTGACAAACCTTGTTCAGGAATTTTTGGTAATAGCCCCCCCGCATTTGGTTTAAAAATACTTGTATCAGACGTAGGTTGCGCATAATTCCACGTAGAGAGAAGAATGCTAAAAATCGACAAAACTATTTTAATACTCCAATGATTCAAACTCTTGCTTTTTTAATTGTATTCTATCATTTGCTTTGTCACTTGCATCAACATAAAATGGAATGTTGGCATATGCTACTTTTTTATCATCCGATACAAAAACGAATAAACGGTACCTTCCTTCATAGAAAGGAGCTTTCAAACGAATTATATTTGATTTAGATTTTTTAATTCGACCTGTAATTAATGGAGGCTTGTTTTCAAAATCTCCACCTGTTTTTAAGTCAGTACTTTCTGGGTAGAGTTCCCATTTGTATTTCAAGTTATCATTCTCTAGATCACTAGCTTGAACTTCAATTGAATATTTCTCTCCCGGGTAGATTATAGTATTCTTAGTTAATTCATTACCGTTTAAGAGAATTTTCTCAATAAAAGGAGAACGATTACTTGGGTATTTACCAGACCAGCAGAATTGCAAAACATCTAACGCTTCAGTTGGTTTATTGTCTTCAGTGAAAAGCCCATACCAGGTGCTTGTGTACTCTTGTTTCTGCCCCCACAAAAAAGCAAATGAACCAATGCACTGTTTGTACTGTGAGGCAATGTAATCTGTGTAACGGTCTAAATAAGATTGCGCTTTTTCTGTACTAGTTTGCTCAATTGAGCTTCCCCACATTGTTTTTTGTATTTCCCAATGTCCCGTTGGTCCCCATTCGGTAATCATGTAAGGACCTCGAAAATTTCCTTCTTCTAGTACTTTTTTGACATTGCCTATATCTCCATAAGTATTAATTCCATAAATATCAATGTCTTTTAATTCTTTCATAACATAACCCAATTTTTCAAGGTTTGTTCCAGCAGTAACGGTCGAGGTTGGATGGTTCGGGTCTTCTTTGTGTATCATTTTTGCAATATCATTAACCGCAGACCATACTCTTGTATTAGAATAATTTAGTTCATACTCATTTCCGATACCCCACATTAAAAGAGCTGGATGATTTTTATATTTTTGAACTTCTTGTTTAAAGTTCTCAAGCTGCGCTTTCACTAATTTCGGATTGTTGTAGTCGAACCCATGTCTTTCATGTTGTACCCAGAGACCGAGCATAACTTTTATGCCTTTGGCATGTGCCTTGTCCAGAACTGTCTGAGCATTTTCAGTACCCCACGTTCTAATCGTGTTTCCTCCTGCTTCAATTAGTGTTTCTAAATGTTTTTCTCCACCAGCACCTTTTATAAAGAAAGGTTTTTTATCTACTGTAAGTGTCCATTGATTGTCGTTTTTGGATATTTCTACAAGACAGGGCTGTGCTAAAGCCATTAGATTGTAGAAGAGAAATACAAAGAATATTTGTTTCAAAATTAATACTTTAATACAAAACTAGAGAGTTATAGTCTTTTTTACAATAATACATTTATTTTTTAAATTTTAATATTCTTTTTTGGATTAAACACACAAAATGTAAGCTAAACATAAAATTAATTCGCAATATTGTTGGTGTTTAGTTAGTTTTACCTCTCTGTTTTCCATCATTCTAAAGTCGTAGCAAATAAAATTCTAATGTTAATTCGTTATTTTGTGTTATTCATTCTACAAAACATCTTATTGTATTTTGTACTATAAGATTAAATTAGTATGTTTATCGTTTTATAAGTCTAACAGCAATAAAGATATTTTTTATGAGAGCATTAGTTTATGATTATCCCAGTCAGTTAAAGAAGAGTATTGAAATTTCTAAAACATATAAATTAGATTTAGCAGCAAAAATCAATAATGTGTTGATCTGTGGTTTAGGTGGTTCTGGTATGGGCGGAGAATTAGTTAAAGAGTGCATTCGTCCTTTGATTACAGTACCACTTGAGGTTTGTCATAGCTATAATTTACCAAATTATGTAAATAAGAATACATTAGTTATTGTTTGTTCATATTCTGGCGAAACTGAAGAAACCTTATCGGCCCTCAAGGAATCTAAAGATAAAAATGCTCAAGTTGTAGGTATTACTACTGGCGGTAAATTAAAGGATAGCTTAAAAACTAATGCTACAGTTATTATTCCTGGAGGACTGCCTCCAAGAGCAGCTTTAGCTTATCCTTTAGTTCAATTGTTGGAAATTTTAAGGCAAGCCAAATTAATAGACGGAGAATTACAAAAGAGTGCAGAATCATATATTCCGACATTAATTGAGGAGCAACCAAATATAGTAAAGGTGGCCGAGCAAGCTTTAGACTTTTCAGCATCAAAAAAAATATTTTTTTATGCCGAGGACAAGTTC
The DNA here is from genome assembly GCA_965656535.1 of Lishizhenia sp. Taxonomy (GTDB): domain Bacteria; phylum Bacteroidota; class Bacteroidia; order Flavobacteriales_D; family Crocinitomicaceae; genus Lishizhenia. The sequence continues at coordinate 113,318 of CBFHKX010000004.1, forward strand.
AAGCCTTTATTGGTTAGAGCATGTCAACAGATTAACGAAAATAGTAAAGATTTGGCCTTCTACAATGTGGTACCAGAGATGAATCATAACGAGATTTTAGCTTGGGAAAATAATCCGAATTTATATTCAGTTATCATGCTCAGAAGTAAGTTAGAATATCCTAGAAATACTATTCGGTTGAATGTTACTAAAGAAATTATAGAACAAAATACTCCTGTTTTTGAAATTTCGGCAAAAGGAGATTCTTTTATAGAACAGCTGTTATATCTTATTCATTTGGTAGATTTTATTTCATTATTCAAAGCTGAAAGACTGCAAATAGATGCTGGTGAAATTAAAGAAATTGATTATTTGAAAAATGTACTCAGTACGTCACGCTAATGCATGCAAGAAGAATTTAAAATATTTAGATGGTTAAGTTTAAATTCCATTTTTTCAGTAGAAAGAAGTTTTTTTTAAAAATAAAAAATAGTTTTAGTTAAACAGAGTCTATAAACCATTCATAAGCTTTAAGTTAAAATTGGTCGAATATCAAGTTTTTAAACATGCAAGTGTTTAAATTTTTTTTATTGATTCTTTATCTTTGTCTTGAATAGTTTTATTACCACCGAGACTCCACCTAATGAATAGGCTAATTTTTACTTTTTTTATTCTTACAAGTTTTTGCTCATTCGCCTGCTCTGATTTGTTAATTGATGCGGGTGAAGACCAGCAAGTTTGTCAAAATGATACTGTGGTTTTAGGTGCTAATCCTAGCGCCCAATGGTTGGGCTCTGGAAATCCAACGTTGAACTTTCAATGGTTTGATGAAAACAATAGTTTAATTGATAGTATCAGTAATCCTTCGGTTGTAGTTACGGAACCTCAAACTTTTATGTTGGTTGTTGATGACGGAAACGGTTGTTCGGATACAGCATATGTAAATTTCACAACTTATATCTCAGGCATAACGCTTTCTATGAATGGTTTTGGTGGACCTGGATATAGCACTACAACAATAAATGGAGAAATTGTTTACAGGTATTGTAGTACTAATTTATTAGATGGAGGTTTTCAATTTGAAGACGATAGTCTGTTCACTTATCCAATTGGAACTAGCATGTCTGCTGTTTGGGGTGATGGAGATACAAACACATATGTATTCGATGGAATGGCTCAAATTATGAGTCACATTTACGCTGTAGGAAATTACGATTTTCAATACACCGTTAACCTACCAAACGGTTGTTCATACACAGAAGTATTTACGGTTTTTGTTGGTTCTAGTCCGCCCGCATTAACGGTTTCAGGAACGGGTACGGCCTTCTGTGTTCCCGGGCTTTATGACATAAATATATCTGCTTCTTCAAGTCCGCCAAATACACAATATGTAATTAGCGTAAATGATGGTACGGATTCAACCTTTAATGGTTTGCCTTCTAATCCTTTTGTTTTTCAACATCTTTTTACAAATTCTTCTTGTGGTGTAACTTCAATAATTAACGGACAATCATATCCAAATCAATATAGTATTACTGTTACCAGTTCTAACGCATGTAATACGAACGGTACATTTGCTGCTTTCGGGCCAATTGTGGTTTCAGAAGAAACAGAAGCTTTGTTTACAGCGTCTGATACTGAAGTTTGTGTAGATCATGTGGTTTCTTTTACCGATATTACAGAGCCTGGACTTAATGTTTTTACAACTTCATGTGATAGTTCTAACAGTTTCTATTGGGAAATATCTCCTAACGCCAATTACACTATGCAACCAGGTAGTCAATTAGGTTCTGATGCAGGAAGTAGTAACTTCTATTTCTGGCAAAACGGTTCAGAACAACTAGATGTCTCGTTTGATGCGCCCGGTATTTATGATATTACACTTTTTAGTGCTAACGGTTGCGGAATAGATTCTATGACACAACAAATATGTGTGTTGCCTCAGCCTACAGTAGATTTTTCAATAAGTGATAGTCTTTTTTGTACGGCACAAGTCGTTAATGTTGACAATAATTCGAGTGGAAATGGCTGTGGTTATTCTTTTGAGTCAACTTGGGATATTGATTACATAAATGATTTAAATTGCTCTCCAAATACTGGTTTTTTCTATATAAATAATACCAACAATACATCTTTAGAGCCAGAAATCGATTTTGTTGGACCCGGATTTTATGCAGTTAACCTAACAGTTGGATATCCCGGAAATATAGCAGGATGTTTAAATCCTGAACAAACAGATACTATTCAGGTAAATGCGCCACCAGAAATAAATGTAATAACTTCTAACGATACTATTTGTGAGGGAGAAAATATTTCTTTTACAGCTTCTGTCAATAATTGTTATGATTTTTCTACAGTTTACAACTGGAATTTCGGTGGAGGTTCTGATGTTTTAGTTTCAGGATTGAATAGTTTAGACCCTACAGTTACATACAGCACTTCTGGTGTATTTTCATATGGCTTACAAGCTTCAAATTCTTGCGGTGTAGTAAATATCGTTGATTCGGTAATTGTAAATCAGGATGTACTGGTTGATGCTGGTCAGAACCAATCTACGTGTCTGAATTCAGAAGTAACTATATCAGGGTCAATTACTGGACCGATTTCTTCTGGAATATGGACTGCAGATGTACCTGGAGGTTCATTTGACGATCCATTTTCTTTAAGTACTACGTATACTCCTCCAACAAATTATATTGGTCAAATTAGTTTAAGTCTAACTTCTGATGATCCGGCAGGTGCTTGTTTACCTTCTTCAGATAATTTAGTACTTACAGTTAGTGACGCAGCGCAAATTACAGCCATGCCTGATTTAACTATATGCGAAAATGAGAGTGTTTCTTTATCCGCATCAATACAAGGTGCAGCATCTTTAGCTTTTTGGTCAGATAATAATAGTTCAGGACAATTTAGTAATCAAGATCAAGTTTTGGGTACTGCAAACTATAGTGTTCCTAGTGGTTTGACTCAGGTTTGGCTTTACGTTCAAACAGATGTTCCATCGGCAGAATGTCCGGCTGCCATAGATTCAGTTTTAATTTCGATAATCGATTTACCTATCATTAATCCACTTTCAAATCAAACTGTATGCAATGGAGAATTAACCCAATTCGTAGCTTTTAGTGGTACAGGTACTCAATATAGTTGGCAAAATACAGATGCTTCTATAGGATTAGGAAGTAATGGAGTAGGAGATATCGCTGGCTTTATGGCCAACAATTTAGGTCAATCTACCCTAATTTCTTCAGTAACTGTTACCCCAGAGTATGTTGTTGGAGGACTAACCTGTGCAGGTACACCCACAACATTTGATTATATCCTTAATCCTACTCCTAATTTAGCTCCTGTTTCTGATCAAACACTTTGTTCTGGTGAGGTTTCTACTCAGGTTGATTTTACAAGTTTACAGGGTGCTTCTTACTCTTGGACAAATAGCAATACGCAGTCTGGTTTACAAGCTGCAGGATCTGGATCACTGCTTCCCTTTACATCAGCTAATTCTACGCAACAACCAATTTCTTCTGCTATTTCGGTTACTCCATCTCTATCGGGTTGTGTAGGAAGTACGCTCAATTTTACCATTACCGTAAACCCAATTCCGGTAGTAGATCCAATAAGTTCAATTGATACTTGTTCAGATCTTCTGGTTAATATTCCTTTCAGTGGTTCTGGAACTGCTTATAACTGGACAAATGATAATAGTTCGATAGGACTTACGTCTTCAGGTTCTGGAGATATTTCATTTACGACAAGTAATAGTGGAGTTCAGTCTTTATTTTCAACTATTTCAGTTGAGCCTGTGTTCACAAGTAATTCGGTTTCATGTGCTGGAAATATTGAAACATTTACTCTTTCGGTTCAGCCTATACCGTATGTAAATAGTTTAGTTGATCAGGAGCTTTGTAATAATGAACAGACACAATTGGTATCGTTTAGTTCAGCTGTTTCTGGAACAAGTTTTACTTGGTCAAACAGTAATACACAAATAGGATTATCTTCTAACGGAACAATTGAAATACCTTCATTCACTGCAATAAATTCCTCCAACTCAACTTTAAGTAGTACAGTAACGGTGAGTCCAACGGCAAACGGTTGTGTTGGACCAGATAGTTCTTTTCAATTTATTGTAAATCCAACTCCAACAATAAGCAATAATCTACTTTCGGATACGCTTTGTTCAGGAGATTTAAGTAACGAAGTAATTTGGAGTTCAAATGTTTTAGGTACTACTTATAGTTGGACAGCTGCTGTAACTACAGGAACCTTAACAGGAGCTAATCTAAGTGGTACAGGTAATTTACCCCAAATGAATTTGGTGAACTCAGGCACATCTCCGGCAGTATTAGTGTATACGGTAACACCCGAATTTAATGGCTGTTTTGGTCAAGCGATTACTTATGAACGCGTAGTTAATCCTGTACCTGTTTTATCACCAATTGCATCTCAAGATATTTGCGGAGGAATTGCATTTACAACCCCAGCATTTCTTTCATCGGTTTCTAATACAACATATAGTTGGAGTTTAGATCAACCTTCTGCTGTACCATCAACTTTAACTGGATATCCAGTAAATGGAGTAGGAGCTTTGCAGGGACAAATTATCAATAATAGCGGAAGCGTAGCGTACACATTAAATTACAATATACTTCCAGATGCTGCGGGTTGTGTTGGAGTGGTAGAGGAATTTTCTTTAACGGTAAATCCAGCTCCCGTAGTACAATTTGATATTCCGGATCAGGTTATCTGTTCAGGAGATGCAACGAATCTAGTTACGCTTACTTCATCTACACCAGGCGCAACCTTTGATTGGACAGTTACTTCTCAACCATCAAGTATTACAGGCGTTAGCACAACTCAGGGTACAACGAGTATTCCTGCTATGACATTATCTAACGGCTTATCCAGCGTAGAAACATTGGTTATTACTGCAACGGCAACAACTTCTGGAGGTTCTGCTTGTCCGGGTGCACCAACTGATTATACTATAAACATTAACCCAACCCCAACGATTAACAATGTTTCAAATCAAACCGTATGTAATGGGGCGTTAACACAAGCCGTAGTTTTTAGTGGTACAGGTACTCAATACAGTTGGCAAAATGCCGATGCTACTATTGGATTAGGAAGTAATGGATTAGGAGATATTGCATCATTTTCAGCAATAAATACAGGACAATCTGTTTTAAACTCATCTGTAACTGTTACGCCAGAGTATGTTGCTGGAAGTTTAACGTGTTCAGGTACACCAATTAGTTTTGATTATATCATTAATCCTACACCTGTCGTGAATGCGCAGAGTAATATCGAATTATGTGATGGAGAGCAAACTGTTCCAATTAATTTTTCAGGTACAGGAACGAATTACTCATGGACTACCACTAATTCTTCTATTGGTATTTCGTTGTCAGGATCTAGTTTTATTGACCCATTTGTAGCTCAAAACGTAACAAACCAAACACAAACTTCTACCGTTTCGGTTACACCAGAAGCAAATGGCTGTTTCGGTTTAGTAAGTACATTTGATTTTATAGTTTACCAAGAAACAATGGTAGATTTTATTAGTGACACAGTTTACTGTGCTGGAGAACAAGTTGCACTCTTCAATATTTCTGGATCAGGAACGTCATATACATGGGTTAATGATAATCCAGCAATCGGTTTAGCATCGTCTGGTGCGGGAAATTTACCTTCGTTTACTGCTTTGAATAGTACAAACTCTCCTTTAGATGCCTTTATTACTATAACACCTCAGTTTAATGGAAATGGAATTAATTGTGAGGGAGTTTCGCGCATTTTTAAAATAACGGTTAATCCAACACCTGTACTGAATTCAGTTGTAGACCAAACGATTTGTAATGGTGCTTCAACTCAACCTGTCCAGTTTACAGGAGTGAATACTTCCGATTTTGAGTGGTCAAATTCAAACGTTAGTATTGGTTTAGGCTTAAATGGAACTGGTAATATTTCGTCTTTTAGTGCCGTAAATTCAACTGCGATTCAACAAGTTGCAACCATTTTAGTTTCTCCGGTTCTAGATCTTAATGGTAAAACGTGTGTTGGACAAGATGAATCGTTTTCATTTATTGTAAATCCAAGTCCAAGTGTTACACCCATTGCAGATTTAGTTTACTGTGATGGCGATTTTATTCCAACAATAGCAATATCAGGTAATGCAACTTCTTTTGATTGGGTAGCGGGTACGATTGAAACAGGCGTACAAAATTCGGGTTCAGGTAACGTTTCTTCTTTCACCGCATTGAATAACAGTAGTCAGCCAGTATCTGATTTAATTACAATTACACCAAACTTTAATAGTTCAGGGTTAACTTGTCCGGGTGTTACTTCTTCTTTCTCGATAACTGTAAATCCATCACCTCAGGTAAATCCAATTAGTAGTGAGGTTTTGTGTGCCAACAGCAGTACTAATGCTGTGCTTTTTTCCGGCAACGCTACAAGTTTTTCTTGGGCGAATACGAATGATCAAATTGGTTTAGGACTCAATGGTACAGGAGATATACCGTCTTTTACAGTAACTAATCTTACTCAAACACCACTTGTTTCACAAATTACAGTAATACCTGAATATACAAGTAGCAGTTTAACCTGTTCTGGAAGTCCTGAAACCTACACAATAGAGGTTTTACCCGAAGTAACTATAAACCCTATTTCTGATATAACAGAATGTTCAGATGTAAATGTCGGACCGATTTCATTTTTAGGTACAGCAACAGACTATGCATGGACGAGCTCAAATACAACGATAGGACTACCTTCAAATGGTAGTGGAAATATTCCAGTTTTCTCTTATTCAAATCAAACTTCATCCACGGCTGTCTCAACAATAGCTGTTACACCTTCGTATACATCGTCAGCACTTACCTGTGTGGGGCAAACAGAAAACTTTGATATTGCATTCTTACCCTTACCGACAGTAAATGCGATTAATGACTCAACCTACTGTAATGGAGAGTCGTCTGCTTCTCTTTTTTTTACGGGTGTAGCTACTCAATTCAATTGGGTTAATGATAATAATCAAATAGGATTATCTTCTTCAGGAACCAATACAATAAATACCTTCACAACTATTAATAGTGGAAATGTTCCAAACAATGCTTTAATTTCTGTTACCCCAATTTATACAGACAACAACCTTACTTGTTTAGGAAGTGCTGAAGAATTCTCAATAACCGTTAATCCGGCACCTAGTATTGATCCAATTAGCGATATTGTTATTTGTAACCAAGAACAACTAGCTTCTGTCGTTATTACTGGTACAGCAACTAATTTCGAATGGATAAATGATAATCCTTCAATTGGTTTGCCTGGTTCAGGTAACGGAAATATAACTTCATTTACGGCTGTAAATAATTCAACTGTTCCTGTTAGTGCTAACTTTAACGTGTCTTCTTCCTTTAATTCGAATGGAGCACTCTGTTCTGGAGCAATAGAAACATTTACCATCACTGTAAATCCCACTCCGGTGGTAAGTCCTATTTCAGATCAGGTAATTTGTTCAGGAGCGAGTTCTTTGCCGGTTAACTTTATGGGTACAGCTAGTGCCTATAATTGGTCAAATAATACGCCTTCTATCGGATTACCTGTAAGTGGTACAGGAGATATTTCTTCTTTTACTACAATAAATGCAGGAAGTACAAATGTAACAGGTGTAATAACCGTTACACCAACAGCTTTGCAGTGCGATGGTTTACCAGAATCATTCTCGTATACAATTAATTCAATTCCAACGTTAGATCCTTTATCTTCCGTAGAGCTTTGTGCAGGAGAAATACAATCAGCTTTACAACCATCAGGGTCATATTCTACATTAAATTGGGTAAATAATAATACTACAATTGGTCTACCAAACTCTGGAAATACAATTATACCTTCTTTTACGGTTGTAAATAACTCTAATTCAACTGTTAATAGTGCACTTGTTACGTTAACACCTTTAAATACTAACTTGGGTGTTCAATGTGCTGGTACTTCTCAAGATTTGGCCATAAATGTAAATCCAATTCCGCAAAATGACATTTTAACAGATGTTGAAGTGTGTAACGGTCTTAATACTCCTTTAATTAGTTTCAGTGGTTCTGGTACGTATTATGAATGGTCAAATAATAATACGACCATAGGATTAAACGCCAATGGAACAGGAGATATTTTTCCATTTTCAGGACTAAATAATCAGAATACGGATAATATTTCTACACTTTCCATAACGCCTGTCTATCAATCTAACTCTGGGTTAATATGTGAAGGAAGTAGTGATGATTTTCAAATTATTGTTCACCCTTCTCCAGCGCTTTCAAATTTAGTAGATACAGCAACTTGTAATAATGATGTACTGAATATACCACTCTCCACAACTATTCCGGCTTCTGTTAGTTGGATTGCTACAGATAATGCAGCTGTTTCAGGTGAAAGCATATTTACTCAAAATACAGCTTTAATAGACAATACATTATCCAACAATTCGCCTAATATTGAGGTAGTGAATTACGAAATAAATAGTAGTTCTATTCCTTTTGGTTGTCCGGGATCAACTGAATTTCTAGATGTAAGTATTATTCCTGATGTGATGATGACAAGTACTACGAATATTGAAATTTGTAGTGGAGTTGCAGCTTCGGTTTTTCTAACTGCAAATGTACCTTCTACATTTACATGGTTTGCAACTGATAATCCAAATGTAACGGGAGAATCTGCAGTGGTGTCAAATGGTAATTTGATTAATGATATTCTCATTAATACCTCAACTGTTCCTCAAATTGTGGTGTATAGCGTACTGCCAACATCTGTACAAGGTGCATGTGCAGGGCCTGCTCAAACGGTAACAGTAATCGTAAATCCGCCAGTAGAGCTAATTAGTCCGACTTTTACAGAAATCTGTTCTGGGGAGAACGTAAATCTTAATTTAGTTGCAAATTCAAATGTTAACTTTAATTGGTTTGCTCAAAGTTCTGTACCAGTAACCGGTGAAAGTATTGCTGTGCAAACTGGTAATGTTGTAAATGATCAACTTGTTAATACAACCACGCAAGCTGAGTCTGTTTTTTACACGGTGGCTGCAACCACTCAAACCAATGGATGTTCTAGTCCTAGCACCAACATAGAGGTTTTGGTTAATCCTCTTCCTGTTGTTCAGCCATTTACAGCTCAAATATGCTCAAATGAAAGCTTGTCTATTTCTTTAAGTGCTTCTAGTCCATCTACTTTTGAATGGTTTGCCTTGGATAATCAATCTATTTTCGGCGAGTCGCAAACGTCTCAATTTACATCATTGGTTAATGATCAATTAGAGAATACAAGCGCGGTCAATCAAACGGTTACTTACCTTGTTCAAGCAACTTCGGCTAAAGGGTGTGTTGGTCCTGTGTCAAATCACACAATTACTGTGTATCCTACTCCTAGCGTAGATTTTACTGTTTTAAATCCAGTTCTTTGTGATAATTTACCCATTCTATTTCAAAACAATTCGGATGTCGGACTAGATTTTTTATGGGACTTTGGGGATTTGAATTCATCAACTGCTTTTGAACCAAATTACACCTATAATAATTTTGGAACATTTGGTGTTACACTAACGGGTACAAATCCATTAACAGGTTGTATAAATAGTGCAGCTCAAGATGTTACCATGCAGGAGAGTCCGCCTGCAGCACTAGCAGTAAACACTACTTTAGGGTGTATACCTGGAGAGTTTGTATTTACAGATTTAAACAATACTGTTGGTACTAATGTCTTGTGGGAGTTTGGCGATGGAGAAAGCTCAATGCAACCCAACCAAGTTGATCACAGTTATGATGAAGCAGATTGTTATACGATAACATTTACGGTAACCAACCAGATTGGTTGTTCTAATACTACCGTTTATACAGACTTATTGTGTACTTATGATAATCCGATCGCAGAATTTTCAATTGACGATACTACAGTTTTTTCAAGTGATGAACCTTTATCTTTTACAAATACCTCTCAGAATGCTGTAACGTATTTATGGGAATTTGGAGATGGTTTAACGAGTAGTGCTGAGAATCCAATACATGTGTTTGACTCCGACTCTGCATCGTATACAATTATTTTAAATGCATATAATGCTGCAGGATGTGTAGACCAATTTGCACTAAGAATAACACCGGAAAGATTATTTTATGTGCCCAATACATTTACACCAAACGGAGATGCAAGTAATGCCATATTCAGTCCGGTACTCACTTCGGGTTACGATAAAGAGAGTTACCATTTAATTGTATATAATAGATGGGGAGAAATTATGTTTGAATCCTACAACCCAGAAGTTGGTTGGGATGGAACCTATGGAAAGGATTCGAATACGTCTTGTAAAGATGGAACCTATATTTGGCAAATAAGACTAAAATCGCTAGAGAGCGAAGAAGCAGAAGTCTTTACCGGTCATGTTAACTTATTGCGATAAAAAAAGGATAACCTCTGTTAAGAAATTATCCTTCGTTTTTAGTTTGTGGAGCTGGAGGGGTTCGAACCCTCGTCCAAACAATGGTAGACTTAGTCTTCTACATGTTTAGTTTGCGATTTGATTTTCGATATCGGTACGGACACAAACACCCAAACCTCAACTTATCTACTTAGAGTTTCGCTATTGGAGAGTAGACCTCCGCAAGCTAGTCCTATTTTGATGATATCTCGAACTCTAGCTGCCGAAAGACAGGGCTGCTAGCGAGAAACTTGTCCCCTTACTATACTTCAGGTGGATTAAGCGAAATCACATTCCGTGATTATGCTGCAAGATTGTATGACGTGTTGTCAATTATCGTGTGAAACTATTTTTTTACGAGACTCATCTCACGTCTCGACATGCTTACACTAAACCAACTCGATTGCTGTCAAATCCAAGTCAGCCCCAGGTATTAAACCTATTTTTCTCGTTCGAAAATAAGGAATACAAAGATAGCGGTTTAATTAAGAATTAAGAATTATTGAATTAAGAATTCTGTTATTTTTTGGTAAAAAGAGCGGTTGTTATTCAATTAAGGTTCAGAAGTTAAAATATTCAAAGCTACAGCCTTAAGTTTCAACTAACTTTTATTAGTTGGCTGTTTCCAAAATAGCTTGCCTAATAATTTCCCCGGCTTTTTGCATTTCGTCTTTCGTAATGTTTATTGGCGGACTCAACCTAAACGAGTAGGGGTGAGATAAAAACCAAAATGAAATTAAGCCTAGTTCCAAGCAACGTTTTACAACTTTCTCTACGCGTTCAAAAGAAACCATGTCAATCGCAAACATTTGACCAACTCTCCTAATTTGCTTTACTTCTTTGAGGTCAGAAAGCATATCTTCTAAAAGCTGACCATTACGTTCTAATGCTTCAAAATCAATTTCTTCTTTTAAAACTTTAACACACGCTGCTGCTGCTGCACAAACCACTGGGTGTCCGCCAAAAGTAGTAATGTGTCCAAGCATAGGGTTATGTGTAAGTAGTTGCATTTTATCATAACTAGAAACAAAAGCACCAATTGGCATTCCTCCGCCAAGGGCTTTACCTAACGTTAATATATCAGGAACCACATTATCGTATAAATCAAAAGCGAAAATAGAACCTGCACGTCCCATTCCGCATTGAATTTCATCAAAGATGAGCTGTGTGCCTGTTTCCGTGCATTTTTTTCTAAGCGCTTGCAAATAAGGTTCGCATGCTTTTCTAACACCGGCATCACCTTGTATAGGCTCTATAATCACAGCTGCAGTTTTATGTGTGATCTTTGCTAAATCTTTTGTTTTATTAAAATCTATAAATTTTATATCGGGTAAAAGAGGTCGGTACGCAGCTTTTTTAGTTTCGTTACCCGAAACGCTAAGAGAACCGTGAGTAGAACCGTGGTAAGCACCTCTAAACGAAATAATTTCTGATCTTCCTGTAATTCGTTTGGCAAGTTTTAAGGCAGCTTCGTTGGCTTCTGTACCTGAATTTACTGTGTATACGCAATTTAATTCTTCGGGTAAAATAGAGGTTAATTCTTCTGCTAGAGCAACTTGAGCATCTTGGATAAATTCTCCATACACCATCACGTGTAAATGTCTGTCTATTTGATTTTTTAACGCTTCAGTAACTACCGGATGATTGTGTCCTATGTTATTTACCGCAACACCTGCGATCATATCCATATAGGCTTTTCCCGCTTTGTCGTAAATATAAATTCCCTCTGCTTTGTCTACATCAATGAGGTAAGGAAAGGGATTAGTTTGTCCTTGCAGTTTTAAGAATTTCGAAGCATTATCCATAAAGCAAAAATAAGGATAAGAAATAGTCTAGCGACTTAAAATTAGTTTCTTCGTCTACCTTTTAACTCTTCTAAAAGTTTTTTCTTAAAAGCCCTTTCAATTTCTGGTAGTTGTGCTGTTTTTGCATAACCAATAATTGCAGCTATTTCTTTATTAGAAGTTGTTTTTAAAGCAGCAATTTTCAATTCTAATGCATTAACTTCTTTTAGCAGTTTTTCAGCTTCACTATCTGATATGTTTTCCGTTTCAGATATACTTTTCATTTTTTTGCGGACATCTTTTTTATAGTCTCTAAAATCTAGGGTGAACTTATCGTAGATCGACCAAAATTGGGTGGAGTCTGACTGGGAAAGATCTAACTGAGTGCTAATAAACGCTCTTCTCAGCTTTTCAATTTTTGCTCTTTCTTCTTTTTTTATCCCCATTTCTCCTTGTAATGGTTTGTGTTTTTGTGCAAAAAGTGTGCTACTAAAAATAAGTAGGGCAATAAGTGTGAAATTTTTCATGTTAACTGTTTTTATTATTGTTTTCTTCTATAAAATATTCCTCTAAATAAACTTCTAGGGCTTCAGCATCTATAGATTCAAGTTCAGATTCTTTAATCTCTATTTGAGGATCGATTTCAAATACCTCAGCAATTAATTCTTCTTCAAAAACATCTAAATTTTCTGCGAGGTATTCTTCAACCTCTGCTGTAGAAATTTGTTCCATGTTTAATTGAGCTGAGCTACCTTTTACATCCTTGTTTGACATTGGAGTAGAGGAAAGCAGAATTACAAAACCTATACAAGCTGCACTCGCTAAGCCAAACCAAAAAGCAGGCTTTTTAAACATAGAAACATCTTTTTCTGCGTCATCTACTTTTGCGAGAACCTCCTTTTTTAAAGATTCAAAATAGGCAGGGTCAACAGTGGGTTTTTCTGTTTTCTCAATGTGATTAAATATGTTAAACTCTTTCTTCATTTTTTAGTTAGACTTAAAAGTTCGTTAATGGTTTAATTCCTTTACAACAAATTCTTTTATTTTTTGAACTGCATGGTGATAAGAAGCTTTTAATCCGCCTACAGATGTATTTACCAATTTGCTGATTTCTTCGTATTTCATATCTTCGAAATACTTTAATTCAAAAACTTGAGCTTGTTTTGCGGGTAAAGCTGTAATAGCGCGTTGTAAAATTTCTTCGATTTTCGTAGCGTCTAGTCCTTCTAATTCTTCCGTGAAATGCGTGAGCTGAATATGAGGTGCATCTAACTCTCTGTGCTCTTTTTTATTTCTTTTTTCGAGAAACGTATATGTTTCGTTGCGTGCAATAGAGAAAATCCAAGTAGAAAGTGCGCTATCGCCTTTAAAATTACTTAATCCTTTAAAGGTTTTTAATAAGGTGTTCTGTAAGATGTCGTTACTGTCTTCGTGGTTTTTGGTTAGTCGCCTAATTTGCCAGTAAGTTTGTTCGCTATACTGTTTTACGATGTTTGCAAAGGCTTTATTTGCAAAAACTCCTCCTTGATTAAAAAGTTTAAGTATTTCTTTATCATCAAGAAGGAGCATATATTTTAATTGAAATTTGAAATTCGTAATTAGAAAAATAAGATTTCCAATGTTAAATCTCTCATTTCTAATTACGCTATTTGCGTTTAATTACTTTCTGGCAAGCGTCAACAATATTTTGTGTATCAATACCATATTTGGTCATTAATTCTGCAGGTGTTCCAGATTCTCCAAACGTATCGTTTACACCTACAAACTCTTGCGGAGTAGGATTATTGGTTGCTAAAACATGGGCAACGCTTTCACCTAAACCTCCCGCAATCATGTGTTCTTCTGCAGAAACTACACACTTTGTCTTGCTTACAGAATCTAAGACTGCCTTTGCATCAAAAGGTTTAATGGTGTGCATATTTATTACTTCTACACTAATTCCTTTTTCATTTAATTCTTCGGCAGCTTCTATGGCTTTCCATACTAAATGTCCGCAAGCTACAATAGTAACATCTGTACCTTCAATTAAAACATCAGCTTTCCCAATTTCAAACTTTTTATCTTCTGGTGTGAAGATGGGAACAGATGGTCTTCCAAAACGAAGATAAACCGGACCAACATGTTCGGAGATTGCAACAGTTGCAGCTTTCGTTTGGTTATAGTCACACGGAACGATTACAGTCATATTTGGCAACATTTTCATCATACCAATATCTTCTAAAATTTGGTGTGTTGCGCCATCTTCTCCTAGTGTTAAACCTGCGTGAGATGCACAAATTTTAACGTTTTTGTTAGAGTAGGCGATAGATTGTCTAATTTGATCATAAACCCTACCTGTAGAAAAGTTAGCAAAAGTACCTGTGTAAGGAATTTTACCACCGATAGTCATACCGGCTGCCATACCCATCATATTTGCTTCTGCAATTCCTACTTGGAAAAAACGATCTGGGTTTTCATCTTTAAACGCATTCATTTTTAAAGATCCTGTTAAATCTGCACAGAGTGCAACAACATCTTTATTGGTTTTGCCTAATTCTTGAAGTCCAGCTCCAAATCCAGAGCGCGTATCTTTTTTACCGAGTACTTCAATTTTTTTCATAATGATTAATTTAAAGATTTAATGTTATCGTTCTATTTGATGTTATTCTAAAGTCTTGTTTTTTGGTGTAGTTTGTAGCCGTTGCGTCTTTTTCTCTATATACTACTTGGTAGTTTCCTGGTTGCAATAACCATTTGTGTTGTGTGCTATTTTCGGCTAAATCACATACCCATGAAAGCGATGCATCTTGGTTTTTCACAAAAATTTGTCCTACTAAAGCTGTAGGTGATTTTAATCTAACGTAGCCAGGAGACTCTATAGAAAGTACTTCGTTTTCACTTTGTTTAATTTCTACATCAAAGTAAATCCGGGGAAGTGTGAGTACCTCAACCTTGTATTTCCCTACAATGTAACGCTGTTGTTCCTCTAAAAACTGTCTGTTCAAGGTTATTAATTTACCGTTTTGCCAAACTCTATAATTGATGAGGTGAGGCTCTGCTTTGTTTCTAATTTTTACAGTTAAACTACCTTGTGGTGCATCTACTTCTATGGTATTGTGCTGGTACTTTTTTATGCTAATGTTCTTCTTGTATTTTCTTGGAAGTGTATTCACAACCAAATCATATTTTTTATTCGGGTCAATTATCAATGTATCAGGCAATACTTTTTCGTTTAAGGTATGCATGAAAGTGTAGATTAATTTATCTGTACCTGCTTCGTAAAAGAATAGCGTGGTGTTGGTTTCTAGAGGTTTTTTGTTTATTGTATTCAGATTAACTTGAACCGTGGTGTTTACCAATGCTTTATCAACAACCGTTTTAAGCACAGCAGAGAAAGAGTTTCTATCTTCTGCGTTTTTATACTGACCAATACAATCAAATTTCTCTAGGTATTTCATTTCCATTCCCAGACCAATTACAAATGGACTGATTGTAATTCCTTTTGCGCGTAATTTATCTGCAATCACACAAGGCTCATCGTCACAGGCTTCTACACCATCTGTGATAAGGATAATGATATTCTTAGATTGTCTATCAGGAAAATCTCCTGCAGCTGCTTCTAGTGATCGTGCAATCGGTGTAGTACCTTTTGCCTGTATTGAGTTTAATTTACTCTTAATACGTTCCACATTATTCTGACCAAAAGGAACTTCTAGTTTCGTGTCTTTACAATCTTGATAGGTTGCCGTTATGGGTGATTGGTGACCATAAACGCGCAAACCAATCTCTAAATTAGGTACACCTGTTAGGCTATCTACCGTTCGGGTAAGAATATCTTTAGCTACTGTAAGTTTTGATTCGCGTCCCCATTTTAAATTCATAGAATTAGACGCATCTAGAATAAATAAAATGCGCGTTAAGTCTTCCTGTGCGAAGGAAAAAAAGCCTACAAAACTTAATATAAATATGCTAACGAGTTTTTTCAATTAGTAATCTCCTAATGTTTCATTTAATTGAGAAAGTGCATTCTCTAACTGCTCTGGATTTGGGGCAACACCGTGCCATTTGTGAGAACCCATCATAAAGTCTACACCTTGTCCCATTTCAGTTTTCATAATAATTACAATTGGTTTACCATTTCCAGTTTTTGCTTTGGCTTGGTTCAATGTATTTATAATTTCTTCCATGTTGTGTCCGTCCATTTCAAGAACATCCCAACCAAAAGCTTGCCATTTATTAGAAAGATTACCTAAAGAGAGCACATCGTCAAGGTCTCCATCAATTTGTCTTCCGTTATAATCTATTGTAGCAATAAGATTATCTACTTTATTTGCAGCAGCATACATTGCAGCTTCCCATATTTGACCTTCTTGTAATTCTCCATCTCCATGAAGCGTGTAAACTAATGTATCGTCTCCGTTTAATTTTTTAGTAGCAGCTACACCAAGTGCATTTGAAAGACCTTGCCCTAAAGAACCAGATGCCATTCTTATACCAGCCAATCCTTTGTCTGTAGAAGGGTGACCTTGAAGCTTAGAACCTAATTTTCTAAATCCTGCTAATTCTGATACTGGAAAATATCCGCTTCTCGCCAAAACACTGTACCAAACAGGAGAAATGTGTCCGTTAGATAAAAAGAAAACATCTTCACCTTTCGCATCCATACTAAAATGAGTAGGGTTGTGTTGCATTTGATGTTGGTAAAGCACAGTTAAGAAGTCTGCGCAACCTAAAGATCCTCCTGGATGTCCAGAGTTTACAGCAGCAACCATTCTTACAATATCTCTTCTTACTTGCGAGGCAAAACCTTCTAAATTCTTAATATCCATTTTTGACTTATTGACGATTATTTGAGCTACAAAGCTAATTTTTTTACTTGGCTTCTTACCTAGAAATTTTAATCAACTTTTAAGCAGTTTTAAACAATTTATGTTGTGTTTGACTGTTGTGTCTTATTTAGAATGAGATTAAGTTATCTATTCTAAAGCAGTTATTAACATCTGTAAGGTAAAACTTTTACTACTTTAGCTACCCGTAGGTTTAGTAAATCTAAGAGAAACACATTATTTTAGCACAAAATTTACAAATGTGAGAGTATCAAAAGAATTCAAAACAGGTCTCGTTGTAGTATTATCCATATTGCTTTTAATTTTTGGAATAAACTACCTCAAAGGAAACAGCTTTTTTGGTGGTGATGATGCTTACTATGCTTATTTTCCTCAATCTGGAGGTTTAACAGCTTCATCCTCTGTTACCCTTAATGGAGTAGAAGTAGGTAAAATATTAGAGGTAAGGTTGCAAGATCCAAATGTTTTTGTAGAATCTGATAAGCGCGTAATTGTTAAGTTCAACATTCAAGATAGAAACCTAATACCAGCAGTTGGTTCAACTGTTGAAATTGTTCCCGGACTTTTAGATGTAGGAATGACTTTAAGACAAGACTACACCTCAACCACTTTTCATAAAGTAGGCGATACACTTAACGGAACCGTTTCTCAAAATATTGAAGAGCAATTAGAAGACCAACTTCTGCCTGTTAAAGCAAAATTAGAGAGTCTAATGGGTTCAATAGACGGTATTGTAGTTTCTGTAAATGCCTTTTGGGATACATCTGCTGCCTACTCTTTAGATGCAAGTTTGGCAGAAGTTCAAACCGCGATTAAACGTTTTGGTAATGTAGCGTATAATTTAGATAATCTAATTACAGCTGAAAAAGCGAAGTTGGGTAGAATTTTTACAAATGTTGACAAATTAACCGCGTCACTTAATACTTCAATGAAACAAGTTGATGTGATTACCAAGAATTTTGAAACAATTTCTGAAGATTTATTGACAGCCGACTTTAAATCGACCATTGAAAAAGCTACGCTTGCTCTTGACGAGTTTGGTGTGTTAATGGAACAAGTAAACTCTGGAGAAGGTACAGTTGGTAAGTTATTAAATGACGATGCTTTTTATACTACCTTAAATACAGCAACCACTGAGTTGAATGAACTTGTAGAAGACATTAAAATTCACCCAGAAAGATATATACACATCAGTGTATTTGGCGCCAAAACTAAAGGTGTTCCTTTAACAAAAGAAGAAGAAAGAAAATTGAGAGAGCTTTTACAAAAGGCAGATTCTCCTAAATAGATAGTTAATTAGAGATATGGTAGCAATCATTATTTTTTCAGTATTGTTAATAGCAGGGTTCGGATACTTTGCTTATAACGTTAAAAATATTAGACAAAATATTCTACTGGGTAGAGATGTAGATCGTTCTGACAATAAGAAAGAAAGGTTAAAGGTAATGACACTCGTTGCTTTAGGACAGAAAAAAATGTTTTCTAGACCAATTCCTGCCTTGTTACACTTGTGTTTGTATGCAGCATTTGTGATTACACAGATAGAATTAATAGAAATTATTGTTGACGGTATTACTGGAGAACATCGCTTTTTTAAAGATGCTTTGGGTGGTTTCTACACTTTCATTATATCTTTCATAGAAATTTTATCTGTTCTCGCTTTTATCGCAACTTTTGCATTTTTAGCAAGAAGAAACCTTCTAAACATTCCACGTTTTAGTATGAAAGAAATGAACGGCTGGCCAAAAATGGACGGTAACATGATTCTTGTAATGGAATTAATTCTGGTTTCTTTTATTTTTATGATGAATGGAGCAGACGAAGCATTGTACAATCAAGGTATAAGTCATTACAACGAAGGTGCAAGCGGTTCATTTAATTTTACAATATCGCAATACATAGGTCCGGCTCTTTTTGGAGGTTTATCTGAAAGTGGATTGTATCTTGTAGAAAGAATAGGGTGGTGGGGACACATAACTATGGTCTTCGTCTTTCTTAATTACTTGCCTTTTTCTAAGCATTTTCACATTCTATTGGCGTTTCCAAATACCTTTTACTCTAACCTTAACGCAAAGGGAAGATTAACAAACATGGAATCCGTTACCAATGAGGTAAAGTTAATGATGGATCCAAGCGCAGATCCGTTTGCAGCGCCAGCTCCGGCAGAAGGAGAAGTACAACGCTTTGGTGCAAAAGATGTGCAAGACCTTACTTGGAAGAATTTATTAGACAGTTATACATGTACAGAATGCGGTAGATGTACATCTTCTTGTCCGGCAAATCAAACCGGAAAATTACTTTCTCCACGTAAAATTATGATGGACACGCGCGACCGTTTGGTTGAAGTAGGGAATAACGTAAGAAAGCACGGTAAAGATCACGACGATGGAAAATCGCTTTTAAGAGATTATATCACAGAAGAAGAATTATGGGCATGTACTTCTTGTAACGCATGCGTGCAAGAGTGTCCGGTAAACATAGATCCACTTTCTATTATTGTAGATTTAAGAAGGTATTTAGTGATGGAAGAGTCAAAAGCTCCATCAGAATTAACAGGTATGTTTACCAATATAGAAAATAACGGAGCACCTTGGCAATTTAGTCAGGCAGACCGTTTAAACTGGAAAGACGAAAATTAAGATTACAGTTAAAACAATAAAGATATGAGTACGTTAGTTGTGCCTACAATGGCAGAGATGATAGCGAAAGGAGAAACTCCAGAGGTTCTTTTTTGGGTTGGTTGTTCGGGTAGTTTTGACGATAGAGCCAAAAAAATAACCAAAGCCATTGTTAAAATATTAAACCACTGTAATGTTAGTTTTGCCGTGTTAGGAGCAGAAGAAAGCTGTACAGGAGATCCCGCAAAAAGAGCAGGTAACGAGTTCTTGTTTCAAATGCAAGCCATGATGAACATTCAGGTGTTAGACGGCTACGATATTAAAAAGATTGTAACGGGTTGTCCGCACTGTTTTAACACCCTCAAAAACGAATATCCAGAACTAGGCGGAAATTACGAAGTAATACATCACACTCAATTAATTCAAGGATTAATAAACGATGGAAAACTTTCTGTAAAAGATGGCGACACCTTTAAAGGAAAAAAAATCACCTTTCATGATCCTTGTTATCTGGGTAGAGCAAACGATGTTTACGAAGCACCAAGAGAAATTTTACAAAAACTAGACGCAGAGTTAGTAGAAATGAAACGCTGCAAAACGAACGGATTGTGTTGCGGAGCAGGTGGAGCACAAATGTTTAAAGAAGCCGAAAAAGGAAACAAAGAGGTAAATATAGAGCGTACAGAAGATGCGCTAGAAGTAAAACCAAACGTAATTGCAACGGGTTGTCCGTTTTGTAATACGATGATGACTGACGGTGTGAAAAACTTTGAAAAAGAAGACGAAATTGAAGTACTTGATGTTGCCGAGTTGATTGCGCAAGCAGCAGATCTATAGAAAAAAGTTCAATAAATGAAATCTGGATATTTATAAAAGTATCCAGATTTAAACTCTCTCCCCTTTTGGGAGACCAAGAGGTGTGACCGAAGAATTATCTAAATCCTTAATTCATATTCTTATTTGATTAGAACTAGCAACCTGCTATCCATTCTAGTTTTCAACCTTTCTTTAAACATAAAAAGTTACTGCCCAAACCCCAATCACCTCTAAAAAAAGAAAAACAAAAAAGCACTACTTGCAATTACGGTAGAAAACTGTGAATAAGTAGGAAAAACTTTTTGTTTAATTTTTTCGACTAAAACTTTATATTTATCTATTAATATGCATAATTTAATTACGAATATTATTTTAATTAGTGTTTGTAAACTAAAAAAAGAAGATGAATTGGATTAGAGATAGCGTAGAGGTATTTCGAATTTGGTTTGTTTGCCTTTACTAAAACTCCGTGTATAGTAAGAAAATTAAAACGATAAATGAATATAAACTACATCCCTGATAAGGAGATTAATCTTGACAAAAATGATTTACTTGGTGCTAAACCTTATGCTGAAACATTATCTGAAATAATTTCAAATGCCCAAACACCATTTACCATTGGTCTATTCGGTGGTTGGGGAGTGGGAAAATCTTCTATAATAAAAACAATAGAAGATAAATTCAATAATGACATTAAATCAGATGTAGCAGTCTTTACTTATGATGCTTGGAAATATTCCAACGACTCGTTTAGAAGAACATTCTTATTTAAATTAAAAGAATTTTTTAAACTAGATGTTTCGGACTCATTTAATTCCTTTTATGAAGACAGAAATGAAGATATAGACCACAAACTTGCCATTAACAAATATTCTCTTGGCTGGTGGATTAGTTTAAGTCCTTTGATATTATTACTTGTTTTTCTCTTTCCAGCTCAAACAGATGTAAAAATCATTACAAGTATAATTGGCCTTATAATGACTGGATTAACAACTTTATTTAGGGCAACATTTGTTAGATATAAGGTTTCTGTTTCAAAAAAAAAGGTCTTTGCACCTGAACAGTTTGAAGATATATTTGATGAAATTCTTAAAAGGATTCTGAACAAAGAAAGTAAAAATTGGCAATGGGTTACAAACATTTTATGGAAACCTAAGAAGAAAACAAAAAAGTTAGTTATTGTTATAGACAATATAGATAGATGTCATAAGGATTTAGCATTTGAACTACTACTAACAATTAAAAATTTTCTTGAACAAAAGGGTGTGGTTTTTATTATTCCTATAGATGAAGATGAAATCAAAAAACATATAAAAAAACAAGGAAATAACCCTAATGAGTTTCTAAGAAAACTTTTTAACACTACGGTTACCATAAAGAAAATCTCTGAGGGTGATTTATTTGATTTTGCTAAAAATTTAAATGACAACTATAAGTTAGATTTTCAAATTGACATAATTTCTATAGTTGCACAGCAATTTTCTAAGAGTCCAAGAAAAATAATTCAGTTCTTAAATGTTTTACAAACCGAAATTTTATTGTCAGAAAAACAAGAAGAAATTGAATTAATTCCTAAAGGTGCTCTAACTGAAAATTTGGCATTTCTTTCAAAGAAATTAATAATAAGAGAAGAATGGCCTGAACTATATACGGTATTAAAAAACAATACCCATCTATTGGAAAACACTAACAACATTATAGTAGAAAATAATGGTCACTATTACATTAACAATTTTGAACTAAATTCAGAGCAAAGAAACTTTCTACGAAGAACGAATCATATCAAACCTAATCACAATAATTATGAATTATTCTTTATAAATAAAGATTCCTTTAAAGATATACCTGACAAAACAAATAGTTTAGTTGAGTCAAATGACCTTATTGGCATTAAAGAACAACTTAAATCAGATGAGATTACGTTTTCTAAACTTGTCGAATTTATTGATTCAAAATTTGAAATTTCGCTAAATAGAGGTGAATTAACAACAACTATTGTCAACCTTATATCATTGATTTTTAATTTATCAATTGATACAGACACAAATGTTTATTTAGAAGAGTACATTTATAAATCTAGTAAGTTTTTAGGTGGTTTTAGAAGCTTTATAAGTTCTCAAAAACAAAATGAGATATTATCATTAATCGACTCTAAATTAACTTTGGAATTCATAAAAAAACATCCAAAATTATCTGGCAACATTTTAAGTAATCTTTATAACAATATAAATAATAAAGAAGATAGTCAGGAGCTCATTCTTGACTTTATTGAAATTTTCAAAACTGAGCCCAATAAATTAAAAGATGTATCAGCAACATTTTCAAAATATTTATCATCTGACAAAAACTTCACAGAAAAAGCCAAGACATTATTAAATGATGAAGTGGTAATAGAAAATTTAATCGAGAGTTCTCTGATTGATAATTATATAGATAAAATCGAAAATAATATCGAAAATGAAGATTCTAATCAAAAGTTAGAGCTCATTACTATTTATAATCAAATAATAGGATTATCAGAAGTTCAAATTAAAAATGTTGTAAATAAAATTATTCCATTTATCAATGCAGTAAATGATTATATCAAAACACCTTTTTGGTTAACCAAATTGAATCCATTTATAGTAAGTGTAAAGGACACAAAAATAAGAACAGATTTGTATAATCTTATAAATGGTAAACAAACTTGGCTATGGCAACAATACAGTTCACAATGGAATAAAGAAAATTATCAAAATACATTAAAGATTTTTCTTAAAACAATTACAGAACTTTATTGTATTACTGACCAACCAACTCATAAGAAGAATCTATTCTCTTGGTTGAATCAATATTTTTCAAAGAACGAATCACAAGAATTAATCGTATTTACAAACAATTTCTTTCACTACATCATTTCTGAATTCAAAACGTACAATTGGCCTTTTGTACAGAATATAATAAGTAGATTTAATCAAGTCACAGATTGGAATACAAAAAAGAAAATCTCGAACACGCTACAATTAATGTTTGCAAAAACAAATGCTGAGAATGGTTTAACGAAAGAACAAATTCAGTCGATTTATACGAGCTACATAAATATCATTAACGTAGATAATGAAGAGGAAATCATACAATGGATTTCAGAATCTCTTGAAAATAAAGTTCTGACTAAGGATTTTGAAGAAGTTATATCTAATCAAAATGATAGTAAGAAATTTGACTTATTAAAGCTATTAATGAGATTAGATAAGAATACATTAATTGAAAATATCATTACAGCTATTCTTAAAGATATTGAATGCGGAAAAATAAATGAAGTTTTTGAAAAAATTGAGGCAGAAAAGGTTAGTAAGGATATTGTTATTAAGTCCATAAAATCGACTTTAAAAGGAATTGACCGTGAAGATTCCAATTTCGAATGTCTTATAGAATCATTTTCCAAATCAAGCTTTTCAGACAAGGTGATTCATAATTCAATTGCAGAAAAAATAAAAAATATGTTGGCAAGAGATGAAAATGAGGAGATTCTTTTTGCATTAAAAGTTATGGGTAATTTAGAAATTAGTGATTCGAGAAAGTTACTGGCAGTTAAGACTCTGATACAAGATATTAATGAAAATAACTTTGAGGGAGAAGACATAGAATTGATAAAAAAAATGAAATCTAAATATAAATAACGCTGTACAACAATGGCTATAAGTAATTACTGGTTTTCGCTTACTTTGGAAATTTTAACTTATTGATTAGTTGAAAAATCAAGTGATTACTCACACAACTATTTAAACACAAAACTCATTATTTAACCACAAACCAAATCTAACCATAAAAAAACCAAACTCAACAACAACAAAAAATTATCCTACGCACTTCTCAATTAAACGATTAATTTTGATGCTGTAAACGGCTGTTGTTTTTCAACGGCACATTTAAAACTATATTGACTATAAGATGATACAATTAAAACTCATACTCTTTATTTTAAGCACTTTTTTCAGTGGTACTAACGGAAATATTGCTGCCGAAAAAACAACCGTTATCGTACATCCAGATAAGTAGCAGATAGAAATTCTACACCAAGATTTACTATCAATTATTCAGTTAGAGCAAGATTCTATTAATGCAATAGAGCAGTGGAGAGAATTGTATACTTCTGAACCAGAAAATCAGCCTTGGATAGAAGATTTAGCTCATTTCACAAAGAAAGAAATTGCTTTTGATCTTTCAGATGAGCGCATAGATGCACAAATGAGCCTTCAATATACACGTTTAGAAGAACTAGAGGTGCTCGGTTTTTTCTATAACAAAGAAAACAATACGCTTTCTTTTAGTAATAGTGCTAGAGAAGGACTACAAACTAAAGACGGTGAATTAATTGATAACTACTGGGTTTTTCCTTTGGATTCTTCTTTCAGCTTTACTTTAGCACCTTTCGAAAATATGCCAGAACGGTTTCAACAATTCAAAAAACCTTTGCATACTTTTATCAATCAATAGGTCGTTTAATTCCAGAGCGCTTTTGTGTTATTAACATCAAAAAGACACTTTTCAACAATTGCTGTAACTATTGTTAATAACTTTCGTTTATATAGGTCTAAAGTCTGTGTACATGAAAGTTTTCAATCAAATAACATTAAGTATATCGCTGTTTGCGAGCACGGTAGCCTTTGGTAAAATCTCACAAACAGAATATGTAGATACCTGGAAAGATGTAGCTGTACAGCAAATGTTGGAGCACAGAATTCCGGCAAGCATTACAATGGCGCAAGGTATTTTAGAGAGCGGATACGGAAATTCGACGCTCGCAACTAAAGCAAACAATCACTTCGGTATTAAATGTCACTCAGACTGGAAGGGAAAAAAAGTATACCACGATGACGATAAGAAAGGAGAATGTTTTAGAAAATATCCTAATGCAATGGAATCCTTTGTAGATCACAGTTTGTTTTTAACCTCTAAAAGCAGGTATGCAAGCCTTTTTGAATTCAAGATTACTGATTATAAATCGTGGGCAAAAGGGTTAAGAAAAGCAGGTTATGCTACCAACCCAAAGTATCCAGATTTATTAATTGATTTAATTGAGCGTTTAGATTTGGACGAGCTCGATAAAAAAGGTAGTTACGATGCAGCAGAAAATCCTATGCCTTTGGTGGTAGACGCAGAATTGCCTGCAAGTAAAGAAAATAAAAAGAAGACTCAAAAACAAGACAAGAAAAAGAATGAAACCCAAGTCAAAGCAGTGGTGAACTACAATACGCACGCGCTTTTAATTGGAGAAGACAGACTAAAATACATCATTGCACAAGAAGGAGATACCTATTATAGAATTGCAAAAGAATTTAGTTTAAATATCAGACAGTTATATCGTTACAACGACATTAACAAACGTGTTGAAGGCATACAGCGAGGCACTAAAATTTACCTAATGCCTAAACGAAAAAAGTCGGATAAAAAAATAGCACAAGTAAATGCAGAAAACGAAACATTAAGAAGTATTAGTCAGGCAGAAGGCGTTAAACTAAAAGCACTGCTTGCCTACAATAGCATTGAATCTCCAGACGCACCCTTGCAGAAGGGAGAAACGATTTTCCTCAAAAAATAATGTGAATTGTTTTGGTGGAATTTGCGTTGTGAAAGCAGCGCATATTTGTTTATCTCTAAGATAGTTTAAGTATTTAGAGATTGTTGTTTGTTTAAATCCCAGTTTACATTGTAAGCTGGGATTTTTAGTAGATAAAAGACAAATCAAAAAATCCTTTTTATTTTCCTGTACATCACGTTTACAAAAGCTTAAATTTGGCCTGTGTTAAAGATTGCATACGACCCAATTTATTGTCATCCCTTACCAGATGGTCACCGTTTTCCGATGGCCAAATACGAGTTGTTACCAAAACAATTGTTGTATGAAGGAACGGTAGAAGAAGAAAATTTTTTCAGGCCTACTTTTCCGTCCAAAGACCTAATTTTAGCGGTGCATGATGAGAACTATTTAGACCAACTATTAAACCTTAAATTAACGCCTAGAGAGCAACGTAAAACAGGATTTCCGCATTCTGAGCAACTTATACAACGCGAGCAAATTATTATGAATGGTACAGTTCAATGTGCGATTTATGCACTTGAATACGGTTGTGCCATAAACATTGCCGGTGGTACACATCACGCTTTTACGAATAGAGGAGAAGGCTTCTGTTTGCTAAACGATCAAGCAATTGCAGCCCAGTATTTATTGGATAAACAACTTGCAAATAAAATCTTAATTATAGATTTAGATGTACATCAAGGCAATGGAACAGCAGAAATTTTTGAGGAAAATCCAAATGTTTTTACGTTTAGCATGCACGGTAGAAATAATTATCCTTTACACAAAGAGCGTTCAGATTTAGATGTAGAACTAGAGGATAACACATTAGACAAGAGGTATTTAGATGTTTTAGAAAAAAGTTTAAACGAAATACTGCGTTTGTTTACACCAGATTTTGTATTTTATCAGTGTGGAGTAGATATTATTTCTACAGATAAATTAGGAAAACTTGGAGTTAGTATTCCGGGCTGTAAGCAACGAGATGAATTTGTTTTTAATTTTGTAAAACAACAAAACTTACCTATTGTTTGCAGCATGGGAGGTGGATATTCGCCAGAAATTAAACACATTATAGAAGCGCATGCAAACACATATAGAACAGCACAACATCTCTTTTTTTAAGCAATCTTGTTGGTTAAAGGTTGCTATTTCGGTAATTCTAGTAGAAGCACTTGGTGTTTTACCCACATTTGTTTCTATGGATAGCCTTCTTACTTGGTATCCTCAGCTAAATAAACCATTTTTTAATCCTCCAAATTGGTTGTTTGGTCCGGCTTGGAGCTTTTTATTCTTACTTATGGGAATATCTTTCGGTACAATTTGGCACAAACTGTTGAATGAGAAAGATGTGCTTAAAAAGAAAAAGATAAGCAAGGCATTTTACCTTTTTATTTTTCACATGGGGTTAAATATGCTGTGGACACATTTGTTTTTCGGACTACAGCAACCGCTTTTTGCCTTATTTGAGATTGCTATACTCTGGGGAATTATTCTGGTATTAATTATATGGTTTTGGAACATTAAAAAGCTTAGCGGATTACTACTCATTCCTTATATTCTTTGGGTTTCATTTGCAACTGTGCTTAACGCAGCCATTGTTTACTTAAATTAAACCTAGCTCCCTTGTAATTGTGAGGCGTTGATAACTAAATCTAAATTGCTGAAAACAAAAGAAGATAGTGTAATGAGCCGAAACTATAAAGTTTAGAAACCAAAAGCTGTATGTTTTATACGTTTTACCGTTTTAGTAAGGCTAGATATTATTGTAAAAAACTCGAGGAAATACGGTCTATTGTATTGGTTTTCAGGTTGTTATTCCTATCTTAAATAGCAAATTCTACTTTATTTGCTGTATAAATATTACCGTATAAGTTAAGTGTTATTTTTGGATAGCAACTTCAATTTTTTTATATTTGACACTATCATGATATTATAAATAAAACGATGATTCCTCCCTACGAAATAACATCTGAGATTATCTCTCAAATTAGAAAAATTCAAAATTTAATAAGTAAAGTAGATGGTTACGCCATTCCAAAACCCGAAATCAAACTCAGAAAAGAGAACAAGATTAAAAGTATTATTGGTTCTTTAGAAATAGAAGGAAATTCTTTAGGAGAAGAGTTAATTACTGCTTTGGTAGACGGACACAGAGTAGTAGGTAGTGAGCGGGAAGTAACAGAAGTTCTAAATGCAATTAAAGCTTATGATAGCATAAAAGCGTTTACTTACCATTCTCCAGTCTCTTTTAAAAAAATGCATGGTGTTTTAATGGAAAATTTAATAGATTCTGCTGGAAGATATAGAAGTGGAGGAGTTGCCGTAGTAGACGGAAAAAAGGTTATTCACATGGCTCCACCGGCGAGTAACGTACATTATTTAATCAACAACTTGTTTCAATATTTAGAAAATGCAGAAGATGATTTATTAATTAAAAGTTGCGTAGCACATTACGAAATTGAGTTTATACATCCCTTTGCAGATGGAAACGGAAGAATGGGTAGAATTTGGCAAAGTTTAATTTTAATTGCAGATCATCCAATTTTTCAATTTGTGCCATTTGAGATGGTAATTAAAGAAAACCAAAAAGAATATTATAAAGTCTTAGCAGCATGTGATAAAGTTGGAAAATCTACTCAATTTATTGTGTTTATGTTTAATTGTTTAATAGAAAGTTTGGAGCAATTATACTTAGATATTCAAAACCAAGGAGTTCCAGAAGTAAAAGAAAGAGTAAAAACCTATCTTACCATGTACGATAGAACCGAAGCTTTTTCGAGAAAAAATTACATGGAAGTGTGGAAAGATATTAGTTCTGCAACCGCGAGTAGAGATTTAAAATATGCCGTAGAAAAAGAATGGTTAAAGAAAATTGGTGATAAAAGAAAAGCTGCCTACATTATAAGAGAAGAAAACTTACCAAAAGAAGAAAATTAAGATTTGTTAGTATAAGATCGACTTTAACCTATCTATTGCTTCTTTCGTGTTAAAAGTATGGATACAGATGCGTAATCGTTCTTCACCTTTCTTCACCGTTGGAGGATAAATGGCTTTAACTCCAATATTCTCTTGTTTTATAAGGAGTTCCTTTTCTTTTAAGTCATTGATTTCTGTTGGTTTCCAGATTTGAATTGGACTCAAAAGTTGTGTGTCATCCGATTTAAATAATGCGATATTTTTTTGCAGTTGCTTTTGTTTTTCCAAAAAATCTACCGTTTCAACTAGTGTTTTTATGCGCTGGTATGCACTTTCTGGAAGCGCAGTTGTGTAAATAAAACTTCGGGCAAAATTAATAAGACTATCTATGAGTAACTGACTTCCCAATATGCAAGCGCCATGACTACCAAGTCCTTTGCCAAAAGTAATGAGTCGGGCAAAAACTGCTTTTTCAAGTCCTAATTCTTGCACTCGTCCAGCTCCTGTCTTACCAAAAACTCCACCAGCATGTGCTTCGTCTACTATTAAGTTTGCACTATGTGATGCACAAATTTCAGCGCATAATTTCAAATCACAAAAATCGCCATGCATAGAATAGATAGATTCTACTAAAACGATACAAAGTCCTTTCGTTTTGCTCAACAATTCACTTAAGTGATTTAAATCATTGTGTCTAAACTTCAATGCTTTTGATTTAGACAATACAATTCCATCTCTTGCACTGGCATGGATATGTTCGTCATAAATAATTGTGGTATTTCTGTTGGCAATTGTAGAGATAAGTCCAACATTAGCATCGTAGCCAGAGTTAAAGATTAAAGCAGCCTCACTTTTCCAAGTTTTTGCAAGAAAATACTCTGTGTTTAAACTGTTTTGTGAAGTTCCAGAAATTAGTCGAGATCCTGATCCACTAAAAGAAGAAGAAGTAGTTGAAGTTTTCTGATTTGCTAATCCGAGGTAGTCGTTAGAATAGAAGTCGCACTTAAATTGCGTAGCATTCAAAAACCTAAGTGCACCACTATCGCTTCTTTTTTGAAGTTTACTAGATAATAGTGCACTTAAGCTATCCATATTACTCTGTAATAATTACTTTTCTTGGCTCAAAGCCCGCTGGTTTTCCTTTTGCTGCAGCTAATTCTGCTTTTCTTGCAGCAGCCTTTGCATCTTTTTCGGTTAACAACTTATCTTCTTTTGTTTCGGGTTTTACGCCGTCTTCAAAAGGAGCTTTTGGCGTTAATCCTAAAATATCAAACATTGCTTTATCTTCGTTGTATTCAGGGTTTGGAGTGGTCAACAATTTATCTCCTGCAAATATAGAGCTTGCTCCGGCCATAAAACAAAGAGCTTGACCTTCCATAGACATTGAAGTTCTACCTGCCGACAAGCGCACAACTGATTCTGGAAAAGCAATACGTGTTGTAGCCACCATTCTTACCATTTCCCAAATTTCTATTGGTTTTTGATCTTCTAAAGGTGTTCCTTCTACGGCAACCAATGCGTTGATTGGGATAGATTCTGGCGGGGTTTCCATTTGAGTATAAGAATATAACATTCCCATTCTATCCTTTACAGATTCTCCCATTCCAATAATTCCTCCAGAACATACTGATATCCCAGCTTTTCTAGCATTGTCTATCGTGTCTAATCTGTCTTTATATTCGCGCGTAGAAATAATGTCTTCGTACTTGTCTTCAGAGGTATCAAGGTTGTGGTTGTAGGCATAAAGTCCGGCATCTTTTAAACGTTTCGCTTGGTCTTCATTCATCATACCTAAGGTACAGCAAACTTCCATATCTAAGGCATTTACACCTTGTACCATTCGAATTACATTATCAAAGTCTCTATTATCTCTAATATTTCTCCAAGCAGCACCCATACAAAGTCTAGAAGAACCGTTTGCCTTAGCATTTTTAGCCTGTTCCAATACACTTTCTACACTCATTAATTTTTCTGCATCTACGTCTGTATGATATCGAGCAGCTTGCGGGCAGTATCCGCAGTCTTCCGGACAACCACCAGTTTTAATACTTAACAAAGAACTCATTTGAACCTCGTTTGCATTATGGTATTCTCTATGTATTGTCGCAGCCTGATACACTAATTCCATTAAAGGCGTATTGTATAAGTCTATTAGTGCTTCTTGTGTTGCGTATTTAGGGTTAACCTTCATATCCTTTATTTTTTGAGAAAGACAAATATAAGCATAACCAAAAGATTAATTGTGTGGATTAACCTTAGAATTAAAAGGGTTTTTCAATACTTTCTAACAGTTAATTATGAAAAAAATAGAGTGTCTTTTTCTGTTTGGTGCGAATAGAAAATTTACTTTTGAATTATGTTACGTTCAAATTATTTGGTGCACTTACTTTCGGTTCTGTGTATTTTTGTGATGTTTAGTTGTGGTTCATCACGCAAATTAAGCTTTAGCAGTATAGATGCTTTGGGAGTAGATTATAATGAAACAAAACCGATTGTTTTTAATAGTTCAGTTGGACTTAAATTTTATGCGAATGTAGGAGAAAAGCAAATCGATATTTCAAATCGCGAAACCCTTACAGTGAGTGTACCAGAAGGCATGCATTACGATAAGGCAGCTAAGCAGTTGATGATTAAGAGGTATGCAAAGTCATTCGACGAAAATCAAATTGAAATACAAATTACTTATGCTAATCCAGAAAATTTAGCTCAGAAATACCAAGAAAAGTTTATTCTTCCCATAGCTGTAAATCAACCTATGGTTATTGATTATTCTGGCAATGTTGGTGAAAGTGGAAGGAATGGGATAACTAGAAACTCTCGTTTGATGGGTAGAGATGGAGCGCATGGTGAAAATGGGTTACATGGCGGACACGGAACGGATGCAACACCAGTAGAGGTTTATTTTTGGAAGGAAAATCAGTACTTGTATGCTGTTTCTGTAAATATGGAAAACGGAGAAAAGGGATTCCACAAAACGCTAAATCAAGAAAATATAAAAGTATTAGCTAACGGTGGCAGAGGTGGAAATGGCGGTAATGGTGCAGACGGAGGAGATGGCGGAAAAGGTAGCGTATCTTCTCGAAAGTATCCGGGTAATGCAGGAAATGGTGGAATTGGAGGTGACGGTGGTAATGGCGGTAACGGTGCTGAAATTATTGTATATTTTCATGATCCTTCTGCAGCAAAACTTTTACCTCAAGTGAAAATAGACAATTCTGCCGGTGCAGGAGGAAGTGCTGGTAGAGGAGGAGAACGTGGAAAGCCTGGTGAACCAGATGCCGGACAAAGAAGTGCAAATAGTGGATCAAACGGTACAAACGGCCTTGATGGAATGCCTGGGAAATCAGGTGCTAGTCCGGTAATTCAAGCGCTAGCTTTTGATATTAAATCCATACAGCTTTAGTTTTCAGCTTCAAAGAAAGAAAAACAAACATTTCCGTATTTTCGGGTATATTGAAAATGCTCAAGGTGGTCTAGTTTTGTATCTTTTCCATGCTCAATAATAAGAATTCCTTTGGGCGTTAATAACGCTCTTTCGAAAACGGCTTTGTGTATATTCTCGTGCACAGATAAGGCAAAAGGCGGGTCTGTGAAAATAATATCAAATCTGTCTTCTGTTTTATTCAGAAACTTTACTGCTTCTGATTTATAGGTCTGTATTTCGTCTAATAAGTTGTGCTGCTTTGCTAGATTGTAAACGAATCGAACACAACTGAAATTTTTATCTACAGCAGTTATAAAACCGGCTTCTCTAGAAGCAAACTCTAGGGTTATGTTTCCTGTTCCAGAACATAAATCCAATATGTTTAGATTAATCAAAGAACGCTGATTTTCTAGCATATTAAAAAGTCCTTCTTTAGCAAAATCTGTTGTTGGTCTGGAAGGAAATCCTTTGGGAGGATTAAAACGCACACTTTTTAGTTTTCCTCTAATTACACGCATAATAAGTGATGTTTAATTATGCGGTCTTCTGCAAGCTGCTTTTTGTGCTTGCGCAATACAGTGAAATTGGATAATGTTTCCAAAAGTGTTGTTGTGTTAATCGTGTGGTTTTTACCTGAAATATTAAGCTGACCTTCTTGTTCTGTCACCTGCATTTTCTTTAGCATATGAACAAGGTGATACGCAATATCATTTTCGTTTTGATACTCGAAGCTATTGCTAAAAACTAAATTGGTTTCTTTAAATAAAGTAAGAAAGAAATAGTCTTCTTCTAAATGCACGTGTAAATTTGGTCTGAAATTAGATTCATTATTCATTCCATTAAGTTGCAAACTGATACCGTGTTGCACAATAATACGTGGAAATTTTAGAATGAAAAAAGATTTAACCCAACTCGGCATCTCGTAGATTGAAGTAACGCCTAGATGAGGCTGCATAGTGTAGTCTAATGCAGAAGAGTCGTAGTTTCCTTCTCCAAAACAAAGTTTGAATACAGCAGCGTAGTTTTTACTGTCAAATAAATTGAAAGGCACTATGGTATATTTCTGTCCCCAATAAGCTAAAGAGTATTCATCGTATTCTTTTGTGAATCCTTTTTCTTGAACAAATACTTTTAACTCTTCTTTGATACTAAAAGCTTGTTTCGAAGAAAATTTAAGTGTTTCTTCTCTTTCCACAGCCGATGTAGAACGAAGAACCTCAGCAAAATGAGCTGAGGTTCCACTAATATTTATACAAAGTTGTAAAGACATTTTATTCCCAAGTTCCTTTTAAAGAACCAGTAGATAAATCTCCAAAACCGATTAACTTAGGCGTTGTACCCATAATTTTCGGAATAGGTTCGTAACCTGTAACCGCTGTAACAGATACAGTATCTCCGTCTATAACTTTACCAAATTCTGTTTTAAGTGTCCATTCATCTTTACCTCCTGTCATTGGAATAAAAGGAATAGAATCTACCATAAATGAACCGAGTTGACCGTCTTTTCTATTCTTTTGGTATCTTTTGTTGTCTAAGAAATTTTCTTTAAATGGTATCTCAATAGTATCTCTTTTGAAACGTGCAAGGTCGTTATTCTTTCCAAGAGCTCCCATTCTTGCCAACTGAGTTGCTTCCCATTCTGTCATGTTCAGGTCTAAAAGTCTTTTATCTCTTGGTCCGTATAATAAACTTCTTTCTTCTGCTGTAATCGGACGTTCAGGAACTGCTCCCATTGGACGTGCTTCTAAAATTTTACCTGATTCAAAGAAGTTTTTAAGCTCATTCCAATCCTTTGCATAATTACCGTTCACTTCGTAATATGCTTTTTGGATGTCTCTAATCTCTGTAAGCACTTGTGTGGTTGCAATTTCTGATTTTTCTCTTGCGATAATGTGAGCTTGTGCTTCAGATATTTGGTTCCAAGAGGTAAAGAGTAGGTATACCGTTATGATTGTTGCAATCCCTCCAATAGCAAAAACAATTCCTCTTTTTAATGCTCCAGAGCTTAAAAGAATCGCTAATATTCCTGCTAGTAAAATATTGGCTGCTGCAATGTTAAAAAGCGCATTTTGTTGAGAAGATGGCTTTAAACCATAAATTAATAGTCCTAAACCTACTGCAGTTATGATTGCTGCTAAAACGTATTTTTTGAAAATTACACTAATCGCGTTGTTCATTGTTCTTGAATTAATTCTATATGCCTACAAATCTACAATTTTTTTAATACCGTTTTCCCTCGCTTACTAGTTTTTTTGAACCGTTTAATCAATTTATAGATATTCTTTGGATTTGAATGGATTTAATCTTAGAATTAACTTCTTCGTATTAACTTTGTTGTAATGCCAAGTAAAGTCGAGTTTCAAACACATGTTGAAAATTTTTTTCCGCATCAATTAACTGAAATGCAAGCGCGTTGCATGAATCAATTGATTGAATTTACGTTCAAAAAATTAGCAAAAGATGTTTTTATCTTAACGGGATATGCCGGTACGGGGAAAACAAGTCTAATTTCGGCATATGTTAATGCGTTAAAAAAGGTTACGAATAAATTTGCTTTGTTGGCTCCAACCGGTAGAGCTGCCAAAGTATTTTCAAATAAATCTGAACACCCGGCTTTTACAATACACAGTTTTATTTACAAAGGCAGTGATGAACTTGAACCCGGCGCAGCTTTTGTTAAAACCAATGAGAACGGCATTCGTGTTCTTTTAATTGACGAAGCTTCTATGATCGCAGAAAGCTCTTTTCAAGAAGGGCGACAAACCTATGTTCAAAATTTACTTCAAGATTTGTTCACGTTTGCTTATTCTAACGGAGATTGTAAAATTATCTTTGTTGGTGATGAGGGACAACTTCCACCGGTAGGTTGTTCTTTTAGTCCGGCTCTCAATGCAGATTATTTGAAAAGAAATTATTACGATCAAAATATCTATTCATTTCAACTTACAGAGGTGTTGCGCCAAGCACAAGATTCAGATATTTTGCTTAACGCTACTATGCTAAGAGGATCAGATAATGGCGTTTATCCTAAATTTGAGCTCAGAAACAATGCAGATTTAAAGCGTGTGGATGGATATGACTTACCAGACGAACTCGATACGGCAATTTCTAAATATGGAATTGAAGATACCATAGTAATTACACGCAGTAATAAAAGAGCCAATGAGTACAATCAACAAATTAGAGGTAGAATACTTTGGTTTGAAGAAGTGCTTGTAGGAGGAGATTATTTGATGGTAGTTAAAAACAACTATAAATGGCTGCCTAAAGATGCTAATATCGGTTTTATTGCAAATGGAGAGATTATAAAAATAAAACGCGTTTATAAAGTAGAGGAGATGTACGGCTTTCAATTTGCGCAAGTGAGTGCTGAGTTGGTAGATTATCCAAACCTAGAACCGTTAGAGGTTTACCTGAATTTAGACCCGCTAACCGCCGAAACTCCCAACATTGAAAGAAACCGAATGAAAGAACTTTGGGACGCCTTAGAGATAGATTACGGATGGGAGAAAAACAAAAAGAAACGCTATAAACGCATATTGGAAGATCCCTATTTTTGTGCTTTACAAGTAAAATATGCCTATGCCGTTACGTGTCATAAATCTCAGGGCGGACAATGGAGTGCTGTGTTTTTAGATCAAGGTTACCTTGTTGATGAACATCTAAATCAAGATTTTTTTAGGTGGCTTTACACTGGTTTTACTCGTGCTACAGAAGAGCTTAAACTCGTTGCTTTTCATGATGAATTCTTTGATTAACCTTCAAATTCACTCATCTTAAAAGAAGTTCTACCTACGCTGATTTTGGTTTTATAAATTCTTTTGTTCAGTCTATCAATTACTTTTTTTGCATCCGCACGTTGCAGATAATTTCCGGCTAAAACGTTGAGTTCTGTACGTAGTTTTTCTAACAAATAATAGGTGCGAAGCGCACTTAATACTTCATTTTTAGATAGTTCAAAATTAGCTGTTTTTGATAACATGTCTTGAGGAATTTGGCTTAGATTACTCTTAACTGGATCCGTAAAACTGTTCACTTCTAAGGTAATTGATCGGTTGAGATTGATATACACTTCTGAGAAACGAAGACGTTTAAACTGTTCATCTTGTTTGGCTTCTGGTGATGGATATTGTTGCAGTTCTGCTTGCAAATTATCTTTTACCACTTTTATACCATTCCAAGTTCCTACTCCCTGACCTCGAGCAATGATATTAAAATCGAGCTTTTTATTAAGCAAAGCTTCAAACAGTTGCAGCACAGCCACAGAATCTTTTGTATTCAATAAATTTTGTTGCACTGTAAACTGATCAGATTCAAAAATGTCGTTTAACATGATTTGCACACGAGCATCATAATTTGGAAGCGCATCTGTAACATTAACATGAAGCATTACTTCATCCGCTTCATTGCTGTTTTGAGAATACGGAATTGCAATAAGTTTAACTTCGAAACTTTCTGGTTTAGCTGTAGCCGGAAACGTAAATTCTTGCGTATACAAATCAAATCGGGTAGAATCTGCAAACAAATACAAGCCATCTTTTTCTTTGAAAGGCATCCAATTTTTTCCAATTAAGACTTGCATTAAGTTTAGTTTGTTATTTCGAATGGTTAGCACCTCAAGTGCTTCTTCTTTTTTCTCTTCTAATTCTTTGATTTTCTTTTTTATACTGGCTAGTTCATTGTATTTTCTCAATAGTTCTTCTTGTTTGATTTTCCTTTTATTCCCACCGTCTTTCGCTTTTCCTTTTTTATCTGTTTTTATGGTGTAAGATCCTCTTAAATCACTCAATAGTTTCTCCGTTTTCTCAATATCTAGCAGTTTGTCAAGTTTTTTATTTTCGTGATACTTAATCCAATAGTCAAATCCTTTTTTACCATCAATCATCTCGTTTAAGGCTGCTATATCTCTTTCTACTGCGTGTATGATTGAATAATAAGTAGCTTTTCCTGAGTAAGAACTGTCTGGCGATAAAAAACGCGTTTGTGTATTTCCAAAAAGTGGATAAGCAAAACCTCCTTTTTCTATAACTACTGTAGTTTGTTTTTCTGAGTTGTAGCCCCAAACGTCTAAATGAATATTTGTTTCTTTTAGTTGTCCAACTGTTTCTAAATCACAAATGGTGTAACGCATAGGTTGAATTTCTACTTTGTTCTTTTTGCGTTTTTCCGTTTGTTTTATCAGTTCACTTTCGTACGGAAATAATCCAACTGCTTTTGGCAAACCTTTGTTATATCTACCTCTTTCGTCTTTTTCTCGTTCTTCAAACAATCCTGTGGTAGTGCTACCATCTCCTGCAGCGGTAAGAATATTTGTAAAATGTTCAGCGCTTCCGCCTAAAGCTTTAAAAATTTCGAAGGCTCTATTTTTCACCCAAATGTTTACGCTTTTATTTAATGCGTCTAATGTACTTTTCTTGAGTTCAAAAGTTAAGAATTTCATTCCTGTAAGCAAAGCAACTTTATTGTCAAACGTAAGCGATGGATCGAGGACACTTTCAATTTTAGGATGAGGAAGTCGCACGTCATCTTTTTCTTTCAGTGCTTCTGCTGGTAAAAAAGATGTAAGAAGAACTTCGAACGATTGATATTGTTTTTCTAAATTATCTTTTTTTAAGTCGTTTTTTCTTTTCGATAAAAGTAACTTATTCAGCTCCCACAATGCCATTTTATTGGCTAGTTCTGCAAGTAAACCTTTAGGAGATTTAGCAATTTCATTACTATTAATGAGTAGTTGTTCTGGATTATTTATGATAATTAACTCTGTACTATCATAGTTTATTTTTCCGTTTGGTAAGAGAATTTTTTTACCAGAATACTGGATGTATCTCCCTAGGTTTTGCTCTAAAATTGGACTCTTTTTAACAGTGTGATACAAATAGGCTCTTTCTTGTGCTGTAAAGAAATTGTTTTCTTGAGCGCGCAATCCAAAAACAAGAAAAAAGAGTATGGCAGTAAATCTAATCATCATAAAAACTTAGCATACAAATATCTATAAACGAAACGACTGTGAGTGGTTACAAATGAAAAAAAGAAAACGCTTTACTGTTGAAAACTTCTTCAAATAGATGTGGGTAATGGATTTTCATCTCGTCATTCATCAGTTGTAAAGGAACATCTTCAAAGCTACCGTAAAAATGAGTATACTCCATAAAGCGCTTATCTTTCTCAAATTCTTGAAACATAGAGTCTTCTTCAGCATTCCAATCTAAGGGAGTAACTTTACTTATTCTACAAACTCGTTGGTCAAATGTAGGTGTACACTTTACCCACTTATCGTTAATAAATAATTCTAGGTATCCATGAAAAACAATTTCGGACTTTTTTAAGTAGTGTGTTAATTTCTCAACTCCAATATGGTTTTTAACAATTGCATAGCCTAGTTTTGTAGG
Organism: Lishizhenia sp.; assembly: GCA_965656535.1. Classification (GTDB taxonomy): domain Bacteria; phylum Bacteroidota; class Bacteroidia; order Flavobacteriales_D; family Crocinitomicaceae; genus Lishizhenia. The sequence goes on from CBFHKX010000004.1 coordinate 152,089, forward strand.
GATACCTAAGGCTCTTGCACAGCTAGCCATTACTATAGATTTTTCAACGCACCAAGCTCTTTTTTTTGTTAAAATAGTGCTAGAAGTTAAACCTTCTTGTGTAAGATTTAGATGATACGGATCATACAGAAAACCGTCTCTAACTTTGTAATAAAGTGCAATTGCTTTTTCTTTTTTAGAGGGTAATGCAATAAATTCAGAAATATAGTTTTGAATTTCGCTAGAAGAGTAATCAAGAAAAGGAGTTTCTTTTAAGAAATTTTGCATAATTCAAAGTTAATTAATTTGTCAAATCATTACATTTATACCCTATAAATTATGGCTTTAAAAATAGATACAAGTAAGTTAGATAAAGTAGAACCAAAAGATGCTTTACCGATTATACTTAAAATTAGAAATTTTATTTTTGGTAAAAAACGTCCAGATGCATTTACACGCACAGTTTTTTATGTCAATTTGGTGGCTTGGTTTATTTTTATGTTGTGGAGTACAATCAGCTATTTTGCTATTGCCTTAAAAGAGTTAATTAAAGAAAACAAGGGTATTTCAATTGCTGCAATAGTTCGAAGAAGAGGAGAAGAGTTAGGGTTTGATGGAGAAACGTTTCTGGTTAGTTTTAAGCAGTTTCAGTTCGTAGATATTTTTATTTGGATAAACATTTTTGTGAGCTTAATCTTCTTGTACAGAAAAAAAAGAATTTTTGCCGTTCTTTATTTCAGTGCAATTGGTCTACACTTTTTATTAATGGTTTTTATGCTAAGTTTTACTTACTTTTTAGAAGATATATCTCTCTTTGATAAGATAACCTACTTTATAATGGTGGTTATTTCTTTTATATATACCTTACTATTGAGCAAGGAAACAAATGAAAACAATACATTGAATGAACAAAGATAGTTTTCCACTTCAAGGTTTAGGAACCTATAAATTAATAGGCGATACGTGTACAGAGAATGTGCTGTTTGCTTTAGAAAATGGAATAAAGTTAATTGATACAGCTTCTTTTTATAACAACGAAAAAGAAATTGGTAAGGCACTCAGTCAAACCAACAGAGCGCGTACAGATTTTAAGGTAACTACAAAGATGTGGACCGATGAAATGCGCGAATCTACCGCTAGAGATAGTCTATTAAGGAGTTTGGATAAATTGCAATTAGATTATGTAGACTATTATTTAGTGCATTGGCCTGTTAAAAACAAATGGCAAACGGCTTATGAGCAAATGCTGAATTTACAGAAAGAAGGATTAATTAAGCAAGTAGGTGTTTGTAACTTTACCGAAGAGCAGCTTACAGAGGTTGAGCAGACCTTTGGATCATTTCCTGCTTTGAACCAGGTAGAAGCGCATCCTGCTTTTCAGCAAAAACAGATGCATGCATTTTGTATAACGCATAATATTCAAATGCAAAGTTGGCGCACACTTATGTTTGGTAAAGTAAATCAGTTAAAAGCATTAGAAAGTAGTGCCCAAAAACACAACAAATCAATTTATCAAATTGCGCTAAAGTTTTTTATACAAAAAGGCATAGCCGTTATTCCTAAATCTGCTTCTAAAAAAAGAATTTTAGAAAACTTTGATTTGCAAGCATTTACCCTCTCAGAGCAGGAGTTAGAGCTTATTTCTAGGTTAGATACAAACCAGCGTAGCGGACCACATCCAAATAATTTTGATTTTTAATGTAAACCAGAAAACATTTTTTATTCTATTGTGTTATTTAGATAACTGTTTAAAGTTTAGTGAAAGTTTTTAAAACAATTGTCGTCTAAAAGATGTGACGCATTAAAAAGATAAGATATGACAACAGAGTTAACAAAATTATGGCACATAGATTCAATCAACTTATTTGATGGAATCTCTTTCGAGGATAAAAAGAAAATTGAAACATTAACCAATACCAGAAAGCTGAATAAGCATGAGTATGTTTTTTTTCCAGACGATCCAACAAAAGATATTCATTTTTTAGCCAGCGGTAGAATTAAAGTAGGTAAGCATTCGCCGAATGGAAAAGAAAACATCAAAGCAATTATCTATGAAGGTGAAATGTTTGGTGAGCTAAGTTTGCTAGAGAAAAACCCGGATGCAAAACGAGAAGATTTTGCAATGGCTATGGATGAGGATACAATTATTTGTTCTATTTCTCAAGATAATATGGCTAAATTACTTCAAGAGCACCCTGTTCTAAATGAAAAAGTAATGAAGCAAGTTACCAAAAGATTAAAACGAACAGAAAAACGCATGGAAGCGCTAATGTTCAAAGACGCAAGAACAAGACTAATCGACTTTATTAAAGAATTAGCGCAAGACCTTGGAAAACCTATTGGGCACGAAATTCTAGTAAAGCATCGTTTAACGCATCAAGAGATTGCGAGTATTACAGCAATTTCAAGACAAAAGGTTACAACCTTGCTAAATGAATTAAAGAACGAAAATTTAATTCATTTAGAAAGAAAATCATTATTGATTAGAGACATTTCTATCTTGAAATAAAATTTAAATACGATTTAAATATACCTTTGTGCTTATGGTGCAAAGGTATTTTTTTGAACTTTCGTATGCCGGTACAGCGTTTTTTGGTTGGCAAGTTCAACCCAGAGAAATATCTGTTCAAGAAACGATAGAGCGTGCTCTAACAAAGTTAAATTCTAATAAGCCTGTTAAAGTTGTAGGTTGCGGAAGAACAGATACAGGTGTACACGCTTCTAATTTTTATTTACACGTTGATTTTCCTACAATAGAAAACGAGAATAAGTTTTTATTTAAGTTGAACAGAATGCTTCCTGAAGCTATAGCAATTTTGTCAATAGTACAAGTAAATGAGAATGCACACGCACGTTTCGATGCTTTAGAGCGAACTTATCAGTATTTTATATCGAACAGAAAAAATCCTTTTAATAGTGCGTTTTCATATTTCGTTTCTACTCCTTTAGATGTAGCGTTAATGAATCAGGCGTGTGTTTATTTGACTGGAGAACAAGATTTTACTTCTTTAGCCAAGATGCATACCGATGTTAAAACCAATATTTGTGATGTGCGTTTTGCACAATGGAAAAAGAACGAAGACGGGAGCTTGTTTTTCGAGATTAAAGCCAATCGATTTCTTAGAAATATGGTGCGTGCAACCGTTGGTACATTGTTAGAAGTTGGTCAGCAAAAAATAAAGCCAGAAGAAGTAAAGAACATACTTAACGCTAAAAGTAGAAGCAGAGCAAAAGCAAGTGCTCCAGCGCATGGATTATTTTTAAGCGAAGTGAAATATGATTGGTCTAATCTATTGAAGAAATAAAACATACCATTAATACAAAAATGAGATGTAGCTCGTTATATAAATGTAAATTTGTCTTCTAAAGCTTTGAAAAGCATAAAGTAACTTCATATGAATAAACAAAATACGGCACTTATCTTCTTACTACTGTTACTTTTTGGGAAGATGGTTACTGCGCAAAATTTCACAATTTCTGGTTCGATAAAAGATGCTACCAACGGAGAAGATTTATTTGGTGCATCAGTAATCGTTAAGGAACTAGAGAATACAGGAGCTCAAACCAATGTATATGGTTTTTATAGTCTAACTATTCCATCCGGAAAGTATACTGTAATTTATCGCTCTTTGGGTTATGATGATTTGATTAAGCAAATTGAATTAACAGATAATCAAACTATAAATGTTGAGTTAACTATTCCTAAAGATGTTCAAGAAGTAGAAGGAGTGGTTATTGAAGCAGAAAAAGAAAATGAAAATATCACTGGCGCGCAAATGGCCGTAACCAAATTTGATCCAAAATCAATAGAAACATTACCCGTTTTGTTTGGAGAAAAGGATATTATGAAAACTCTTCAACTCACTCCTGGAGTAAAAGGCGCTGGAGAAGGAAATGCAGGATTTTATGTACGCGGTGGAGGAATTGATCAAAATTTGATTTTACTCGATGAGTCTACCGTTTACAATGCGTCTCATTTACTTGGTTTTTTCTCAGTGTTCAATTCAGATGCAATAAAAGATGTTTCTTTATATAAGTCGGGAATCCCAGCAGAGTATGGTGGTAGAGCATCTTCTGTTATGGATGTTAAGATGAGAGATGGAAACATGAAGAAATTTGGCGTTTCTGGAGGTTTGGGATTAATTTCTTCTCGTTTAACGCTTGAAGCTCCAATTGTTAAAGATAAAGGCTCTTTTATTATTTCTGGAAGAAGAAGTTATGCTGATTTGTTCTTAAAGCTTTCAAATAACCCAGATTTGAACGAAACACAATTGTACTTCTATGATTTAAATATGAAAGCAAATTACCGTGTTTCGGATAAAGATAGAATTTTTGTTTCTGGATATTTTGGTAGAGACGTGCTTGAGTTAGCGGATCAATTTGGTTTTGACTGGGGAAACGCAACTGGAACCGTAAGGTGGAATAGAATTGTAAACGACAAGTTGTTTTCTAATACTTCTCTCATTTTTTCTAATTTTAATTACAGCTTTACCGTAGGTTCTGGAGATGATTCTTTTGGTGTGAAATCTTCCATTCAAGATTATAATGTAAAACAAGATTTTTCTTATTTTCTAAATAGTAAAAACACAATTAAATTTGGAGTAAATGCTATACATCACACATTTAGACCTGGAAGGTTAGAAGCTGGAGATAATATAAATTTTGAAGAAATTGTATTAAAATCTAGAACAGCTATGGAGTACGGTGCATTTATTCAAAATGAACACCAAATCTCTCCACGATTTGCCTTGCTTTATGGGTTGCGTTATTCTGGTTTTGGTCTTATTGGATCAGATGCGTATGACTTTGATGATGCGGGAGAGCTACTAGAAACTCGAACTTATGATACATGGGAGACAGTAAAGTATCAGCAGGGTTTAGAACCGAGATTCTCTGCTAGTTTTGTGCTTTCAGATCACAATTCTATTAAATTGGGTTACAATAGAAATTTCCAGTATTTACATCAACTTTCAAATGCAACTACTTCAAGTCCGACCGACGTGTGGGTGCCAAGCTCTAACAATGTAAAACCGCAAATTGCAGATCAAATTGCATTGGGTTACTACCATAACTTTAAAAGCAATACCTATCAAACGTCGGCAGAAATTTATTACAAGGATTTTCAAAATCAAATTGATTACAGACCAGGAGCTGATCTTGTTTTTAACGATTTAGTAGAAGGAGAACTTGTTTATGGCGACGGTGAAGCTTACGGATTAGAGTTTCAAGTGAAAAAAACAAAAGGTAAATTTACTGGCTGGTTAAGCTACACGTTATCACGTTCTTTAAGACAGTTTGATGATATTGATAATGGAAGAAAATTTTCTGCAAGACAAGATAGAATACACGATATATCAGTAGTTATGATGTATGAGTTGAACGAGAAGGTTGCCTTAAGTGCAGCTTTTGTATATTATACTGGAGATGCGGTTACTTTTCCTTTTGGTAAGTACGAACAAGATGGAATTGTTTTGCCGTATTACCAAGAAAGAAATTCTTATAGAATGCCAGATTATCACCGTTTAGATTTAGGATGTACATGGTATATGAAAGAAAGACCAAAATTTACGCATAATTGGAATTTTTCAATTTACAATGCTTACGCAAGAGAAAATGCGTATACCATTACGTTTAGAGAAGCAGAAGATGGCAGTCAGGAAGCCGTACAAACCACGCTTTTTAGATTAATACCTGCGATAACATACAACTTTGAATTAAAATAAAACACCATGAAAAATTATCTATTATTTTTAAGCGCAGTTGTTTTATTGGCGTTTTCATCTTGCCAGAAGGTGATTGATGTAAATTTGAATGAAGCTGATCCTCAACTTTCAATTGATGCAGTTTATAATGCAACAGACGAAAATATCCGAGTAATTTTGGGATTAAGCTCAAATTACTTCTCAAACGAGGAATCAGCTCCGATTGATGCAGCACTTGTAACTATGATTGACAGTGCAGGAGTTGAAGTAAATGTACCTAATATAGGTGGCGGTACGTATGAATTAAATAATTATGTGCCAATATTTAATTCAAATTATACGCTACGCATTGAACATAACGGAGAAGTATATACGGCAACTTCTTTTTTACAAGAGGTAACAGCATTAAGTTTTATTTCTACCCTTTTCGTTGAAGAAGATTTATTTGGAGATGAAGGTTATGTTGCCTTCATGAATTTTAACAATGATCAGTCGAAAGACATCTTTTTTAGAGTTGTTCCCTTTGTTGGAGATACACTTTTATATGAGCCGGATGATTTATTTTTATTTGACAACGAGGTAACTGGTGCAGGAAATGTTCAAGTTCCTTTATTTACAGATAGATTTCAAATCGGTGATACGGTAGATATTGAGTTGCGCAGTTTAAATGAAACCACCTACAACTATTATAATGAAGTGTCTGTTATTTTATCTGGACAATCCGCAGCTCCAACAAATCCCACAACAAATTGGGATAACGGAGCGCTAGGCCTATTTCAAACTTGGGGTTATTCTAAAAAACGAAAAATAATTGAGTAATGAAAAATTTAGAGAAATTTAAAGATTTTCCTTTGGATAGTAGAGTTTGGTTGTATCAAACAGATAGAAAACTAGATGCAACAGAAAAGAACTTTGTTGAAGAAGAGTTAAGTAAATTTACAAAAGATTGGGCTGCGCACGGAAAAAAGCTGTGGGCAACTGCTGCTTTGATCAATCCTTTTTTTGTTGCAGTTGTAGTAGATGAGAATATAACTCCGCCTTCTGGTTGCTCTATTGATGCTTCTGTTCATTTTCTTAAAGCATTGGGAAAAGAGCTAAATGTTGATTTTTTTACCCGTATGAAAGTTACTTTAATGGAAGGAGAACAACTTAAACAGGTTAATTTTGATACACTTGTAAATTATTCAGAAGACACATTAGTTTTGGATCCGCTTATAAAAACATTAGACAGTTTAACAAATAACTGGCCCGTTCTACTTGCGCAGTCTAATTTTGCAACATTCGTTAAATAAAAGCTATTGTTTCTTTTTCTTTTTTCTTCCTAAAGTTCCGTATGAAACCCCGTTAAAGTCAGGGTCTTTTTTCTTTTTAGTGCGTGCTTTGCTCTTTTTATCTTTACTTTCTTTGGGCAAGGCTATTGTATGCTTACCTCCTGGAGATTCCCAGTTATCTTTAATTGTAACGGCCTTAATGGTATCGTTTTTTTCGTCGTAGGTAGAAATTGTTATTTTGTTTTGCTTTTCTTTATTAATTGCAATTATATCTTCTTCTACTATCCATTTTCCATTTGTAAAATTCATTGCATCGTAAGACATGTCTGGCACCCAATACTCTTTAAATGCTGCAAGACCTTCAGATTCAGGAGATAAATGGTCGAAAACAATTTTATCTCTATTTGAATCATAACGCAAAGTCATCGTGGCTTTTTTAGCGTGTTCCATAAAGACACGTTTTTGAATTTTATCATCAATTTTAAATAAATTGTAACCCAATTTAGGTGTTGATCCCGAAAAATAAAGAACATCAACAAGTTTTGTATGCGTTAAGCCATCTCCGGCATCATACCCTAAAAGCGTATAATAATCTCTGCTTCCTTTTTTTACTTCTATAATATCGTAATACAAACAGCCATACCAATTGTCTGGTGTCAGCGTACTTTTTTCATCAGCGCGTATACCAAATTCGTTTTTCTTTAATTCTGTAATGATTGTTTTTTTCTTTCGTTTGTCATATCTAGAAATAATTGCAGTGTAAACGTTAATCTCATTTTCTTTTTGATAGTTCCAACTAAAAACACGTACTGTTTTATCATTAGACATTAGTTTTCCAATCGAGGTTAATTGCTCAAATGGATATTCACGCGCAACCTCTTTTTCTAACTCTTCTAAAAGTTGTAATTTAAAAGAGTCGTTGTAGGCTTTAAGTAAAACATCAGTTTTTGCAGAACGCAGTTTATTTAGACGTTTTACAAGTTCAGCTTCATTTATTACTACGTCTTTTTGAGTGGTTTGAGCAAACGCAGCAAATACTTGAAAAAGAAGAAGAATATAGAATAAACCTTTCATATTGTAAAGTAACGCAAATTTAGTGCCTTTGTTACTAAATTTCATTTAATAGTTTTAAAAAAGTAGAAACCCAAAGCTGTGCAGACTAATTGATTTTTCTAATAAATTCAAGCTATCTTTATTTCAAATTATTAACTTAGCAAACGTGCCTAAAAAGCTAAATATAAGAAATAGAGAAGTCAAACTCAAAGCTTGGCAACTAAAACTTCACGAGGTTATTTATGAAGCTGAAACAAGAAACGGTAAACTGTTTGATGTAGTTTTACTTGTAGCAATTTTACTTTCGGTTTTAACAGTTATGTTAGAGAGTGTTCCAACGTATAGTGAGTTATATGGTTATATTTTTGTGCCGATAGAATGGACACTAACGCTGTTGTTTACCGTAGAATACTTTTTACGCATCATTTCTATTAAAAAGCCATTTGCCTATATTTTTTCGTTTTACGGTTTAATTGACCTTTTATCTGTTATTCCAACTTACATTAGTTTATTTATTACCGGAACGCACTCTTTGGCCGTAATACGTTCTATTCGTTTGTTACGGGTTTTTAGAATTTTAAAACTCTCTCATTTTTTGAAAGAAGCACAAGTACTTACTACAGCACTCTCAAAAAGTAAGTATAAAATCTCTGTTTTTTTACTAGGTGTTTTAATGATTGTAATCATTATGGGTACAATTATGTATCTTGTAGAAGGCGGACCAGATTCGAGCTTTGATAGTATTCCTAGAAGTATTTATTGGTCAATCATTACGCTTACAACCGTAGGTTACGGAGATATTTCTCCAGAAACTGCCTTGGGTCAGGCAATCGCTTCTATTGTTATGATTTTTGGTTACGCAATACTAGCTGTTCCAACAGGTATTGTAACAAATGAAATTGTTAAAGCAGGAAATCAAGCAAAAATCAGTACTCAAGCTTGTCCAAATTGCTCAAAAGAAGGTCATGATTACGACGCCGTGCACTGTAAATTTTGCGGAACGCTGCTTTAAATTAACCAACTACAATAACTACATTTACGTTTAGGTATATGATGAGGCTAAAAACGATCTTCTTTTTATTTTTCTTGATTTCGGTTTCGAGCTGTAAAAAAGAACCAACAACTTGGATAACAGATTGGAATATTCCATTAATTAAAGATACATTAACTTTTGATAATTGGGTAGATAGTGGTTTTGTATCAGTGAATACAGGTCAAAGTTTAGATATTACGTACAAGCGAGAATTATTTTCTTTTGATATAAATGAATACGTAAATATTCCTGATACTACAGTTGAACAAAACTTTGTAATTCCAGTTCCCTCAATTTTCGCTTCGCCGGGTGCTAACTTTGTGAACGATGTAGATGAATTTACTTTCGATTTAGATGATGTTGAACTAAGGCAAGTTGTGGTTGATGCAGGTGTTGCCCTTGTCGAAATTATTAATCCGCTTGATATTCCAGCAATTTTTAATATTACGCTTCCTGGGGTTGAAAAAGATGGCAACGTATTTCAAACAACAGAGACTGTTCCAGCAATGTTAAATGGAGTTTTGGGTAAAAAACAGTTTACGTTAGATTTTTCTGGGTACACTTTAGATTTAACAGGAGAATTAGGCAATAGTTTTAATAAACTTCAATCTATAATGCAAGTAAGTTCGAGTCCAGACGGACCAAGCACCTTAATTACAGACACAGACATTTTTACTTTTACGTTTTCGTTGAGCGACATAGAGCTTAGTTATGCTAGAGGTTATTTTGGTAATTTAATTTTAGAAGACGCACAAAATCTAGATTTAGATATATTGAACCGTATTACGAGCGGGAGTATCGATGTAGAAAATGTTCAGATTGCGTTAACATTGGAAAATGGAATTAAAGCAGCAGGACAAGCAAAGATAAATACGATTTCTAGTTTTAATTCAAACCAAAATACGTCTGTTTCACTTTCAAATCAAGACATTGGTGTGCTCAAAAATATAAATCCAGCTACGGGCAGTTGGAGCACGCTTACGCCAAGTGTAACTGCTTACAGTTTCTCATCTTCTAATTCAAATATAGAACAGTTTATAGAAAATTTAGGAAGTCAATATACTGTGGATTATGCAGTAGAGCTTAACCCTTTAGGGAATACCTCAGGAGGATTTGATGAAATTTTCGGTAACAGCAAGCTTGCCTTAAATTTAGAAGCTACGATGCCTTTGCAGTTGGGAGTAAATCAACTTGTTTTTACTGATACCTTAGATTTTGATTTCAATCAGTCAACCAACCAAACAAAAGTTATCGAAGGCGAAATACGTGTAGAAACCCAAAATAGTTTTCCTTTTTCGGGACAGCTGATTATTGGTCTTTTAGATGAAAACAATGTTTTATTAACTACTTTATCTAGTGCAGAAAACATAGCTGAAGCATACAGCACAACTACCACAATATCACCTGTTCCTTTGGTTGAAAATAGCCTAAAGTATACATTGTCTAACACTCAAACACAAATGTTAGATAAAACCAAAAAAATAATATATACTGCAATATTAGATGCTTCAGCAGGTGGTGTGCAAACCGTTTATGCCGACTCACAATTAATTATAGACCTTTTCACAAATTTTAATGTTCAAGCAAGTTTTTAATATCTTAAGTTTTATTATTGTAAGCACTGCTCTGAATGCGCAACAGTTTTTGCCTACATATCGAGTAGATTCTACCACCCAATCGTCAATCGCAATTAACGGGTACGGAATTGTTGGTCTTACTGCCGTTCAAAACGAGATGGCAAAGAAGTTCATTTATGGTGGTAATATTTCATCTGAATTAGTAGTAGATCAATTAAATAATCATAATACAACTAACAGAATAGGGATAAATATACTCGGTGAAATTGAATATAGACACGCAGTTTTTTTAAAAAATAAATTCCCCAATTTGGGTTGGTCTGCCAAAGTAGGGCAGCAATTAGTAGTTGGAGCAAATTACAGTAGAGATGCATATCAACTTTTGTTTCAGGGAAATATGAACGTAGATAATCTAAATTTAGATAATTTAAATTTAAACACACATTATTTTTCTAAAATTGGATTTGGCTTATTTAGTAAAAAAAATCAGTCGTCTGTACATCTAAATTTGATTGGAGCGCATGCATTTACTGATTTTTATACCCGTACAGCATCGTATTCTAATACAGACAATAATATGCTTAATTTTTCTATGGACGGTGCTTTGAGTGCAGCTGGCTCTAGCTCCACTTTTAAGGGTTGGGGATTAGGTATAGATGCTGCTTTCTATGTTCCATTTGGGTTAAATAATGATAGTTTTAATGGCGTGTTAAGTTTTAAAGTAAATAATTTGGGAGCTGTTCTTTTTAATAGTTCAGTGAATAGACAAGTAGATACTACAATCAGTTACACTGGTTTTTCATTTACTCAACTCACTAATTTATCCGGTTTTGATCAACAAAAAATACAAGATACCTTAGGTGTAATATTAGATACGACCTCAACCCTTACGCTTTTGCCTACGTTTATACAGATAGGTAAAGAAGTAGACTTAAATGATGTACGTAAGTTTCAATCTTTTTTTGGAACAAGGCTAATGCCTACATTAGCTTATTTACCACAAGTTTATGCAGGACTTCATTGGAGAATTAATGAGGTTTTTAATGCAGGATCTCAAATTATGTACGGAGGTTTTTCAAATTTGAAATTTGGATTATACGGCAGCTATATGTCTAAGTCACTTAGCCTAAGTTTGGGAACAGAAGATATTATTGGATTATTATCGGAACAGGGTAGAGGAGCATCTACCGTAATTAGAGCAATATGGAGTTTTTAAAGAGATACGGATTTATATTATTCTTCTTCTTTTCCTTTCATACAGAGAGTCAAATCTCCTTTCATCAACTTTTCTCAGGAAACGGATATGATTACGGATACGGCTTGACACAAACGGAAGATAGTAGTTATTTAATTGCAGGTGCATCTTCTAGTTTCGAAATTGCTCCGGCGCAAGGTTTACTGATGAAGACAGATTCACTTGGGAACTTTCAGTGGTCTAAAAGTTACGGAGGTACAGGCGCTGAGGAATTTAGAAGAGTAAAATATATCGAGAATTATTGTATTTATTTAGCCGGATTTTCTACTACGCAATCAAACGGAAGCTTTGATAATTACCTAGTTAAAACAGATGAAGATGGAAATGTGCTTTGGGAAGTAATCTTTGGTGGAGCCGATTGGGATAGAATTTTAGATATGACTATTTTACCTGATTCTAGTGTATTTTTAGTAGGCTCAACATTTAGTTTTGGGAACGGTGCCAAAGATTGGGGCTTGTATCGATATGATAAAGATGGCAACGAGGTGTGGAGCACTTATTTTGGTTCAAATTTAGATGATGAAGTGTATGCTTGCGCGTATTATCAAGGATTTCTTTATGCAGGAGGTTCAGTTTTTAATTCAGATTCTCTGATGCAAAAAGGAAACATGGTTCAGCTTGATTTAAATGGAAATGTTCTTTGGACTTCGCAACTTGAATTAGACGGAAACAGCGTGGTTGAAGATTTCGTTATAGGGAATGATGATAAAGTACGAGGAGTTGGCTCATCTTACTCTCAATATGACGTTGCTTCTGAAGTGCAATTCTTTAGGATGAGTCTAGACGGAACCCTAGAAGCGAATTTTAGAGAAAATAGGAATGGAGAGCTTCACGGAGTAAGTATCGTTTCAACATTAGATTCAAGTCTTATTTACACAGTGCATACAGGAAGAAATACACCCAGCGTAGGCTTATTTGAGGATGGTTTTTACGATAGTTTCATTGTTGGGTTTAATAACAGTTTTGGTTACGATAACTTTGCGTTTAATTTTTCAAAAACCAAGAATGATTTTATTTACGATATGATCATGTCCGCAGACGGAGGAGCGGTTATGGTTGGTGAGCAAAACTTTTTTGACGATAGTGGTGCACAACTGTGTTTGATTAAGTTAGGTCCGAATAGAGAGACCACCTTACCTGATGATTCTTTTTTAGACAATATTGTTTCAGTCGACAAAGACGAATTAGCTCAATTTAGCGTATATCCAAACCCTACAAATGGAAAAATAAGCTTATCAACTGCGTTAGAATACCTTAAAATCGATGTTTATAACGCTCAAGGCAAATTACTTCAAACCTTAATTAACGAAAAACAGATAGACCTTACGTCTTATCCAGAAGGTCTATATACATTAAACTTAAAGTCAAAAAAAACTTTTCAAGTACTCAAAGTGGTGAAATACTAATTACCAAGTTAGCGCTTCTTCTTTAAACCACTTGTCTTGTACACGAAGCGTTTGTTCAATAACGTCTCTAACGCAATGTTGACCTCCATTGAAAGGAGATTGGTAATCAACTACTTGTTTTATTTCAATGGCAGCGTCTTGCGGACAAGTAGAGACGCCAGCTACCTTTAACACTTCATAGTCAGGCAAATCGTCTCCCATATAAAGAACCTCTTCATTAGAAAAGTTATATTTCTTTTTAAGACTTTCGTACACATCGATTTTTTTCGCACTATTTAAGCAAACTTCAGTAGCGCCTAAACCCAGCAAGCGCTTTTCAACTTCTTTAGAGCTTCCTCCTGTTATAATTAACACGCGCATTCCTACTTTAGCAGCATATTGTAATGCATAAGCATCTCGAGAGTTTAAAATTCGAACAACCTCGTTATTCATCAAAATCACATCTCCATTGGTTAAAACACCATCAACGTCAAAAATTAATGTTGTAATTTTAGGTAAGTTTTCTTTATAACTTTTCATGTTTTTCTTGTATAGCCTTGGTTAATAAGGCATAAATTTCTTTTTCTCTACCGCCTAATTTATCCAAATGTGCTTGAATTATATTTTGGTCTCCTCGTTTTGCAGGACCCGTTTGTATAGCTTTGGCAGCATTAAGATTTAACTTTTTTACAGACTCTTCAATCAACGGTAATAAAAAATTAAAATCAATTTTTTGTTGTTTTAAATATGTCTCCGCAATGGTAAACATGTGATTTGTAAAATTGTTGGCGAAAACTGCTGCTAAATGTAGTTCACTCCGTGTTTTACTGTCTGCATAATGCACGCTTTTTGATATTTTGGCTGCAAGGTTGTACAATTTCTTGGCTAATATTTCATCTTTACTTTCGATCAAAAAAGGAACGTTATCAAGCAATAAATCAGTACCTTTTGTAAAGGTTTGCAAAGGATAAAAAACACCAATTTGATTAATTGAAAATGATTCTAATGGTATACTTCCGCTAGTATATGCAACAGGTATAGTAAGTTGAAGTTCTTCAAGATAATTAACAAGGGCGTTATCAGAAACAGCACAAATTGCTACGTCTGCGGTGTTTATTTCTATTAAATCTGTAAAAACAGGAAGATCAAAATCGCTTTTAAACGCTTTCAAACTTTTTTTATTTCTGCCGTAAATACCAGAAATAGATAAATTTGCAGCTAACAAAGCCTTGCACAAATGCCAAGCGACGTTTCCGGTTCCTAGAATAGCTATTTTACCAAAACTTTCCATTCGGCGTAAAAGTAACGTTGTTGACGCTATCAACCTAAAAAATAGCCTCGAAATATAGCCTTTTACCCATTCAGATTCAGTATTTTTGTTAACCGAAGATTTAAAGTAAAAAAATGGACAAAGTTATTAGAGGGATTTTCTCAATGGGTGCAATGACAATGGGTATTTTCGCGTTCGGATTTGCAATTGCGTATGCAACCTTTGTTGAAAGTGATTATGGAACACCCGCATCTAAAATTACCGTATTTAATGCCGTGTGGTTCGAGATATTACTTGTTTATTTGGCGTTTGGTTTGATTGCCAATATCTTTAAGTACAAAATGTACACGAAACAAAAAGTTGCATTGTTTTCTTTTCACCTTTCGTTCATTATTATCATTATCGGATCTGGAATTACCAGACACTTTTCTTTTGAAGGTCAAATGCCAATAGGCGAGGGAGAAGCAACCAATATCATTTACAGCTCAGAACCGCATATTTTATTTCGTGTAGACGATAGAATAAATGGGTTAGAGCACAAAGAAGAAAAATATTTATCAGAGTATTTTGACAATGGTTTCGAGGTCGATTTTGCATTGCCTAATAAAAAACCACTAAAAGTAAAGTACGTCAATTACTTAGAAAATAGAATTGAAACAGTAGAATCAAATGATACAATTTCTACAGCTGCTTTAGAATTTGTGATTCAAGGAGAAACTAAATATTTGGTAGAAGGAGAATCTATGCTAATCGGTACTGAAATTATTTCTTTTAATGATAAAGATGCTGACCCAGGCATCAAGATTACTGAGGTTGGCGGACAATTAAAAGTGTCTTCAATTAAGCCATTTGCTCAAGTAGATATGTTGAAGCTTAGAAAAGAAGACAGAGCAAACAATTTCTTAGATTCATCTGCAGTGAAAAGTATTGTAGCTGATTCAGCTATTTTATTTGAGTCTGGTCGTCTATATAACTTTGCTTCTGAAAGTGTTATGTTTAAAGAATATCGTTCGAAAACAGCACGCGTAAGAAAAAAGTCTAAGGTTAAAGACGAAGGAATTAACTATTTGGTGGTGGACATCTCTCAAGGAGAGAGAACCGAAAGAGTAGAACTGCCTTATAAAAATGGTCAAGAAATGACACTTATTCCTTTTAAATATAACGATCTGTACATTCAGGCAGGCTATGGTCCAATGCCAATAGAGTTGCCTTTTTATGTAAGGTGTAATGATTTTCAGCTAGATAAATATCCAGGTTCTAATATGGCCAGTTCTTTCGCTTCAGAAGTAACGGTTATTGATTCTACAAAAGGTATTTATAGAGACCAAAGAATTTTTATGAATAATGTAATGGATTATGATGGATATCGTTTCTTTCAGTCTAATTACTACCCAGATGAGTCTGGAACCGTTTTAAGTGTAAATTATGATTGGTGGGGAACGAATGTAACTTATTTAGGATATTTGCTCATGGCAATCGGAATGGTCTTATCGCTTATTACTTATGGAGGTCGTTTTAGAGAATTGAGTAGAATGGTAACAAAATCAAGAGAAAAAAGAGCACTTCTCAAAGTGCTTGTGTTGGGGATTTTCCTGTCTTTTGGATTCAGTGCTGAAAGTTATGCTCAAAACAATCAAATTGAAGAAAAACATTATGAGGGAGATGGTCATGATCACTCGAATGGAGAGCTACACGATCATGGGCACGAAGGACATAATCACGCTCCAGGAGAAGGGCATGATCATGAAGAAGTAGGGTTAGAGACCAAAACAGCTGCTGTTAAATCAAAAAAGCGTTTTAGCTTACCAGACGATTTTAAGTTTGAGTATATTTCACAGTTACATTCAGATTCGCTTGCTTCCTTATTAATTCAAGACTACAGCGGTAGAATTATTCCCTTTCATACCATGGCAGATAAGCTGCTTCGAAAAGTACACAGAGGAAATACATACGAAGGAAAAAATGCTGTACAAGTTGTTATGGGTATGCATTTGGCTGCACCTTATTGGGTCGACAAAAAGATTATTTACGTATCCTCGAAAATTAGGGAAACTCTTGGGACAGAAAAATACGTGTCTTTAAACGAGATATCTGAAGATGATGGCTCTTTTAAGTGGTCAGATGAATACGAAGTAGCGCATAATAAACCCGATTCAAAAAAGTCTGAATACGATAAAGAAATCGTGAAGTTAGGAGAACGATATAACATTGTTTCTGAAATATTACAATTTAGACATCTAAGAATTATTCCTATTCGTAATGATGTTAATAATACATGGTTATGGCCATTTCTTGGTCAAGACGCTGCAGATGATAAAATGGCTATGGATCTAGCTGCAGAATATTTACACAAAGCATGGTTAAGTACAGATAGTAAAAAGGAAGAAGCGAACGCTCTCAATTTACTTACACAATTAAAGAAGTACCAAAGAAAATTCGCCCAAAACGAAATGCCTTCCAAAGGAAAAGTAAATGCCGAAATCATATATAATGAGAGTGATGTTTTTAAAAAAGCACAATACAGCTATCTGTTAATTGGTTTGTTACTAATTGTTGTTTTCTTTTTTCGCGTTTTGTCTACTCCTAGTCCAATAAAAGAAAAAATCTTTAAATATATTGCAATCCCTTTTACGCTAGTTTTAGCCTTTACCTTTCTAGCGCATGGTTTTGGTTTAGGTTATAGGTGGTATATCTCTGAACACGCACCTTGGAGTAATGGTTATGAAGCAATCGTTTTTATTGCTTGGTGTGCCGTTTTAGTAGGTTTAATTTTTGCTAGAAGACACGGAGCAATTACAGCTGCAACAGCCGTATTAGCTGCTTTAATTCTTTTCGTTTCTGAGTTAAATTTATTAGATCCAGAAATATCTAATTTACAACCGGTATTAAAGTCATACTGGTTAATGATTCATGTTGCTATCATAACAAGTTCTTATGCGTTTCTGGGACTTGGCGCTATGCTCTCGCTCTTTAATTTAACTCTTTACTTATTTAGAGGAAAGAATAACGGCAAGCGTTTAACGATGAATATAAATGAAATGACTGCCGTTTCTGAAATGATCATAACCATCGGTTTGTTTATGCTCACAATAGGTACATTTCTCGGTGGAGTTTGGGCAAATGAGTCTTGGGGTAGATATTGGGGATGGGATCCGAAAGAAACTTGGGCGTTAGTTTCTATACTTACCTACGCAGTTATTTTGCATTTGAGGTATATTCCTGGTTTGAAAGATAAATTTGTTTTTAATCTTGTTACCTTTTGGGGCTACGCGAGTATTATTTTTACCTTCTTTGGCGTTAACTTTAAACTTACTGGATTACACTCTTATGCTCAAGGAGAAGGAACGTCAGAAACGCCAGATTGGGTGATCTCAACAGTAATATACTTTTTAATCTTCTCAATAATAAGCGCAATTTTTTACATTCGTTATAAAAGAAAAAAGAAAACAACATAAGTATGAATTTACATCAATTTGAAGTAAAAGACATTTCAGGTAACAACTTTAATTTTTCTAATTTAAAAGGAAAAAAAGTGCTCTTAGTAAATACAGCTAGCGAATGCGGATTAACACCCCAGTATGAGCAGTTAGAAGAGTTATATACAACTAAAAATAATGATAACTTTGTTGTAGTGGGGTTTCCAGCGAATGATTTTGGAGCACAAGAACCTGGTTCAGATAATGAAATTGCACGTTTTTGCGAAAAAAATTACGGGGTAAGCTTTCCAATGATGAGTAAAATATCCGTGAAAGGGAAAAATATTCATCCGCTTTATAAATGGTTGTTAGAAGAATCAGTTGCAAAAGGTCAGCATGAGGAGGTACAATGGAATTTTCACAAATTTTGTATCGATGAGAAGGGTGATTTTGTAAAGAGTATTGCGCCAACTGTCTCTCCCTTAGATGACGAAATATTAAATTGGTTGTAAGATGAGTGATAAGGTTGATATCTTAGCAATAGGCGCACATCCTGATGATGTTGAATTATCAGCTGCAGGAACAATTATAAAAGAAATTGATAACGGAAAACGTGTAGCAATTGTAGATCTAACAGAAGGTGAACTTGGAAGCAGAGGAACCGTTCAGACAAGATATCAAGAAGCCGAAGATGCAGCTCGAATTCTTAATGTATCGGCAAGACACAACATTCAGATTGCAGACGGTTTTTTTCTTCAAGACAAAGCGAGTTTATTAAAACTGGTAGAACAAATTAGAAGGTTTCAACCCGAAATTGTACTCGCCAATGCAGTTTCAGATAGACATCCAGACCACGGAAAAGGTGCTAAGTTTATCTCAGATGCTTGCTTTTTGGCTGGACTCCTAAAAATAGAGACAAAATGGAAAGGGGAAACACAAAAGCAATGGCGACCAAAAGTGGTGTATCATTATATTCAAGACCGTTATATAAAGCCCGACTTTGCTATAGATGTAACCCCTTATATAGAGCAAAAGTTTGAAGCTATTTTTGCTTATAAAACACAGTTTTTTAACCCAGAAAGTAGCGAACCACAAACACCTATTTCTGGTGAAGATTTTATAGACTTTCTAAAAGGAAGGATGGCAGAGTTTGGAAGACAAATTGGTTCTAAATATGCCGAAGGTTTCACAGTAGAAAGAATTCCTGCCGTCAATTCTATTTTTGACTTATATTAGCGTATGCTAAAAAAAAGACCGAATGTGTTATTCTTAGCCAGTTGGTTTCCAAACAAAACCCATCCAACTGTAGGTAATTTTATACAAAGACATGCAGAGGTTGCAAATAACATTGCCAATGTTTATGTTCTTTTTGCACTGCCTATTGAAAATCAGAAAAGTAAATTTGATATACAAAATAGCGTCGAAAATGATGTTTATATCACACGCGTGTACTACAGAAAAGTAATGCATAAAATACCTTTGGTACATACTTTTTTAAAGTATAAGAGATATAGAAAGGCGATGAAGGTTGGTGAACAGACTATTGGTAAAAAGTTCGACTTTCTACATGTAAATACCTTTTGGTTTGCTGGGTTGGCTGCTTTAGATATTAGTAGAAGTCAAAAAATCCCCTATTTAATTACCGAACATTGGTCGGGATTTCTTCCTCAAAACAATGCTTTTGAATCTGCTTCATTTGTTATGAAAACCATGACAAAAAGAATTTTTAGAAAAGCTAAGTTTGTTTTACCTGTTTCTTATGATTTGGGGAAAAGTTTACAGTCTAGAAAACTTATAGATGAATTTCATTGCTTAGCTAATGTTGTAGATACGACTTTGTTTAAGCCAAACCCAACCATTAAAAACGAGGTGTATAGGTTTATTCATATTTCGACGATTGATGAAGCGCACAAGAATTTTTCAGGACTTTTAGAAGCCTTTAGTAAAGTAAAGTGCGATTTTATCCTTGAAATAATTACAGATGGAGATTTAGCGGATGCGCAAAGAAAAATTACTGCTTTCGGATTAAGTAATAAGGTTGAATTAAGAGGAAGCTCTACACAAAAAGAAGTTGCGGAAGCTTTACAGCAAGCAAACTGTTTGGTTCAGTTTAGCAATGTTGAAACCTTTTCTATTGTTATCGCCGAGGCTTGGTCTTCAGGAATTCCATGTATTTACACTAAATGTGGTGGTTTAACCAATATTGTAAATAATAAACTCGGTTTTCAGATTGAGAGAGGAGATGTTCAAGCACTTCAGCAGAAAATTGAAGATTTTATTCAGCATCAATACGAGTTTGATCCACAGTACATCCGATCATTTGCAATAGAAATGTTTTCAGAACAAAAGGTGCGTCAACAGTTAGAAGCTGTATATAAAAAAATGTGAGATTTTATTCAGATTCAATTAAAAAAATCAAGGCATAAACCTTTGTTTCCAACCAATTTAATCTTATTTTCGTTTAGTTAAAAAAATAAAACTATGAAAAGAAATTTACTTGCATTGTGCACTTTAATTTTAACTGGCTTTTCTTTTGGTCAAGTTATTTTTTCAGTGGAAACTCCGCTACCAATTGCCGGTAGTTACGATTTAACATATGTTGAACCACCAAACTGGGGTTCACCAGATTTATTAGACCCATTAAACGCTATTCAAGATACACTTGCGTTTGCAAAAGATGCAACCGTTGAGGATTCTTTAAATTGTCAAAGTACCGTTACTAATGTTGATGGTAAAATTGCTGTTCTTTATAGAGGTGCATGTGAGTTTGGGGTGAAAGCCTTGAATGCGCAAAATGCAGGTGCTGTTGGGGTAGTTATAATTAATAATATTCCTGGTGCTCCTGTTGCTATGGGAGCAGGTGCAGAAGGTATAAATGTTACAATACCGGTAGTAATGCTTGGCGAACTAGAAGGTCAAATTATTACAAACGCCATGAATAACGGTCCTGTTGAGGCATTTATTGGAAACAAAACAGGCTTTTATCCAAATGATTTAGGCTTTTTAAATAGATCTGTTCTTAGAGCACCTCAATACGCAACGCCACAAGCTCTAGCGCAAGATGATAATGATTTATCAGTAGATCTTGGAGCATGGGTGTATAACTATGGATTTAACGATCAAAATAATGTTACAGTAAATGCAACTGTTGTACTGAATGGTACAGAGTTGTATAACGAAACTTCGCCAGCTCAAACAATTTTAGCTGGAGACTCTGCTTATGTTGCATTAACTCCATTTAGTCAAGTTGCTTACACGCAAGGAAAGTATGAATTAACGTACACTACAGTATCTGACTCTTTAGATTCATATGATTTTGATAATACATTTGAAGCTGATTTTAGATTAACGGATAGTTTACTTTCTTACGCGCGATTAGACGACACAAATCTTTTACCACTGACAGCTGGTGGTTTTAGACCAACAAACAGTACTGACTTTACAGCTTGTATTGGATTTCAAAATCCAAATGCGAGTAGAATAGGAGTAAGAGGATTAACGTTTTCAGCTATTACAGGAGCGAACTCTGGTGTTACACTTGACGGAGAACCTTTTGAAGTTCAAATGTTTAAGTGGAATGATAACTTTACAGACTTAAATGATGCAAACGCTGCGGTTTCTGATTTTGAATATTTAACAGGAAATACTGACTTCTTCTTTACGGGAGACTTTCAAGATAGCGCAATGTATGTAACAGTTGACGAGCCGTTTGTTTTGTTGGATAACCAACGTTACATGTTCTGTATTTATACGTCTAACCAAGATGTTTTCTTTGGATATGATGCAGGTATGGATTACACACAAAACGTAAATAATTATTTAGAGCCTTTATTTCCATCTATAACAGAAAATGGACAGTTCTTAAATGGTTTTGGTGCGGATGCTGTTCCAGGATTATCTGTAGCAACATTCCCTGCTGCTGAACTTGGTTTAGAAGAAGAAGTAGAAATCAATATTTCTGCATTTCCTAACCCGGCAATGGATAAACTTATGATTAGTTTAAACAATAATTCAGCATCTGAATTCTCAATGTATGATTTATCGGGTAAAGTGGTTAAGTCTGGAGCTATTTCTGGATATGACAATTTGAGCGTAAATGTTAAAGACATTGAAAATGGAGCATACATTGTAAAAATTGCTTTAGAAGATGGTAGAGTTAAAATGTTAAATGTGGTTGTGAACCACTAAAAACATTCTGTATAAAAAGAAAGGCGCACCAATTGGTGCGCCTTTCTTTTTATTAATACTAAAGGCATTGCCCTCTTTTCAAACTATCTTGTATCTTTGTTCTCAAATTATATATTTATGTCAAACGAAATAGAAGCAGTAAGTTATTCTGTAGGTATGAGTGTTGCAGGTAGTTTAATGCAGCAAAATTTAGAAAACATTAATCCAGAAGCTTTTTTAGAAGGTATTACAGACGCACTAGAAGGTAAAACACCAAAATACACACCGGAAGAAGCAAATGCTATTATTCAAAAGTATTTGCAAGCAGCAGGTGAAGCTAAATTTGGTAAAATAAAAGAAGAAGGTGAAGCATTTTTGGCTGAAAACGCAAAGAAAGAAGGTATTACAACCACGCCTTCAGGATTACAATACGAAGTTATAAACGAAGGAAACGGAAAATCTCCATCTGAAACTTCAAATGTTACAGTTCACTATCATGGAACGTTGATAGACGGTTCTGTTTTTGATAGTTCTGTGAGTAGAGGAGAGCCAGCAACTTTTGGTGTAAACCAAGTTATTAAAGGTTGGACAGAAGCATTGCAATTAATGAAAGAAGGAGATAAGTACAGGTTGTACATTCCTCAAGAATTAGCATATGGAGCAAACCCACATCCGGGTGGACCAATTAAGCCTTATATGCCTTTAGTATTTGATGTAGAATTATTAGAAGTTCAATAATGAAAAAGTTACTCTATTTTAGTTTGTTTTCAATATTTATCGCTGCTTGCGAAAATAAAAATGAAAGCGGATTTCCTTATCCTGATGTTTCCTTAGAAACTTTTAAGGATAAAATATCTTACGCCATTGGTGCAGATATGGTAGTTCAAATTAACAACTTGCCAGATACTTTATTAAACGTTTTAGATAAAGAACAAATGGAGTTAGGCTATGTGTTCGGATTTTCTGATGTTACAGAAGATGACCGCACAAGTTGTAGGGAAAAAATGAAGGCTGTTTTAGTCGGACCAGAAGAAATTGATACATCTGTATATTCTATTTCAGAGGTATCACACTGTTACGGTATGATGTTGGGTGAAATGACCAAAAAATCATTAAAAGATAATGGTGGTTTAGCTCAATTTGACATCGAAACGGCAAAAAAAGGTTTTGCTCATGGCTTATACAAAATTGATACATTAATCTCGCTTGAAGAAAGAGGGCAAATGATTATTGATTTTAACAACGATTTAATTAAAACTACAGGGAAAGCTAAATTAGAGGAAGCTAAATCTATGTCAAATGCTCAGGTAATCAATGAAAGCGTTGTTCTTGTTCAATTGGAAGAGGGAACAGGTGATGCTATCGTTGCAGATAAAGAATACAAGATGTATTACATCATTCAAAATGCAGTGAACGATACACTTATGGCAACTTTAATTGATCCGGCCCAACCAGATGCATTTAACGCTATGGAAATACGATATGGTGATTTAGTAGAAGGTTGGAGAGACGCTGCAGTTGAAATGAAAATAGGAGGTAAGTACGAACTTTATGTAGCTGCTGAAAAAGCATACGGAGAAGCCGGCGTACCAAATGGATACAGCGGTGGATACATTATTAAGCCTTTTGAAATGCTAAAATTAACGTCTCGTGTTCTTTCTCAAAATGAAATTGGAGCGCTAGCTATTGAACGAGGTAAACAGGTTATGGCAGACGCTGCTAAAAAATCTGGAGCTAAGCAATTTCCTGAAGGCTACGTTTTAGAGACAATAAAAGAAGGTACTGGAGCAAATGTTAAACCTGGAGCAGACGTAAAAGCACATTATGTATTGACAGATTCTGAAGGTAATATGCTAGAAAATAGCTACCAGTCTGCTATGCAAAATGGTGGACAAGCACCTGCGTTTAGCTTAAATGGTGTGATAGAAGGGTGGACAAAAGCAGTACCTAAGATGAAAGTGGGAGGAACGTATAAATTATATCTTCCTTACGATTTAGCTTACGGTGAATCAGGAAATGGTAGAATTAAACCGTTTGAAACACTTACTTTTGAAATGGAAATTTTAGAATCCGGTGCTCCTGGAACGTTAGTTCAGATGCGTCCGCAAAGTCAAAATTTCTAATAAAAAATAGTCACAAGATTGTAAAGCCATTCGATTTATTTCGAATGGCTTTTTCTTTAAACAGTTTATTTGTATCTTTAAATAACAGTAAATGAAGGGTGAACAAATTTTGGCATGGAGATTGGTATCCTAATTATGAATTTTTCAATGTTTAAAATCACTTGATCGCGAAATTAGAATGAAAGGTTCGGATTTATTAACTAAAAACGAATAGTATGAAAAAAATTTACACTTATTTGACAGTAGTAATCTCTTTCTCTCTGATGAGCTTTACAGCCTTTTCAGAGGTAAGCGATACAACACAAGTATCTTCAGATGAAGAACTTTTTAGAAAAGAAATGGTACCTCTAAACACTGTTCTAATGGAATGGGATATGGTAAGAGGTGAATGGATGGCCGAGAATTTAGTAAATATGGCGTATAAACGTCCATTAACACCAAAGCCTTTCACAGAGAATTTTACATTGGCTGAGTTGGTAGATTTTTTACCAAAGTCAGACAAAGAAAGAATTCAAACCATTATTAGTACTAGAACGGCAGCAGGCTCTACAGGTTCTCCTGTAAGAAATGAAACTGCGGATCAATGGAGAGTTATGCAACGTACTTTTGGTGCAGTAGGGTGTAATCCAAGATCTGGAAGGACTTACGGAGATCCACATATAAATACCTTAGATGGTAAATCTTATTCTTTCCAAACGGTCGGTGAGTTTGTACTATCAAAGTCAAGAACTTCTTCTTTTGAAGTTCAAACTAGACAAAAAGCAAGTACAGCAAGTGTTTCTTTAAATATTGGTGCTGCGATGAATGTAAATGGAGATCGAGTTGCATTTTACACAAACGAATATCCCGATGCAAATATTTACGAACCTGTTCGTGTAAATGGACAAGTAGTTAGAATTAAAGCAACGGCTGAAACGTTAAACAACGGAGGTGTAATTAGAAGAACCTCAGGTAATAACTATGTTGTGGTTTGGCCTTCAGGAGAAAAAGTTATGGTAAGTATCAGAAATTCTGGAAGATTTCCTTTTATGAATGTTTCTGTCGAAGTTCCTTCTTGTAGTACAAATGAATATTTTGGACTACTTGGTAACGCAAACGGTAACTCTAGAGATGATTTAACAATTGATTCTCGAGATATGGCAAATATTGGGTTTTCTACAGACTTAGACGCAGTTTTTAATGGAAGAGTTTCAAGAGATCAAAGAGATTTAGAAAGACAATCTCAACAGTTTATTTCTACTCAATTTGCTAATGCGTACCGCATCAATATGCTCACTTCTCTTTTTGATTATGGAGTTGGACAATCTACTCAAACTTTTACAAATTTGAATTTTCCAAGTCAGTTTCAATCTATCACAGATTTAAATGATAGAGAAAGAAATAGAGCAAGAAGAAGATGTGAAGAGCAAGGAATTAGAGGAGAAGATTTGCGCGGGTGTGTTTTTGACATGGCTTTTGTAAATGTTGGACCAACGCCAAGAAGACAAATCCCAAGAGCTACCACAGGGCAGACCTTATCGACGATTACTCCAGGAACAACAACAAATCCTAGAGATAGCGGTACAAACCCAAATGGAAATTGGGATGGTGATAACAATACAACAGGTGGAACTACTTCTGCAGAAGGTAAAACTCCGAATACCAATGTTAATCAAGAAAGAGAAACAGTTGCGCCTGCTACATCAACGTCTACGCAGAAACCTGCTGGCGTAGCAACAGGACAAAAGCCCGTAACGAATAAGCCAGCTGTAGTTAAACCTTCAACTAATAGTAGGCCAGCTACAAATACAAGTTCAAGACCAGCAACAACAACGTCAAAACCAAAACCTGTTGTTAAGCCAAGTTCTCGAACGAATAGAACAATTAGTAAGCCGAGAGGTACAAGCACTAAATCAAGTGGTAGTATTTCAAGGCCTAAAACAGGAACTAAAAGTACAAAGTCTTCGGGTACGATCTCAAGACCATCTGGTTCTACGAAGCCTTCTGGAACTAAATCTACTGGAGGCATTTCTAGAGGATCTATTGGAAGAGGAGGGAGATAATTAAATTGATTTTAAAAAAAAAGATATCCTAAATGGATATCTTTTTTTTTGATTATTCATTAGCGATTAATCCGTTTTGCTTTTCGCGTTTTAAATCTTCCGTTACTTCTAACTATTTTACGTTGAGAGAATAAATCGTCAAAAATACTTAAGCCATATCCTACAGAGATTTCATGTGTAGTACCAAATCCAATATTATCTCTTCCAAAATTAGATTCAAAACTATATATAAAACGCGCTCCATTCTCTGTTAGTATTCCAGCTGAAATAATTCCAGCTAAATCTGTTCGTCCTCCAAAGGATAGCCAAAACGATTTGTTTATTACCATATTTAAATCTAAAGAAGCATTAACTGGTGATCCTGAGGTAACTTTAACTAAGGTTGTTGGATAGAATGTGAAATTTCTAGATTTTCGGACCTTAACTCCTCCAGTAAAATAAAAGTGATTTTCATGTGCACTATAGTTAATACCTCTATCACTTACAATTTCGTTTGCAAATAAAAAGGGAGCGCTAGCACCTATAAAGTAACGGTTATTTGTTAAATGAACGCCTGCTCCGAAGTTTAAACCAAAAACGGGATCTAAACTACTTAGAGTAGGGTCAGTAGGGTCTTGAACGGTATATCCATCTTGAACAGACTGTTGAAAGATATTCATTTTGGCGCCAAAACTTAATTCACTTTCGCCATAGAAAATGGTATAGGCATAATTTCCTCCAATTTCGAATTGAGAAAATTTGTCTTGCTGGTCAAAGTAACCATTTACGGCAATACCATGCTTCTCATTGATATTGTAAAAGCCATGAAATAGAGCAGATAAGGGTGTGCCTGGGAGTCCAACCCACTGCTTTCTAGCCATAACATTACCACCAAAATTAGTCGTTTTATCAGAAAAAGCAGGGTTAATTATTCCGGTATTATGCATGTATTGATTGTAATTGATTCTGTTCTGTCCAATCGAAAACAGCGTACAAGCAATACTTAATATGGTAAAGAGTGAAGTTTTCATCTTATTAATGTTATAGTTCCTTTATATTCTTGATTAAATGACGGTATTTTTACAATGTAATAATATACGCCGTCTGTAACGTCTTTACCAATAGCTGATCCTCTATTCGTTTTTCCTTTCCAATCGTTTTGATAGTTGGTAGCCTCATAAACTAAATCACCCCAACGGCTATAGATTTGAATTTCAGAATCTTCGTATAGCTGTATGTTTTCTATAAAGAAAGCATCGTTTTTTTTATCTTTATTTGGACTCATAAAGTCATTTATTACTATTTCCGTCGGAAGAGTTGAAGTCTGACTATAGGCTACTATACTGAAAGTGAGTGCGACTAACACGAAAAACAATTTTTTTATCATTTTTTAGGTTTTATACAAATCTAAAGATTTTAGTTTGTTAATGCATTGTATTTCTGTTAATATATTAGTTTCAGAAAAGAGTAGATATTGTTCTTCAGACGAATACGAGCCAATAAAAAAACCGTTCTTGAAAAGAAAAGGTTTTAATTTGTGTGGGCCTTACTGGATTCCCTGCCTAGTCAGCAGACAGGGAACCGAGTGACTTCTTTGTATTCTTTAGATATAAAAAAAACCGTTCCTGAAAAGAAACGGTTTTAATCTGCGTGGGCCTTACTGGATTCGAACCAGTGACCCCCTGCTTGTAAGGCAGGTGCTCTGAACCAACTGAGCTAAAGGCCCAACTTATTTATACTTGCGTGGAACAAGTTTGTGGGCCCTACTGGATTCGAACCAGTGACCCCCTGCTTGTAAGGCAGGTGCTCTGAACCAACTGAGCTAAGGGCCCGATATTTTTATGTTTCTGAATACGTATTATCAGAAGCTTCGCAAACGCTATTGCGGGTGCAAATATACTAGGTAAAATTGAATTTACAAGTGTACAATCAAAAAAAATTAAAATAAATCATCAAGTAAAAAGAAACTACCAAAAACTAAAATTATATCTTCTTCATTTGCAGAATTTTGAGCGTTTTGGAGTCCAGATTTCGCATTTAAGAAGAACTTTGCTGTAAGTTTATTTTTCTCTGCTAGTGTTTTTAGCCTTTCTATAGAAGTACTTCGTTTATTTTTAAAAGTTAGAAAGTAATACTGTGCATGTTTAGGAAATAATTTACCGATGGCTTGTAGATCTTTATCTGCAGATGTTCCATATACGATATGTATCTTCTTAAAGCTTAACTTATTTATGTTTGCTAAAAGAGAAACAATTCCTTCCGCGTTGTGAGCTGCATCAAAAACGGTATATGGTTTTGTACTCACAACCTGCATTCGACCAATTAGTCCTGTATTTTTCTTTAAGTTTTCAATTCCTTTTTGAAAGTGCTGATAACAATTTTTACCGAAGGAATAGTTTTGGTCTAAAACCTCCAATGCAGTATAAGCTGTTCTCGCATTTTTCTTTAAATAATCACCTAAAAGCAGGGTAGTGTCGAAATTAGTATTAAGCTGATTACACACAATTATTTTTGCATTCTTCTTCTGAGCAATCTGTTCAAATATAGGGTATGTTTCTTTTTGAAATTCTCCAATAACAACTGGGATGTTCGACTTAATTATTCCAGCTTTTTCGGTGGCGATAAGCGCTAATGTATTACCCAAAAACTGGGTGTGTTCTAATCCTATATTTGTAATTACTGAAAGAATAGGTTGAATTATATTGGTTGCGTCTAATCTACCACCTAAACCTGTTTCAATAATGTTAATATCTGTTTTTTTATGACGAAAATAGGTGAGGCAAAGAACAAATGATAATTCAAAAAAACTTGGCTGATAATTGAGCCGTGCTTTTCTTACTTTGTGTACGAATTCTACTATGAAATTTTCTTCAATTTCTTCTCCATTAATTCGAATACGCTCAGTAAATGATTTTATGTGTGGAGAAGTAAAAAGTCCGACCGTTTTCCCAGATTCTGTTAAACAAGACGCTATTAGACTAGAAGTACTTCCTTTCCCATTGGTACCAGCAACATGTATAAACGTTTGATTTGTTTGAGGATTGTCAAACAAGGAACAAAGTTTTTCTACATTAAAAAGGTCAGGTTTGTAAGCATTTGCTCCAGTATTTTGATAAGAGGGAAATTGTTGAAATAGCCATTCAACGGTTTCCGTATAATTCATCATTTAACTCGGACTTAAGTTTACGGTATAGTAACACGTTTCTTGAATAGACCCTGGTTTTGCTTTGTACTTTACTTCTTTTTTGGCTAAAGCAATTACTTCGTTTATGAGTGCTTCATTTGATGTAGTGGTATTTTGGCGAATAACATTTACAGAAATTACTCTTCCATCTGCATTTACGGTAAGTTTCATAGAAATTTTTGAAGCAACATTATTCGGAGTTGTCGGTTTACTTTTAATATCACTCAATCTTATTCTTTCACCAGACCCACCTCTTCCTGGGTTTCCAGATCCTGTTCCCGGACCATTATCGGCGCCAAAACCAGTACCACTTCCTGCTGTTCCATTACCTCCAGATCCATTTCCAAAAGGGTTTGAATTTTGATTGCTTGAACTTGAAGATGAAGTAGATGAACTCCCGTTGCTTGAATTTTGTGATACAGCTGATTCTTCTTGTTCCGCTTGCTCTTTAGGAGGATCGTCTGAAGATGTTTCGGAAGGATTATCTTCTTTCACCGGAGAACCACCACCACCATTTTCTACTTCAAACGCTTCTATACCTTCAGTATTTTCCATTTCCATAGGAAGAGGTACATCTACTATAGGTGGATCAGGCTCGTGAAATTTCATGAAAAATAAAACAAAAAGAATAATAATCAGTGCTAATACACTCACCATTATCGCGTTGCGATTGTCTTTTTTATTTACTATTTCTGAAAAATGACTCATTATTTAATCATATGCTAAAACGGGATTCCAACCTCTAGCCTTACTTAATGCTAGTATTTGAAAAACAGATTCATATTTTGCTTCTCTCGATCCGGCTATTTTTAGCTTTAATTCTGAAGAAGCTTCAACTTGCTGTACAAGAAAGTCTCTTATTTGTTCATATGAAGCTCCTTCAGTTGATACACTGAATGGATTAGCTGCATTTGAACTTTTTTCACTGAGCATAATTTGATATAAATCGTTTTCAGTGACTACAATTGTTGTGGTGCTATTTTGTTTTGTAGATTTAACTTCTTCCGAAGGCTGTGGTAAATCTACAGGAGTACTTTTCTCGCTCATTGTACTCATAATAATAAAGAATACGAGCAACAAAAAGACAAGGTCTGTCATGGAAGCCATTCCACCTTCAGCCTTAACCTTATTATTTGTTCCAAATCCCATATTATTTATTTTCCTGGTTTGTGTAATAAATCCATAAACTCCATCGCGTCATTTTCCATAGAATAAACCACACGTGTGATTTGAGCAACAAGATAGTTGTAACCGATATATGCAATAATTCCAACAATTAAACCTGCTACAGTAGTAAGCATAGCGGTCATAATTCCAGGCGCAATTGTACCTAAATCTAACGAGTCTAAATTTCTCATTTCGTTGAATGTTTGCACCATTCCTAGTGTCGTACCTAAGAAACCTATCATAGGAGCTGCTCCCGATGCAGTAGCTAAAAAGCTTAAACGTTGTTCTAGCTTAGAAATTTCAAGCTTTGCAGTATTTTCAATTGTTGAGGTTACAATCTCAACGGGTTTACCTAATCTAGAAATTCCTTTTTCAATCATTCTTGCAGAAGGAGTATCTGTTCTAGAACATAAATTTTTAGCGTCGTCGATGTTCCCTTCTACTAATTTAGCTTTTACATCGCTTAAGAAAGTAGGATCTGCCTTTGTTGCTCTATTTAAAGCTAAAAAACGCTCTACAAAAACATAGATTGCGTAAATGGACATCAACCCGAGAACAATTAATATAGTTTGACCTATCCAGTCTAACTCAGTAATTACTTCCCAATAAGAAGTCTCTTTAAAATTCTCACTAACTACGTTTGAAGAATCTTGTGTTATTTGTAATAAAAAACTCATAATTAATAAGTATAACGTTATTTAATTTTTTTTGTTACCCCACGGTTAACATAAATACTGCTGCTCCAGCTAGGAAGCCAATCAAAGCCAACCAAGCCATATTCTTTAAATACCAGAAAAAAGAAATTTTTTCCATACCCATGGCAACAACTCCAGCAGCAGAACCAATGATGAGCATAGAGCCTCCGGTTCCTGCAGAGTATGCTATGAAATGCCATAAATGATTGTCAACAGCATAATCTTGTAAGTTGAACATTCCCATTGATGCTGCAACTAGCGGAACATTATCAACTATAGCAGAACCTGCTCCCATTAAAAGTACAAATGTGTTATCGCTCATGTTTGAAGTAACACTGTTTCCAAACATGTAAATTAGGCCTAAAGATTCTAGCGCTGCTACGGTCATTAAAATACCTAAGAAAAATAAAATAGAAGGCATTTCAATTTTCGAAAGCGCTCTGAAAGTAGGAGAGGAGTGATGTCCACTTTCTGCTGCAGTGGGATCTACTACACCGTGTGTTTGAATTGCTTTTTGTTCTTCGTCTAGTTCTTCTGATACATCAGACATATGAAATTGTCTAGAGCTAATTACTTCAGCGACTAAAGCAACAATTCCTAAAGAAAGCATCATTCCTACATAAGGCGGTAAATGTGTTACAGTTTTGAAAATAGGAACAAAAACAATCATTCCTAATCCTAGATAAAGCATTAATGGACCTTTGCTGTTTGGTTTACTTTCTTCCACAGGAGCTTCGAAATTACCTTTGAAAGCAGGAAGAAAGGACCCAATTACCGTTGGTATAATCATGCACATTAAAGAAGGTAAAATTAAGTATTCTATCAGTTTAACAGTAGAAACTCTGTCGCCCATCCATAGCATGGTAGTGGTAACATCTCCGATTGGAGACCAAGCACCACCAGCATTGGCAGCAATAATAATCATACCAGCGTACCAAATTCTGTCTTTGTTGTCTGATAATAGTTTCCTTAAAATGGTAATAAGTACGATAGTTGCTGTTAAGTTATCAATAATTGCTGACAATACGAAAGCAAGGATACAAACAATCCAAAGTAGCGTTTTTCTCTTATTTGTTTTGATAAAGCTTTTAATCGTTGAGAATCCATCAAAATGATCTACAATTTCAACGATGGTCATAGCACCAACCAAGAATATTAATATTTCACATGTTTTACCAAAGTGATGTAACAAGGTATGCTCAAACCACCAGTCTTTGCTAGACTCTTTTAAACCATGCGCAGCATCGTGCAAAGGAAGGTTTGCAAAACCATCAACTAAATGGTGTGCTCCAGAATCAAACCAAGTGGTAAAACCATCAAGTCCAAAGGCTACACCAGCCCAGGCAATTGCCATCATCAACAAAGCAGGCACTAACTTGTCTATTTTCAAATTGTGTTCTAGCGTAATTGCTAAATAACCTATGATAAAGACACAAACGATAAAAATTTCCATTGTATTTGTTTTTTATGTTAAAGTGATACTATACTAATTGTTTAAGCGCAATTTCAAAGGCTGCTTTTGCTATACCTGTTTTTTGAGGATTTTTCTGATATGTAGCTAAAAGAGCATTTTTAATCACTTCAGAAGTATCTTCAAAAATACCTTTATCTGTAAGAGTATCTAGGTCAGACGACATTAAGTAAGCAAAAACACGTGCCATTCCACAGTTAGAAATGAAATCTGGAATAACAGCAAGTCGGTTATCTGCTTTATCTGCAATAGAACCAAAGAAAATTTCTGGATCAGCAAAAGGAACATTTGCACCTGCAGAAATTACTTCCATACCTTTGGCTGTCATCCTTTCTACTTGGTCTTGTTGAATTAATCTAGATGCAGCACATGGAATAAACACCTCGGCTTCTAAATCCCAAATTTTACTATTTACTTCATCAAAAGAAAGCATGGCCGGAGCATGAAGCTCGTTTCCATTTTTATTTAAGAATAATTCCTTAATTTCTTCTAAAGAAAAACCGTCTTGATTAATTAAACCGCCAACTCTGTCAATAATTCCAACAACTTTTGCACCCATTTGAGTTAAGTAGTAAGCACCTGCTGAACCTACATTTCCCCAACCTTGAACAATTACTCTTTTTCCTTTAATATCACCGCCCCAAATATCATAGTAGTGCTTGATTGATTCTGCTACGCCGTAGCCAGTAATCATGTCTGCAACCACGTATTTTCTGTTAATCTCAGGAGAGTATTCCGTATCTTCAATTACTTTAAGAACACCTTGTCTAAGCTGACCAATTCTATTTATTTTTTGTGCTTCTCTTGGCTGAAAATGTCCGTTAAAAACACCTTCTTGCGGATGCCAAACCCCACAGTCTTCGGTAATAGGAATTACTTCGTGTATTTCATCTACATTTAAATCTCCACCTGTACCGTAATAATGTTTTAATAAAGGTGTTACTGCTGCGTACCATCTTCTTAAAACGCCTTCTTTTCTGCTATCTTTTGGGTCAAAGTTAATTCCAGATTTCGCACCGCCAATAGCTGGTCCAGCCACAGTAAACTTAACTTCCATTGTTTTAGCTAGAGATTCTACCTCTCTTTTGTCTAAGCCAACTCTCATTCTTGTTCCACCGCCAGCAGCTCCTCCTCTTAATGAGTTAATTACTACCCAACCTTCGGCTTCTGTTTCCGCGTCTTTCCATTCAAAAACGATTTCAGGACGTTTATTCTCAAATTTATTTAATAAATCTTTCATTCTATTTTAAGTATATGACGGTCGCTAGACCTCATTGTTGAAGTCGAACAAAAGTAAAAAACTATTTTAAGCAATGTGTGATTTGAATATAAAAATTAAGGATTGTGAATAACACCGCCAACTGAATCTTTTGAGGCGCCAGTAACAGAGGCTAAACAATTTACTTCTTCACGTAGTTTTTTAACTCCTAAAAACCCAAAAATTAACGCTTCTTTAAAGTCGATTATTTCTTCACTGGGAAGTGTTATTTTGGCTTTTGTTTGTTTTTGAATAGAGTCAATAAGAAAACTGTTTCTTGCTCCTCCGCCTGTAATCAATACATTTTTAATGTTAGATTTATTGAGAACAACGGCGATTTGATAAGCGATATGTGCATATGCCGTACCTAATTTTTCTTCGGTATTTTCTAATTTATTAATTATTGGGTTTAATTCGGATATTAGCCATTCTGTTCCTAATGATTTAGGCGTAGGTAAGGAGTAGTAATTTAATTTGTTTAATCGATCTAATTGTGTGGTATTTATAGGTGATTTTCTACCTAAGTCTCCATTTTTATCGTAGATAAGGTTTATTTCTTTAGTAATTTGGTTCAATAGAATGTTTGCCGGACAAATATCATACGCGATTATTTGGCTTCCTTTGATTGTAATATTAGCAAAACCTCCAAGATTTATAAATGCGTCAATTTTAGATGAAAATAAATATTGTTCGCCAATTGGAACGAGCGGAGCTCCTTGTCCGCCTAAGGTTACATCTTTCGTTCTGAAATCGCTAATCACTGTGTGTTTAGTAAGAGAAGCTAATGTTTGTCCGCATCCTAATTGAGTAGTTAAACCACTTTTGGGTTGATGAAAAATTGTTTGTCCATGAGAAGCGATACCATCTATTTTAAGTTTGTTTTTTTGGCTTTTGAGGTAACCATTAATCATTTTTGCATAGTGTTGAGAAATGCTGATATCAAGTTGCATAAACTGTTCAGGACTTAAACTTGATGCGCTTTCCAGTTTTTTTCTCCATTCATTATCGTAAACGAAAGTATTTGCATAAATAATTTCATAGCTCCATTTTTTATCTTGATGCAGTAAAAACTCTGCATGCACAAGGTCTAATCCGTCGAGAGAGGTTCCAGACATTAAACCTATAATATTGTATTTCTTTACACTTGACAACTGTTTATGCATTAGTTTTTGAATAAAACGTTAAATTTGTGATTCAAAATTAAAAAATCAATCGAATGAATTTCGAATTATCAGAAGAACATATAGCTGTACGCGATGCAGCAAGAGATTTTGCACAGAATGTTTGTAAGCCGGGTGTTATTGAGCGCGATAACAAACAAGAGTTTCCTGCAGAAGTAATTAAGCAATTGGGCGAACTAGGTTTCATGGGAATGATGGTTGATCCTAAATACGGTGGAGGTGGAATGGATACCTTAGCATATGCTTTGGCTATCGAAGAAATTTCAAAAGTAGATGCATCTGTTTCAGTTTGTATGTCTGTTAATAACTCTTTGGTCTGCTGGGGAATCGAAACTTTTGGGACAGAAGAACAAAAACAAAAATACCTCGTTCCTTTAGCTAAAGGAGAAAAAATTGGTGCATTTTGTTTATCAGAACCAGAAGCAGGTTCGGATGCAACGTCTCAAAGAACAACAGCGATTGACAAAGGTGATCATTACCTATTAAATGGAACAAAGAACTGGATTACAAATGGTTCTTCTGCTTCTGTTTACCTTGTGATTGCTCAAACAGATGTTGAAAAAGGACACAAGGGAATTAATGCATTTATTGTTGAGAAAGACATGGATGGATTCATTATTGGAGCAAAAGAAGATAAAATGGGTATTAGAGGATCTGATACGCATACTTTATTGTTTAATGATGTTAAGGTTCCGAAAGAGAACAGAATTGGTGAAGACGGATTTGGTTTTAAATTTGCGATGAAAACCTTATCAGGAGGTAGAATTGGTATTGCTGCTCAAGCATTAGGTATTGCAGCTGGAGGTTTAGAATTAGCTACGGCCTATTCTAAAGAAAGAAAAGCCTTTGGTAAAGAGATTTACAAACACCAAGCAATAGCGTTTAAATTAGCTGATATGGCTACTGAAATTCAGGCTGCTCGTCTATTAGTCTACAATTCTGCATGTGATAAAGATGCTGGACGAAACTATGACCAGTCTGGAGCTATGGCTAAACTATACGCATCAAGTGTAGCTATGAAACATACTGTTGAAGCTGTTCAAATACACGGTGGTTATGGTTTTGTAAAAGAGTACCATGTAGAGCGTTTAATGCGTGATGCGAAGATTACACAAATCTATGAAGGTACATCTGAGGTACAGAAAATTGTAATTTCAAGAAATTTATTAAAAGACTAAGATTCTTTTATCAAAATAGAAAAAGGAGCTCTAATCGAGCTCCTTTTTTTGTGAGTTTTTTTTACCAACCCTTTTTGAGTTTTCTACGTTCTTATAAATGTGAGGGTTAGCTCCACCATAACGCTTATTCACTCTTTATATATGTTAAAATGAGACAACTTAAAATTACAAAACAGGTAACCAATAGAGAAACGGCTTCTCTGGATAAATATTTGCAAGAAATTGCTCGAGTTGATCTAATTACTGCGGAAGAAGAGGTAGAGTTGGCCAGAAGAATTAAAGCAGGTGATATGGTTGCATTAGAACGACTAACTAAAGCGAATCTAAGATTTGTGGTTTCTGTTTCTAAACAATATCAAAATCAAGGCTTGTCATTACCAGATTTAATAAACGAGGGGAATATGGGACTAATCAAAGCTGCAAAACGCTTTGATGAAACCAGAGGTTTTAAGTTTATTTCTTATGCCGTTTGGTGGATTAGACAGTCTATTTTACAAGCACTCGCAGAGCAGGCTAGAATTGTTAGACTTCCTTTAAATAAAATAGGTTCAATTAATAAAATAAATAAAAGTTTCTCTGAATTAGAACAACGTTTAGAGCGTCCGCCTAGTGCTCACGAATTAGCTGAAGCATTGGACTGTACAGTTTATGAGGTTAGAAATGCATTTGCTTCTTCAGGAAGACATGTATCTATGGATGCTCCTTTAAGGGAGGGTGATGAGTCTTCCTCTAGTATGTACGATGTTTTGGAGAATGATGCGCTTCCGAGTCCAGAAAAAGTGTTAATGCATGAATCCTTAAGCAAAGAAATTGGTAGAAGTTTATCTACATTAACAGTTAGAGAAGGCGATGTGGTTCGACTCTATTTTGGTCTAAATGGAAAAAGTCCGCTTACTTTAGAAGAAATTGGACAACACTTTGATCTAACACGGGAGCGAGTAAGACAAATAAAAGAGAAAGCAATTAGAAGGTTAAAACATACCTCAAGAAGTAAAATGCTAAAGGCTTACCTAGGTTAGTTTTGGTTTATATGTTTGATTTGATTAAGGCCAGAGAAAAAATTCTCTGGCTTTCTTGTTTATTCATTATTTTACTTGGTCTATCCAAAAATCATGTTCTTTTTCTATTAAATTAATTTCAATCCTCTCTCTTAAATCTGAGAGCGTTTGATTGTTCTTTAACGTGTATTCTGATAAAGTTAAATTATTTCTATTCGATTCTTTGGTTATGAAACTGTAAAAATTTCTGGCTTCAAAGATATTTAGAACTTTTTGATGAGACAATGTACTGTTTGCTCTTAGTTGATTTATAAACTCTGGGAAATAGAACCAAGCGAGGTCTACTTCTTTTTTATTTACTTCTACTATTGGGCAAATTCCAATAATTTTAGTTTCCATTCTAAGTGTATTTGGATTATAAAAATTATCTTCTTTTAACTTAAAAGCGATTACCTCTTTGTAAACATAATAAAGACTGTCGTACCCAATTGAAGTAGTAAGTTCTTCGTCTAAGGGAGAGTAGGTTTTTATTTGATTATTACTCGCTAGTTTTAATAACGATCCGGCTAATAAATATCCATCAAAAATAATTTCATTGTTTTCTTTTGGGATATGTCTCCATAACCTTTTAGTCCACATTGAATTGAAAGTACCTTCTTTTAATTCCGCACTATTCGTTACTTTAGACAAAGGAAAAGTTTGTTTAAAGTCGTTTTGAGAGGTGTACACTCTTTTAATTAATAAATTCCCCAAAGAATCGTTTACAATCCAGCTTCCAGTGTGTTTACCATTTAGTAATGTTCCTTTTGCTCTTATATTTCCTGTGGATTGATAGTAAGATGTGTAGTTTCCTGTGTATTTGCCGTCCGACTTTTCGTAAAGTACGCTATATGAGTCAATATCTATATTATTAATATTAGTACGAATAGGTGGAATTCCAAAAAGGAAAGAAAGGCAAATTAATATTAAAGTTATTTTCATAGTTTTTTATTTCACTTTGTTCTCATACGTATAACTATTTTCTTATTAATCGTTACACCTTGTGAGGTCAAGAACACCTTACTGAAGGCAAAAATAGTAAAGTAAGAATAAGCTTATTAATTAACACTATCTTTGCCATCAACATATAGCCAATTTTTGGCTACAGAATAGATTAAAGAATATATATGACATTTAAATCCTTAGGGTTATCTAAAGAATTGCTTAAAGCAATAGACAAGAAAGGGTACACAAGTCCGTCACCCATACAAGAGAAGGCAATACCATTAGTATTAAAAAGAAAAGACGTTTTAGCATCTGCACAAACAGGTACCGGAAAAACGGCAGGCTTTGTATTGCCAATATTAGAAATTTTAAACCAGCAACCTCAAGTAGGTAAAAGAAAGATAAAAGCATTAGTTCTAACGCCAACAAGAGAGTTAGCAGCGCAGATTTATGATAATGCAAGAGAATATAGCGAATTTATAGATTTTAGAACGGCTGTTATTTTCGGTGGTGTAAACCAAAACCCACAAGTTAGAGCCATTAAAAATGGTTTAGACATGTTGGTTGCAACACCTGGAAGGTTATTAGACTTAATTAGTCAAAAATTACTTTCTATAAGAGATGTTGAAATTTTAGTCTTAGATGAAGCGGATAGAATGCTTGACATGGGATTTCAACGAGATATCAATAAGATACTTGCCATGTTGCCTAAAAAGCGACAAAACTTATTATTCTCTGCAACATTTTCAAAAGAGATTAAAAACCTAGCAAACGCATTTATGTATCAGCCAGAATTGGTTGAGACAGTAGCTTCAAATACAACTGCTGAACGTGTAGACCAATTAGTAATTAAGGTAGATAAATCAAATAAATCAGATTTGACTGTAAAATTGATTAAAGAAGGAAATTGGGAGCAGGTTTTAATTTTTACACGAACGAAACACGGAGCAAACAGACTCGCACAAAAACTAGACAGGAAAAAGATTAGCGCTGCTGCTATACATGGTGATAAAAGTCAGAACCAAAGAACAAGAGCGCTTGCAGGCTTTAAAGAAGGCACTGTTCGCGTTTTAGTAGCTACAGATATTGCAGCGAGAGGTTTAGATATTCCATTATTACCACATGTAATTAATTACGAATTACCAAACGTACCAGAAGATTATGTACATAGAATTGGTAGGACCGGTAGAGCAGGAGCAAGTGGAGAAGCTGTTAGTTTAGTTGAAGTTAATGAGTACCAATATTTAAAGGATATTGAGAAAATGTTAGGGGAGAAAATTCCTGGACAAATTTTAGAAGGTTTTGAACCCACTGATAAGGCAGAAACCAAAGAAGAGAAAAAAGCGAAAGAAGCTGAAAAACAGAGACAGATTAGAGCAAGAAGAGAAAAGAAAAATTCTACTGGAGGATCAAGAGGAGGCAGGAATAATAAAAGTAGAAATAGAAGATAAACGAACCGTTTATTTTTTATTTACCCTGGTAATTATATTTAATTATATTTGTTTAAAAAAAATATGAAAGCAATCAAAATTACTTACTGGACAACTACTATTTTGGTAGCAGCTATGTTCATTTTCTCTGGTGGTATGGCAACTTTTACTGGAGATGCATACGCAGATCAAGTAGTAGAATTGGGATATCCAAGATACTTACCAACTGTGCATGGTCCGTTAAAATTAGCTGCGGCTATCATTTTATTAATTCCAAGGTCTTTTGTTTTTAAACATTGGGCGTATGCAGGAGTTGTTATGACTTTATTGTTTGCAGCCTTGGCACATGCAGCAAAGCCAGAACCTTATTTTATTCATATTATTATGTTAGTACTTGCAAGTATTTCTTATTACTTGTACGTGAAGAAAATGAGTTTAAAAGCACTTTAAATCTGCAATACTTATTAAAAAGCTATTACGTCAGTTGTAGCTTTTTTCTTTTTTTATTTACAAAAGTTTGTATTAATAAATCCCTTTTATATTTTTGCCCTCGCTAAAATAAGCCGATGTAGCTCAGCTGGCTAGAGCAGCTGATTTGTAATCAGCAGGTCGGGGGTTCGAGTCCCTTCATCGGCTCAATTTAAAGCACCGTTTTTCGGTGCTTTTTTTGTTTACGAGATTTGCAGATTCAGTTGGGTGGTTCCCTTTCTGCCTTATAATATAGAGAGCATATATTGGCTATTAGAAAAACTCCTTTTATCTTTTTGATTGTGGATATTAAATAACTAGTAACCTATTTTTTATTTCTTTTCTTGTACTTTTTTAGTCGTTTATTCTTTTTAGAGTTCCCAAGATTTTCTTTTTGATTTTTCAGTTTTTTCTCGTGGAAAGCCGGACCAGCTTCGTTATCTAATTTTTTGATTGGAATGAGCTTACCAGGTACAACCGTTTCTTCTTCTGGTATTAATATTTTGTTTATCTCAATTTGTTCTGGAAGTTCCTCTGTTTCTACTGTCATTTTCATCAAGCCTTCTATATGCTGTTTAAATACTGCTTCTTTTTCTGTGAAGAAAGAAATTGCATTTCCTTTAGCCTCGGCTCTACCGGTTCTACCAATTCTGTGCATGTAGTTTTCTGGCGACTCTGGTAAATCAAAATTGATAACGTGTGTTACCTTATCAATATCCAATCCTCTAGAAACTAAATCTGTTGCTACAATTCCTCGTTTTTCTCCAGAAGCAAATTCCTGTACCATTCTCAAACGATAGTTTTGCGATTTGTTAGAGTGTATCACGCCAAATTCTTCTGGAAATTTTTCTTCTAAGGTATCGTGTATTTTATCTGCAAATTTCTTACTACCACAAAAGATTAAGGTTTTGGCAAATTTTTCTTTATCTGCTACCAAGTCCAACAAAAAATTCATTTTTGTATTGTAATTCAATACACTAAACATACTTTGATGAATATTTTCTAATGGTGTTCCCGTTGGAGAAGCTTCTACCTTAAGCGGACTCAAAAAGTAGGCGTCTATAATTTTCTCTACTTCCTCTATCATGGTTGCCGAAAACAACAAATTCTGTCTTTTCGTAGGGAGTAATTCTATAATAGATTGTAATTGAGGTCTGAACCCAAGATTTAACATTTCATCACATTCATCAATTATCAATTTCTGAATTGTTTTAAAACGTAAAATTCCCGTCATTGCTAAATCAAAGAGTCTTCCAGGTGTTGCTACTAGAATATCGCAACCATCATGTACCAATTGCTTTTGTGTATTGATATTAGTTCCGCCATAAACACCTAATGATCTAATGCTTATATATTCTGTTAGTTTATTGATCTCTTCTACAACTTGTACTACTAATTCTCTGGTAGGTACAAGAATTAAAACGCGTGGAGTTCTTTGTTCTGAATACTTCAAATCCTTTAAAGTAGGCAATAGATAAGCCAGTGTTTTTCCTGTTCCTGTTTGCGCGATTCCTACAACGTCTTTTCCAGACATAATAACCGGAATAGCTTTTTCTTGAATAGGTGTTGCTGTTGTAATGCTCATTTCTGTCAAAGCATTATGTAGCTGTTTGCTAAGTTTTATGTCTTTAAACTCCATTATCGGATAACTTTTACGGAACTGTCAGCTCCTATTTTTATTATAGTAGACGGTTGTATTGATACCTTTTCAATATCCTCTTTCAATACGCAATCTACACCCTTAATTAGGTTTTCACTTATTTGCTTAAAACTGCTAGGCGTAGCTTCATTTGCTAGATTGGCACTTGTAGAAATTATTGGTTTTTTTAATCCTCGTATTAACTTTATACAGGTTTGACTTTGTGTTAAACGTATACCTAAACTATTATCTCGAGCAATTGCATTTGGCGCGATTCCTTGAGGGTTGTCATATATAATTGTTAGAGGAGAGGTTGCTAAATCAATAAGATCATAACAAATGTCGGGGAAATCTTTTATGTATCTCTCTAACATGTGAAAACTGTCTACTAACACAATGAAACTTTTACTTTCATCTCTTTTTTTCAGGTCAATAATTTTTTGCACAGCTTCTGGGTTAGTTGCATCGCAACCAATACCCCAAACTGTATCTGTAGGATAAAGTAATGTTCCGCCTTGAATTAATACTTCAACAGCTTCTTTTATTGTTCCCATGGCGCAAAAATAGTGTTTTTGAGGTTCTAATTCTACGATATAAATACACGATAAACTTTTAAAGGTGAAATTTGATAAAAAGCTAGGATAGATTGAGTCTTTTTTTTG
Organism: Lishizhenia sp.; assembly: GCA_965656535.1. Lineage (GTDB taxonomy): Bacteria > Bacteroidota > Bacteroidia > Flavobacteriales_D > Crocinitomicaceae > Lishizhenia. Next base: position 194,656 of record CBFHKX010000004.1, read on the forward strand.
TAAAGTAATCTGTATCTTTGTCTCCGATTAAATACACAAATATTATGTTTGAAAATCTTACAGATAAATTTGAAAGAGCGTTTAAAGTCTTAAAAGGTCAGGGTCAAATTACAGAAATTAACGTGGCTGAAACGTTAAAAGAAGTGCGCAGAGCTTTACTGGATGCCGATGTGAATTTTAAAACTGCCAAAGAGTTTACTGTTAGAGTAAAAGAAAAAGCATTAGGTAGAGATGTATTAACTTCAGTTTCTCCAGGACAGTTAATGACAAAGATTTGTCATGAGGAACTGGTAGAGTTAATGGGAGGAGATGAAGTTGAAATTAATTTTCAAGGAAATCCAGGTATAATTTTGATGTCTGGACTTCAAGGTTCTGGTAAAACTACGTTTTCTGGTAAATTAGCTAACTACCTTAAAAATAAAAAGGGTAAAAAGCCTTTATTGGTTGCGTGCGATGTATACCGACCAGCTGCCATTGATCAGTTGCATGTTTTAGGAGAACAATTGGAGGTAGAGGTATACTCGAATAAAGAAGAGAAAAATCCAGTTTTAATTGCTCAAGCAGCTATTAAGCATGCTAAAAGTAATGGATTTAATGTAGTTATTGTAGATACGGCAGGTAGACTTGCGGTGGATGAGCAGATGATGAATGAAATATCAGATGTCAAAAATGCAATTCAACCTACAGAGACCTTATTTGTTGTAGATTCTATGACAGGGCAAGATGCGGTTAATACAGCTAAAGCCTTTAATGAGAAAATTAATTTTGATGGTGTAGTCTTAACTAAGTTAGACGGAGATACAAGAGGTGGAGCAGCATTGTCTATTAAGACAGTTGTAAACAAGCCAATTAAATTTGTAGGTACCGGAGAAAAAATGGATGCCTTGGATGTTTTCTATCCAAAAAGAATGGCAGACAGAATCCTAGGAATGGGAGATGTTGTTTCTTTGGTAGAAAGAGCACAAGAACAATTTGATGAAGTTGAAGCCAGAAAACTTCAAAAGAAAATTCAGAAGAATCAGTTTGATTTCAATGATTTTCTCGGTCAATTGCAGCAAATCAAAAAAATGGGTAACGTTAAAGATTTGATGGGAATGATTCCTGGAATGGGTAAAGCGATGAAAGGTGTAGAGATAGAAGATGATGCATTTAAACATATAGAAGCAATTATTCAATCTATGAGTCCGGATGAAAGAAGTAATCCAAGTGTAATAGACGGAAGAAGGAAAAAGAGAATAGCAAAAGGTTCTGGAACATCGATTCAAGAGGTAAATAAGCTCATGAAACAATTTCAAGATACTCGAAAAATGATGAAAATGATGTCTAATAAAAAGAATATGATGTCAATGATGAAACAAATGAAAGGTGGTATGCCTGGCATGTAGTTCTTTGTTAAAATGAAAATGAAAGGCTGTCTAATTAGACAGCCTTTTTTATTTTAAAATATTTACATGTCCTGTCAATAGATGTCTTTTGTCTGAAGATCGCTCACTAAATTCCATTTTCCATAAATAAGTTCCAACTCTCACAGGTTCTCTAGAACTTCCATAAGTTCCATCCCATCCAGCATCAACATTATGAGACTCCCAAATAATTTCTCCCCAACGATTAAAAATGAATACGTCTAAACTTTGCGGATCATATCCTGTGTCAAAAACTGGTTTCCAATACTCATTATAATTGTCGTTATCAGGTGTGAACGTATTGGGTACATAAACGATTAGTTCATCTAAAACCTCTACACCTAAGGTAATAGAATCTTCACAGCCAAAAGAAGTGGAGGCTATTAATTCTATTTCGTAGTATCCAGCATCTTCGTTTGGATAAGTGTGGTGAACCTCAAAGTCTGTAGAAGTGACTTGTCCATCACCGAGGTTCCAGAAGTAAGTATCTGCTCCCATACTTAAATTAGTAAATTCAACATAAGTATCTATAAGGGTCATTACACTCTGAGAAGGAAGAAAGTTGGCTTCAGGATAGTCTTGAACACATATGTAGTTGTTGTACCAAATATTGTCTGTACACCCAATAGAAGTAGTTAGCTGTAGGTTAATATCATAGCAACCTGCATATTCTAGAATAGTTGAAATACCATTACAATTCTCTTCGCTATAGCCGTTGTTTATGGTCCAAAGGCAAGAAACTGAACCTGTATCACTCAAATTACTAAGGTTTACCGACATTGGCGCACATCCTTCTAAGTCGTCCGCTGAAAACTGTATGATGGGCACAAATTCTAAATCAACTTGAATATTTTCAGTATTTATTGAGCAACCATCATCAATTGTAACTGTGTAAGTTGTATTTGAATTTGGGGTTACAGATTGCGAAGGTTGGTTAACGCCATTATTCCAATTGTATATGTAATTACCTGTTCCTAAATTGGCAAAAGCAGTGAGGTTTGCACTACCTCCCTCGCAGATTACGGTATCATTTTCTGCATAGGTTTGCATTTGATTGTAAACGAGGATGTCTGCGGTTTGTGAGTCAGAACAGATATCGGTAATCGTATAGGTTATAGTGTGCGTTCCAGCTCCTGCTGTTAATGCATCGAAAGTTCCGTTAATTTGATCAATTATTCCTGTGCCTGACCAAACTCCGTTTGCTTCAACACTTGTTAAGTTAAAACTAGGAGCATTAAAACAAAGGTTGGGTTCTTGTAAGATTGTTGCATCTACTGTTTCACCCACTAAAATACTGATCTGATCAGTGCTCCCACAACCTCCTGGTGTTGTGTAAGAAATTGTATGTAGTCCAGCTCCTGCAATGGAAGGATTAAATATTCCGTTGGCTGCATCGGTAATTCCTTGTCCTGCCCAAATACCTCCAGGATCTGCAGATTGCATGTTGACAATAGCTTGCGTTTCACAAAAAGGTCCTACTTGGGTAATTGTAGGGTCTGCATACGGTTCTACTAATATTGTTTCCGTTTGTGTATCCGGACATAGTCCGCCAATAGCGTATGTTATTATGTGTGTTCCTGCTCCGGCAGCTGCTGGATCAAATATTCCTGTAGTTGTGTTAATAATTCCTGTACCCGACCAAACTCCGTTGGCTTCTACACTATTAAAATCTACTGTTGTAGAATTATCGCAAACGCTTCCTTCTTGTAAAATATTAGCGTCTGCATAAGGTAAAACGGTAACGGTAACATTATCTGTTTCTTCACATCCTGGAGCACCTTCTACAGTTAAAGTGTACGTTGTAGTTACTGCTGGTGTTGCAATTGGGTTTTGTATGGTATTATTGTTTAAAGTTGCTGCATTATCCCAAGTGTAGTTTTGAATATTTAACCCAGTGCTTGTTAGAGGGGTAGACTCTCCTTCGCAAATTATTAAGTCTGGTCCAATGTTTACCGTGGGAGGTGTAAAATCTATTATTACTGTATCTAAAAAAGCTCCGCAAGTAGGCCCTGCATTAGGCACAATTTGAACTCCATAATTACCGGGTGTAAAAACATCAATACTTTGCGTGTTAGCTCCATTGCTCCAATTGTAAGAAGCTGCACCAGCCGGAGCACTTATTGTAACAGGAAAGTCGCAATCGTCTTGGCCAGATAAAGCTAATGCTAGCGATTGACAAGAAGCATCAACATAGGCATAACCTGAGTGCCCACCCAAAGAACAATCACCAACGGTGAATTGTACTGTAATATTTTGTCCAATGTATGCATCAAGAGGAATCATGACGGTTGTCCATGGTAAATAATCCATACCTCCTCCTTGAAGCCAACCTGGTTGTCCATCTCCAGCAAACGCTTCATATGAACCACAATACAATTCGAGTCCAATCTCATTAAAAACCCTAACCCTAAAATAAGGTTGTTGATTTTGTGTGTGATTAGGATCTTCAAGAACAGCTGCATAATTTAAAATTAAGACAGCATCATTAGGAGAAACTAAAAATGTTTGTGTAAGTATGGCAGCGTTTGCTCCAGACTCTTCGAAATCTCCCAAAAGAGCACTGCAACCTCCATTAGGGTTTACCATTGGAAATCCTCCGTTTATGTCATTTCCACCAGTTACGATTGCATGATTCGTGTTGCCAGCAAGGTTAGTTACACCATTAGCAATTGTTTCGAAATTAATGGTGTTCTGTATTCCACTTAAAGAGAACGGAACATTTCCTGGAACATTTCCAGTTTGAAGTTCCCAATTTGTAAAATCGCACATTTCAAAATCAGGATTCGTACATGGATCTCCGGCAGCTTTTGCGTGATGATGTGTACAATTTACTTCAATTTGAAGATGCCCTATAAAGTCTTGCCAGTCAAGACAAGTCATTCCTGAGTAAATAGATAAAGCTGTTGACGTTTCTGTTTTTATATATGTGTCATAATTTACAAAACCTTGATTCGTTATAAGTTCTTTTATAAATCTTGCTTTTATAGTATTGTAAATATATGTAGAGAATAAGTCGAAGAACTGAAGGTGAATTGAATCTTCAAAACAAGTATAATCGAATGTGTTCTGACACATAATTATAATGTCTTGTTTGTTAAGTTCTGTTTTCAGAATAAGTTCTTGTGGCGTTAAATCTTCCACTTGAGACCAGCTACTATTTGATAAAATAGCAAGAAATATAAATTGTATTAGTTTCTTCATAGCGTTTATTTTTAGATTCACATCACGTTTTGTTCTTTTTAAATTTCGACTATTATTTCCGTCTTATTTCTCTTAATTAATCATTCTTTGGTGTTGCATTATTATTTTGCGTTATCGGTTGAATTTCGTGTGTTTTATTGTATTGTAGTCCTGTTTAACCAAAAACAACAGCTAATACTTCGTTTTTAACATCTTGTAAATAAAATGTTTATAAAAAAATATTAAGTTTATTTAAAATCAATCTAATTAGCGTTGATTTGCTTCTTATATTTGTTGTGTGAACGTGATAATAGCAGACAGCAACGAGATTGTAAGCGTAGGGTTAAGAACAATACTTTCCTCTGAAAGAAATGTATCTATCGTTTCAGAAGCGAAAAGTAACGATGAATTATTGAATCAAATTAAAAATTTTGATGTAGATATTATTTTGATTGATTACACGTCTGTTGGATATTCAATTGATATTATACCTACAATTTTAGCAAAGCATAAAAGGGTGAAGTTTGTTGCTATTACTCCTGATCAAAGTGCCCAAACTGTTGTACATGCATTGCGCTCTGGAGTTACTTCGCATGTTAAGAAAGATTGTGATATTTCTGAAATTATAAATTCGGTGAAAGAAACGAATGTTGGTAACAAGTTTTTTTGCGGACAAATTTTAGAAACTATCCAAAAAGCTTCTATTGATGTAAATGACATGGATTTAGATTCTTTCTCTTGTGAACCAATAGTTTTATCTGAAAGAGAAATAGAGATTATTGTGCATATTGCGGAAGGAAATACCAATGTACAAATTGCAGATATGCTTCATCTCAGCAGTCATACCATAAATACGCACAGAAAAAATATAATGGCTAAGTTGGGCGTTAAGAATACAGCAGGTATCGTTATGTATGCTGTAAAGAGTAATCTGATTAGTCCAAACAAGTTTCTTTTTGCATCGGAAAACTAATTAAAGCAACTTTTCTAGGTCAATGTCGTGTGCGTATGCATCAATTATAGCTTTGTTTTCTTGTATTTCTATCCACTGTATCGTGTTTAAGCTAATTAAGATCCAGACTTCTACATAATATAAATTATAGGTAAAAAGGTGAACTGTGTATGCGCCATTTCTCCTTGCAGCAACATACACTCCTTTTTGCTTCAATTCTTTATGTCTTTTCTGAATATTTAGCTTTCTAAATTCTACTTGTGTATACATATCTGATAGGAAACGATGTTGATGTACTTTCTATACTTTTTTTAACAATTTTATTTCAAAAAAGTTTCCGTAGTTAATTGAACCATTCTGATTTTATACTGTACCTTAGAGAAATAATGTATCAAATGAGAGTTTTTGTTTTTATAGCCTTATCAATAGCAGTCACTTTTGAGATAAACGCTCAGGAATTAACACCAGTAGTTCCTACAAATTCTAACAGCACAAATAATTTAGAAGAAAATGAAACAATTGAAGAAGAGTTAGATTTTTCTATACCGAACACCACCAAAAAAAAGACAACTCAAACGAAAATTAAAAGCATTACTCAAACCCAAAAGGTTCAGCAGTATAGTAAAGCTCTGCGCATTTTTAATCAAGTAGAGTCAGCTTCCAATCAGCATGTTTCACAGCGCAATCCAACGGCCGAAGAGCAACGACAGCTAGAAACCGCATTGAAGGAGATGGAAGAAACAAGAATACTAGGTGTTGATTATTACTTGTCACAATACAAGGCTGGAAATTTTGATATGAGTCGATTGAGTTATCTAGAAAAAGCTCGACAATTAGATCCTTTAAACAAAGAAGTAATCAAACAATTAACGGGTGCTAACTTTATTCTTGATAATCAACCAGCCTTAAATCAAAACATTCTTGAGCTTAGAAAGTTAAACATATTGAATCGTGATTATTACAACTATGCGCATGATGTTGTGCTTGGTTTACAGCCTAATGCAACTCTTATTTCGCACGGAGAAAATGATACCTATCCTTTAATTAAGGAGTTGAAAGAACTAAATAGAAGCGATGTGACATTGGTGAGTTTAGATTTTTTGCAAAGTGAAACGTATAGAAATAGTTTAATTAAAAAAGGATATGTTTTACCAAAAGGAAACATAGTAAACGCTAATTATCTAAGTGAATTTTGTAATTTAAATGCTACTAGGAATATACAAATTGCATATTCAGTACCTAAAAATTATGTGCAAAATATAGCAAGCTCATTATATGTTTCAGGGTTAACATTTGAATATGCGAAGAATAAAGTAAACATATTTACGAAAAATTTAAACTTCTACGATCAAGTAAAATTAGGTAGTTTGTTACAAAGCAATTCTAGCTTAGCAAATCAATTAAAAAGTAATTACCTGCCTGCTTTACTTGCTTTAAAATCAGGATATTTAAACCAGCAAAATACAGCAAAGGTAAGAGAGATAGAAAAGCTTTTAGACCAAATAGCCGAGCAGTCTAACAAAGTAAAAGAACTCAAAAGTGCAAATGTGAAGTAAATGAGTTTTTTATTTAAAAATAGCAAATATTTAACCGATGAGGTTTTAATGACTCAAATTGAAAAGGGAGATCAGCAGGCGTTTAATGAATTGTATAAACGCTATTCAAATGCAATGCTATATTACTTCATGCGCATGCTAAAAAAAGATAAAGAAAAGGCAGAAGATTTTGTACATGATCTTTTCGCCAAAGTGATAAAAAATCCTGCTTCATTTGATGCATCGCGTTCTTTTAAAACTTGGTTTTATTCGGTAGCAAACAATATGTGCAAAAATGAATACAAAAAAATGCAAGTAAGAGCAGGCGTTCATAATGGTTTAGACGAAAGCTTTGCCGTTGCCAGTCCAGTTATGTCTGCAGATACTAAAGTATACCAAAAGCAGTTCGAGGAATCGCTCATTTTAGCATTAGAAGACTTGGATGAAAAACACAGGGAGACTTTTACTTTAAGACATTTTGAAGAAATGAGCATTAAAGAAATTGCCGTTGCAACCAATAAGAGCGAAGGAACTGTTAAGTCTCGTCTATTTTATGCAACTAAAAAACTAGCAGAAGTGCTAAAAGAATTTAATCCCGTATTAGATAGATAGGATGACAGAGAAACTAGAACATAGTATAAAAACAAAACATTTTTCTTCTTTGTCTCAAGATGAGAGAGAAGAACTTTTAGCATTACAAATTGATGAGGAAGGATTTAATGCACTTAAATCATTTTATGTAAAACTTGGTAAAAAATCTACGAAGATGGAAGTTGGTTCAGACGTAAAAAATAGATTGGATGAATTATTTACTTCTACTTATTTAAACAAGCAACCCACCCTTTTTAAACGTGTTGTGAGTATTTTGTTTCCGCAAGAAAAATCATGGCTTATGCGTCCGATTATACAGTTGGCATCAGTAATGTTTTTGGTTACGCTGGGAATTACAATTTTTAATACCAATAAATCTTTCGATAGAAACTTGTCGCAATACATTCCTAAAAAGTTAGATGTATTAAAAGAAGGTAACGCTTTAGAAGAAGTAGAGGAGAAAGAACGGATAGATACTAAAAGAAAAAGAAATAGTGCATTAGAATCTAGAAGAAATGAAATAGAGCGCACAAATTACGAAGTTTTACGTGCTGAAAGCACAATTCAGAGCGCTGATGAAACATCGGCTACTCCGTTAGATTTACAAGAAACAATTATGGATGCAGAAGTTAATACACTTTCTGGTATTACTACTCAACCTAATTTTAGTCTAGAATCAAGCTATGAATTGGGTAAAACTACATTTTTAAATACTCCTACAAATGCAGCAGCTTCTACTTTTGAACTTTCAAGTAAAGCAAGACCCGCAATAAGTAATGAGCAAGCAATCACAAATGACGACATTATTTCGGTTCCTAGTGTAACCCAAAATGCAAGTTTTAACAATTTGGCAGTGCTGGATTTATTAACTCCTTTGTTCTAAATTTTTAAGACGTCTCTCTAAGTCTGCAATTCTGGCTAGCTTACCTGCTTTTCTAATATTAGTTCCAGTATTCGTGTAATAAACATGGGTATCGCGCAAATAGTTGATTTGAAAATTAAGCCATTCTATTTCGGTCATCTCCGTTCCAAAAGCCTTTAGTTCTTCTCTAAGCCTTTTAGCAATACCATGATAATCGGGTCTACCCAAGTAGTCATGATCTGCATCGCACATTATTTTTTGTAAAAGAGTTACAGGTTCAATTTCTTTTTTTGTTGCTGAAATGATAGAGGTTATCGTTTTTATATGCTCTTGTGTATAGCCGAATTGAGGTAAAATATTTTCTGCTAACTTCATGGCTATAACTTCATTATCACATTGCTTTAAAATATAACCAGAGTCATGAAAAAGCACAGCGGTACGCAGTAAAATTAGGTCAATTTCATTAACACCTTCTAAAAGAGCGATGCGTACGGCACTTTTTTCAACGTTTAAGGTGTGCTTAATGTCGTGATATATCAGTTCTTCCGGAAGATTTGATTTTAAGCGGTTTAGGATCTCTCGGCGCGCATGTTCAAAATCCATTTCATTTAAACCGCATGTTACGCGCAAATCTGGATTTGCAATTTTACCTTCGCCGTACAAGCAAAATTCAGTGCGAATGCTGGTTAAACTAAACATTTTAATTTTAGATCCAAATTTTATAGTAATCTCACCTCTCGGTTCAAGGTTAAAGTATTCGTTGACCTTGTTTGCTACTGGTTCTGTAATATTGATTGAATTCGGATTGGCATGATGTTCTGCTCTGGAAGCAATATTAACTGTGTCTCCCCAAACGTCGAAACTAGTTTTTTTTGTACCAATTATTCCTGCAACTAACGGACCCTCGTGCAGCCCAACTCGCATATCCATAAAATCATTACCCATTGCTTGCGCGAGAAGTTTTTGGTTGATTACGTAATTTGTCATTTCTAAAGCTGCTAAACAAGCTCTAACACTTGGTTTTGGACTACCTTCTGTTACACCAGCTAGTGCCATGTAAGAATCTCCAATTGTTTTAATTTTCTCTAAATGGTAGCGGTCTACAATTTCATCAAACTTAGTAAAGTAACTTTCTAATTCTTTTACTAGTTCTAAAGGGTTTTTATTTTTCGCAATTTTAGAGAATCCTACAAAGTCTGTAAAAAGAACAGTACCTTCTTCAATTCGTTTTGGAGAGAACTTACCATAGGTATTTAAATCAGAAAGCACGGTTTCTGGTAAAATATTCTTAAGAAGTTGGTTTATACGTAAGTCTTTAAAGTAGAGCTTTTTAAATACTTCTATCTTGGCTTTAACCAGATTTGTTTTAAAAGGCTTTGATAAATAATCTATTGCTCCTTGCTTGAGTCCTTTTACTAATTTAGACGCGTTAGATGTTTTTTCAGAAATAACTAATTTATAGGTGTCAACCGCAGATTTATTTTTTTCTAGTTCTTTTAAGAATTGAAATCCGTTAATTGAGGGTGTGTCTACATTAATTAACAAAATCCCTATCTCTCTTTTGGATAAAATAGCTAAACAGTCTTCTGCCGTAGAAGAGAAAAGTAGGTTGTTTCCATTACCAGATAGTATAGATTTAAGCTCGTGTCTGTCTTCCTTAAAACTATCTAATATTAAAATATTTATGAAACGCTCCACTGTGTGAAGATAGGATTATTCAAAGAAATTCAAAATTAATCCTAGCTAATTTATGGCTTTATTTTTCTTGAATAGCAATATACTCTAAATTAGTATAAAGCATTTCGCCTTCTTTTATAATTTCTTTGAGTTCGGAAAAAATTTCTTCGTCGTACTTCTTGAAATGAAAGCTGGTTTGTCCTTTTAAAAGCGCTTTTAGTGGTTTGCTAATGTGCTTAAAGTTTTCTGGATGAGTGTATATTGGAAAGAAGTAAAAACCTACAAAGCTTTTTTGAATCTTTGCAGAAGCAAAATATACACCATCTACCTTTTCTTCATCACTTACATTTGTTTCTACCGTTTTGTTTCCAAAAACTTCATAAACCTTTTCGTCATTTCTGCGCACATCTAGCTCTTTAGAATAAGGCATCAATAATTCTTTTAGTTTTATAAAAATTTCTTGGAACTCTGGTTTCACCATAAACAAAAGTAGTTTTAAAGACAAATTTATAAAGTTTGAGCGTTAATATGAAGTTATGAATGTTAAATTTTCGGTTTAAATCAATCTTTCCTATTCTTTATAATTCCAGCACTTTGTTTAATTTAGCGCTAATATTTAGTCGAAATGGATAAAATCAAATTTGGAACAGATGGTTGGCGCGCAATCATAGCAGATACATATACTGTAAGTAACGTTTCTAGAGTTGCGTATGCTACTGCTCTTTGGGTAAAACAAAACTTTGAAACACCAAGAATTGTAATTGGGCACGATTGCAGATTTGGAGGAAAACTGTTTATGGAAACCGCAATCAAAGTTTTCATAAATGAAGGTATTCAAGTAATTAAAGCAGATGATTTTGTTTCCACACCTATGGTTTCTTTGGCTGCTAATCGATACGATTGTGGTGTAGGAGTTGTTATTACTGCCAGTCACAATCCACCGTCTTACAATGGATACAAGTTAAAAGCTCAGTTTGGCGGACCACTAATTCCAGAGAAAGTTCAAGAGGTAGAAGATTTAATTCCAGATAATTTTGTTGACGGATGGCAGAATGTTGATTTAGACTCCTTATCTGAAAATCAATTGCAAACAAAAGATCTAGAAACAGAATATGTAGAGCACGTAAAAGCTAATTTTGATATTCAAGCAATTAAAGATGCTGGTTTAAATTTAGCGTATGACGCTATGTATGGAGCTGGACAAAACGTACTGAAACGTATTTTTCCTGATATGCATTTTTTACATTGCGATTATAATCCCTCATTTATGTGGCAAGCGCCTGAGCCTATTGCAAAAAACTTGGAAGACTTAGAAGTGTTTATTAAATCCAATGGATCAATAGACAGTGCTTTAGCTACTGATGGAGATGCAGATAGAATTGGATTATACAATGGAAAAGGCGAGTTTGTTGATTCTCATCATATTATTCTATTGTTGATTCATTATCTTGTAAAATATAAAGGAATGAGCGGAGATATTGTTACTGCTTTTTCTGTAACTCCGAGAGTAGAGAAATTAGCGAAACATTATAACTTAAACTCCATAACTACTAAGATTGGCTTTAAATACATTGCAGGTTTAATGGTAGAACAAGATGTTTTACTTGGAGGAGAAGAATCTGGAGGAATCGCGACTAAAGGTCACATACCAGAAAGAGATGGTATTTGGATGGGAATGATTTTGTGGGAGTTCATGGCAAAATCAGGTAAATCAATGGACGAATTAGTTGCCGAAGTATATGAATTGGTTGGAGAGTTTAAATTTGAAAGAAGTGATTTACACATCACAGAAGAACTAAAACAAAAAATCATAGAAAACTGTAAGAATGGAGTGTATAAAAACTTCGGAGAATATACAATTGAGCGTGTAGAAACAGTAGACGGGTTTAAGTTTTTCTTTGATAATGGAGATTGGGTAATGATTAGACCTTCTGGTACAGAACCCGTTTTACGTGTTTACGCGGAGGCAATAGATTTAACAGAAGTAAGAAAAATATTAGCAACCACAGAAAAAGCAATTTGTAATTAATGGCAAGTAACAGTTTTGGAGAAATTTTTAGGTTAATTTCTTTTGGCGAGTCGCACGGCGAAGCTTTGGGTGGAATTATTGATGGAGTTCCTGCGGGAATTGAAATTGATTATAATTTTATTCAAACAGAAATGGATAGAAGGCGACCTGGACAATCTAAAATTGTTACACAAAGAAAAGAAAGTGATACAGTGCAGTTTCTTTCCGGTATTTTTGAAGGCAAAACCACAGGTACGTCAATTGGTTTTATCATCGTAAATGAAAATCAAAAATCTAGAGATTACGATCATATAAAAGATATTTATAGACCGTCACATGCAGATTTCACTTACGATAAAAAGTATGGAAATAGAGATTATCGTGGTGGAGGAAGATCTAGTGCAAGAGAAACCGTAGCAAGAGTAGTTGCCGGTGCAATTGCTAAGCTAGCTTTGAATCAAATTGGCGTTACTATCCAAGCATTTGTTAATCAAGTTGGAACTATCAAAGTAGAAAAAGCTTACAAACAGCTAGATTTATCGCTTACAGAAAGTAACGATGTTCGTTGTCCGGATTTAAAAATAGCTGCAAAAATGGAGCAGTTGATTAAGGAAACACGAAAAAAAGGAGATACCATTGGCGGTTGTGTTCAATGCGTGATAACTGGAACTCCGATTGGTTTAGGCGAACCTGTTTTTGATAAATTACATGCAGATTTAGGTAAAGCCATGCTTTCAATTAACGCAGTAAAAGGCTTTGAGTATGGTTCTGGTTTTGCAGGTGTAGAAATGAATGGTTCAGAACACAACGATGTTTTTAATACCGACCAATCTACTCAAACAAATAACAGCGGAGGCATACAGGGCGGAATTTCTAATGGAGAAGATATCTATTTTAGAGTTGCTTTTAAACCTGTAGCTACGCTAATGCAAAAACAACAAACAATTAATAACACAAATAAAGAGGTAGAAATGGAGGGTAAGGGCAGGCATGATGCTTGCGTAGTTCCAAGAGCGGTTGTAATTGTAGAAGCAATGACAGCGATTACTTTGTTTGATTTTTATCTACGAAATAAACTAGCGCGTTTATAAACTATTTTTATGGCAGAAAAAAAGAAAATGGCACTCCATTGGAAGATCTTAATTGCAATGGGATTAGGAACAATTTGGGCAATTGCATCCAATTATTTAGGTTGGAATAAATTTACAATTGATTGGATAGATCCTTTTGGTAAAATTTTCATTAACTGCCTAAAATTTATAGCTGTTCCACTTATTTTATTCGGGATCATTTCCGGAATTTCTAGTCTAGAAAATATTTCTTCTTTGGGCAGAATGGGAGGAAAGACTCTGTTAACTTACTTAATAACAACGGTTACAGCAGTTACGCTGGGATTGGTTTTGGTTAATGTTTTTAAACCTGGAATACAGCATGACGAAGATAAATTTAGTACAAACAGGCTTACCTACGAAATCTGGGCAACGGATAACAATAAAGAGATTAAGGGTGATTTTAATTTGATTGCGTCTGCAACCGAAAAAGAAATAACTGATATACGTGTTAAAATGTCTGGCGAAGCAGAATCAGATGATTTTAAAAATGTAGTAAAAAAGCAAGAAGCAGCAGCAAATACAGGTACAAAAGGTCCACTTGGCCCATTAGTAGATATGGTGCCGAGCAATATATTCAAAGCTTTTTCAGAACCCGAAATGTTACAGGTAATTTTCTTTGCCATTTTCTTTGGTATTATACTCGCTCTTTTACCTAATGCACAAGTTTCTGGAGTAAAATCGTTTATAGACGGAGCAAACAATATCTTCATTGCCATGGTAGATAAAATAATGATTGTTTCTCCTTATTTTATTTTTTGTTTGATGGCTGGAGTAATGGCTAAAATGGCAGATACACCAACAGAAATGTTCGAGATTTTCTATAGTTTAGGAAAGTATGCTTTAGTTGTTTTAGCCGGTTTATTGTTACTCATCTTTGGTTTTTATCCTTTATTACTTAGAATTTTTGGAACTAAATTAAAATATTCCGAGTTTTTTAAGGGTATGAGTCCGGCTCAATTCTTAGCCTTTTCTACAGCAAGTTCTGCAGCAACATTACCCGTAACCATAGAGTGTGTAGAAGATAACTTAAAAGTTCCAAGAAAAGTAACCAGTTTTGTTTTACCTATTGGTGCAACCGTAAATATGGATGGAACTTCTTTGTACCAATCTGTAGCTGTAATTTATTTAGCTCAATATTTTGGTGTGTATTTAAGTTTAGAAGAACAATTAGGTATAGTTGCAACAGCAACCTTAGCTTCTATTGGTTCTGCAGCCGTACCAAGCGCCGGATTAATTATGTTAATGATAGTCTTAGAGTCTGTAGGTCTAAATCCATTTTGGGTTGTATTTATTTTACCTATAGATGCACTCTTAGATAGATTTAGAACTGTAGCAAATGTAACATCAGATGCTACCGTTTCTGCAATAATTGCAAAAGGAGAGAAGTAGTTTTTATGCTAGTATATTTTTATATGCCATTACTACTTTTAATTGTTCTTTCTTCAATTATATTCTATTTCTTTAATTGGTGGAAGAGAAAAAGTAAAAATAACTAGCCTATTAAACGTTTTTTTAATTAAAAATATTGGAACCTTTAAAGATGAAACAAATCTATTTTCTAATACTATGTCTTTGTTTTCTTTTTAAGGGCTACGCACAACAAGAATTTATAGGTAAAAAAGGGTTGAAAATATTTCCCGGACATCTTCATGCTGTTGTAACTGTAACCAAAGATTCGCTGCATTATCAACTTTTTAATCATTGGTATAGTAAGTCTTATGAACAACTAAGAGATCTTAAATTTTCGGTTTCAGATTTACAAAATTTCACAAAAGCCAACGATACTTTGCGTATTTCATTAGAGAATAATGTTGTTAAAATAAACGATATTCAATTTAAATTAAAAAGATCTCTAAAAAATAAAAAGCTCTGCACGTCTGTTTCTGAAATGAGAAAAATAGCCTATGCTTACCAAATTTCTAGAGAACATGCACCTCTTATTAAACATTATCAATTGTTTACATCTGAAAGTTTAAGGTTGTCTGAAGAGGATTTTAAGCTGTCAGCAGTACGTTTATTGGAAGAATTACTGTTAAATTCAAAGAATAAACATTGATTTTAGATAATTAACTGAATATTTCTTGTTCAGAGAAAGGGTTAATAAAAGAATTAATTCATTAATACTAGCTGTTTGTTTTACCTCAAATTCAACAAAACCAGCTGCAACTTGTTACCTCTAAAAGAAAAAAATTGCCAAAAGAAAAAGTTGCTGTTCAGACGCTAAAAGATAAAGTAGAAAATTATTATTCTACAAACAGTTGGCAACAGGCTGCCTTTCAAAAACAAACGTTAAATAAATGTTTGGCAGGTAAGAGCGGATTAGTAAATGCGCCCACAGGATCTGGTAAAACAAACGCACTTTTAATGCCTATCTTAATGGAAGGTATTAGGCAAAATCATACTAAAGGACTTTTTGCCATTTGGATTACGCCTTTACGCGCACTTGCTAAAGAAATAGAATTAGCAACTCAGCGCTTAATAGACTTTTATAATTTAGATTGGAAAGTTGCACAACGCTCTGGTGATACATCACAAGCAGATAGACAGAAAATTTACAAATCTCCACCACAAATCTTAATAACCACACCAGAAAGTTTACACCTTATTTTAGCTAAAAAAGACAACCCTAAGTTTTTTAAAAATCTAAATTATCTTGTTGTAGATGAATGGCATGAGTTAATTGGATCAAAACGTGGAGTGATGATAGAACTAGCACTTTCTCGGTTAAGAACAGTTTGTCCGAAACTAAAGACATGGGGAATTTCAGCTACCATCGGTAACCTAGATCAAGCCATGGAAGTTTTATTGGGATCGGAATATCAAAACGGAGTTTTTTTAAAAGCTGCAATTAAAAAGAAAATTACAGTAGAGTCAATTATTCCTGATGAAATGGACATTTATCCGTGGTCTGGACATCTTGGTATAAAGTTACTACCGCAAATTCTTCCCATTTTAAGAAAAAGTAAGTCAACTTTAATATTTACAAATACACGAGCTCAAGCAGAAATTTGGTACCAACAACTCATAGATCAAGCGCCAGATTTAATTGGTTTAGTTGCAATGCATCATGGCTCTATTGGTAAAGAGCTTAGAACTTGGGTGGAAGATGCACTGCACGAAGGAAAGTTAAAAGCTGTAGTCTGTACATCTAGTTTAGATTTAGGTGTAGATTTTAGACCAGTAGATACTGTAATTCAGGTTGGCGGACCAAAAGGCGTAGCGCGTTTCCTGCAGAGAGCAGGTAGAAGTGGTCATGCACCAGGAAAGAAAAGTAAAATTTACTTTTTACCTACACATGCTTTAGAGTTAATGGAAGCCAGTGCATTAAGAGAAGCTGCCAAAACGAATAAAGTTGAAGCCAGAATTCCCTACGTAAAATGTTTTGACGTGCTAATTCAGTATTTAGTAACACTTGCCGTGTCCGACGGATTTAAACCAACTCAGATTTTTGAAGAAGTAAAACAAACATATTGTTTTGCACAGCTCACAGAAGAAGAATTTAGTTTTTGTTTAAACTTTATTGTCAATGGCGGAGAAACACTTACGAGCTACGATGAATTTAAAAAAGTAATCATAAACGAAGAAGGAGTTTATAAAGTAGAGAGCAGAAAGGTAGCAATGCGACATAGAATGCACATAGGTACTATTGTTTCAGATGCTGTTTTGCAGGTAAAATACCTTAAAGGAGGATATATTGGTACAATTGAAGAATACTTTATTTCTAAATTAAGGCTTGGAGATACTTTTTGGTTTGCTGGAAGAAATCTAGAGTTTGTTAACATCAAAGAAATGGTGGTAAGGGTAAGAAACTCAAAAGGTAAAACCGGCAAAATACCAGCATGGGCAGGAGGTAGGTTACCCCTTAGTTCTCAATTGGCAGAAGGTGTTCGTAAACAATTCAGTGCTTTCTTAGAAAATAGGTCTTTAACAAATGAGTTTACAGCGCTTGAAGAGTTGATGGAAACACAACAAAAGGCATCTGTAATACCAACAGAAAACCAGTTATTAATCGAAACTACTAAAACTAGAGATGGTTATCACCTTTTTGCTTATCCGTTTGAAGGAAGGTTTGTGAATGAAGCGCTTGCATCTTTGCTGGCTTATCGCTTGTCAATTCTTTCTCCAATAACATTTACGATAGCCATTAATGATTATGGTTTTGAACTTTTATCGGATCAAGCAATTGACGTAGAAGCCATTTTTGATAACGATTTGTTTTCTGAAGAATACTTAATGGATGATTTGAAAGAAGCCTTAAATGCCACCGAAATGGCGCGTAGAAAGTTTCGAGATATTGCTGTGATTTCTGGTTTGGTTTTTCAAGGGATGCCAGGGAAATACAAAAAACAAAAGCACCTACAAGCAAGTTCTCAATTGTTCTTTAATGTATTTAAAGAGTATGACGAAAATAACTTGCTACTGCAGCAGTCATACGCAGAAGCTTTTGAATTTCAATTAGAAGAGAACCGATTAAAAAACGCTTTAAAACGAATAAATAAGCAAGAAATACTAATTAAAACGGTAAGAAAACCAACACCTCTTTCTTTTCCTATTTTAGTTGATAGGATGCGAGAGAAACTAACATCGGAGAATTTAGAAGATAGAATAAAGAAAATGCAATTATCTTTGTTAAAGTTGTGATTTGTAAAACCATAGAAATACAAAAAGAAAGCTTAGAACTTCACCCTTTAAAAGCTATTTTTTGGAAAAAAAGAGAGGTGCTAATCTTATCTGATGTGCACTTTGGCAAAGTAAATCATTTTAGGAAAGAAGGAATTGCAATTCCTAACATAGCTAAAGAAAAAGACTACGAAAACCTCAGTTTTCTATTAGAACATTACACGCCTAAAAAGCTGTATATTATAGGAGATTTATTTCACAGTGATAAAAACAAAGAGTGGGAAGCATTAAAAATGCTTAGAACAACGTTCGCATCAATTGATTGGGTATTAGTTGCTGGTAATCATGATGCAGCTACCTTGTCTTCTTATCAAGATTTAAATATTAAAATAGTAGAACAGTTAGAAGAAGATCCTTTCTATTTTTCCCACGAGCCAGAAGAAAAGTTAGGTTTTTATTCTATTGCAGGACACATACATCCGGGAGTAATTTTGAAGGGTAAGGCAAAACAGCGCATGCGCATGCAATGCTTTTATTTTGGAAAATCCAGTGCAATTTTACCAGCCTTTGGAAACTTAACCGGTAAGTTTATAATCCAACCGAAAAAAGAAGATGAAATTTTTGTAACCACAGGGAAAGAAGTAATTAAACTATAATCTTTTTTGAGCTTTCCGAGGTGAAATAAATTTTACACAATAGAGTAGATTCAAGCGTTATCAAGTTATACGATATGTTTACCTATGATAATTCCGTAATGCATTCGTTGATTAGTGCAATTGGGAAACGAATAACCTCTGTACGCATAATTTATTATATTCGTAAGAAGAACTGGTAAGTATGAAAGCAAAACTCTGTGAATTATTAAATATTGAATTTCCAATTATCATGGCTCCCATGTTTTTGGTTTCTAACGTTGCTATGGTAAATGAAGGTGTAAAATCAGGAATAACGGGAGCAATACCAGCATTGAACTACAGAACTATCGATGAATTGAGAGCAGCGATTCAAACAATGAAAAAAGAGGTAGGTGGACCAATTGGAATTAATTTAATAGTAAACAAAAGCAATTTTCTATACAAAGAACAACTACAAGTAATTTGTGAAGAAAAGATAGACTACATTATCACCAGTTTAGGCTCTCCAAGAGAAACCATAGAAATGGCAAAGAAACATGGCGTAAAAGTGTTTTGCGATGTGACGAATGTTGAATATGCAAAAAAGGTTGAAAGTTTAGGTGCAGATGCTGTAATTGCTGTGAATAAAGAAGCTGGCGGACACGCAGGAAATATTTCGTACAAAGAGTTGATCCCGTTATTGAAGCAAAATGTAAAAGTTCCAGTTATATCTGCCGGAGGAGTAGGTAATGGTGAGCAAATTAAAGAAATGTTGGAGCTTGGAGCAGACGGACTCTCAATGGGAAGTGTTTTTATTGCTTCAGAAGAAGCTGGAGTTTCGCACGAATATAAGCAAGCTTGTGTAGATTATGGCGCAAAGGATATTGTAATGACAACTAAACTTTCTGGCACACCATGTACAGTAATTAAAACGCCTTATGTAGAGAAAATTGGGACACAACAAAATTGGATAGAACGTCTCCTAAATAAAAATAAGCGTTTGAAAAAGTGGTTTAAGGCATTTACGTTTTACAAAGGCATGAAAAAATTAAAAAGTGCAGCGTTTAGCGCAACTTATAAGTCTGTTTGGTGTGCTGGACCAAGTATAGAATTCGTTAAAGAAATAAAGCCTGTAGCAGCAATAGTTAAACAATTAAGAGAAGAGTATGAGCAAGCCAACTAAAGAAATTACACTTTCTAAAATGCGTTGGATGCTTTGGCTACTCGGTACATTCAAAATACCGATGTTAGCCTTTTGTAAACCTAAATTGATAGAATTAAATGCAAATAGGGTAGAGGTAAAAATCAAACTACGTAGAAGAACCAAAAATCACTTAAAGTCTATGTATTTTGGAGCCTTAGCTGTTGGCGCAGATGTTACAGGTGGAATCCATGCATTTTATTTCGCGGAAAAATCTGGAAAGAAAGTTTCTTTTGCTTTTAAATCTATGAAAGCAGAATTTTTAATGCGAGCAGAATCTGATATCACCTTTATTGGAGATCAAGGAAATTTAGTAGAAAAAGCCTTTGAAAAAAGCGATGAAACAGGAGAAAGAGTTAATCAATTAGTAATTGTAAATGCTTTCGATGAGAATAAAAATAAAGTAGGAACTTTTGAAATGGAAGTTTCTCTAAAAGTCAAATAGGAATATCGTTTAAAATAAAAGCTTACTTGATTCTAATAATCTAGCTTATATTTTTCTTTGACAGCTAGCAAAATTTCTGTTTCGTTATCGTGATTGCTTGATAGCCAATTGTACCTGTTTTGAACTTTAATGGCTAAATAAGTTGCTTTCCAATCTATGTTATTTTGACCTGAGTTTTCAGTAACAATGGCTTTAAAATCTTCTATATAATTTTCTGAAGTAACGTTTTTAGTAAATAATTTTAGCGCCCATTTAGATACGTTTTGAATCACGATTTGCTCGTCGTTTCCACTCTTTCCTATTTTCCAAGTGCAAATGTCAGCAATTTTTTCTGTCGGAATTCTATACGAAAAGTCTTTTCCTGCAATAGAAAGATGAATTTGATTATCGAGAAGCTCTTGTTTTATCATAACTGTGTAATGTGCGCCAAAGGTAAGTACTTATTTTTAAGAGAAGAGAATATACGGCAGACTTCTCATTTTTAATTATACAGAATTACTAATGGTCTCAGTAAGAAAAGATAAAGCTAGTCATCTAAAATCACAAAAGTAACGTACTACCAGACTAAACGTGTACAAGTACTATATTTAATAGGTTTTTTCAATTCAAAAGCAAATGCAGATTTCTAATCGAGATAACTGCACTAAACAAAATTTTATGCTTTCCTTTGTTCTATCAAACAAAAAAACAATGGCTTTAAACGTTATTCACGAAGATAATCACACACTTGTTGTCAGTAAAAATGGCGGAGATATTGTACAAGGAGATAAAACTGGGGATAGAACATTAATAGACGACGTTAAAGCTTATATTAAAGAAAAATACAATAAACCTGGAGAGGTGTTTTGCGGACTAGTTCATCGATTAGATAGACCAACATCAGGAGCTGTTTTGTTTGCAAGAACATCAAAAGCCTTAAGCCGTTTAAGCGCACAGTTCAAAGAAAGAACGGTGGCTAAAACGTATTGGGCAATTGTAGAAAAAATGCCAGCTCAGAAAGAAGCTACACTTATTCATTTCTTAAAGAAGAATGAGAAACAGAATAAATCGTATGCGTATAAAAATGAAGTTAACGGTTCAAAAAGAGCTGAACTCTCGTATAAACATCTGGCATCTTCAGATAAATACCATTTACTGGAAGTTTCTTTAAAAACAGGAAGACACCACCAAATACGCGTGCAACTAGCTACAATTGGCTGTATTATTAAAGGAGATTTAAAATACGGAGCAAAGCGCAGCAATAAAGACGGGAGTATTTCTTTGCATGCGCGTTACTTAGCTTACAATCATCCAACAACAAAAGAACGTATTGATTTAACTGCTCCTTGTCCGAAAGACTCGCTTTGGCAATTTTTTGAAGGAGCCTAAATAAGCTTATTTATGTTATTAATGCGGAAGTTTACTTCTTAGTAAACCGTACAGAAATGTACCAAAAGTTGCACTAATAACAATTATTCCAATGCTCCAAACTCCTTTACCAAGTAGCACAAACATTGGTCCAGGACAAGCACCTGTCATAGCCCAGCCCAAACCGAAAAGTGTTCCGCCAATCAAATAACGAGGAATACTTTTTTGCTTGTCTGAAAAGGTAATTTGTTCTCCGTCTAAGTTTCTTAGTTTATATTTTTTGATTACCCAAGTAGCAAGTGCTCCGAGTACAACAGCACTACCTATTATTCCGTACATATGGAAAGATTCGAATCTGAACATTTCGTATATTCTGTACCAAGAGATGACTTCAGATTTACTCATTATTATTCCGAAAAGAATACCTACGATTAAAAATTTTATAAATTTCATATTTAATTTAAAAGTTAAAGTTTGCAATTAAGTTTAATTGATTAAAGTTTACAGTATTATGCATTTGATCCAAGCTCAAGTCTCTGTCTATAGCTCTTCTGTAAACATACAAAAAGCGAAGATCGAGACCTTCTAAATGCTTATGGAAATGATAGGTTAAGTCTAAATTGAATTGATCGTAAGAGGGAAGATTGTATTTGTTTAAACGTAAATTTGAGGTTGTTAACATTCTGTTCCAATGACAATTAATTTCAAAAGATTTTATGCGTTTAATTCCAGTGATTCCTAAAGCAGAACTGTTTCCTAAACCTTCTATCTGACTTCTAGAGATAAAAGTATAAAATGGGTCTACTCCAAATTCTCTTGGAAAGATAAACTTACCAGATGCCGTAATGTGTGTTGCATTTACTTGTATATCAGCCCAATTAAAATGATATCCTAAGCGTGCACTAAAGGCGTTTGTTTGCTCTTCAGAATTGTAATATGTATGCATACTTTCGTTTGCACCACCTTTGTTTATTGGAGTTTGATTGAGGTAAATAAATCCCCCATAAAAACTGCTGTCTAAATCTATATCTGCTTTTATCATGCCGGTATTTGAAATATTGTCTAAATAATAATTCCAGATAGATACTGTAGTATTTTTGACCTTATTATTTTCTATACCCAAAATTCCAAGTCCTTTAGAACTTAAATGTTCATGGTAATGGGCAGCGCTTCCATCAGGTAAAGTTCCATTGTTATATAATCCAATGGCTTCTTCAATTTTATACCAATGTGTTGTAGATCTAGGAGAAGCTTTATTGAACCAAGCTGTTGTAAAGTCAGTGTGTTTTAATTTTAAGTCTCCTTTTAGTCCAGAAAAAACTTTAGGTTTCATTCGTCCATCATGCATATTTACGAGTGGAGTTTCTATTTCCATTTTTCCGCCAAAGAGAGTTAGGTTTTTATATTCATACTTCAAATAAAGTTCTTCAAGTCTATCTAAATCATTATAATTTCCTTTGTGTTCTACATCAAATAATTGTAATTCATAATTTGAGGTTGATCCAGAGATTTCATCTGCTTCTAGTAAATCGTTAGAAAATAGACGGTAAACAAAAAGGCCATTTAAACCGATAGAAAAACCTTTAAGTGGTAAAGTTTCAAAATGGATGGAAGCTCCAATAGCGTTTGCATGATAATTACTTAAAGCACCTTGGTTAACGGTTACCATCGTAAAATTTCTTATTTGTCCACTTAAATGTCCTTTTTTAAAATAGTCTACCAATTTGGTAAGGTGAGTAGAGCTAACCACTTTCTTTTCTGTATTATGAAAGTCGTGTTGAGCCCAACTACTTGCTGTTACGATAAAAAAGAATAGAAATACAAAGCGTTTCATATTATCCTAAGATTTGAGGTAAGATTAAATATGTCATTATTAATCCACCAATAAAGAACCCAACAACGGCAATTAAAGAAGGAACTTGTAAATTACTTAATCCAGATATGGCATGACCAGAAGTACAACCTCCAGCATATCTAGCACCAAAACCAATTAGTAGTCCGCCAACAATTAAAAATACCCAACCTTGCCATGAAGAAAGAGCTTCTACTCCAAAAAGACTTTCTGGTAAGAAATTTTCACCGGCATCTTGCACTCCTAAGGTTTGCAAATGTTCTACTGTTTGAGGGTTCAAGTCAATTTTTTCATCGTTTGTGAGGTATTGATTAGAAATAAATCCACCTAAAACTGCTCCCAATAGAAAAACAATGTTCCACATTTGACCTTTCCAATCAAACTTAAAGAAATCTGAAAATTTACCTGCTCCGGCAATACTACACATTGTTCTTAAGTTGGCGGAAACACCAAATGATTTTCCGAAAAAGAGTAGTAATACCATTACTAGAGCAATAATGGGACCTGCAACATACCAAGGCCAAGGTTCGTAAATCCAATTCATATTTTTTTTTTGACAAATGTAATTGGAAGGAACCTTGGCGTCAGTAACAAGAGTTACTTACTAATCAAACCAAATGTTTTGAAAAGATGATATAATCCGGGTAAAACAAAAACAGCTGCTGTAAGTAGAGCAACGCCTAAGGTGTTATACACTAGGTCTGGCGGTGTATTTTCTAGAATAGAAAGTGTGCCAGATTTAAATAAAATTAGATTTGGAAACGCTAAATAAGACCAAACAAATAAAATTAAAAACAACTGAATACCCAGAAATAAGCGGGGTAAAAGCTTGTTTTCTTTTTTAATAAAATACCAAAGAGGAATAAGTAGTCCAGTAACCAAAATAAAAATAGCAAATGTAAATTTATGTGCTATGAATAACGATAAGAAGAGACGGTCACTTATATAGGCTTCAATAAAGAGAGCAATTCCAAACAAAACTGCAGCAATATTAGCTCTGTGCGCTTTCTTTTTATAATATTTATGCTCTTTACCTTGCGTATCTCCTGTGATAAAGATAGAAGAAGTAAAAGCGAATAAAGAGGTCACAAAAAAGCCCATTAATATAGAGAATGGATTTAGCCAAGTATCTAAATAAAGCGTTTTAAAGTCGCTGTTGGCTACATCATTTGGATGAATCATATTTCCACTTACTAGAGATCCTGCGGTAATTCCTATAAAAAATGGTGCAAAAACACTAGACCACTCAAAAATCTTATCATACAATTGCTGACTCTTATCTTGGTAAGCATCGTAATGTCTAAATACGAAAGCTGTTCCTCGTCCAATAATTCCCACTAATAATAGCGTAAGGGGAAAATGTAATTGAGTTACCATTAAGTTATAATATATAGGGAAACCAATCCATAAAATTACAATGCATATAATTAGCCAAATGTGGTTTGCTTCCCAAACCGGACCAATTACTTTGTAGGCGGTTCTTTTTGTGATTATTTTGTTCTTTTTATTTGAAAGAAATTCTAATACACCAACTCCAAAATCTGCACCTCCAAAAACCAAATAAAAGAGTATAGATAAAAATAAAAATGTGATTACTATAACGATCATGACTTAAGCGTTTAATTTTTTAATTTGTCTATTCATTAACCAAAATACTACGAAAGATAAACTGAGGTAGATAATGAGATATAGATAAAAGCTATACTGCATTCCGGCTATTGGTGTCACAGCATCTTTTGTTTTCATTACTCCATTAATTATCCAGGGTTGTCTTCCGAGTTCAGTTACTATCCATCCGGCTTCTAGTGCTATAAATCCTAAAGGAGTAGCTAAAATAAAAGCCCATATAAAATACTTTTTACTTCGCAGTGTTTTTCTTTTTACAGATATTAAAAATAGAATACCCAGTAGCATTAAGAACGATCCGATACCTACCATAATTTGAAAAGAATAGTGCGTAATGGCAACAGGAGGGCGTTCATCCTCAGGAAATTCATTTAACCCCTTTACTTCAGCATCAAAATCTGCAAAAGCAAGAAATGATAATGCATTGGGTATTTTAACGCCGTACTTAATTTCTTGTTTTTCTTCATCGATAATACCACCAATTAGTAAACCTGCTCCTTTCTCTGTGTGATAATGAGCCTCCATTGCAGCAAGCTTTGCGGGTTGCCTTACGGCAATATCTTTCGCTGCGAGATCTCCGCTGAACGGAATTAGGATAGCAGCAATAGAACCAAAGGTTAATGCTATTTTAAAGGCAGTAGTGTGCAAAAGCGTGTTCTTGCCTTTTTTCACTTGTAGTAGATGTAAACCTCCAACAGAGAAGCCTACAGCAACAAATGCTGCTAAAGACATATGCAAGGCTTGTGAGAACCATGCATCATTAAATAAAGCTGCAATTGGGTCTATATTCGTGTATATTCCGTCGATTACATCAAATCCACTTGGTGCATTCATCCAGCCGTTTGCTGCAACAACTAAAATCCCTGATGTTAAACCAGAAATTCCAACAATGAGACCTGTAGTCCAATGAAACCATTGATTTTTGATTTTTTTCCAACCGTAGATATAAAACCCGAAAGCAATTGCTTCAACAAAGAATGCCGTTCCTTCTAGAGAAAAAGGCATACCAATAATAGGTCCGGCATGCTTCATAAATTCGGGCCAAAGTAAGCCTAATTCAAAAGAAAGCATAGTTCCAGATACAGCTCCAACAACAAAAAAAATGGCTACTCCTTTTTGCCAAGCTTTTGTTAATGCAAGGAAATGTTCTTTTCCTGTTTTTATCCATTTGTAATGTGCGGTTATCATTAAAAAAGGCATAACCATGCCAATTGCTGCAAACACTATATGAAATATCATTGAGGTTGCCATTTGCATCCTTGCTGCTATTAAAGTATCCATAACTTATTCTTTATAAAAAAAGGAGACTTGTTAAGCCTCCTTATTAATTAAACATCTATTCCTTTTAACATTTTGTTCCAATATAATCGGGGTAAAATATATTTTTTTAACCACCATAATCTTCTGTGTTCTTTAGAAGAATCAAATATGAGCATTTGTTTTAGTTTTGGGTCTGGGGTAAAATTATTTTTATAATCAAACTCAGCTAAAACCATTTTGCCGTATCCTGTTACAAGTGGACAAGAAGAGTATCCATTATAGATCTTGTCGGATAAACTTTCATTGTTGATTAGTCTGCTAATATTTTCAACAACAATAGGTACTTGTTTTCTGATTGCTGCTCCTGTTTTTGCTGTTGGTAACCCTGCAGCATCTCCAATTCCAAAAATACTTGGGTAGTTCATGTGTTGCATTGTGCCATGATCTACGTTTAACCAACCACCGTCATTAGCTAATTCACTGTTCTTAATGAAATCTGGAGCCGTTTGCGGTGGAGCCAAATGAAGCATGTCAAAATGAATTCCATATAAGCCGTTGTCAAAATCTACCTGTATATCTTTTCTATTGAAATTAATTGTTTCGTCTGTAATCTTAGCCGATTTATCCTGCATAATTTCACAACCACCAGCCTTAGCATCTTTTGTGATCTCATACCAAGCAATTTTCTTAGATCCGTCTACTTTAACCAATTTGTGATGGTAACGAATGTTAATGTCTTTTTTATTGATTACCTCCATTAAGGTTTTTGCAATTGGCTTTACTCCAAAAATTAGACTTCCTGGAGTTGCAAATACCACGTTTGTTTTGTTTCTAACACCTGATTTTTGAAAATATTCGTCGGCTAAATACATTATTTTTTGTGGTGCACCTCCACATTTAATTGGTGTTGCAGGTTGCGTAAAAAGAGCAGTTCCACCTTTGAAATTTTTCAACACTTCTTTTGTGAAATTGGGGTTGGTGTAATTACTACAAACAA
Source organism: Lishizhenia sp. (assembly GCA_965656535.1). GTDB lineage: Bacteria > Bacteroidota > Bacteroidia > Flavobacteriales_D > Crocinitomicaceae > Lishizhenia. The sequence goes on from CBFHKX010000004.1 coordinate 221,938, forward strand.
CTCCTTTATCTAAAGCTTCTTCTAACCCTTCAACCAATGAAAGGTCTATTTTAATTCCTGGAGAAACTACTAAATAATCATAATTAATTTCTTTTCCAGAAGTGGTAATTACACTTTGATGCGCTGGCTGTATTTCTTTTGCAAATTCTTTGATCCAAGTCACACCTTTCGGCATAACCTCTTCCATTAATTTTTTAGTTTTATCGTAATCGTAAGCATTGGCGCCAACAAGTGTCCATGCCGGCTGATAGAAATGGAATTTTGCTGGTTCTAGTACCGTTACTTTGCAATTATCTTTTTTCAATAATTGTGCAGCGGTCATAATTCCACCTGTTCCTCCACCTATAATTAAAACGTGTTTCATAATTTTTAGTTTATGGTATAAATGTCACTAAGTTTAGCCAAATGTTCAGTAACAAATGTTACATTATCAGTTGCTTGCACTTATACTTTTTCCTTTCTAATCTTGAGTAGTAACGAGAGTAACAGCAATAAAAATGGTGTTCCATGCATGAAAAAGTCAAACCAATCCATAGGTTGCATACCAACGGCTCCACCAAGTATCCATTTTATTTTTCCCCATAGATGAGGTTCTGGTGTAAATGGAGCTAATCCTAATGTTAAACTAGCAATTAAAAATAATGAGGTGTTTTCTTTTATAAACTTCATATCTTCTCTGTAATCAATCTAATTACTTGTGCTTTGCCTTTGTGGAAATCTCCTTCGTTTAAGTCGACTGCGCATTCAGTCAGTTCAATTATTTGAGTAGAACTAAAATCGCTTCTTAGTTCATCCTCCGAAAATAGCATTTCTAATTTCTTTGGTCCACCTGAGTTTAACCCTAATTGTTTCTTAGAAAAACCTTCTAGAACAATTTTACCATTTGGTTTAAGCAATTCTAAGCACTTTTTAAAATACTTTGATCTTACTTCAGAAGGCAAGTGCGTGTAACAAAGAACAATCAAATCAAATTGAATATTTGAATTATAACTTTCAAATGAATCGATAGAATAGTTTATGACTACATTTTGTTTTTGAGCGAGTTGCAGTGCTTTTTCTTTCCCCTTCTCACTTGTGTCAAAAGCATAACTATCCCATCCCAATTTTGCTGCATATACTGCATTTCTGCCTTCTCCTTCTGCAGGAAATAAAGCTGTGCCTTTGTTGTCTATGGTATCTATAATTGATTTGAAAAAAACATTTGGTTCTTTTCCGTAAGCATATGCTGCTTTTTCATATCTGTCGTTCCAAAAATCGATCATCTTTTACTGCGTTATTTTTCCAACAGAACAACTTAGCATAGACTTCGCTTTTTTTCTCAATGAATTTGCTTCTGTTTCCTCTGGATATCCAAGTGAAGATAGTTTTTCTTTTACTTCGTTCATTTGTGATGGGTTTTTCAATTCAACCATTACAGACGAATTTGCTATGTTCACTTCAACAGAATTCACACAGTCCATACTGCTTATTTTCTTTGAGATAGTTGACGCACAACCACCGCACTTTAAGTTTTGTATTGTAATTTCTTGCATGTTTTTAAAATTTTCCTTCGTGCTTTTCCTCCCAGTGTTTCGGGAGCCATTTAGGGTAGGGAAGAGCAGTGTGATATACGTAATTTGCTATGCTTTTTGCTTCTTCTGTTGTTAATATAATCTTTGGCATTAGTCCAAACTTGTGGGTTGGACCAATTGCTTCTTTTTCTGTTGGATTGAGTATAAACGCACTGAATTTAGAAAGAAAAAGTTCTTTAGAAGTATATGTTTTTTTGTACTTTTTTTTAATTGCTGCTAAAGGAGGTGCTATAATGTTATCATGACTCTCACTTTTAGGATCATGGCAACTATAGCATTTCTGCTCCACAAGAAGTTGAACTGGATTTGATTCGATCAAAGGTGCATCAAAATGCTGTTTATTAGTTTCAAAGGAAGTTTCCTGTTGAGTAGTACAACTGAAAAGTGAAAGTACGAAGAGTATATACAAGATTGTTCTCATCTTATTTTTATTACATTTCTTGAATCCTCCTTTGAATTATGTGCAAAACAATACTATTTGGAAGTCTTGTATTGTTCGTAAGTTTGCTCTATAAAGCCCATGATTCGCAGGGAGAATTCAGAAATGTTGATGTATATGAAAGCGTATTTTAGTTTATGTTTTGCCAAGCACCTGCGTTGTACGCCGTTATGCCAGCATTCTGAAGAATACCTTGTGCTTGACCAGCTCTAGCTCCAGATCTACAGACTAAAATAACTTCTTTTCCTTTTAGTTTATTTAGACTATTAGCTATGTTTTGTAAAGGAATATTTGTACTTCCTTTTACGTGTCCGCCGTTAAATTCTCCTGGAGACCGAACATCAATAACCAATGCTCCATTTTTTATTTTTTCTGTATAGTCTACTGCTGAAGCCGTAGATCTGTTAAATAGTGAATCAAAAAATCCCATTTTATTAGTTTTTATTTATTAAAGTGTAGAAGGACAAACGAAGTTACTTACTGGAATTTCAGTCTCTTTAATTGCTGCAAATCCTCCTTCTATATTCACTAAATTGTGAATTCCTCTTGATTTTAATATTGAGATGGCAATCATAGAACGATAACCTCCTGCACAGTGAATGAAATTCTTTTCATTTGGTTTAAATGTGCTTAAGAAATCATTGATGTTATCTAAAGGAGTGTTCTCTGCATCAATCACGTGTTCAGATTTATACTCACTTTCTTTTCTTACGTCAAAGATGGATAGCGTATTTTCTTTTACTGCAGTTTCAAAGCTTTTTGCACTAAGGTTTTCAACAGTATCTATTTCTTTTCCAGAAGCTGCCCAAGTAGAAAAACCTCCTTTTAAATACCCTAGAATATTGTCAAATCCAACTCTAGATAAACGTGTTATTGTTTCTTCTACTAATTCTTCTTCTGTAATTAAAAGAATAGGTTGATTAATGTCTGCAATTAATGCACCAACCCATGGAGCGAAACCTCCGTCTAATCCTATAAAAATAGAGTTAGGAACGTGTCCATTAGCAAATTCAGCTTGATTTCTTACGTCTAACATTACGGCTCCTGTTTCATTAGCAGCAGTTTCAAATGCTTCAGCAGACAATGCAGTACTTCCTTGTTCTAAAACCTTGTCTATTGCTTTGTACCCTTTTTTATTAAGCATTACATTCATTGGGAAATAAGCCGGCGGAGCCATTAATCCATCTGTTACCTCTTTAATGAACTCTTCGCGTGTCATGTCTGCACGCAGTGCGTAATTACTTTCTTTTTGTTCGCCTATAGAACCAACTGTTTCTTTACTCATGTTTTTACCACATGCACTTCCGGCTCCATGACCAGGATATACGATTGTAGCATCTGGTAAAGTCATTATTTTATTTCTTAAGCTATCAAATAATGTACTTGCTAGCTCTTCTTGCGTCATATTTGCTGCTTTTTGCGCTAAATCTGGTCTACCAACATCTCCTAAGAATAATGTATCTCCACTAAAAATAGCATGCTCTTTACCTTCTTCATCGAGTAAAAGGTAAGTTGTACTCTCCATAGTATGTCCTGGAGTATGCAGTACTTTTATTGAAACGTTTCCAAGTTTGAAAATCTGTTCGTCTTTAGCAATGATTGCATCAAAATCTGGTGCAGCATTTGGGCCATAAATAATTGGAGCACCCGTTTCCTCAGAAAGAGTTACGTGTCCTGAAACGAAGTCTGCATGAAAGTGCGTTTCCAAAATGTATTTAATTTTAGCATTTCTGTTGTTCGCCAAATCAATGTATGGTTGTACTTCTCTTAATGGATCAATAATAGCTACTTCTCCATTGCTTTCTACATAATATGCACCTTGTGCTAAACATCCTGTGTAAATTTGTTCTATTTTCATCTTTTTATATTTTTTATTTTCTTCAAAATTAAGGTCTTGTTGTTTGATTTACAGTAACAAATGTTACGTGAGTAATTCATTTATCTCAGTTTTCTTTAATAGGAAATGTAAGAATAGGATGAAAAACATTATTCACAATATCATCGGTTATGCTGTGTCTGAAAAATTTAGAAAAACCAGATCTTTGATGTGTACCAAGTGCTATGAGGTCAATATCTTTTTCTGCACAGAATTTAGATACTCCATGCTCTACACTTTGGTCTTCGTAGAAATGAATTTCGTATTTATTTAGCTCGTTTTTCTCTGCAAAATTCTCAATTGTTTTTGTAATTTCTTCCTTAGAGCGTATTTGCCTTTTCGTAAGTATTTTTAGTAAAATAAGCGTGGAGTCAAATATAGATTGAACTTTTTTAAGCGTATCTAACTGATAATTTTCAGGTTCCAAAAAGTCGCTCACAAAGGCAATTTTGTCTACATTTAAATTCGAACGATCACATTTCAACGTAATAATTGGAATACTAGAGTGGTTAATCAGAAACTCTGCGTGAGATTGATGAGAGAATAAGGTCTGACTATAATTGCCATTTGTTCCCATAACAATTAAGTCGATCTCTTCATTCTTAGTACAATTAAGAATGGCTTGGTTTATATTTCCGATCACTGAAATTTGTTTCGAAATTTGCTTTTTGTTTTCAGCAAACTTATCTAACTGTTCCTGAAGTAAAACTTGTTTTTGTTTTAACACAGTGTAGTCAGATTCTCCGTCTTCAATAAAGTTTCCGTTGGCGTCAAATAATGTATTTTGAGGAGCCATTACTACAGAAAGTAAAATGATTTGTGCATCGTTAGATTCTGCAATTTTACTGGCAATTGTGTATGCATAATCGCCTAGTACTGTTAAATCGGTTGGGACAAGTATCTTTTTCATTTTTAATAATTTTATAGAAATAATTCTTTAAGTACGATGTAAACACCCATTAACAAAACAAACCATCCAAATCCTTTTTTGAGTTTCTTCCCATCTATGAAATTTGAGAGATAAATTCCTAGGAAAATACCAACAACAGAAAGAGCAGTAAAAGACAGTAAGAAAGTCCAGTCTAAAGTTATGTTTTGAACATCTCCAATAAAGCCGATAAGTGATTTAATGGCTATAATCATCAGCGATGTTGCCACCGCTTTTTTCATAGGTAGTTTTGCTAATAAAACCAATGCTGGGATAATTAAGAAACCTCCGCCAGCTCCAACAATTCCTGTCAAAAAACCAACAAAAACTCCTTCTACTATTATCATAGGGTAGTTGTAGCTTATTTCAGTTTCGGTTTCTTCTTCTTGATTCTTTCTACCTTTAATCATAAAGAAAGCAGCTAGTAACATGATTATCGCAAAGAATACCATTATTCCTATATCTTTCGTGACTTCAAAATTATTAAAAGTAAAAAGTTCGTCAGGTATTGCGGGTACTACGAATCTTCTGGTTAGATAAACGGCAATAAAGGCAGGAATAGCAAAAACGATTCCTGTTCTGTAATCAACCATTTTTTTCTGTGCATTTCTAAAGGTTCCTACTAGTGCAGCACTACCTACCACAAATAATGAATATGCCGTAGCTAAAACGGGGTCTATACTCAAAACATAAACAAAGATGGGTACGGTTAGAATTGATCCGCCACCACCTATTAAGCCTAAAACTACACCTATTATTAGTGCTCCTAAAAATCCAATGATTTCAATTAATTCCATTTTCTTAATTTTTAAACAAAGGAATAGAATTGTCTTGCAGTTTACAGTTACAATTGTTACATAAAAAAAAGAGTATCATTTCTAATACTCTTTTTTCATTTTGGTGATTTTGGGTGGTTATTAATATTCTATCACCATTATTTTGTTTCGTCCTAATTCTATCTTACCTTCTTTTTCTAATGTTTTTAGGAGTCTTGATATTACCACGCGTGAAGTGTGTAAATCATATGCAATATCTTGATGAGAAAGCTCTAAAACAGTAGTTTTTCTAATCATTACTTGGTCTTTAATGTATTTTGATAAGCGATCCTGCATATTGCTAAATGCTAAGTTATCTACAGTATCTAATAATTCATTGAATCTATTGTTGTAGCTTTCAAAAACGAAAGACATCCAAGTATCGTACTTTTTTGTCCATTCTTTCATTTTTTGAACGGGTACAAGTAAGAAAGTAACATCAGTTTCAGCTATCGCTTTAATGCTCGACTTTTGCTCGCCTAAACAACAAGTCATTGTCATGGTACACGTATCTCCTAGTTCTAAATAATAGAGCGCAAGTTCATCTCCATCGTTGTCTTGTCTTGATATCTTTATAGCGCCAGAAAGCATTAACGGCATTCCTTTAATGGTTTGCTGATAATTAATAATTACCTCACCTTCTTTAGCTTCCATTAATTTACCTACTTCCGCTATTTCTTGAAGTAATTCTTTTTCAAATATAAACCCGTAATTGGTTTGGAGTAATTCTGCTGTTTTATTATTCATTTTTTTTTATATCGGATAAAGAAATTAGCCCAAATTATTTTAGATAAGGGATACATAAAAGGCGCAGCTACAAGCAGTCCTATTAATATAGCATAAATTTGAGTTTCAAAAGATAGGTTATCAAAGAAAAGGTTGCAAGAGGTCCAAACGGTTACAAAAACAGCTACGCTCAATGCGTAAACTACGTAATAAGAGCCTTGATAAAAACCGGGTTCTAAAGAGTATTTACTGTTGCATTTCGGACATTTTTCTTTTACAGTTGCTTTAAATGCATTGCCCTCGAAAAAATCGCCTTCATGACAAGTAGGACATTTTAGTTTAAAAATGCTATACAATTTGCTTCCTTTCTTAAACATGCTTTTTTCTGTCAAAATTAAGCATAGCGGTAGTGATAATGCGTAACATTTGTTACAAAGTTTTCAACGTGTTCTTTTCTGTATTCGCGTACTTTATGATGTTGTTCACCCCAATTAGATGGTTTTGTAGCTAACAATGGTTATTTAACTTCTTTTACAGAACAAGATGGAGATGCAACAAACGAATTACAAGACATTTCTTTAACAGGTTCTAACTTGTCGTTAACAAATGGCTCGACGATAGATTTATCTACAATAAATACAGATACACAAGATTTGACTGCGGCTACTTTAAACGGTACGGTATTAGATATAAGCATAGAAAATGGTTCTTCTGTATCGGTTGACTTGTCAGGCTTATTAGTAGGATTACAAAATCAATTAGATGATTTAGAAGCTAGAGTAGAGGAGTTAGAAGCTTGTGCATGCGATAGTGTAGGTTTAGAAGATGAAGCTACGGAGATAGGTATTTTGTATCACAATATTCCAAATCCATTTAACAATACATCAGTTATAAAATATTACATTCCAACATGGGCATCGTCTGCCAACCTAGTTATATCTGATGATATAGGTAAGATCATCTTAAACGAGGAATTATTTGAGAAAGGTGCCTATGGAAAATTACATGTTAATGCAGAAGGATTAAGTACAGGTGTTTATCAGTACACACTGTATATTAATCAAACAGTAATAGATACCAAAAAGATGCTGGTGCAGTAAAGTATTAGAACATCAACATAAAAAGGATTTCAAATTATTGGAATCCTTTTTTATTTCCAAAGATTTTTAAGGGTAGAGCCATCAAAACAAAAAAAGCCTATCAAATAAATGATAAGCTTTTAAATGTGAGCCCGAAAGGATTCGAACCTTTGACCGCCTCCTTAGAAGGGAGGTGCTCTATCCAGCTGAGCTACGAGCCCAAATAAATCAAAAAGAAATCAAATAAAAAAGGGGATGATTTCTCATCCCCGTGTCGGGGTGGCAGGATTCGAACCTGCGACCTCCTGCTCCCAAAGCAGGCGCGATGACCGGGCTACGCTACACCCCGAGAATGACTCTCTTGACTTATTCAGTATTTCAATTAATCAAAACAATTCGTTAATTGTTTTTTAAATCGGAGTGCAAAGATATTGTATCTTTTCTAAACTCCAACTAATTTTTAAAATTAATTAAAAATTTTTGCGGTGAAGGCGGGATTCGAACCCGCGGTACGATTGCTCGCACGTCAGTTTAGCAAACTGGTGGTTTCAGCCACTCACCCACTTCACCAAAATCCTTAAAAGAACGTGGGAGCAAAATTAGTAAAAGCATTGATACCTCAAAATAAAAATATCAGTTTTTTAAATAAAAAAAGAGGACGTTTTTTTATATGCTTCATTTCTAGTTACTACAATGAGAAAGAGCCAACTTTTATTTTCAATTATTAAACAAATAATACGCTTTTTTAGTTTAAATAGAGATGAAAGTACCACTCCTTCAATTTACAGATAAAGGTATTTATTGCCAAAGAGCCGAAATTTACATAGATCCATGGAAGCCCGTAGAGTATGCACTAATTACTCATGGTCATGCAGACCACGCCCGTTGGGGAAGTAGAAAATATTTGTGTCATACATTAACAAAAAGAATAATTGAGTTTAGACTTGGAAAAATTAATTGTCAAACAGTAAACTATAACGAAACCATAATCATTAACGGAGTGAAACTTTCTTTTCATCCTGCTGGTCATGTAATTGGGAGTTCGCAAATACGTGTCGAGTATAAGGGAGAAGTTTGGGTTGCCAGTGGAGATTATAAAGTTGAGTATGATGGTATTTCTCAAGCTTTTGAACCAGTTAAATGTCATACTTTTATTTCAGAATGTACTTTCGGACTCCCTATTTTTCAATGGAAACCGCAGCAAGATGTTTTCGACCAAATTAACGCTTGGTGGAAAAAGAATAGAGAAGAAGAAAAGTCTTCTCTGCTTTTTGGGTATAGTTTAGGTAAAGCACAACGGTTATTACAAAATATAGATACGACTATTGGTTCTGTTTATACGCATGCAGCGGTCGAAAACATAAACGAATTGTTTAGAGAAGAAGGAGTAAAACTACCTGAAACGAATAGAATAACGAAAGAAACAACTAAGGATAAGTTTAAAGGGAATTTAATTATTGCTCCTCCTGGTGCAATGGGATCAAGTTGGACCAAAAAAATGCAACCTTTCTCAACTGGCGTAACTTCTGGATGGATGAATTTGAGAGGTGCAAGAAGACGAAGGGGTGCAGATAGAGGATTTGTACTGTCTGACCATGCAGATTGGTCGGGTTTGCTCATGGCAATAAAAGAGACAGGTGCTGAAAATATCATTACAACGCACGGATATACTTCTGTCTTTTCAACATATTTAAATAGTATTGGATACAATGCAACGGTTGAAAGTACAGAATTCGAGGGTGAGTCTTTAGACGAAAAAGAAAAGGAGGAAACAGAATGAAAGCGTTTGCAAACTTTATTAGAAAAGTAGATGAAACTACAAAAACTACTTTAAAAATAGCTGCTATTGCTGATTATTTTGGTTCCTCAAACGATAGAGATAAAATTTGGGCTATTGCTTTGTTCACCAGTAGAAGACCAAAAAGGGCAGTTCCCACAGCTTTAATAAGAAAATGGGCTGCAGAAGAAGCACATTTACCACTTTGGTTATTTGAAGAAAGCTATCACATCGTAGGAGATTTAGCGGAAACAGTTTCTTTATTGATTAAGCAAGACGGATCAAGTAATTATACACTAACGGAAGTTATAGAGCTTGTTATAGAGCTTAAAGAGTTAGAGGAGAGTGCGAAAGAGAAAAAAGTAAAAAAGCTTTGGAAAAACTTTACACAAGCAGAATGTTTTATCTTTAATAAAATTTTGACAGGAGGTTTTCGAATTGGTATTTCTCAAAAAAACTTAGTTAAAGGACTATCTCTTGCTACTGGTATTGAAGAAAATGTTCTGGCACATAGAATTATGGGAAATTGGTCGCCCATTACACATACTTTTAATTCATTAATAATTGACTACAATCCAGCAGATGATGCTTCAAAACCTTATCCGTTTTACTTGGCTTATCCCTTAGAAGACGATTTAAGTAAATTAGGGATTTGTAAAGATTGGCAAATTGAGCTAAAGTGGGACGGTATTCGTGGTCAGATTATAAAAAGAAATGGAGAGATTTTTGTCTGGAGTAGAGGAGAAGAGCTTGTTACGGATAAATATCCGGAGTTTGCCGTTTTGCGAGAATGCCAAATTGACAACTTTGTTTTAGATGGTGAAATTTTGCCTTGGAAAGACAACCAACCTATGACGTTTCATGACATGCAGCGTAGAATAGGTAGAAAAACCGTTGGAAAAAAATTATTAGAAGAGGTTCCTATTCGTTTTATGGTATACGACGTATTAGAATATGAATCTCAAGATTATCGAGAAAAACAATTATCTGAAAGAAGAGAAACGTTAGTTAGATTACTACAGTCTATAAATTTGAGTTGTCTTATGCTTTCCCAAACGATTGAAACAGAAAACTGGGAAAATCTTAAAGAAGAACAAATAAAAGCCAGGGAAAACGGAACCGAAGGGTTGATGTTAAAAAGACGTTCGTCTAAATATGAGATAGGAAGAAAAAAAGGAAATTGGTGGAAATGGAAAGTAGATCCTTATACAATAGATGCTGTGATGACTTACGCTATGCGCGGTCATGGTAGAAGAGCAAATTTGTATACAGATTTAACCTTTGGTTTATGGGATAATGGCGAGTTGATTACGTTTGCAAAAGCATATTCTGGCTTAACAGATAAAGAGTTTAAAGAAATCAATCAGTTCATTCGTAAAAATACTATGCAGAAATTTGGACCAGTTAAACAAGTTAAACCTGAGTTAGTATTTGAAATTGCCTTTGAAGGGATTGCGCAGTCTACTCGACATAAAAGTGGGGTAGCCGTTCGGTTTCCTCGTATTCACAGGTGGAGAATTGATAAAAAAGCCGAAGAAGCAAACACACTAGATGATTTAAAATCTTTACTTTAAAAAAAATGGGAAAGTTTAGCTTTCCCATTTTCATCTTTAAAAGTTACTTATTTAGTTACAATAACCAAGTATTTACTTATTCGCCAAAACTTTTCGTAATCAGTAATGATTAATTTATTTTCTTCCCACTTGTAAGCGCTAGAAGAATGGTCGGTAATAAGTTTTGGTTTCTCTCCAATTACAGTAATTTGTGTAATTTTAGTTCTATCGGCTGCCGTAAAATAGCTTTGGTTCATTTCGTCGCTTAAATCCGTTTTCTTACCAATTCCTATAAAACCTCCGGCTTGTTCAATTACGCCGTTTGCCATAAGCTCTTCTTGTGTTCCCATTGTGTAGTATACCTTATTGAGTTCGTGCATAACATCCAAGGCCAAATCTACTTGCTCTTGGTATTCATCAAATAATTCTGAATACTCAATATCTAAATCTGCCAATTGATTCTGTAAGGATTCAATTTGTTCGTCTTTTGATTTGATCTGAAGTACAAGTCTGTCTATCATTCCTTGCATTTCGGAAATTTTGATGTCTTTTTGTTTCAGCTTTCCTTGTAACTGTCTTACACGTTTTGCGTTTTGTTCTCTAAGTGAATTAATTTCCTGAATCTGCTGCATAATCCAATCTCTGCCGTCTGGAGCAAGTTCTGGACTCTCAGATTTTATTCTAATTTCGTCCTTTTTTAAACTAATTTTTGCAAGGTTATCTTGTATTTCGTTAAAAAAAGCAATCGACTCATTGATGACAGAATCTTTATTTTGGCTTTCTAAACGCAGTTGGTTTACTTCATTTTTAAGCTTAATAAGTTCTTCAGAGCTTATGTTAGCTCCGTTTTCTGTTGTTGTGTTGTCCGTTTTACAGCTAAACAAAGCAAGTGTCGAAAGTGCAATAATCCATTTATTCATGGCAAAGTTTTTGTTTCTTGTTCATAACAAAGCTAATTATTTATCTTGTAAATTATATATTTGAACAAAAATCATATGAACACAATGAAGAACTTTTTTTATACGTCGTTACTTTTTATCTTTTCGTTAGTAACCTATGCACAATCTGTAAACTACCATCTTACAATGCCAATGCCTCAAAACCATTACTTTGAGGTTGAAATGAATTTAAATGATTTTGAAGGCGATTATATAGACATTCAAATGCCAATTTGGGCGCCGGGTTCTTATTTAGCTAGAGAATTTGCTAGACACGTAAACTTGGTGAAAGCAAAAGACGGTAGCGGAAAAGAGTTAGAAGTTTATAAACGCAATAAAAATACTTGGAGAATAGAAAAGGGGAGCGCTAAAGAAGTGAAAGTAAATTATGAGGTGTATGCTTTTGAACTTTCTGTTAGAACTTCTTTCTTAGACTTAACGCATGGATATGTAAACGGATCTAGCATATTCATGTATCCAGAAAACCATAAAAATCTAAGTGGAGAACTTCAAATAACTCCTCACCAAAGCTTTAAAAAAATAAGTACAGCTTTACCAACAAAAGGAGAAGGTTTAGCAAATGAAAATAACAGTAAGGTTTTTACTTTTGAAAATTACGACCACCTAGCAGATTCTCCTATCGAAATCGGAAACCAAGAAACATTTACTTTTGATGCTGCGGGCGTAAAACATACAGTTGCAATGTACGGCGTAGGTAATTATGATATTCCAACATTGAAAAAAGACATGGCTGCTGTAGTTGAAAGCGCAACAAATGTTTTTAATGAAAATCCGAACAAAGAATATTTATTTATTATACACAACGTTGTAAACGGAGGTGGAGGTTTAGAACACTGCGCTTCTACAACGCTGAGTGTAAATAGATGGACCTACGAAGGAAGCGCTTATCTTGGTTTTTTATCCTTAGTAGCACACGAGTATTTCCACCTTTGGAATGTGAAACGCATTCGACCAGTAGAACTAGGTCCGTTTAATTATAATGAAGAAAACTACACTTCTTTATTATGGGTAATGGAAGGTTTTACTTCTTATTACGACGAGTTATTACTTAGAAGAGCTGGTTTTTACAGTGAAGATGAGTATTTAAGTAAATTAAAATCTACTTTAAATTACGTAGAAGGTTCTGTTGGTAACAAAATTCAACCTGTTGCCCACGCGAGTTATGATGCTTGGATTAAAGCTTATCGTTCGAATGAAAATAGTTCTAATACCACGGTTTCTTACTATCCAAAAGGACAATTGTTAGCGTCTGTTATTGATGCAATGATTATTAAAACGTACAAAGGGAAAAAGTCGTTAGATGATTTTATGCGTGTCTTATGGAATAAATACTACAAAGAGCTAAACAGAGGTTTTTCAGAAGATGAGTTCCAACAAGAATTAGAATCTTTCTTGAAAATGGATTTAAATGCATTTTTTAGAGATTACATTTTTGGTGTTAAAACAATACCTTACAATGCATATTTTTCTGAAGTTGGCTTAGAAGTGAAAGATATCAGCACCGCAAAGCCTTCTTTTGGAGCATCTGTTTCAGGCAGTAACGGAAATGTTATAGTTAGAAGAGTAAGAGCAAATAGTGCTGCAGAAGAAGCAGGGTTAAGCGTGAATGACGAAATTATTTCTTTCAATGGCTTTAGGGTAGATGCTACAAGCTTTAATCAGTATGTAGACGGCTTAAAGTCGAATGAAGCTTTTACATTAATTATATCCAGAGATGATATTTTGATGGTACTTGAGCCAAAAATGGGAGAGTATAAACAAGATACCTATGATTTTGAACTAGATACAAACGAGAAATCGCTAGCACGCTATTGGTTAAGAACAGATAATTAGAATGAAGTATTTATATATATTATTTTTAAAAGGGATGCTGGTTGTCCCTTTTTTTGTATGCGGACAACCCTTTAAAAATGTTCAATTACCAAAGCCTGTTTTAGCTACTTATCCGTTTTCGCAAGTAGAACCGAGTATAGCTATTCATCCTAATAGAAAAAGAAGAATGGTTGCGGGGTCTGTTATGAACGACTATTACTATTCAAAAAATGGAGGAAAATCATGGAAAGCAAAATCTCTCATGTCGCCCTCTTATGGCGTTGGTGGAGATCCTGTTCTTCACATAGATAAGAATGGAAAAGTACATTATTTTCACTTGAGTAATCCTCCGGGTGGACAATGGTTGGATAGAATTGTTTGTCAGTCTTCAAATACAATTCAGGGTAATTTTAACGACGGAACTTTCCCAGCCCCAAACATACCAAAGGTACAAGATAAACATTGGGTTGCAGAACATCCAACAAAGAATGAACTGTATTTAACTTGGACACAGTTTGATGCATATGATTCTAGTAACCCAACAGATTCTTCGCACATAGTCTTTTCAAAGTCTACAGATGGAGGACAATCATGGAGCGATCCAAAGCGTATTTCTATCCGTGGTGGAGATTGTTTGGATGGAGATAATACCGTAGAAGGCGCTGTACCTACTGTTGATAATGATGGTAATCTTTATGTTATCTGGACAGGTCCGCATGGCCTAGTAATGAATAAATCTGAGGATGGCGGAGAAACGTGGTTAAACAAAGAAATAGAAATTGCGAATCAACCAGAAGGCTGGGCAATAGATATACCGGGTGTTAATAGGTGTAATGGACTTCCAATATTAACATGTTCAAGAAAAACAAATACCTTGTTTATCAATTGGTCAGATCAAAGAAATGGTTTGGATAATACAGATATATTCATGTCTAAATCTACTGATGGTGGTTTTACTTGGACTGCACCCAAAAGGGTCAATCAAGATAGTACTAAAACGCATCAGTTTTTTACATGGATGACGATAGACCAGAGTTCAGGATATATTTATTTTGTTTATTTCGATAGATCTAATTATGAAGATAATCAAACAGATGTAGTTTTGGCTGTTTCTAAAGATGAGGGAGAAACTTTTACAGCGTATACCATTAGTGAATCTCCATTTGTTCCAAGTGAGGCTATATTTTTTGGAGATTATAACAATATCGCAGCTGTCAAAGGGGTTGTTCGACCGATTTGGCCAAGAATGGATAATGGTCAAATAACACTTTGGACAGCTTTGATTAAAGAAAAGCAGTTAAAACCCGAATTCATAAAGAAATAAAAAAATGCGTTGCTTTATTCGTTGTGACCGAAAATCTCACTTTCTTTAACTGTATTTATGGTAGAATTTATAGGTGAGTAAATTTTGTATGAATTTTCCGAAATACCTACTATGCTGCCCATTACTTTTAATCCGTAATAATCCTCAAAAATAACTTGGTCGTCTATGCCATACGCCTTGCTGTTTTTGAATTTTTTAATGAAATACAATTTATCTGTATTTGATTTAACATATTTTATTGAACCGGTTTCATCGTGCACTTCAAGAACAATATACTCTTCGTTAATTTCTATGATTTTTCCAGTTTTATCGTGTTTTTTAGAATAGAAAACCAGATCATTCATTGAAAACGCAGTACTAAGATTAGTGTTTTCTTCCTTGTGCTGGTTCAGATCTTGAACTACTAAATCATGATGATTAATTCTTGGTATTTGGTCAAACGCTATAAACTCTGGCGTATTGAAATCAATAATGTCTGCCGAAATCGTGGCTGTTTGTTTTACCCAAAATAAGAATAGTTTAATTTTAAAGTCTACCGTAACATTTGCCAGAGCTTGTCCATCTTTCAATGCTGTCTGTGCGTAAAGGTTCTTTTTCGCATCCATTACTAATCCATCTGAAGAAAAGAAACTGATTCCAAAAAAGTATCGAGCAGACGCAGAACCGGTAGCTAACCCAACTGTTCTAAAATTAGCATTTGTTATTGATGCATTACCCGTCATACTTCCTCCTTTGTAAAAAGAACAAGAGCTAAATAAACAGAATAGTAGTAAAAAACTGTAGGCTTTCATATTTTTAAGTTATTTATTGCTAGTGTGAATATAAAGATAGAACTTTTTCTTTCTAAGTATAGGCGTCTATCATTTTTAGGTAGAGTTAGATCTATTTTTTTTGAAAAAAAAAGTAAGGGTTTGGAACAAAATGCGACAAAGCATTGTTAGCAATTGAGTGCGAAAGTAACAGAGAAACTGCCAAGTTGTCGTATAAAAATAAATGGCAAAAATTTTGGTGTGTAGGGTGGAAGAGTTACTTTTAAACTCAGGAAAATAAAAATATTAAAAATTAATAAGATGGCAGTAGAAATTACAGATGCAAACTTCGAGGAAGTAGTAATGAATTCAGATAAACCAGTTGTGGTTGACTTTTGGGCAGAATGGTGTGGACCATGTAGAATGGTTGGTCCAATCATTGACGAAATGCATACAGAGTACGATGGAAAAGCAATTATCGGTAAAGTAAACGTAGATCAAAACCCAGGAGTTTCTGCTAAGTTTGGTGTGCGTAACATTCCAACTATCTTATTTATTAAAGGTGGAGAAGTAGCAGATAAATCAGTAGGAGCTGTTCCAAAAGGACAATTGACTTCTAAATTAGATGCGATTATCTAATTAAGGTAAAAGTTTATAAAGGAGAATCCCAAGGTAATTTTACTTTGGGATTTTTTTGTATCTTTAAGTGAAACTTTTACAATGAACCAATCTATTAAACTATGGGCGGAAGACGATCGCCCGCGCGAAAAATTATTATTAAAAGGAAAGTCGAGCCTGAGTAATTCTGAGCTGATGGCTATTTTGTTAGGCTCGGGAACCCGAGAGAAGTCGGCAGTTGATCTTGCTCAAGAAATTTTAAATACAAAAGAAAATTCGCTCTATGAACTTGGTAAAATGTCTGTAGGAGAATTGGAAGCCTTTAAAGGAATTGGAGAAGCCAAAGCCATTAAGTTAATTGCAGCCATTGAGCTAGGAAGAAGAAGAAATACAGAACCTCAACCTAAAGCGAAAACGGTAAGATCGAGTAAAACGGCTTATGATATTTTAAAGCCCGCTTTTTTAGATTTAAGTCATGAAGAATTTCATATCTTGGCTTTAAACCGTGCAAATCATGTAATTGCAAGTTTATGTGTATCAAAAGGAGGAATGTTTGGCACAGTTGCAGATGGTAAAGTCATTTTTAAAACCCTGATTGATTTGAAAGCATGCGGATGTATTCTTGCCCATAATCATCCATCAGGAAATTTAAAACCCAGCGAACAAGACTTAAGGTTAACAAAAAAAATGAAAGAATTTGGTGCACTCGTAGAAATTAGTATTCTCGACCATCTTATTTTTACAGATTCGGGATATTTGAGCTTCCAAGACGAAGGTTTAATGTAAAACAGACGCTAACTAAACAGATATTTCTATTTTTGAAGTCTTAGATAAATCTCAACAATGAAAAAGATCATTTCAATTATTGGTGCGCGTCCACAAATTATTAAATCTGCAGCAATTAGCAGAGCTATTGCCAATCATTATGCAGATGCATTAAAAGAAATTGTTGTGCATACTGGTCAGCACTACGACACCAATATGTCGGATATATTTTTTGGAGAGATGAACATACCAAAACCACAGTATAATTTAGCGGTTGGGTCAGGCTCTCATGCAACACAAACGGCAGAAATGTTAGTGCGTTTAGAAGAGGTGGTAAACGCAGAAAAACCCGATGCGTTATTAGTTTACGGAGATACAAATTCTACCTTGGCAGGAGCAACTGTAGCAAGTAAACTAGGAATTCCAGTAATTCATATAGAAGCTGGACTTCGCTCTTTCAATAAATCTATGCCAGAAGAGATAAATCGCATTGTATGTGATCATTTATCTACTTTGTTGTTCTCTCCAACGCAAACAGGAGTAGATAACTTAAAAAGAGAAGGATTTTTGCATAAAGAAGATAGAAAAACATCTCCCGATAACCCAAAAGTATTTCTCTGTGGTGATATAATGTACGACAACAGTATGTACTTTTCTACTTTGGCAGATGAAAAAGCAACTGTTTTACAAGAGAATAACTTAGAAAAAGATAACTTTTACCTTTGCACAATTCACAGAGGAGACAATACAGATAATCCAGAAAATTTAACGGCCATATTTGAAGCGCTGTTAGAAATTAGTACACAAGATAAAGATGCAAAAATTGTTTTGCCTTTGCACCCAAGAACCAAGAAGTGTATTGAGCAATTAGAGAACGAAACATTGAAAAAAACAATCTTTAATCACCAACAATTAATGATTATAGAACCCGTTTCGTTTTTCAATATAATTGCACTGGAAAAGAATTGTAAAATGGTTATTACTGATAGTGGAGGACTTCAAAAAGAAGCTTTTTTCTTTAAGAAACCCTGCGTCATTTTACGTCCAGAAACAGAATGGGTAGAAATTGTAGAAAACGGAAATGCTAAAATTGTAAATGCGGATAAGGCAAAAATACTTGATGCAGTTACTTACTTTAATACAAATACAGACTTTACCTATCCTGCGTTTTATGGAGATGCAAAAGCTGCAGAATTCATTTGTTCAGAAATACTGAAGTTGTTTTGATACTTATTTTTGTTGACTATATCACAGAAAGACAAATCTTTACATTTGATTTCATTTTTAAAAGAAATGGAAATGATTATGAGTTAACAAATGATGTTGAACGTTTTGAAGCCTTTAAAGGTGATAAATTCAATTATTCTGATAAAGAATTCAACGCTGTTCTTCAATTTCCGCCAGCGCAATTACTATTCGAAGAAGATATAAAAGAAGAGATTGAAAAGAGTATTACACTTTTTAAATGGAGTAATACAGATTTTCTGTCTTTCTATACTATTCCAGATCCTTTTGCATCTGTCTTTTATTTATTGTCGGATTACACCAACTATGTTCCGAAGAAAAGAGATGAACACAATAGAGCTATTTCAAAACACTCACTTTTGGCGAGATTTGATTGGTTAGAGAAGTGCAAGGCAGATGAATGGACATTAATTCTCTTAAAGTACCTGGATAAAAAGGGATTTCTTATTCAATTTCCAAACAAGCAACTAAAACTCCTTACAACCTTTGATATTGATAATACTTTCGCATATCGCTTTAAAGATGGCATACGCGGAAAACTATCTTTTTTTAAAGACTTAGTTCGATTCGATAGAAAGAGAATTGAGGAGAGAAGAGCAGTGCGTTCAGGTAAAATGATAGATCCTTATGATACGTTTAGCTATATGCAAACGCTACAGGATAAAGAGATAGGTGTTAAACTCTTTTACTTGGTAGGCGATTTTACAAAGTTTGATAGAAATATAAGTATGAAAGATGCTCGTCACCAACGTCACATCAATCAATTATCACAAAATTTTGATATAGGCCTACATCCGAGTTATAAAAGTAATGCTAATTTATCTCAGTTAAAAGAAGAGAAAGCTAGGCTAAATGAAGTTATAAAAAGAGAAATTTTTGAAAGTAGACAGCACTTCCTTAAATTAAACATTCCGCATACTTATAGAGATTTAATTAAGCTTGATATTACAAACGATTATACAACAGGATATGCTGACGCCGTAGGATTTCGATTAGGTACGTCTAGAGCAGTACCTTTCTTTGATTTATTAAGAAATGAAATTACACCCTTAACTTTACATCCATTTGCGTATATGGACGGAACGTTAAATCAGTATCTAAATCTTTCTGTAGTTGATGCCATTCAAAAGGTAAAAGATCTTTATGATGAGGCTGCAAAATATGGTGGCGAATTTATTTCTATATGGCACAATGAAACCATTGGGAATTATGGAAGTTGGAAAGGCTGGAGAACTGTTTTAGATGAAATGGTTAATTACCACAAACAAAATGGTTAAACGTGAAAGAAGATAATCTTAAAATACATACGTATAAAAGTAAATTTGCTTTTTTAGGCAGTTGCTTTTCTCAAAATATTCAAACTGCACTAGTTCAATCTGATTTTCAATCTCAAAGTAATCCTTTTGGTACACTTTTTAGTCCGAAAGCCATTGAGCAGTTTATCTTAAATGAAAACAACATCTTGTTCTCTGAATCCGCTTTCATACAAAGAGAAAACATTGTGCTAAATTATCATGCAAATGCAAAGGTGTACGGATTAAATAAAAAAGCCTATAGAACTACTTTAGAAGAGCTGAGGAATGCGTTTTTGAATTATCTAAAAACGGCAAATATTTTGTTTCTTACCTTCGGAACAGCTTGGGTTTATGAGGAAAAAAGCAGTTCAAATATCGTTGCCAATTGTCATAAAGTAAGCCAAATAAATTTTACAAAAAAAATGCTCGATGTTTCTGACATTGTTGCAGGTCAACTAAAGGTTATAGAAGAGTTGAAAAGGATAAACCCATCTTTGAACATTGTTTATACCGTTTCTCCTGTTAGACATAAAAAAGATGGTTTAGTTGAAAATAATAGGAGTAAGGCCAAACTATTTCAGTCGATCGAAGAATTAGAAAGAAAAGCGGGTGTTTCTTATTTTATGGCGTATGAATTAATTGTAGATGAGCTTAGAGATTATAGGTTTTTTGAACCGGACGGCGTTCATCCCAATGCTTTAGCAATAAAAGCAGTTTCTAATTTATTTTTTGATCAATATTTAACTTCAGATACCTTAAAAATAAGGTTAGAGTTGTTAAAATACAAGCAACAATTGGCGCATAAACCAATTCATCCAGAATTACTTAGTGCAATAGAAACAAGGGAAAAAGTAAGGCAAGCGTACCTTTTGTTCAAGAAAGAAAACGGGATTAAATAAAAAACGACTCTCTGCTAGGCAAAAGAGTCGTTCTTCTATAGTTAAAATTACTTAAGGTGTTTTTAGCATTTGAACTGAACCTTTGTATGTGTTTTTTTCGTTGGGCAAAGGATTCTCTAGTTTAACCTGCCAAACAAAGGGTGTGTTATAATCTACTAAGGCTCCAGTTCTTTTGTCAATTCCATCCCATTTCACAGTAGCATCATTACTTTCAAAAACAA
The DNA here is from genome assembly GCA_965656535.1 of Lishizhenia sp. Taxonomy (GTDB): domain Bacteria; phylum Bacteroidota; class Bacteroidia; order Flavobacteriales_D; family Crocinitomicaceae; genus Lishizhenia. The sequence goes on from CBFHKX010000004.1 coordinate 242,589, forward strand.
TACCGCCGTCTTGCGTACTTACAATAATCATCTTAAATGCAGTGTTTCTCTGTTCTAGGGCAAAAGGCATAAAGAACATATTTTCTATGCGTAGACTGTTTGGTATAAAGCCGGTTGGTGCCAAAAGGTTGTATTCTTCTGTAATGTTAATTGATTTTTCAACACTCGATTTGCACCCGTTATTGTCTGTAAAACTGGCGCTAAGAATATTCTTTCCTGTTTCGAAAATTGCGATATGATTATCATCTAGCAAGGTTGCCTGCTTAGAATTGATTGACCATTCTGGTTTTATGCTACTCGGTGTTTCTACAAAAATAACAGGAACTCCTTTTTCAATCAAATTTCCTTCATATGTAAAAGAAGCGTTGGGTAAAGCAAACACCGTTATAGGTTGGGAACTGAGTACTTTATTATTTCCATCTAAAAATTCTACGGTTGTATTTACATCCACTGTTATTTCTATGGATTTATTATTGGCTAAAGTGAAAATTTCTTCATTTACACGCGCCTTAACGTATGTTTCTTCCTCGTTTTGGTTTGTAATGATTAAAGCATCTCCTGCACAAAGCTTAGAAGAATTAATAGATCCTTCTGCGTAGGTTTTATTCGTAGGTCGTTCATGAGAAGTGATCACATCTTCTGCATCCGGCACATCGTTTCCTAGATTTGTTTGAGTGTGAGTCGATTTTTTCTCTACTCCTGAGTTTTCTTCAGTTATATATCGGCTGTTTTCTTGATTTTCTTGAGTATTATCTACAGAAGATTCATCCTTCATATCTCTGTTAACTTCAGCAACAGGATTGTTAGCATCACTCGATAGTTCAGCGAGGTTGTTTACTTCTGTTTTGTCCGATGTAATTAGTTGTTCTTCTGTATGTTCTGTTTTACCGTTTGGTTGGGTTTCTTTAAATGATTGTTTATCTGCAACTTGTTCAACGTTATCTGAATTGCTTTCAGAAGCGTAAAAGAATACAGTTGTTGATAAAGCTACGGCACAAATACCGGCAACTAAATACAACCACTTATAATTTTTAGGTGGAGCAGTGTTACTTCCTAATTTGGATTGCATAGCGTTCCAAGCAGAAGCATCGTAAGGCATCTCGAAGTTTTCGAGTTTTTCCTTTAATATTTTTTCAAAATCTTTCATCCGTCTATTTTGACAAATTTTTCTTCTAGTAATTTCTTTAATCTCATCTTTGCTTTAGCTAAGTTTGACTTGGACGTTCCCTCGCTTATATTTAAAATTTCACCAATTTCTTTGTGCGTATAGTTTTCTATAACGTACAAGTTAAAAACGGCTTTGTAAGCTGGAGATAATTGCTGGATAGCTTGCACAGCATATTCTGCCTTTAATTTTGTTAGCTGCTCAAAATCAAAATTATCTTCTTGGGTTTTCTCTACAAATAAATACGTTTCATCTGTTCTAATTGGACTCCTTTTTAATTTACGGGTAGCATCAATTGAGGCATTGACCATAATTCGTCTAATCCAACCTTCAAATGATCCTTTAAAGTCAAACTCACCTAATTTATCAAAGATCTTAATGAAACCTTCTTGTACAACTTCTTGAGCACTATCTTTATCTTTGGTGTACCGCATACATACACCTAACATTTTACCATAGAAATGTTTAAATAGACGCTCTTGGTCTTTTCGATTACCAAGTGTACATCCTTTAATTATTTCTTTTAGTGCTTCTTGTTCCACATTCAGTTTCATTAGTCAAACGCAACATTTGCTCTACAGTTGCCAAATAAAGATAAAATAATAGAATTTTAGATAATCATGCAGTATTTCTTTTTGCTAGAACCTTAAAGAAAGTTATTTATCTATCATTTATACTTCTTTGTTAATCACAAGTGAATTGAGTCTTTCGAGTTGGTAATGAATAGATTTCGGTAAAATCAACTCTTTTTTTTAAGGGCTTTTCTAAAAAAGGTTGACAATAATCAGCTTTTGCTTAAAAAGACAATTAATTTATAGGCTATTCGTCTTAAAATACGTATTTTCGCGGGGAATATTTGAAAAATAAAATCACAATATAATGAAAGTAACAGTAGTAGGTGCTGGTAATGTTGGAGCAACGTGTGCAAACGTTTTAGCTCACAAGGAAATTGCTAACGAGATTGTTTTGTTGGACATTAAAGAAGGTTTTGCAGAAGGTAAAGCGTTAGATATTTGGGAAACTTCTCCAATTAATCTTTACGATTCTAGAACTGTTGGTTCAACAAATGATTACACAAAAACAGCAGATTCTGATGTAGTTGTAATTACTTCTGGTTTACCTAGAAAACCAGGTATGTCTAGAGATGATTTAATTGCTACAAATGCAGGGATAGTTAAATCTGTTACTGAAAACGTAGTGAAGCACTCTCCAAATGCAAAAATAATTTGTGTGTCTAACCCATTAGATGTTATGACATACTGTACGTATCTTACTGCTAAAATCGATCCGTCAAGAGTATTCGGTATGGCAGGTGTTTTAGATACTGCTCGTTACCGTTCATTCTTAGCAATGGAGTTAAATGTTTCTCCAAAAGATATCCAAGCAGTATTAATGGGAGGACATGGAGATACTATGGTTCCGTTACCTAGATATACAACTGTTGGAGGTATTCCAGTAACAGAATTAATTTCTGAAGAAAAATTAAACGAAATTATCGAAAGAACTAAGTTCGGTGGTGGAGAAATTGTAAAATTACTAGGTACTTCTGCATGGTACGCTCCAGGAGCAGCTGCTGCTCAAATGGTAGAAGCTATTGTAAGAGATCAAAAAAGAATTTTCCCAGTTTGTGCTTGGTTACAAGGAGAATACGGAATGGATAATATCTATTTAGGTGTTCCAGTTGTATTAGGTAAGAACGGAATTGAAAAAATAATTGAACTTGACTTAAACGCTGAAGAAAAAGCATTGTTAGAAGAATCTGCAGTTGCTGTAAGAGGTGTAATGAAAGTTTTAGATGATATGAATGTAGTAGGATAATTACTACACAACATTAGGGAGGGATAACTATTTAGTTATCCCTTTTTTTTATCTTTATTTCGTGCGTTTTGCTTTTTCTTTTACCGCAAACCGATAACCTCCAGTAATTCCTAGTTGATAATAAATTTGTCTGTAACTTAAATCATTAAAGCGAATACTCTTGTTATCAAACTCAGCCAAGAACATTACAAAATAATCGTCTACGTTATAACCTCCTTTTAGCTTCAAATCAATTCTAGGTGCAAGTCCTAAAAAACCACGAGCAACATTATTGGCCGACCAAAACTTGGCTTGAACAACAGCTCCCAAGCCAAACCATGCACCGTATTGCCAACCTTTCTTGTTATCCACGAAGGCAAAACCAGGTACAGCTCCAAAATCTAATGCAGAAAATCCGGTTGCTCTGGCAATTGTGTTTACAGTATCTATAAAAGAGTAGGGCATTAGAGCAGCGTTGTTGCCAACACCGTGTACATTTAGCGTAGATTTTAAATAAGCAGAAATAAGTCTTTTCTTATATCTACCTACAACTCCAATAGCAGGCTTTACTTGATATGCTTTATTGAAAAATTTCCAAGCACTCACAGATAAAGAAGATGAGTTCGCTTCGGGTTTGAGTAAATGTTCTGAATTAGGACTAACTAAACTTGGGTTAATATTTTCGCTGTTAACCAGCGCAAAACCTTTCATCGTATGCAGTTCAATATCAAAATACCAAGATTTTACTCCAAATTCAAGGTTGAGGTCGAAATAACTGGTTTCTCCAAAATTAGCTGTATTTCTTATGTATCCGGGAAGTTGTAATCCAATTTTTAGCGCTGCCCATTTATATGCAAAACCGAGGTTAAGTAGAGCATTCATATTCGCTTTATATTTTAACCTATTTACCTCATTAGGTAAATTATATTTTATTGAGAAAGGAGCTGTTCTATAGCTTAAACCTCCATGAACCACCAATTTTTCTTTCCATATTGCATATGCATCGCTTTCTTGTGTAAGCGCACTACTTTGCAAAAATAAAAGCAGAATTATAATTAATTTACTCTTCAATTTTCTCCAACCCCAATAAAAATGAATACACTTTAGCTGTTTCTTCTCTTTCAGTAGTTCTACCTGATCCACCACCGTGTCCGGCGTCCATGTTGCAATCGAAAAGTAAAACAGTATTGTCTGTTTTGTTTGCTCTTAACTTTGCTACCCATTTTAAAGGTTCAAAATATTGCACCTGACTATCGTGATATCCGGTAGAAACAAAAGTTGCTGGATAGGCTTGTTTTTTTACGTTATCATAGGGCGAATAACTTTTCATATAATCATAATAGATTTTATCATTAGGATTTCCCCATTCTTCGTATTCTCCTACAGTTAAAGGTAAGGTTTCGTCTAGCATTGTAGTAACTACATCCACAAACGGAACTTGTGCAATAACGCCTTTAAATGTTTCTGGAGATAAGTTCATGACTGCTCCCATTAGGAGTCCGCCTGCAGATCCGCCCTGAGCATAAATCTTTTTTGGATGAGCATACCCTTTATCTGCTAAGTATTTTGCACAATCTATAAAGTCTGTAAATGTATTTTTCTTCTTCAAAAACTTTCCGTTTTGATACCATTCTTCGCCCATATATTTTCCTCCTCTGATATGTGCAATAGCGAAAACAAAACCTCTGTCTAATAAACTTAAACGAGTTGGAGAAAAATAGGTAGGAATAGTTACGCCATAAGATCCATAACCATATAAAAGCAAAGGAGCGTTTTTCAAGTCCAATCCTTTTTTATAAACTAATGAAACAGGAACTTTTGTGCCATCTATTGCTGTAGCCCAAATTCTTTCAGACTTGTAGTCGGACGGAGCGAAAAGTTTATCTTTTAACTCTTTTTTGAAAATTATTTCTTTTTCTCCTGTTTTAAAATCATAAGCATAAACCGTAGAAGGAGTAGTGAGAGAAGTGTAGCTAAAGTAAAATTGATTGGCGTTAAATTGGTCATTTACAAAACTACTTAAGCTGTATGTCTCTTCCTCAAAAGCAATAAACTTTTCTGTTTTAGAAGGCCAATCAATTATACGTACAGTGCTCAATCCATTCGATCTTTCAGAACTCACAATTTGATTTTTGAATACGCTAATATTTTCGATTAGGTTAAGAGAATTATGCTCAATAATTACTTCTGCATCACTTATTGAAGTAGGTTCAGAAGCCATATAAACTACTTTATTATTTTTTGCATTTTTATTGGTCAAAACGAAAAATCCTTTTTCGTGTGGACGAACTTCGTAGAGGTGATATTTCTCTCTTGGTAAAAAAACAAAAGGCTTAGCCGTAGCATTATTGGCATCAATAAGCCAAGTTTCTGAAGTTGTAGAGCTGTATAGGTTAATTTGTATGTACTTATTGTCCCTACCTTTGTTAATGCTCACATAAAAGGCTTCGTCTAATTCTTCAAAAAGTAATTCATCTTCAGTTGTATCTGTGCCCAATACATGCTTATACACTTGAAATTCTCTTAGTGTAGTTGCGTCTTTTTTAACGTAGTAAACCGTTTTATTATCGTTTGACCAAACTACAGACCCGTCAACATCTGTAATTTTGTCTGTCAAAAAGGAATTATCCGTATTATTTCTAAAGGTAATTTGGTATTTTCTTCTACCAACAAAGTCTTCTGCTAGAGCAGTAATTTTTTCGTTTGGAGAATTTTCCCATGCAGCTAAACCATAGTAAGCTTGTTCTTTTGCTCTTTGGTTCTGATCTAAAAAAACAGATTTATTCCCGTTTTTATCATAGACGTAAGTTATTCTGTAATCTTTACCTGCAAGGTATTCGCTTTGATACTTTTTTCCTTTTAAAAAAAAGGGAGCTCCTTTTTCATTTGGGTCTATTCTTGCTTCAAATTCATCTAATAAACGTTTTTTAAGGGTTTTTAAACGATTAAAGTAGTTTTCTGTGTATTTATTCTCTTCATTTATATACTCAAGCACATCTTTTGAGTCGCGCTCGTTCATCCAAAAATAGGGGTCGGTTCTATTATCGTTTAGGTGACTTAAAACGGTATCTTTTATCTTGGCAATGGGTAAATTACTTTTCATGCTTTGTGAATTGTCTTGTTCACATCCAAACAATAAAAATAGAGTAGATGCGATGAATATGAACTTATTCATGTTTTAGAACTTTAGTTAGCTGGGAATAAAAATACAGTTTTATCTACATTTAGCTTGCACTCTCGTTCCAATTTATATTTTTGTAATGCACGTTGCACGTTCTGAAAGCAAATAGATGAAAAAAGTATATAGATTTTTAATCAATAAATTACCCAGACCACTGTTAATTCGGTTAAGTTATCCGTTTAAATTGATAGCGCCTTTGTTGTATAAAGGAAATAATGTAGAATGTCCGGTTTGTGAAAAATCATTTAAAAAGTTTTTGTCATATGGTTCAGAAGTTGCAGCAAGAGATAACGTTCTTTGTCCGTACGACTTAACCTTAGAGCGCCACCGTTTAATGTGGTTATGGTTAAAAAACGAAAGTAATTTTTTTACAGATAAGTTAAGTGTCTTGCACATGGCGCCAGAGCAATGTTTTCATAAGCGTTTCCAGCAGCAAGAAAATTTAGACTATTTAACGGCCGACATTGTTTCTCCAATTGCCGATATGCATTTTGATTTGCATGATATTCCTTTAGAAGACAATCGTTTTGATGTTATATTTTGCAACCACGTAATGGAACATGTCAACGATCATTTACGTTGCATGCAAGAACTGTTTAGAGTAATGAAGCCTGGAGGCTGGGCAATTATGCAGGTTCCGCAAGATTTTGACATAGCAGAGGTATATGAAGATGCTTCAATTACTTCTCCAGAAGAAAGAGAAAAGCACTTTTGGCAGTATGATCATGTACGCTTATTTGGTAGAGATTATCCAGATTGGTTAAGAAAAGCTGGTTTTGAGGTTGAAGAGTACATTCCTAGTGAGCATTTCACTTTAGAGCAAATTGCACGTTTCCGATTAATGGAAAAAGAAGTACTTTATATAGCAAGAAAAAAGTAAACCAAATCTCTCCGCTTGGATTGGAGAAGCAATAGCTATTGAGTAAGACAGGTAACAAGCAAACAATCTAAACTTAGACTGAGTGCGCAGCGTATCAATGTCGGAGTGCTCTCAATAAGAACCTGCCCCGATAAATATCGGAGCCTGCTTTCCTCTATAGTTTGTTATTTTTCAATAAGTTTTGCTAAGCATTTGTTCGGCTTCTATGGTCGCCAAGCAAACACCAAGCAAATCTAAATTTCAAAACACCAAAGCTGCCGTTGCAATCAGGGGTAGTACCAAAGTGTAAATAAGAAAAAAGAAATCAATCCAAACCTTTCTTATTAACTACTAAATTACTTTTTCACAAGTCCTTTCTAAGTAGTTTAAATAAATAGTATATTTAAGCAATAAAATTATCGACTAACTTAAATTTATAAGGTATAAACTACTTATTATTGTCTATGGAATTAGTTTTATTGAAGTGTTAAGAAAATAAAAAGCTATAAAAGTTATATAGTTAATTAGTTAACTATATCCAATTGTTAGGTGCAATTACGAAAATGAAAGGAAAATTAATAGAATTCATACGAACGAAAGATTATAAGTTCATTGACGAAATTGGTCAAGGGGGCACGGGTAGAACTGTGTTATTAGAAGATGAAATCATTAATGAACGTTTTGTATGTAAAAAGTACTCTCCATACTATGATGAACACCAACTTCAATTTTTCAAGAATTTTAAAGACGAAATCAAGCTTCTTCACTTAGTCTATCATAAAAATATTGTCCGAGTATTCAACTATTATTTATATCCTGAGAAACACACAGGATTTATTCTAATGGAGTACATAAAAGGCAGTGACATATACGATTATATCAAAAGTAACCCTGATCGCCTAAATGATGTATTTAGACAAACAATTGAAGGGTTTATAAACTTGGAAGAAGTTAAGATTCTTCATAGAGATATAAGACCTGAAAACATTTTAGTCTCGGAAAATGGAGTTATAAAAATAATTGACTTTGGTTTCGGAAAGAAAGTGGATTTTGACAAGAATTACGATAAAAGCATATCACTGAATTGGCGCTATACTCCTCCGATTGATTTTGAAAATAAAATTTATGATTTTAAAACAGAGATATATTTTTTAAGAAAGCTATTTGAAGAAATAATCACTGAAAACAATCTTCAAAACTTTTCATATAAGAGTTTATTAAAAAGAATGACTAACAATGATTATGACAAGAGAATTGATTCATTTTTTGATATTCAAAGAGAAATAACAACTGACGAATCACTTGGGGTTGACTTTTCTGAAAACGACAAGAATACGTATTTACGTTTTGCTTCTTGCTTATCAGATATTTATTCAAAAATCAACATTGAATCAAAATACATTTCTGATGTAAGTAAAATAATAAACGATTTAGAGGACGTGTATAGAAATTCTATGCTAGAAACTTTTGTTCAAAATCATAATTCTATCGCTAAATGCTTCGTAAAAGGCGACTATCATTATTATCGAAATAGGGTAATTGAAGTAGAATTGATTAAGGATTTTTTGACTTTCATTAAATCAGTTTCAGTGGACAAACAGAAAATAATTTTAAATAACTTGTGGCAAAGGTTGGATAATGTAGAACGAGAAATACCGATTGAAGAAGATGACTTACCATTTTAAAAGAAAAAAAAGCACCTAACAATGGCTATAATTAATACGGGTTTTGGTGCTTAACCCAAAATGAAGTGCTTTTTAACCAAGTCCGCCAAATCTTTTTGATTTGGCTTTATAAAGAAAAAGATAAAACAAAATAAAAAGATTTGGCTAAGTGCTTAATCGAAAGTTCACTACTTTTAATCCCCGTACTAACCATAGCCGAGACGTTGTGCTTAATGTGAAAAAATCAAATGAAAGTAACCTACGACAAATACTATGAGACAGAAAACTTATTCGGAGAACCTTATCCCGAATTGATTGAGTTTTTTGCCGAATATTCCAGAAAAGGGAAGGTACTTGACTTGGGTTGCGGACAAGGAAGAGATGTAATTGCTTTGGCTCGACTTGGCTACTCTGTAACGGGAATTGACAACTCAAAAGTCGGTATTGACCAAATGAACCAAATCGGACAAAATGAAAATTTGGATTTATTCGGGCAAGTCGGAGACATTTACGCATTTGACGGTTTTAATGAGTTTGACATTGTTCTTATGGACAGTATGTTTCATTTCGCCAAGAATGACAAGGAAAAAGAAATTGGACTGATTAAGAAAATCGTTTCGGAAATAGGAAACGGAAGTCTTGTGGTCGTCTGTATTCAGGATACAGGAGACAAAGTCCAAATTCTAAACAAAGCTATTGACTTTGAAAGAAAACTTAAACGACTACACGAGAAAGAATTTAAGTACGTATTTGAAGACAGCGACAGCGGACATAAATCTGAAACTGATTATCGAATGATAGTTATTGAAAAATAAAAAACACTAAGCACAACAAAACCTATGCCCTTCGGGACACTGCGCATAGCCAAAAAACCGTTCTACGCATTAAATAATCCACTAAACCGAAAAGAAATCAATAAAGAGTAGAATAGAAACTGAGCGTATTAATTAAAAAAGTCCCAAGAAACCCCAATTTTAACCATAAAAGGCATAATTGGAAAGTTTGGATCTACTCGCGTAGTTGAAGGATTCCAGAAATAATCAATGTTTTGTGCTCTTGCAAAAAATCGAAACTCTTTAATTTCGGCATTAAAAAATGCATCAACAGAAAAAAGGTTTCCACTTAAGGGATTTATTGAATTTTGCTCGAAGAGAGATAGAGCAGGGTTGTAGGTTAAAACTCGGTATTCAGAATCGTAACCCACATCTAATCCTAATGCTACCTTTAAACGATTTGCTTTAAAAACACCTGTACTGTAAGAAAAACGTGTACGCGTAGAAAAAGTAGGCTGATAATTATAGTTGTTTGAATTTAAACGAAGCGTTGCCGTAGGATAAAGTTTTATTTTATTCCAATTTAATTTACCGCCTAAAGTGAATTGGGTTAAGGCAACAACATCTAATGTATCTTGTCTCCAAGTATTGTCTATGAAATATAAGCCATTGTTTGTTGTTATCGATTGTAAACTAGCGAAAACACGGTGTTTTTGTTCATATGAAATTCTACCACCAAATTGTAGCTGTTGTTGTGCTTCAAATGAAGTTAGCTTCCAATTATAATTATTTGCCGTATGAGAACGTTGATAAGGCGTTGGTAAAACATTGTAAAAACTTAGATTACCGTTAATTTGAAAACCTTTCCAATTCAAATAAAGTTTGGCGTTATTTTTTATTTCTCCAGTAGCTCCAACAAGGTTAAAATAGAAATCGTTTTTAAAATTAAAGTTTTTACCTCCAACAAATAAAGTCGAACTTAGGAAAACTTCATTGGTATCTCTGTTCACTCCTAAATTTTGGTTGCGCCAATAACGGTGACCAACTAAGGCATCTATTTCAAAATATTTACTTGCAAAAAAGTAACCAGCACTATTTTTAATACTAGCTGTTTGATATTGGTCGCGCGTTGTAGAAGAGTCGATATTTATTTGTTCATAAAATTGAGCTAACGAATCAGCCTGTTCCGTATAAACTCGGTTAATTACTTCGTAACGCTGCTTTACAACCAGACCTGTTTTTAGAATAGAATCGTTTGTGAAATTGATAAATTGGTTCAGCTTTATATCTGCTTTTTTGACTAAAGTATTTGCATTTGGTTTGTTAACAGGAGTGAAAATTAGGGCAAACTCGTCTAATAAAGAGTCAGTAGTTATCCCTCCATTCTCTTGCCAATCGTACTTACTGTAAGAAGCATCTAGGAAGTTAGCGTATTTTTTTGAACTGTACTGATAAAGAGCGTTTACATCGTCAAATCCATATTTTGAATTGGTTAAAAAGCCATTCCCTGCATCTCTTTTATACCTTAAATTGAGGTGAGATTTCGAGGATAACTTCTGCGCATATTGTAGGTTGAGGTGTTGTGTTAAATTAGTTCCAAAACTATATTGAATGCCTAAGTAGGGCAGTGGTGTAATTAGAAATCTACTTTTGTAATTTCTACCTAAATAATTAATTCCACTACTTTCGTTTCCTAAATCAGGTTGAAGAGCGAGTAAATCTATCAGGTTCAACTCTTGTAAATAAAAGCTGCCTGGTCTTAGCTGTTCATCAAACCCATTGGCTAAATCAATAGAATCTAAAAGAAAGCCATTTGTTTGAAAATTCAGATTAATACTGTCTTTTTTATCATACAATAATTGGTTCTGTGCTACAGATAGGGCAGACCAGAATAATAGTGTGTATATGAGTAAACTTTTCACTGTGGACAAAGAAACTTAATTTATCTCTTATGAAGGTACTTATCTGTCACTTTTTTGCATTGCCCAAAAAAGTAACCAAAAAGCGCTAGGCTTAATTTTGCTTATTGAAAATCTACGCTACATTTCAGGTTTATCATGGAAATAAATAAACGCCTTAGCAGTTTCGCTTCCAGCTCAACTGAAGACTGTATGACTCCATGAACACACTTTCATTCCAGCTTATTTTCTACAGCTCAAAATTAGGCCGGTCAAGTTTAACAAACAGAGCCAAACGGAGACTGAGTGTTCGCCTATTGGCGAATGTATCGAAGTTGAAGTGTAGGAAACAATCTTTTTTTCTTGAGAAAACAATCTTCTCAATTACCTGAGTAGGAAGTAGATTTCGGTTTTGTTAAATGATTCTCACAAAAACTCCTCGGAATTTAGGCTCCTTTTTTGATTCTGTTTTTTGGAGAAGCAAAAAATGGAACAAAGAGAAGTAAATTCGATAGAAGTATAACATCTATTAGTTATTTCGGCAATTCCTACCTTAATGCATACTAAATCTATTAATTTTAGAGTTTTGAAAGAAATTAACCTTTATTGAAATATGCAAATTACAAAGCCAGAAAGAAAGTTTGTACAAAAAGAGCTAGAAATTAATACGTGGGAAGACGTTTTACCTTACCTCGAAAATCTTAAAGATAGACCAATTACTCAAAAACAAGATTTAGAGCAATGGTTAAAAGATAGGTCTGAGTTAGAAGCTGTATTAGAAGAGAATTTAGCTTGGCGTTATATCAAAATGTCTATTGATACTACCAAAGAAGAATATCCTAAGTCATACACTTTTTTTGTAACCGAGATACAACCAAAACTCGCACCTTATGATGATGTTTTGAATAAAAAAATGATGGAGTCTAGTTTTATATCTGAATTTGAAGGAGAAGACTACTTTATTTATTTTAGGAGTATTCAGAAAGCGCTTGACTTATACAAAGAAGAAAATGTTGCTATAGAAGCAGAGTTGGCAGAATTGAGTCAACAATTTGGTTCCATTTCAGCTGCACAAACGATAAGTTATCAAGGAGAAAATATTACCATGCAAAAAGCTTCTACCTACCTTAAAAATCAGGATAGGCAACTAAGAAAAGAAGTGTATGAGAAAATGGTGAAAAGAAGGTCAGAAGATATTGATACCTTAGATACTTTATTTTCTAAATTAATTCAAAAAAGACATCAAGTTGCTTTAAATGCAGGATTTCAGAACTATAGAGATTATAAGTTTGAAGCAATGGGAAGGTTTGACTACAGCAAAGAAGATTGTTTTGCTTTTCACAATGCTATAAAGAAGTTAATTGTACCACTCGTCAAAAAAATAGCTTTAAAACATAAAGAAAAACTTAATGTATCAGTTTACAAACCTTATGATACAGAGGTTGATCCAGAAGGGAGAGCACCATTAAAACCTTTTAACGATGGAAAAGACTTGTTATCGAACACAGTAAAAACACTCAATAAAATTGATCCATATTTCGGAAGTTGTTTAGCAACAATGGAGGAGATGAACCATTTAGATTTAGATTCTAAGCCCGGTAAATCTCCAGGAGGATACAATTATCCGCTTTACGAGGTGGGTGTACCCTTTATTTTTATGAATGCCGTTGGATCACAAAGAGATTTAGTAACTATGGTGCACGAAGGTGGACATGCTATACATTCATTTTTAAGTAGAGATTTACCTTTAACTGGTTTTAAAAGTTTGCCATCAGAAGTAGCAGAACTTGCCTCCATGTCTATGGAATTATTATCTATGGATTATTGGGATACTTTTTATACAGATGAATCCGAATTGAACCGTGCGAAAAGAGAACAGTTAGAAACAATTTTAAAGATTTTACCTTGGATTGCAACCATAGATGAATTTCAACATTGGATATACGAGAATCCAGAGCATACTGTGGAAGAGAGACACCAACAATGGGATTTAATTAACGCATCTTATGGAACAGGCTTGGTTGATTACTCAGGTTATGAGAAAGCCAAATCTACTTCATGGCAAAGACAGCTTCATTTGTTTGAAGTTCCTTTTTATTACATAGAGTACGCAATGGCTCAACTGGGAGCACTAGGGATTTGGAAGAATAGTAAAACAGACTTTAAACAAAGCATAGAGCAATATAAAAACGCCTTGCGTTTGGGGTATACCAAAACGATTCCAGAGATTTATAAAACGGCAGGAGTTCAATTTGATTTCTCTGAAAAATATGTATCTGAACTGGCCGAATTTGTAGCCTTAGAATTAGAAAAACTTTAAAATTTAATAGTGCATAAAAAAAGCCTGAAATTAATTTCAGGCTTTTTCTTTCGTTTTTTATGTTTAATTGAATGTTCCGAAATTTTCAATTATTAATTCTGCTAATTCTACACCAATTCTAGCTTGCGCTTCTACGGTTGCAGCTCCAATGTGTGGAGTACAGGCAATTTTTTCATTCGTAAGTAAATCTCTTCTCGGGTTAGGCTCATTTTCGTAGACATCTAGTGCTACATTAGCTACCTTACCATTGGCAAGTGCAGAAAGTAAATCATCTTCATTAACAACTCCACCTCGCGCAGCATTTACAATTCTAACACCTTCTTTCATTAAATCAAACTCTGGTTTAGCGATTACAGCGTCTCCATTGGCTTGTTTAGGAACGTGAATTGAAATAAAATCTGCTTGAGGTAATACAGAATGTAAGTCAGTACTTGGTTGGATATGTGCATTTACTTCTCCGACACCTTCAATTGAAACGGGAATAGAAATAGTTTCGCCTTTTCGGTCTAAACCAATCACTTTCATACCACATCCTAAAGCATAAGAAGCAAGCGCTTGTCCTATTCTTCCAAAACCAATGATAGCCAAGGTTTTACCTCTTAATTCTGTTCCTTTTCCGTATTTTTTCTTTAATGTTTTAAAGTCGCCATTTTCAGCATTTGGCATTTTGTTGTAAGAATCGTGTAAAGATCTAGAAATAGAAAACATGGCTCCCATTACCAATTCTGCAACAGATTGAGAAGAAGCAGCTGGCGTATTTGAAACGATAATTCCTTTACTTCTGCCGTATTCAACATCAATGTTGTCCATTCCAACACCACCACGACCAACAAATTTTAGATTTGGACATGCGTCCATTAACTCTTTTCTAACCGTAGTTGCAGATCTAACAAGAAGAACTTCGTAATTTTCCTTATTAATTGCTTCAACTAATTGTTCTTGTGGTACATTATCTGTTATCACTGTATATCCTGCATTTTCTAATGCTACGATACCTTCTTTTGATATTCCGTCGTTTGCTAATACCTTCATTTTATGCGTTTTTTGAAGTGAAATCTTTCATACATTCTACTAAAACCTTTACACTTTCTTTACTTAAAGCATTATACATAGACGCTCTAAATCCACCAACAGATCGGTGTCCTTTCAATCCAACAATATTTGCTGCATTCCATGCTTTATTAAACGCATCTGTAAGAGAATCATCTTTACATTTAAACGTAACATTCATGTCTGATCTATCTTCTTTTGCTACAGTTCCTTCGAATAAAGGGTTGCTGTCTATTTCAGCGTAAAGTAAATCAGCTTTTTCTCTAACGTCTTTGGCGATAGTTTCAACACCTCCGATGGAAAGCATATGGTTTAAGTTCAAATTAGATACAAAAACACTGAAAACTGGCGGAGTATTGAACATACTATCTTTATCCGCGTGTATGCTTAAATCTAAGTAACTAGGAATAACATCAGCTGTTGACTTACCTAGAATACTGTCTTTTACGATGTATAAAGTAGCTCCGGCTGGACCTAGATTTTTTTGAGCTCCAGCGTAAATTAGATCAAAATCGCCTACATTAATTTCTTTTGAAAAAATATCAGAAGACATATCACAAACAAGTGGTACGTTAGTTTTAGGGAATGCTTTAAACTGTGTTCCTGCAATTGTATTGTTTGATGTGAAATGTAAGAAGTCAATATCATCAGGAATGTCAAATCCTTTTGGAATATATGAGAAACCTTTGTCTTTTGACGAAGCTAATTCAACAACATCAATTCCAATATTTTTAGCTTCTTTTATTGCTTTTGTAGACCATGTTCCCGTATTTATGTATCCAGCCTTCTTGTTTTTACCCATCATGTTGTAGGCAGCAACTAAAAATCCTAAACTTGCTCCACCTTGAAGAAATAAGACTGTATATCCTTCAGGAATATTGAGTGCTTTTTTAACATTTGCTCGGGCTTCGTCCATAACGGCAACGAAGTCTGCACTTCTATGCGATACTTCTAGAATAGATAATCCATTAAAATCTAATACGGCATCTGCTGCTTTTTTAAATACTTCTTGTGGTAAAATACAAGGTCCTGCTCCAAAATTGTGTTTCATGCTTCTGATGTTTTATACAAAGTTGATAAAAATAATGTAAATGGCTAAAAAATTCTATGTTAATATCTCTTCAATTTTATGTCAACCAATAATAATAAAACAAAAAAAAGCCTTGTAAATTTCTTTACAAGGCTTAATCGTATAATTCACTATTTTCTACTCTTCTTCTTCTGTTTTTTTAGAAGCTGTTTTTTTCTTGGCTGTTGCTTTTTTTACAGTGGTAGTTTTCTTTTCTGCAGCAGCTTTTGTAGTTGTTGCTTTCTTTTTAGCAGTTGTTGTTGCCTTAGGTTTGGCTGCTGTCTTTTTAACGGTTGTTGCTTTTTTTGTTGTCTTTTTTTCTTCAGTAGCTTTTACAGCGCTTGTTCTTTTTGTTGTTCTAGCAGTACTTTTTTTCTCAGTTGCAGCGGTTTTAGTTTCAGCATTAACTGTTGGTGCAATTCCAGTTGTAGATTTACGTTTTCTTTTTATTCCAAAACTTCCTTTAAAGCGTTTACCTTTTCCAGTCTTTCTGTCTCCTTTTCCCATTTGTAATTAATTTTGGTTTTGGGTGAATATAAAGATTTAATCCTTAAAATCAAAAGATTAGAAAGTAAATAGGAATTTTAAACCTTTTTAACAAACTTTCAGAATTTGGTTGTAATCGAGGCAAAAGCATTGTACCTTCGTCTTCACACTAAAAATAAGCACATGCATTCACCCGTTGTTCTCACCGGAGGTACTGGATACCTTGGTTCACAAATCTTAATCTACTTACTAGAAAATAATTACGAAGTAAGGCTAACTGCTAGAGATAAGTCGAAAACTACTAATGAGTTTAGTCATTTATTATCAAACTATCCAGAACTACTCTCTGTTTATGAAGCGGATTTAATGCAAGAAGGAAGTTTTGACGAGGTAATGCAAGGTGCAAAAGGTGTAATTCACTGCGCCAGTCCTTTTAAAATATCGGGTATTAAAAATCCAAGGAAAGAGCTAATTGAACCTGCTGTTAAAGGAACGAGTAATGTTTTAAACGCAGCCAACGATTCTAAAACTGTATTAAAAGTTGTGCTCACATCAAGTATAGCTGCTGTTTATGGTGATGCTGTAGATAAGCAATTGATTGAAAAAGACAGTTTTGATGAGTCACATTGGAACAAAACAAGTAGTATTTCACATCAACCTTATTCCTATTCAAAAACTTTGGCAGAAGAAGAAGCTTGGAAAATAGCTGAGAAAGCCAATTTTCAATTGATTACTATTAATCCTGGTTTTATTCTTGGTCCTACACCCACAAAAAGAACCGATTCTGAAAGTATCGCTTTAATGTTAGATGTATTAAACGGTAAGTTTTCGAGCGGTATTCCACCACTTTACTTCGGTTTTGTAGATGTTAGAGATTGTGCCCGAGCACATCTATTGGCGTTAGAGAATAAAAACAGTGCAGGTAGACACATTTGTGTGGGCGAAAATAGTAACATGTTAGAGGTTGCAAAAATTCTGAAAAAAGAGTTTGGTAGCAGATATAAAATTTCAACAAAAAAATTACCCAAAATTCTAATTTACATTTTTGGTCCTATCTTCAATGGTTTAAGTTGGAATTATCTAAAAAAGAACTTAAATATTCCACTTAAATTCAACAATCAAAAAATAAAGGAAAGTCTTGATATGAGTTTTAGACCATTATCAGAAACAGTAATTGATCATGCTAAACAACTTATAAAAGACGAATTAGTTAAATAGCTTGTTCTTTTTTTGTATTTTAGTGTTACAACTAAATACAATTAAACCATGTACAAGAATAAAGCTTGCGCTACCTGCGCTATATCTATTAATGGAAGAAAGGATAAAATATTTTGTTCAAAAGAATGTCAAAATGCACATCATAAAATAGCAAAAGCGGAAACTGCGGTCATTCATCCTCGAAAAAACAATAAATTTATTAAAAGAAATTATATTGTGTTGAGAGGATTAATGGGCTCATCTACCAAAAGAGTTTATATCCAAAGAGATACACTTTTCAAGTATGGATTTAATCAAAATCATTTTTTGAAAAGAATAAAGAAAAATAAAACAGTTTTCTTTTTAATTAGAGAATATCAGTTTCGGTATGTTGGTCATGGAAGGTTTGAAGTTATACGTCTTTCAAAAGGTCCAAGTTATTCAATCGAATTTTTGAACCGATGGAATAGAGAATTTGGAGCCAATATGAGTATATATAGGAATGTTGAAATAGGATTTGATGAGGGTAGTGGGAGAAGTAGTTATCATATATTAGAGTTTAATGATTTCCCCTGTTTAGTCACTAAAGCATTGCTACTATTGAGAGGTAAAGTGTATGGCGTTTCAAAAACACAATAAAAACTTAAAATTCTAAACCTTAAAATTTAAACCTCTTTATAAATCCAAAACTGTAAAAATCATAGAACAAATCGTTTCTCGAGTAAATCGTTACTGCAATCTCTTTGCATCTTTTTTTCTAAACAATAAGCTATAAATTTAAAACGTAACACCAGATATAAATCTTAGCTTTGTAAAAAAAGTTTTATGTTATTTCAAGATTTAGGTGTAATCAATCAGTTGTTGAGTAGTCTTAAAAGCAGCAATTATCAAAATGCAACACCTATTCAAGAGCAAGCAATCCCTTTTATTTTTGCTAAAAAAGATATCCTAGGTATTGCCAAAACGGGTTCGGGTAAAACGTTGGCGTATACAATTCCCGCACTTCAAAATAGCTTGGTAGCAAAAAAAACAATAGAAAATAGAGCAGTTCGATCTCTTATATTAGTACCTACACGAGAATTAGCCGTACAAGTAGGAGATGTAATTTCTCAACTTTCAACTCCGTTAGATAAGCGAATTAAATCTATGTCTGTTTTTGGAGGAGTATCAATTAATCCTCAAATGCAAAAGCTAAATGGTATAGAAATTTTAGTTGCTACACCTGGTAGACTTTTAGAACTTTTAGAAAATAATGCGGTTAAACTAAATTCAATAGAAATGTTGATTTTAGATGAAGCCGATAAAATGTTAAACCTTGGTTTTAAAAAAGAAATGGATGCTATTTTTAGGCTGCTACCGAGTAAACGACAAAATTTACTTTTCTCGGCTACCTTAAGTGAACAGATCGAAGCTTTAAAAACAATTCATTTAGACAAGCCAGAAATAATTAAAGTAAGTGAAGAAGATAATGATGTTAGTCTTATAACCCAATTGGCATACACGGTTAGTCCAGAACAAAAAGGACCATTTCTTAGAAAGTTAATAATCGACAAAGAAATGAAACAAGTCTTAGTATTTGTTTCTAGTACCTATAACACAAAGCACGTAACAGCCAAGCTAATGCAAAATGGTATAGACGCCGTTGCTATTAGTAGTAAGAAAACACAAGGAGCAAGAAACAAAGCACTTAAAAACTTTAAAGAAGGTAAGTTACGCGTTTTGGTATCTACAGATTTATTGGGTAGAGGTATAGATATTGATTTTTTACCATTTGTTATCAATTATGAATTACCTCGATCTCCAAAAGATTACATTCATAGAATTGGTAGAACGGGTAGAGCAGAAAATCCAGGTACAGCCATTTCACTAATATCCCCAGAAGAAGAACACCATTTTAAAGTGATTCAGAAAAAGATGAAGACCAAGGTAGACCTTTTACCAGCAGAATTTTAATTGATATTGATGAGTGAAATAGAAAAGAAAAAATCAAGATTACATCCGAATAATAAGCACCAAGGTCGGTATAACTTTGACCAACTTATAAAAGCAAATAAGCAATTAGAAGTATTTGTTATTGAAAATAAGTTTGGTGTAACTTCAATAGACTTTTTTAATCCAGAAGCAGTTAAAGAACTCAATAAAGCAATTTTATTTAAAGATTATCAGTTAGAATATTGGGACATTCCAGCTGGCTATCTTTGTCCACCAATACCGGGTAGGGCAGACTATATTCACCATTTGGCAGATTTACTCTTAACGTCTAATTTTGGTAAATTACCGTTGGGAGATAAAATTACGTGCGTAGACGTCGGTACAGGTGCTAACCTTATTTATCCAATAATTGGTACACAAGAATTTGGGTGGAACTTTATAGCAACCGATATCGAAGAGAAAAGCATAGAGAGTGCAAGCTTAATTGTAGAAAAAAATAAAAGATTACAAGGAAAAGTGCAAGTGGTATTGCAGCCTAGCCCTAAAGATTTCTTTTATACCGTTATAGATAAAAGTAAAAAGTTTGATCTTACACTCTGCAACCCACCTTTTCATAGTTCTAAAGAAGATGCAGCCAAAGGGTCGCAAAGAAAAATAAAGAACTTAACCGGTAAAAACACTAAACAACCTGTTCTTAATTTTGCAGGACAATCTAATGAATTGTGGACCGATGGAGGTGAACTTCGTTTCATAACCAACATGACGAAACAAAGTAAAAAGTTTGGTGAAAATTGTTACTGGTTTTCTACCTTAGTCTCTAAACAAGCTCATCTAAATCAATTGATAAATACTTTAAAATCGTTGCACGTTACAGATTTTAAAGAAATTGAAATGGGACAAGGAAATAAAACTTCTAGAATCCTGGCATGGACATTCCTGTCTAAAAAAGAACAACTCAGTTGGAAGCAACAACGCTGGCAAAAGTAAATTAGAAAGACAATCTTCAGATATTCTAAAAGATTCTGTGAATATTTCAAATATTAACTATATATTTACCTAGGTAAATAAAAATAGAATTATGAAAAATCAAGAAGAGAGAAGAGGGTTTTTGAAAAAAGCTTCAATAGGTTTAACTTCGCTGGCAGCAATGCCTTTACTTGGTTTTGATAGATATAAAGAAAATAAAATGTCAGAAAATAAAGAGAAAAAACATCCTGTAAAAAAGATTAAAGCACTCGGTTTTCAATGGGAAACTCAAGATCCTTTCCTATTTTGTGTACACCATGATGATAAATTTCCAAAAGGAAACGAAAAAATGGGACCAGATACAGAACTCTTGAAAGGCCGACACATCGGACAAGATTTTATAATTAAAGATGGTTTTAGAATGTATCACGGTAAGGAAGTACCTGGTTTTCCGGGGCACCCACACCGTGGTTTTGAAACCATAACCGTTGTGAGAGAAGGCATGGTAGACCACGCAGATTCTACTGGTGCAGCAGGTAGATACGGAAATGGAGATGTACAATGGATGACAGCCGGAAAAGGCGTACAGCATTCAGAAATGTTTCCATTGATTAATCAAGATAAAGAAAACCCAATGGAGCTTTTTCAAATTTGGTTAAACCTACCAAAAAAGAGCAAAATGGTAGCTCCGCATTTTAAAATGTTATGGAATGAAGATATTCCTGTTTTAAATACAAAAGACCAGAACCAGAAAGAAACCATGCTAGAAGTCTTGGTTGGTAAGTATCAAGAAAATGCTGCTCCAACCGCTCCGCCAAACTCTTGGGCGCATCAAGAAGAGAATAATGTAGCCGTTTACAATATAAAACTAGAGCCAAATGCAAAATTTAACTTGCCGGCAACAAAGCAAGGTGTAAACAGAACACTTTATTATTATGTAGGTAATCACTTGCAAATTAATGCGCAAGAAATACCAAATTATCACGCTGCAGAGGTAGACGAAACACAAGAGCTTATTCTACAAAACGGAGCAGAAGAATCTAGAGTGTTAGTGCTACAGGGTAAACCCATTAACGAGCCAGTGGTACAGCACGGTCCGTTTGTAATGAATACCAGACAAGAAATACAAGAAGCCTTTGAAGAGTACCATAAAACACAATTCGGCGGTTGGCCATGGCCAAAGTACGATCAAGTGCACGACAGAACTCTTGGCAGATTCGCCAAACACGAAGACGGAACTTTAGAAGAGAAATCATAAAGTTTAGTAGTGAAAGTTAGGCTTGCTTTGTAGTATTCGAAATGAAGCCTAACTTTTTTCGCTGCATTTAACAAAAACAGAAATATTGGTTACCTGCTAAAAGCAGACAGGCTTCTTTGGGCAA
>CBFHKX010000005.1:0-211437 GCA_965656535.1 Lishizhenia sp.
CTCTTTATAAAAAACATTGTCTAATTTAACTGTTCCTTTAAACGTTTTTGGATTTAACCCGTACCAATCTACAGTTGCAGTGGTACTAAGTTTACTACTATCTCTATCTACTAAATTTAGCGCTTTTAAAAGTGCTTGTCTCAAATCTACTTTAAAACTAAGGTGCTTTTCTCCTTTTAAATCTAAAAACCCTGTGTATTCTAAATCTAAATTTTGATCTTTTACTTTTACAATACCTTCAAACTTTTGGTTCTTAAAGCATGCTTCTCTTACCGTCACATGTGTATACGCATAATCCATAAAGTCAAAACGCTCAACATCTCCTTCAATCAAAGAAAAGTCTATAGTTTTAAAAGATGTAGCAAAGCCTGATAAATCAAATTTTCCGGCAACTATACCCAGCTCTTTATTTTGTAAAAAAGCACCTAAATTGAAATCATTTACATGAATATCTCTGACTGAATTTTGAGTGGGACCAAAGGATAAACCTGATTGATCAGCACTGTAATTAAATACAACTCCTGGAGAAACTTTTACAGAACCTAAACGAGTTGCTATATCATCTGCCCGAATTACGAATTGATTATAACTACCATCCAACCGAATATCTTTTCCATTAACATGCCCCAAGCGCTTAATTTCTGCTGGAAGTAGCACAGAGTTTACACCTGCATTTATCGGTAGTTTTATCGCTTCTAAATCTTTGAGATCAATATAAATTTCAGAAATTCTTTCGGCAAAAATCGCATTTTCTAAATCTCTAAAATCTGGTAATGATAACTTACCTTTAATCTGAGACAGCTCTCCAAAAGCTAGGTTTAAATTACTCAAGCGTAAATCTTTGATTTTTCTAGATACTTCAACCTCTAAGTTTACTTTATCTTGCATGCCTTCCAAAGCAGAAGCAAATAAAGACACGTCGTATAGAGAAACTGTTGAATGAACAAGTTTTGCATCAAACACTACACTGTCTAAAAAATGAGAATAAGTAGAGTAACTGTTTGTTTTAAGTTCAAAATTAGGTGACGTAATATGCGTTTGAGGTGTTCGAATTTGTAGCTCATTTGCATAAATTCCTTTTTTATTGAAGTGTATATCTCCAATCAAATCAGTTAACTGAAAACCACTCTGTTCCGTTACAGAAAATACTTCAATTTTTGCATGATAGTCTTTCTCAGTAATGTGCACATTACTTGCTGTAAATTGGAGTTTAGATAAATCTAAATGCGCGTAATCTATACCAAATTGCTTTTTAGGTTTATTTTGGTCATCAAATAAAAAGTGAACATCACATACGGACAAGGTATGCGCTTTTAATGTGAATTTTGACTTTTTGTTTTTGGATTCCGACTTAAAGTAATCGGCTAAAAATTGAAAATTAAGCGCTTTTTCTCCTTTATACTTTTTAAGCTTTGCCACCGCTTTTTCTAGTCGAACTTCCTGAAGCTCAAACCAGCCAGATTTCACATCATACGAATTAAGGTTTACAAAAATACTTTTAGCATAAGCCATAGTATCTCCTTTTTGATCATAAATCAAAACGCCCTCGAGGTAAGCTCTATCAATAAAAGTAATATCAATTTTGTCTATAAATACAGACGCTCCTAACTCTTCTGACAAGTAAGTGGTTACTTTACTTGCAGCATACGTTTGAAACCAAGAAGAACGAATAGCAAAAGATAAGACGATAAGAAGTATCAATATCCAATCTAGGATACCAAGTACACTTTTTCCTAGTATTTTCAGTACTTTTACCATCTGATATTAAAAACTCTACAAATCTTGAACCGTAAAGATATTATCATTTTGGGGATTGAGTCATCTTGTGACGATACTTCTGCTGCAATTCTGAAAAATACGCGTATTTTATCTAATGTAATTGCAGGCCAAAAAGTACATGAAGAGTACGGCGGTGTAGTTCCTGAGTTAGCTTCTCGAGCTCACCAACAGAATATTATTCCTGTTGTAGACCAAGCTATAACAAAAGCAGGTATAAAAAAAGAGGATATTGATGCCGTTGCTTTTACACGCGGACCAGGATTGCTTGGCTCATTAATCGTTGGTACCTCTTTTGCCAAATCTTTTGCATTAGGATTAGATATTCCTTTGCTAGATTGCAACCATATGCACGGACATGTTCTTGCACATTTTATAGATGACGCGAATACCGAAAAACCAACTTTCCCTTTTATTTGTTTGACAGTTTCTGGAGGACACACGCAAATTGTGTTAGTGAAAGATTATTTAGACATGGAAGTAGTAGGCACTACGATTGATGATGCTGCGGGAGAAGCGTTTGATAAAAGTGCTAAAATTTTAGGGTTACCCTATCCGGGCGGACCATTAATAGACAAATATGCTCAACTTGGTCAACCCAACACCCACCCATTTGCCAAGCCAAATGTTCCTGATTTAAATTATAGTTTTAGTGGGCTAAAAACCTCTATTCTTTATTACCTACAGAAGAAAGAAAAAGAAAATCCGGAATTCGTAAAGGAAAACTTAAATGACATTTGTGCTTCTATACAAGCTACTATCTTGGAAATTCTCTTTAAAAAACTAATTGCAGCAAGTAAACAATATAAGATAAAACAAATTGCAATTGCAGGTGGTGTATCTGCTAATTCTGGACTTAGAAATAGACTCTTATTGGAGGGTGAAAAAAGGAATTGGACAACCTTTATCCCAAAATTTGAATATTGTACAGATAATGCTGCCATGATAGCAATTACAGGCCTGCAACACTACCAAAAACAACAATTTGCTGGTCAGGAGATTAGCGCAACTGCACGAATGAAACTATAAATAGACGTTTTGAAAAGCACAGAAATTCTTGAAAAATATTGGGGATTTTCTTCGTTTCGAGGAATTCAAGAAGATATTGTGAACGCTTCCATAAATGGTCATGACGTATTAGCACTTTTACCAACCGGTGGAGGAAAATCAATCTGTTATCAAATTCCAGGTTTAGCAAGAGAAGGAGTTTGTATCGTAATTTCACCATTAATTGCTTTAATGCAAGACCAAGTAGATAACTTAAAGGCAAAAGGAATTAGAGCGAAAGCAATTATTTCAGGAATGTCTAAAAGAGAAATAGACATCACCCTGGACAATGCAAAGTTTGGTAGTTTAGACTTTTTATATGTTTCTCCAGAAAGATTAAAGTCTTCTTTATTTATAAC
The DNA here is from genome assembly GCA_965656535.1 of Lishizhenia sp. Classification (GTDB taxonomy): domain Bacteria; phylum Bacteroidota; class Bacteroidia; order Flavobacteriales_D; family Crocinitomicaceae; genus Lishizhenia. Next base: position 3,183 of record CBFHKX010000005.1, read on the forward strand.
GCGCTTAAAACAAATGCACGTTGCTCTTTTTGCAATTGATGAAGCGCATTGTATATCGCAATGGGGACATGATTTTAGACCCGCGTACAGAGAAATAGCCAAAATAAGAGAATATCACCCAAGCGTTCCTATTATTGCGGTAACCGCTACGGCTACAAAAGAAGTAAGGAAAGATATAATTGAGCAATTAGCACTGAAGAAACAAAAATATTTTGAAGGAAATTTCGCTAGAAACAATATCAGTTACGAACTTTACAGTTCGCAAAATAAATTGAAAGACATTGTAGATATTTGTGAAAAATTTAAAGGCGAAACCGGAATCATTTACTGCCAAACCCGAAGAGAAACAAAAGAAATCGCAAAACTCTTGTATAATCACAAACATGCCGTGGCTATTTATCACGGAGGTTTAGCTGGAGACAGAAGAAAGCAAATCCAAAATGAATGGATACAAGATAAAACAAAAGTTATTGTAGCCACAAACGCTTTTGGAATGGGAATAGATAAACCCGACGTGCGTTTCGTAATACATTACCAGCTCCCCAACTCTATCGAAGCTTATTTTCAAGAAGCCGGCAGAGCAGGTAGAGATGGAAAACAGTCAAGAACTTATGCTTTTCATAATCCTGCAGACTTAAAACAGCTCTCCTACCAAACTTTAAGTCAGTTTCCTACGGTTGACTTTATCAAAAATTTGTATCGTGCTTTATGCAATTATGTACGATTAGCAATTGGATCTGGTTTAAACGAAACCTACCCTTTTCATCTTGGTGATTTCATTAAAAAATATAAATTAGAAGCTATTCCCACCTACAATGCTTTAAAAATACTGGAATTAAATGGCGACTTGGTCTTTAACGAAGCTGTTTATCATCCTACGCGCTTTAAATTTGCAGTTAGTAATACCGCAGTATACAGCTTTCAAGTAAAATACGATGCACACTCGGACTTAATTACATGGCTGAGCAGAAGTTATGCCGGTGTTTTTTCTGAATTTGTAAAAATTGAAGAGGATGTTATTGCAAAACGCTTAAAAATAAGCAAACAAAAATTAGAGCAACAACTTAAATTTCTAGAAACGCATGGTATAATAGATATTCAATGGAGCAGTGACTTACCGCAAGTTACTTTTTTACACGAGCGATTACCAGACGATTACCTGCGTATTAAGACAGAGGTGTATACCTTAAGAAAAACAATTGCAGAAGATAAATTAAATGCAATACTTCACTTAGTGAAAAGACCTATTTGTAGATCTGTACAAATCCTTGAATATTTTGATCAAAAAGGAGAAAATTGCGGAGTATGTGATGTATGTTTAATAGAAAAAAATGCAGATTACAGCAATCAAGAAATAATTGAAATAATACAAGAAGAGCTAAAGAAAAATAATTTTACATTTGATGAAATAAAGTCCCTTTTGGGGTTGAAGAACAAGGACCAACTACAGCAGGTAATGAATTACTTAGTAGACGAAAATATTCTGGAGGTAACCAATGAGGTCATCTCACTCAAATCATCTAAAGCTTAATTTAAGAATTCTTTTATTTCATTCAAAACAGCCGAATTCGATAACATTCTATAGTGCCCTATTCCGGAATGGATATTTAACTGTGAAGAAGTAAGCACATTTTTAATTTCTAAAGCCGTTTTAAAAGGAATTACCTTATCTTTTTCGTCGTGAATAATAAGTAGCTTTTCAAATGAACTTTTTACTAACTTTTTAGCAACTACTGCTTCGTTAGCCGTTTCATTTAGTAAGTTTTCACCTAAGGCAATTACTTGATTTACTGTTTTCGCTTTAAGATGCATAAAATTACCAAAATCTGTAAACACCTCTTTTATCTTATTAGGAGAAGTTAAAAAAATAAGTTTACCAAAACTTCTGTTTTCTTCAGACAAAGCAAAACTAGTAACAGCCGAACCGAATGAATGTGTAATAAGATGGATACGCGTTTGAGTAGAAATTTTAGACAACATAAACCGAACTCTATTTTTTGAAACGAATACATTCGATATTCTATTTCCATCATTCCCATGCCCAGGTAAATTAAAACAGAAAAACAACTTATTTTCTTTGCTTAATACATCTGCAATATCTGACATACTTCCCAAGTTTGAATTCCAGCCGTGTACCAACAAAAAGACCTCTTGTTGATTACCCAGCTTGGTTTCTAAATTGTGAACCGCTGCAAACTTCCCGTAATCATCTGTATAGTATTCGGTTGTATACCTTTCATAAAACGACTCTTCGCGCGGTCGAACTGTTTCTTTAGCAGTTCTTTGAAATAGATGAAAAGAAATATACGCTGCCCATTTCGTTGAAAAAAGCTCTATTGTTTTTAAGAAAAATCGAATTGCAACCATACCTTATGCGTACATACTACAAAGTTAGAAATAAATAAAAAACAGCTTCAGTAAATACAAAGAATGTCGCCTTAACTTAAAGTACTAAATATGTTAATTATTGAATTACAACAAAATATAAGAGCTAAAAAACACAAAATGTATTTCTATAAAATAAAATTGGCTTGTGTGATATAATTAACTAAATTTGAGAAAACATCATTCTTATGAGCGCGAATATTTATATCGTACCACATGACTTTACAAGTGTTGGAGATGAAGCCTTAAACTATGCAACTATTCTAGGTAGAAGAAAGCACACAGCCATCAAATTATTGCATATCGTTGAAGACGAAAGTAAAATTGGCGAAGCTAAAGCTAAATTAGAACAGATTATTGCTGCAAAAACGCGACAAGAAGGAGACCCTGAAATAACTTCTATAGTTTCTACTGGAACCATATTTGAAGACATTGGAAGAATTGCTGAAGAAGAAAATGCTCGTTTAATCGTAATGGGAACTCATGGTTCTAAAGGTATGCAGAAACTTTTTGGGAGTTATGCCATTAAGGTAATTACCTCTTGTGATGTTCCATTTATGGTGGTGCAAGAAAACTTACAAATTAATTCTATTCAAAAAATAATTTGCCCAATAGACTTAAGTAAAGAAAGTTTACAGATTATTAATTACGCAGCAGACCTTGCATTGATGTTTGATGCCGAGGTACATATTGTAGGAGAAAAACAGACAGATGCACGCTTGGCCCAACAAATAAAGATAAGAATTGCTTTAGTCAAGAAAGAATATGAAGAAAAACAAGTCAAAAATCAAATCAATTTGCTTTCTGGAAATAAATCATTTCACACAAAAGTAGTAAACTACGGAAAAGAGGTAAATGCTGATATGTTTGCACTAGCCTATCATACGGAAAGCTTACTTCCGCAATTTGACCGTTTTGCTCAAACATTAATAACAAATGATTTAAAATTGCCTTGTCTAATTCTAAACTCTGAAGAAGTTTCTAACGCTTACTATTAAATCTTGAAATGCTAAACTTGCACTTCAAGAAATTGTATGTGTATATTTGTGAAAAAAAATAGGAATGCGTTTAGGCCAACTTGCGAGAAGATTAGAAATTAATGCCAAAGATGTTGTTACTTTTCTAGAAAAAGAACACGCGATAAACATTACCAATCATCCCAATAGTAAAATACCTGATTCGGTATTAGATGCCGTTCTTGATAATTTCAAGCCCTCTCCTATCGAAGAAATGAACAAAGCATTATCCGATGAATCTACTGCCGAACATGTTAACATAGTAGACAATCCTGAAAACGATCTTCAAACAAACCAACCAGAAACACAGAAAGTAACAGAAGAACAAGCTTCTGAAAATCACACAACTACACTTTCTTTAGAAACACAGGTAGAGAATGAAGAGGAAGAAGAGTCTAAACCTGAATCTGAAGAAAAGGAAGAAGAAGAAATTCCACTCAATATTGTTGACGGTGTTATAAAAGCACCTAAAGTTGAAATTGGAGGTATTAAAGTTATTGGCAAAATAGAATTACCCGAACCAAAAAAAATAGACGATACTGAAGTTGAATCGGAAGAAAACACGATTAATACAGATTTATCTGCTAAAGATGAAGATAAGGTTGAAACAGATAAACCAGTAAACAAACCGAGCAAAACAAAGCCAAAACAAACACATCCTTCTCTTACTAAAAAGAAGAGACCTTCTAAAGAAGAGTTGGAAGCGCGAAGGATAGCTAAAGCTGAAAAAGAAAAACAACAAGAAGCAGAAAGGTTAAAGGCAAAAAAGAGAGCACATTACCAAGAGCAATTAGCTATACAACAAGCAGGTAAACCAAAAGCTAAAAAGAAACCTGCACCAAGAAATAAAAAGAACAAGAAGAAAGCAGACCGACCAACTTCGCTTTGGGGTAAATTTATTTATTGGTTGAACGATAAATAACTGTCTGTTAACTTTATACCTACTTGATTCAAACTTTAGCTTATCTTTAGAGTATGAATTTTTTAGGACATCTCTATTTTTCATATGACAATCATGCTTTAATGACAGCCAATATTTTTGGTGATTTTGTACGTGGAAAAGATTTAAGTGATTATCCTGAAATTATACAAAAAGGAATTACCCTGCATAGAGAAATAGACAATTACATAGATACGCATGAAAATGTACTCATTCTAATGCGATCTTTATATGCAGAACTACCAAAAGTTGCCGGTATCGCTGTTGATTTATATTTCGATCATCTTTTGGCCAAAACTTGGGAGAAATACCATCGTACTGATTTAAAAAGTTACCTTAATTCTTTCTATCAAACGCTTGACAATTTAGATGAGCACTACCCATTAGAATTTTTAATTATGCTAGGAAGAATGAGAAGTGGAAATTGGCTTTGGCACTATCGAACCATAGAAGGACTTACGAAAGCGTGTAACGGTGTTTCGAACAGAATTGCTTTTAAAAATGTTTTGCACACAGCACCAATTTTCTTTGAAAAATATGAAAATCAAATAACAGAAGTCTTTCACTCCTTTATGGAGGACGCTCAAAAACGCTTTAAAAAGGAAGACTAAATAAAAGTTTAGTATATTCGCTTTAAATAACACCGTATCAAAATTAAAATTAAATATAAGTTCTTGTTTAGAACAGTTCTGTTCATGTGCGCTTTTGCGTTACTTGCAAGTTGTCAAGGAAAAAGTATTTCTACTCGTCCAATTACCGGAAACGCTTCGCTCTCTTCAGAAACAGATCTACCCAGTATATTAAAAAAAGGAAAACTTACCGTTTTAGCAGAAAACAGCACAGCTACCTATTTTATTTATCGTGGAAAAAAAATGGGCCTTGAATATGAGTTATTAAAGGAATATGCAGAACACCTCGGAGTACAGCTAGAAATTAAAATGGTAGATAACATTGACGAGTTGTCTAACTTATTAAACAACGGAAAAGGAGATCTCATAGCTTGTAATTTGACCATTACAAAAGAAAGAGCTAAAACCTTTGCATTCAGTAAACCTTACTTACGTGCCAGTCAAGTATTGGTTCAAAGAAAACCAAAAGACTGGAGGAGTATGAAAGCAAGTGAATGGAAAAGACAGCTTATTTCAGATCCATTAGAGCTTATACACAAAACTATTCATGTATGGAAAAACTCGTCATATTACGATAGATTAACGCATTTACAAGAAGAATTAGGCGATACTATTTATATTGAAGGTGTTAGTGGAGATGTAATTCCTGAAGAATTAATTGAACAAGTAGCAGAAGGAGTAATAAACTACACCGTAACTGATGAAAATGTAGCAAAAATAAATAGTCGATTTTACAACAATATCGACATAAGTTTAGCTTTAAGCGTAAAACAACAAATTGCCTTTGCTATGCGTAAAGAGAATCCCATGTTGCTAGAACATTTTAATAATTGGCTGGTTGAGTTTATGAAAACAAGTACCTTCAGATATATCAAACACAAGTATTTAAATATTTCTCAGTTTAGCTCAAAATCCAAAGACGAATTCTCTACCTTAGGAGGAAAACGTATTTCAAGGTTTGACCAAGCAATCCAAAAGGTTGCAGGCGAATACAATTGGGATTGGAGATTGCTTGCTGCCCTTGTTTACCAAGAGTCTAAGTTTAAAACAGGAGAAATTTCTTGGGCAGGAGCGTATGGTTTAATGCAATTTATGCCAGGTACTGGTCCAAGTTACGGAGTTTATCCAAACTCTCCACCAGATGTTCAAATTAGAGGTGGAATGAAAAAGCTAAATAAAAATTATGGAGATTGGCACATGATTTCGGATTCGATTCAACGTATTAAGTTTACTTTAGCTACCTACAACGCTGGTTTAGGTCATATAAAAGATGCACAATTTTTAGCCGAAAAATATGGCGATGATCCGAACCTTTGGGATAATCATGTTGAGAAATATGTATTGCGTTTGTCTAAACCTAAATACTACAGAGAAAGAGGTGTTAGAAATGGTTATCTGCGAGGCAACGAAACCTACAATTATGTTAGAGAAATCTTTTCTCGCTTTGCAGAGTATAGTTCTGCTTTTCAAATAGATTAAAAAGCGCTTTTCGCATTTAACCTTTTATTTTGATGCGTAATAATTTTTTAAATTGATTTTCAAAACCTAAGAAATATACCCAACCATTATCAAACTTTATGTTCTCGGGGTAAGCATAATCATCAATAGTAAGCACTGGTACAACTTCGTTTAAGTTAAAATCAAGTTTATAAACATGTACACTTTTCGCTTCTTTTTCTAAGGCATAAATTTGTTGTGTTGTTTTATCTTGCATAAACCAAGGACTCTCCAACGTTTTATAGTCAAATGGAAACTCACCAACAAAAGTACCATCACTCTCAGCTTTATGTATTAAACCTGAAACCTGGTCTGCAACAACTACTTCTTCTTTATACCTAAACGCCCTAACTCCAGAAGCCTTGGAAACGAGAGCTTCATAAAACGCAATTAATTGAACAAGCCTTTTTGTAACAGCTAAAGCACGCAGATTCCCATCCCAAGTACCTAAACTAATTTGATTCTCCATACCGAAGGTTCGTAAATTGTACAATAAAAAGATTTCGTTTAGTAGAGATTTGGAAGAAATATATGTTTCCTCATCAAGAATACTAAAGACAGGCAGAACTGATTTATTAGATTTTTTTGCTACAAAGACATTATAAACTCTGTCGTGTAGTTCATAAATTGAATAAAACTGATGCTTATCAAAGTCGGCAAAACAAGCACCAAATTCATTTAAAAAATCTGCTTTCTTTCTTAGATGTATCAGAACAAAAGCAGAATCTTTTATTGTTACCTGATAAGAAGAGTCGTTAGTTAACACATGAACATTTCCTAAACAATCTTCTTTTAGCTCCAATTCTCGCTGCCAAAAATATAATTTCCTTTGAATCAGTGGTTTATTAAACTGATTATTTAGAGATAAATAGCGTTTTCCTTCAAACTTAACTAATGCTATGGTATAGTTCGGATAGGGAACATAATCAATAACATTCATACTTTTCAAGTTTAAAGAAGACTTTACCCTACCCGATGTTATCTCTACTGTTTGCAATAATTGAAAATTAGCTTCTAGTGTGATGGTTAGCCTAACTGTATCTTTATCATCTTGTGGATCGATGCTCACAATTTTACTGTCATACGCCTCAGATGTAATTTCTAATAAAAGTGTGGTATCTAATTTAAAATAAGCCTTACCTTCTAAATTCGTTCTCTTTTTCTTGCCTGAAATTAGATTTTCTATTTCTACCTTCTTTATTGGTACTCGGTGTAAATCTTTAACGGTAGCCTCAAAAACTTGCGCTTGTATAAACCCATAGATTGTTATAAAAGAGAGTAAGACGAGATATTTCATTCCTATATATTTCAAACAACAAAGCAAAAACTATACCGAATAAAAACCATTAAATAGGATAAACACAAAATTTCCATTTATCGGTGCATATTTGTTTTATACCAAACAATTTGAAGTTTTAATAAAGTTAAAAAGAGAAGAAAAGATAGGCAAAATTCGTGTTCCTCTACAATAACTTTATTTTTGTGGAAAACAGCAAGTATGAAACAATTTGTAATTACAGGAATTGGAACAGATGTAGGAAAAACAGTAGTAAGTGCAATTGTTGCAGAAGCATTAGAAGCTACTTACTGGAAACCTGTTCAGGCTGGAGATTTAGACAATTCTGACACAATAAAAGTGAAAAATTTTTGTTCTGAATCCGTTTTTTGTTTACCTGAAAAGTATGCACTAAACGAGCCGATGTCTCCGCATGCAGCTGCAGAAATTGATGGTGTTGAAATAGAATTATCTGACTTTCACGTACCTGAAGTAAATGGTAACCTCATCATTGAGGGCGCTGGAGGTTTACTTGTACCTATTAATCAAAAAGGCGACACATACATTGATATATTTAAACAATTAGAACTACCAGTTATTTTAGTTTCTAGACACTATTTAGGTAGTATAAACCATACCTGCTTATCTATAGAAGCTCTCAAAAACAGAGGAATAAAAATACATGGAATTATTTATGTTGGTGATGAACATCCTTCAACAGAAAAAATAATTTCTACTAAGTATAGTCTATCCGTATTAGGAAGAGTGCCATTTACAGAAAACCTAAACAGCGATTTTATAAAAGCACAAGCCAACATTCTCAAAACAAGTTTATGAGCAAATTATTAGAACGAGATAAGGCCTTTGTTTGGCATCCATTTACCCAAATGAAAACAGAAGGGAGTCCTATACCAATGGTAAAAGGAAAAGATACCTTGTTATTTGATGAAAACGGAAAATCGTATATCGACTGTAATTCGTCTTGGTGGGTAAATACGCATGGCCACGGACATCCGCATATCAAACAAGCCTTGTTAGAGCAATTTGATAATTTAGAACACACACTATTGGCAGGAGTTACGCATCCAAAGGCTGCAGAGCTATCAGAACGCATAGTAAAACTATTGGGCGGAGATTTTCAAAAAGTTTTTTTCTCTGATAATGGATCAACCTCTACGGAAGTTGCATTAAAAATGTCTTTCCAATATTGGTTTAATTTAGAGCAACCGAAACACAGAGTGCTTGCTATAGAAGGAGCTTATCATGGTGATACTTTTGGAGCGATGTCTGTTGGAGAAAGAGACTTTTTCAACAAACCGTTTGAGCCGTTTTTCTTTAATGTGGATTTTCTAGAATTTCCAACTAAAGAACAGGAGTTAGATCAACTAGAAAAAGCTGAAAAACTATTTAAAAGTGGTAAGTTTGCTTGCTTGATTTTAGAACCATTAGTACAAGGATCTTCAGGTATGCGCATGTATTCTGTTTCCTTTTTAGATCAACTAGTTGCGCTAGCCAAACGATATAATGTATTAGTTATTTTTGATGAAGTAATGACCGGCTGGGGAAGAACCGGAAAAATGTTTGCTAAAGATTTCCTTGAAAACCAGCCAGATATAATCTGCCTGTCGAAAGGACTAACAGCTGGAGCCCTAGCAATGGGTTTAACTGTGACTTCTCAAAAAATTTTCGATGTGTTTTATGCAGATGATAGAGCCAAAGCTTTGTTGCATGGCCATTCTTACACAGGGAATCCGTTAACTTGTGCAGTAGCTTGTGCTAATTTGGATTTATTTGAAGAACCTGCCTTAAAGAAAACATTATCTTGGCTAGAGAAAAAGCACATTGCATTTAGAAAGAGTCTAAAACAGCATCCGAAAGTAAACGAGATTAGAATTCAAGGAACAATAATGGCTTTGGAAATTGAAACAGGAGAAGGAAACACCTACTTTTCTAAACTTAGAAACAAGGCCTATCAATACTTTATAGATAATGGTATGTTATTACGTCCATTAGGAAACGTAGTGTTTTTGAACCCGCCGTATTGTATTACAGAAGATGAATTAGATTATTGCTACAGCGTAATTACACGATTTTTGGATGAGGAAGTCTAAATTCACTTAACCCTAAGAATATCTAATAGCTACGTCAAAAGTTCTTTATTTCACCTTTGGTGTAAACAAAAAAACGCGACTCAATAACATGAATCGCGTTTCTTTTTATAAAATAAACTTATGCTTCTTCTGCAGGTACTAAAATTCTACCACAGTGTTCGCAAGAAATAATTTTTCTTTTTGTTTGAATATCCATCTGACGTTGTGGGGGTATTCTATTAAAACAACCTCCACAAGAATCTCTATCAATTGGAACTACTGCTAGTCCGTTTTTAGAGTTTTGTCTTAGTCGTGTGTACGCACGAAGTAATCTCTCGTCAATTTTCTTTTGAGCCTTAGCAGAATCTTTCTCTAATTTTTCTTCGTCTTTTTGCGTTTCGGCAATAATTGCATCTAGCTCTCCTTTCTTAGCAGCTAAATCACCTTTTCTTCTTTCGAAACGATCTTTAGCTTCTTCTAAAATTTCTTTCTTTTGCTCTATTTTAACTTTTGCTTCAACAATTTTCTTATCGTTCAGTTTAATTTCTAATTCTTGAAATTCAATTTCTTTCGATAAAGATTCGTATTCACGGTTGTTACGTACGTTATCTTGTTTTTGCTTGTAAGCTGTTATTGCTGTTTGAGAGTCTTTCTGAGCATTTTTACGATCAGTAATTTCGGTTTCAACCTCTGTTAAATCTGATTGTAATTTATTCATTCGGGTTTCTAATCCCTCTAATTCGTCTTCCAAATCTTGAACCTCTAAAGGCAATTCTCCTCTAATTGTTCTTATTCTATCAATTTCTGAATCTATACCTTGAAGCTTTGTTAAAGCATCTAGTTTTTCTGCGATTGTTGAAACTTCCTTAGTTTTTGTAGCCATATTACGCTAAAAATATTTTATAGGATTTGTATTCTTCCCTGTTAAACGAACTGCAAAGTTAGCAAATTTTTCTTTCAAAATACGCGCTAAAAGATGCGGAATAAATTGTTCACTCTCATAATGCCCAATATCCGCTATAATTAATTGATTTTCAGCGTCAAAAAACTCATGATATTTATAATCTCCGGTAATAAATATATCTGCTTTACAACTTTTTGCTTCTGAAAGTAAAAAACTTCCAGCTCCACCACAAAACGCAACTCTTTTTATTTCTTTTTTACATAAATCGGTATGCTTAATAACTCCACAATTGAAAGTTGTTTTTAGTTGACTTAAAAACGCTATTGGCTCTACTCCTACTGCTAATTCTCCTATCATTCCAGAACCTAAATACTTATGCTGATTTTCAACAGGAATTATATCGTAGGCAACTTCTTCATAAGGATGAGCTTGAACCATTTTGTTTAACACCTTGTTGAGTTGGGTGCTTTCTACCAGAACTTCAATTCTTGTTTCTTTGACAACTTCTCTTTTACCTATTTCTCCAAGGGCAGGATTACTGTTCTTTAGAGGTAAAAAACCACCTATACCTTCTGTTTCAAACGAACATTGTGCGTAATCTCCTATATTTCCAGCTCCAGCTTCAAAAAGTGCATTTAAAAGAACTGTTTTACTCTCGGTTGGCACAAAAACAATCAACTTTTTCAATTGTTGTTTTTTAGGAGATAGCACACGTAAATTTGAAAGTCCCAGTCTTTCTCCTATTTCAAAATTAACTCCAAATCTATAGTTGTCTAAATTGGTATGAATAGCATAAATTGCAATATCATTTTTTATAGCTTTTATTACCGTACGTTCAACATAGTTCTTTCCGTTTAATTTTTTTTGACCACTAAAAACAATTGGATGATGTGCGATAATTAAATTACATCCTGTTGCTATTGCCTCATCTACTATATCTTCTGTACAATCTAAGGCAATCAGAGTTTGGGTAACTTCTGTAGAAAAATCGCCAACAAGTAACCCACAATTATCATAACTCTCAGCAGTACCTATTGGAGCCAAACGCTCTAGGTAACTGGTAATATCTTTAATTTGCATAGGTTGTAAAAATAAGAAATTAGGTTAAACTCAAAACGGCTCAAGTTCGACCTTTTTCTATCTTTTTATTACTCTTCGGGTAATGTTTTTGTTTTTTGTGGATATTTCAAGTAAATAGAGTCCAGTTGTCCCTTCAATTAAAACCTTTTCTTCTAAGGAATTAATCAAATTTAGTTCGGTTATTGTTTCACCTAAAACATTTCTAATGGTTATTTTCCCTGTAACGGTTTCATTAAACTTAAGCATAATGTAATCTGTTGTTGGATTTGGAAAAATAGATACACCTAAATCGCTTGTATTCTCTTCAATATTCGCAACTTCTATGGCTAAACAATCAGAAGTATCTAAACACGTCCCTTGCGTAAGAACAACGGCGTATTCGCCAGCATCAACTGGCATAAATGTAGTTTCCGTTTCACCAGCTAAAGGTAAGGTTGATGTACAATTAATCCATTGATAGCTATCTACTTGCGTTGTTGTAGAAGCAGTTAATTCATCTGCACTTAAAGTAACAATCGCGTCTAAAGGAGATAAGGTTAACTCAATCGTAAGGATAGAATCGCACCCATTTGCATTGGTAAGTACTTGTGTATATGTTCCAGAACTTGTGTACGTAGTACCATTGGAAACATACTCTCCGCAAGTGTTAATTATTTCCGACGAAGTTGTTGGTTGATTTACAGTTAAATCAATTGTTAAAATAGAATCGCAACCGGCTGCATTTTGAAGAACATCTGTATATACACCCGAAGTTGTATACGTTGCATTACCTGATGGAACTGTGTAGGTTTCACAAACTGTTTCAACTATGGCATTTTCGGTCGCATTTAACGTTAAAGAAATGGTTATAATTGAATCACAACCTGCAGCATTAACCAGTGTATCGGTGAACACACCTGCCGTGGTATACGTTTGATTACCACTTGGTACGGTATAACTTGTACATTCGGCAACTGAAATTGAGAAAGTAGTTGGTTGTGCAAAAGTAAGGTCTGTGGTATAAATAAAATCGCAACCATTAACAACGATTGAAGTATCAACATACACACCATCAGCAGTATAAACAGCTCCTGTCGGTCCTGTAAACGAATTCCCACAAGCACTCACAATATCGTTAATAGGTGTATAGCAATCTTGAGCAAAAACTAAGGTAGTTGCTCCTCTGCTTTGATGATAAGCAAAATTTGTTCCTGACCCATGTGCCCAAATTATAGGTAAAGAAAACCCAGCAGATGCTGCGGGTGTAAAATTGAAATAAGCCGGACTAATACCTGCTAAATCGCGCGTAAGCGTAACAGTTCTAATTCCTCCTGAAGTTACGTCACTTTTTATAACAAAGGAAGAAGTAAGTACTGACCCGGCACTATATCCACCTAAAGTTCTTTCTTGAACAGAAACTCCGTTGGTATTAATTGTATAGGTTCCACCTGACATATTTGTTGCATTAAAGCCAAATGCCATATATTTCGATGCGTTTCCTGAAAGAATCAATTTAACCTGATTCGCTACATCATCAACCTGCACGTAGATAGACTGATTATTACTTGTACTAACAACTGTATATGCCGAATAAGTAGTTGCTTTGGCAGTTAAGCAAAAAAACGATATAAATGCGATAAATAAACTTTGTTTCATCTTCTCTTTTTATTAAATTCTGTTAGTATTTCTTTGTTGCCTAGTTCTTTGGCATAGTCAAAAGCCGTCTTACCAGTTGCATCTTTTGAGTTTCTAATTGCATTATTTTCTAGTAAAATTTTCACACAAGCTAAATGATTTCCTAAAACTGCGTAATGCAAAGCAGAAGTATTGTTGTTGTCTAAAGCATCAATATCTGCTTGATTATCTATCAATAATTTAAGAAGTGCAGAATTACCTTTAAACGCTACGGCATGCACAGCGGAGCCCATATCCATTTTATAATTGATATTAGCACCTTTTTCTATTAACAGGCGAGCAACATCTTCCTTATTATTGTACACCGCAAGATTAAGGGGTGAGTGCCCTTTTGCATTCAAAGTATTAACAATGGTAATGTCTTTTTTAACCAGTTTCTTTACAACCTTCAAGTTACCCTCTCTTACCGCTGCATGAATGTCATTTTGACAATGCAAAGAAAACGAAACAAAAACCAAAGTACTGATAAGTAGTAGTTTAAACATACATCAAAGCTATGCTTTTTTTCTGAAACTATTTCACGGATAGACATGAAAAGATAGAATGTGCATAATCATTACACTTATTCTTAATATATACTTTGTTTTACGACATATTAGTAGACATTTACAGCACTCCGTTTCTTTAAAGAAGTATAGAAAACTTTATCTTTGCAAAAAAAGAACTATGATTAGTGAAGATACAATTTGTGCATTATCCACTGCAAATGGTATGGGTGCTATTGCTGTAATTAGAGTATCCGGTAAAGATGCACTTGCAATAACTTCTCGCATATTTTCTAAAAATGTAGAAAAAGTAGCTTCACACACTGCGCACTTTGGAACAATAAAAAATCAAAATGGACAAATCATAGATGAAGTACTTATAAACGTATTTCAAGGAACAAAGTCGTTTACTGGAGAGCCAACTACAGAAATTGCTTGTCACGGTTCTGTGTTTATCCAACAGCAAATTATTCAACTTTTACTAGAAAACGGTTGCAGAATGGCAAACGCTGGTGAATTTTCTATGCGTGCGTTTTTTAATAAAAAAATGGACCTATCGCAAACGGAAGCCATTGCAGACCTTATCGCATCACAAAGTGCAAAAGCGCACGAGGTTGCCATGAACCAAATGCGCGGAGGTTTTTCTAATGAATTAAAAGAATTAAGAGAAGAGTTGATCAATTTTGCTTCTTTGGTTGAATTAGAATTGGATTTTGCAGAAGAAGATGTAGAGTTTGCAGACAGAACACAACTTTTAGCTTTAGTAAAAAAATGCAAAACTTACGTAAACAAATTAGCCGATAGTTTTAAACTTGGAAATGCCATCAAAAACGGTTTTCCTATTGCATTTGTGGGTAGACCAAACGCAGGAAAGTCTACACTTCTGAACGGCTTATTAAACGAAGAACGAGCAATTGTATCTAACATACCAGGAACAACAAGAGATACCATAGAAGAATTAATAAATATAAATGGTGTTTCTTTTAGGCTAATTGATACTGCTGGAATTAGAGAAGCTTCTGACGAAATTGAACGCATTGGTATTGAAAAAACCATGCAAAAAATACAACTTGCCAACACTGTGGTTTATTTGTATGACGCTGTTTTAACTTCTTCTCAAGAAGCCATTTTAGATTTAAAAACTATTGGATTAGAGAAAAATATATTAGTACTTGGTACAAAAAATGACTTATTAACACACTCCGGAAATTCTGTAAAACAAGAGATTGAGTCTGAAACCCAAAAGAAGGTTCTCTTGATTTCTGGACACAGTGAACAAGATCTAAAGGAAGTAAAAGAAGCTATTTACAGCAGCGCAATTGGCGATCAATTTGAAGATCATTCTATAATCGTAACCAATGCTAGACATTACGATAACCTCATCAAAGCAGGTGGAGATTTAGAGAAAGCAGAATTTGGGTTAGAATCAAACGTAACCGGAGACTTTGTAGCAATGGATATCAGACAAGCGCTTTATCATTTAGGACAGATTACAGGTGAAATTTCTACCGATGACTTGTTAGGTAATATTTTCGCTAATTTCTGTATTGGGAAGTAACTATCTCAAAACACAACTAAACACAAACACGTAAAACACTCATAAACAAAGTATTTGAAAGAAAAGTACTTACTTACAACAAACACACAATAGCACAAAATTTGTGTTTTATTAAATATTTTTGTGTTACATTTGAGCTAAACACATTTATTAACACACAAAAAAACACAAGTCATGACTGTTAAAGTGCGCGAACGAAAACCCAAAAACGGGATAAAGGTACTCTACCTAGATATATACAATCCTACTTCTAAAAGTAAAAGGACGACGAAATCGCTAGACTTGTTTGTTTATGATAAACCAACAAAAACTCAAAGGAAAAGCAATGCAGAGGCAAGAGAAGCTGCCGAAAGAATTCGTGCCAAAACTTTAATTGATAAAGCCTACGAAAATAATGACCTTTCCGGACTTTCTGAAAAGGATCAATCAGAGGTTAATTTTATTGAATATTTCCGATTAGAGACAGATAAAAGATATGAAAGTCGAAATAACTTTGGAAATTGGGATAGTGTTTATAAACATCTAAAAGCATTTTGTCCAGCCGATATACCCATTAACCAAGTTGACCCTAAATGGTTAGAGAACTTTAAATTCTACTTGAAGAATATAGCCAAAACAAAGAGTCAAAAACAACTCTCCCAAAATACACTACACTCCTACTTTAATAAAGTAAAGGCTTGTTTAAAAACAGCTTTTCACGAGGAATTGATACTAAAAAACCCAGCAGAACGAGTTCGAGGCTTTAAAGAAGGAGAAACAAAAAGAGAGTTTTTAACTTTTGAAGAATTGAAAGGTGTAGCAAAAGCAGATTGTGAAATTCCACAGCTAAAAACTGCTTTTATATTCAGTGCATTAACGGGTATGCGTTGGTCAGATATCAACAAATTAAAGTGGTCAGAGGTAGAATATTCAGAACAAGATGATCATTGGAGAATTAGATATCAACAAAAGAAAACAAAAGGAATGGAAACTTTACCTATACCAAAACAAGCAAGAGAGTTACTTGGCGAAAAAGCAGAGCCAACAGAACGTGTTTTTAATGGACTAAGATACAGCGCATGGCATAACCTTAAACTTCAACAATGGGTTATGAGAGCAGGTATTTCTAAGACAATTACTTTTCATTGTGCTAGACATACTTATGCTACATTACAATTGACGAATGGAACAGATATCTATACTGTTTCAAAAATGCTTGGGCACCGCGAACTTAAAACTACTCAAGTGTATGCAAACATAATTGATAAAAAGAAAGTTGAAGCGACCAACGTAATTCCTAAAATAGAAATCGATTAGTATGAGTGAACCAAACGTAACTTTTTACGAAATCAATACCCTAGACATATGGGATTTTGAAAGAGCTTTTTATTTCTCAGATAGAGGTTCAGGCAAAAGAGTAGAAACTGTTGTAGAAAAACTTGAGAGCTTAATTATAAAGTGCTACAACAATAAAATTTTAGATGCAAATAGTCGACCAATTGACTCAATTACTGATTTAAAAAAGATTGATTCTGGCGAGCATGGAACAGCATACTATTCGCGTTATGCTAGCAATTGGAATTCAGCGATAAAAGATAGAAACGAAAGAATAGCAATTAGTATATTTCCATTAAAAGACGGTTTTTACAGTTTACATCAAAATATAAATATTAGCCTGACCGAAGAAAAATTTGATTTTTGGTTCATGCTAAAACTGAGTCAATATGACTTTGACTTAAAGTATTTAGAAAATTTTCTGAATTATCAATTGACGCATAATTTCCAAGGAGATACAATTCGTTTTATTAAATTTCTTAAAATGATTGTTCTACAATTTGAGCAAGATTACTTGACCACGAGACAAGTATTTTTGATAAACAATTGGATAAAAGAGCACTCTGTTAAAACTGAATCAGAACAAAATGTGAACTCGAATTATGAACTAATTCACAAAACATTTCTACTAGACCTCGTCAATGATCAACCCGGCATTATTAAAAATCCAAAGAACAAAGCCACAATGGAGTTGATGGAAGGTTTTCTAAAACTAAAAAAAGAAAGACTACTTTTTGGTGATGTAAACTGGGAGGAGTTTAAGACGATATTTCAAAGACAAGCTCTTAAAAGTAAAATAAAATGGGAAGGTAGTATGATTGAACTAAAGTGGTTCGTTCAGCAAATATGTAAACCTGGATTGTGTTCTCATCTTGAAAGAGGACTTGAAAAATGGAAGGTTGCTCAAGAATGTTTCTTAGTTAGAGGAAAAAATGGATGGGTAGAAATCAATTCTTACAAACAAATATCCAATGCCAATGGCTCAAGAAGACGACTTCCAGCTATCGAAAAATTTGGAGAAAAACTCCTTTCCTTGAAAATTTAGTACTCTGATAAAATTCGCAATGCTGTATCGATATATAAAGTTAATGTAGGAATTAAAAACACCGAACTCTGATTGTACTCAGACAGTAAGTCAGAGCACGCTAACAAGCTAATAACATCTCTAAGTTTGCTCTTGTATTGAAAACGATACAATATTTATTAACTTATAAAATCGTATAAAAATGATTGATGAAAAAAGACCACTTTACACGCTCACAGTAGGTGAATTTAGAGAACTAAACAAAGTTATAGCTTTTGATGTAAGCCATTTAATTCAGCCACCCGTGCCGATCGAAAAGGCAGAAAATGACATCCTCTTTATTGATGAAATAACACAGCTAACGGGATACAAAGAATCAACCGTTTACACGAAGGTGTGCAGAAGAGAAATACCAGTCATGTCGTATGGTAGGCCCTTAACTTTTTCAAAAAAAGAAATCCTAAATTGGATGAAATCTGGTAAACCAACCGTGGCTGAAATGAAGGCTAAAGAATTAATGAACAATTCACAAAACGGCAAGCGATGAAAAATAAAAATACTTTTAATACTACTATCTCGATAATTAAAGAAACAGATATGCTCAAGATACATTTAAACTCAAAATTGACTATTCTTTTACTCGATAACTCTACTTAGAGATGTCGACAACTTCTTGAAAAAATAAAAACTCAAAATAACCTTGTAAAACCTACCTCTTTTTAGCAATCTTTTTTACAGTGCAGGATATAGATTGCAACATGACTCTCAAAAAAATACAATTATATTAAATAAAATAAATGTCAAGTATTATGTTTCGTTTACTTGACAAATAGCTAAAATATAACAGCCTACTTTTCTTATCCGAACCGTTGAACCTCAAGTAATAAATAGTTAAGTTGCAAAATGTAAAATACTATATAGTTTTATTTAAATGACCTAACTGTTATTCATTAGCGAGTACTTAGTATTTTTCTTACTAAACAAATAGTAAGTTATAATAAACAGAATTGATCTTGCAATTTTTATTAAAATGTATTTTCAAAAGTATAAACAATACCTTTTTATAAACTACTAAATACAAAACAATTACTTTCTTTTTTTCATTGTCATCACAAGTTTCAATATAATTGTTGCAAGATAATTTAAAACATTTATTTTCTGGAAAAGGTATAATGCAACATAGAAAACAAACACAAAAATTCAAAAGGACAATCGCATTATTATGTACAAATAGACAAATAGTTAAGTTGCAAAATGAATAAAGCCATCCAATCATATTTAAATACATTCATTACTTTGTAATTCGTTTTTTTCTTATTAAACAAATAATCACTTGTACTATTCTAATAAACCTAATTGATCTTGCAACTAAGACTTAACATGCAATTCATATTAGAATATATTTCTAAAAGTATTAATGATGCCTTTTTAATAATCGATAAATAAATACAAGAACACGCCTACTCTCTTTTTCAAGAATAGTGCAACTAAAAAGTAGCAACGTAATTAATTCTCTTTCTTCATCCTTAAAATAAGCTCATTATTTTCATAACACTTTTCAATATACATGTTGCAAGACAATTTAAAACATTTGTTTTCTCAAAAAGATATAATGCAACATAAAAACAACAAGAAAATGCAAGATGGTAATCGCATTATTATGAACAAATAGACAAGTAGTAAGTTGCAAAATGGATGAAGCGATCTAATTGTATTTAAATACATTCATTACTTTGCAATTCGTTTTTTACTTATTAAACAAATAATCACTTGTACTATTCTAATAAACCAAATTGATCTTGCAATTCTTATTAGAATATACTTTTAAAAGTATAAATGATGCCTTTTTAGTAATCGATAAATAGATACAAGAACACGCCTACTCCTCTTTTTCAAGAATAGTGCAACTAAAAAGTAGCAACGTAATTAATTCTCTTTCTTCATCCTCAAAATGAACTCCTTATTTTCATAAGACTTTTCAATATACTTTTTGCAAGACACGAAAAAACATTTACTTTTTGGGAAACATATAATGTCACATAGAGATAACACGAAAATGCAAGATGGTAATCGCATTATTATGAACAAATAGAGAAGTAGTAAGTTCCAAAATACAATAAAGCTATCTATAATATTTAAATGAATTCATTACGTTGTAAATAGTCTTGTTTAATACTAAACAAATAATTATTTGTTCTATTCTAATCACCAGAATAGATCTTGCAATTCTTATTAAAGTATATTTTTAAAAGTATAAATAATACCTTTTTATAAACTAATAAATACAAGACATAAAAGATCTGTTTTATTGAGAATAAATAAAACTATTGACAAACAAGAAAGTGCAAAATGGCAATCGCATTATTATGCACAAATAGACAAGTAATAAGTAGCATTATCTAAATTAAACGATTTAATCTTGCAGTAAAAATTAACTTGCAATATTGATTCTCGTGCATTTAAAAAAACATACGTAAAAACTAGCTCTATATTCACTAAATAAAAGTTAAAACAAAAAAAGAAGAACACGAGTGCTCTTCTTTTAAAAGAAATAATTTATTTAACTAACAAATGAACAAAACTATTACTTCTTCTTTTTCTTTATTCTTAATCCGAATTTTTTAACTTTTTTCTCTTCTGAGCCATAATAAGATGCATTATCCGCACCATAACCATAACCATAACCATAACCGTAGCCGTAACCTCCTCGTCGTTTACTCTCTACTCCGTTTATTAAAACTGCTAGTTTTGACACTTTTTTCTCTTTAACCAAACTCTCTGGTAAATTTAAATAACGTTTATCAGCCTTATTGGCCTTAGCAATGTAGAGTAAAAGATCCGTGTGTTGACAAAAATTTAAAGTGTCTGATACTAATCCAGCTGGTGCAGAATCGATTATGACATAATCAAATTTTTCTCGCAATTGGTTTATTAAAAATTCTAACCTTGGTCTTAGTAAAAGTTCAGCAGGGTTTGGAGGAATTAAACCACTAATAATATAAGTCAACATTGGATTATCTTCAACTGGGATAAGAATATCATCAATTATCATTTCTTCATCGATTATATAATTTGAAACTCCCTTATTATTATTATTTAGATTTAAGTACTTGATAAATTTTGGAGCTCGTAAATCAAGACCGACCAAAACGGTCTTTTTACCTGTATGAGATAAAGCATGCGCAAGATTAATTGATGTAAATGTTTTACCCTCACCAGCAACTGTTGATGTAACAGCAATTACTTTACCTACGTTCTTATCCTCTAAAAGAAAATTTATATTCGTTCTTACCGCTCGAAATGCTTCAGAAATTATATTTCGAGACGCTTTCGTAACTACAATTTGATTTTCCGTTTCATAAAAAGGTACTTCTCCGATTCCTTGCAAATCAAAACCTTCTAAATCTTTTAAACCATGAATTTTGTTATCTAGTAAGTTCTTGACATAAATAGTCCCAAACGGAATTAAAAGCCCCATTAAAATTGAAAGTCCATAATATATTTTTGGCTTAGGCGAAACCGGTTGCTTGTTGCAATAAGCCCAGTCAATCACCTTTGTATTTTCAACTGTTGCAGCCAAGCGAATTTGATTCTCTTCTCTTTTCTCCATTAGGTAAAGAAATAACCCTTCTTTAATCTGCTGCTGTCTTTGAATGTCTCTAAACTCCCTTTCATATTGAGGAACCTTAGATAGCTTTGATTTATATAAATCTTGTGTTTCTTCTAGCTTATTCATCTCAAGCAATAGAGCTTCTTTATTGTTCTTTAAACTGCTCAGTAAGCTCTTTTTTAAACTAGATAACTGAGACTCCATATTAGCGACAACTGGATTCAATTTACTTGAATTTTCTAAAAGCCTGTTTTTATCTAACATAAGTTTATTGTACTGCAAAGTCATCGCTCCTATAGTCGCATCCTCAAAGCCTAAATTTGAAGGCAGCAGTTCTTTATTTCCTTTACTGTTTTTCAATAAATCTAGCATATAAACACTTAAAGATAATTGAATATTTACCTTTGAGAGTGCTTGTTCTACACCTTCTTCTTTCAGCATAAATTGAGAAGCGTTTGTCATTACATCTACCAACTTATACTTTGTTTTATAGGCTTCGCTCTCATTTTCTACTGTGGATAATTCTTCCTGTATAAATTTTATTCTGTCGTTAATAAACTCACTTGTATTTGTAGCTACCTTATTTTTATCTTCAATTGCATCTTTTTGATGCTGACGTATAAGTTCATCGATAATCTGATTATTCTCTTTGTAATTAGGTCCGGTTAAACTCAATGAAAGAACATTTCCATCTTTAGCAGTGGTCTCAATATTTATTTTTTGCTTAATTGAGCTTACCATGTTCTCTAATTTTATTAAAGAAAATGCTACACTTCTACCCTCCCAACTTGATGAGAAATTACCTGTTTTCAGAACCACAATAACACCTATATTCGTTGATATACTGTCACCGAATTTTACTGTTTGAATTTTATCTTCTTCAATCAAATTAAAGTTCTCACTATTCAAAATTTCAATATCAAAACTTAGCTCTTTTTCATATAAACTAGAATCTGGTTGGTTAAAAGAAACGATTACCGGACAATCTTCAATAACCACAGGCCTTTTTATTCCAGAATTATCACCCACTCCATAATAAGCCTTATTTAAATCAAGCACTTTTACAACTTCTGTTATCAAGCTTCGCGATTTAAGAATATCTATTTCACTATCAATCTCAGAAGAACCACCTAACAGTCCCATATCTTTGAAAATAGATAGTTCACTACTTGAAACGCTATTATCCTCATCAGTTACTAAAATGGTTGCAGATGATGTATAAGTTGGAATACTGTATCTTAAAAGTCCGTAACCAACAAGCGTACATAAAATGATAGATAAGAGAAAAAATTTCCAATACCTAAGGTATTTGAATAGTATTTCTCTAACGTTTATTGACGGCTCGTCGTCTATATTGAAATCGTTAAAACTTTCCATTAGTTCCTAATTAAAGTTATTGTGGTTATGAATAAAGATGTTAAAGAGATAAAAATCCCACTTGTAGATCGAATAAATGAGGACTCTGACCTTGCCTTAAAATTGGGCTCTACATAAACAAGGTCGTTCTGTTTCAAATAATAAACGGGAGAAGAAAAAACTTCACTGCTCGTTAAGTCTACTCTATACTCTTTACGTTCATTGTTTTCCTCTCTCACAACAAGTACATTATTTCGCTGTCCTGTAATTTTTAAATCACCTGCTAAACCAATTGCTTCCATCAGCGTAATACGTTCATTAGGTATCTTGTATGTGCCAGGACGTGCAACATCTCCCAAAACCGTTACTTTGTAATTCAATATTTGAATCTGAACAATGGGTTGTTTGATATAAGCACTTAGCTTTTCTTGAAGCATGGCTACAGCTTCTTTTCTATTTAACCCTGCAAGTGTAACAGCTCCGATAACAGGCAAATTAGCGTTACCGTCCGCGTCAATTAAATAACCTATAGGTGCAGGATTTCCTTGGTCATAACCATTCTGTCCTCCCATACTTCCTTGAGTAGGAGCGTTAAATATTTCTACTGTCTCCGGGTCAATACTCGATACAATAATAGACAAGAAGTCGTCTATTTGAAAAACAGGTGTAAAATTAGTTTCTACTGCTCTAGGTTCTGCTTTCTTTTGAAAGTAAGTGAGCTTTTCTCTTGTTTTACAACTCGTAAATAATAGTAGAAGCAGAAAAGCGCCAAGCTTTAACGTTAATGATACTTTAAACATTTATAGATTTTGATTTGGTAATTATTGAAAATTTGAAAGCTAATATGCCTTCTCTTCTCCCCGAAACATGTTGTATACAGTTAGAAAAATGATTTTTATGTCAAGTAAAAAGTTCCAATTTTCGATATAGTAAATATCGTATTCGATGCGCTTTTTCATTTCATCTAGTACCTTAGTTTCACCTCTGAATCCATTTACTTGCGCCCAACCTGTAATTCCAGGTTTAGAATAATGCCTTACTAGATAGTTAGACAATAAGGCACTATATTCTTCAGTATGCTTAAGCATATGTGGTCTGGGTCCAACTACCGACATTGTTCCTTGTAGCACATTAAAAAACTGGGGAAACTCGTCTAAATTTGACTTTCTCAAAAAGGCACCCACTTTTGTTATACGCGTGTCAGATTTAGAAGCTTGTACTGTATTTGCTAAATCATTCACGCACATTGTTCTAAATTTCCAACAACTAAACGGCTTATTCCCTTCTCCTGATCGTAGTTGTTTAAAAAAAATAGGCCCACGAGAATTTAACTTTATTGCTACTATAATGATTGGAAAAAGCCATGGAAAAATGAAAGTAATTACAAGTAAGGAAAACAAAATATCAAACAACCGCTTCAGAAGTTGCCTAAAGGGATGATCTAATGGTTCTGCGCGCATTTTAATTACAGGCAGTGAATTGTAGTATTCAATATTTATTGATTTAGATTGTACAATATTTTGAAAATCTGGAACATATTTAGCCCGTACCATGTACTTCTCACATAGAAGAGTTAAATTCTCTAATACTTCTTTTGAAAAGTCTTTGGTAGAAATAAACAATTCATTTATCTCTTCGTATTTTAAGTAATAAGACAACTCTTCTAATCCGCCTAAAAAAGGAGTGTCAATTTTCAACTTACTCTTTTTTACATCAAAATAACCTGTGAGGTTATAACCAAGAGATAAATCTCTACTCAGCGTTTGAGCAAGAACTGCACTAGATGGATTCACTCCAAAAATTACAACTTTTCTATAATTATATCCTTTTCTTCTTATGAATTGTAATAATTTAAGAACACAGTATCTATAACACAAAAGAGTTAATGCAAAAATAACAAAGTAATAGCAACCATAAGCGATAAGTAAATCATAGAGCGAAAATGAAATAATAATAAAGCTAAGAATCAAAACGTGCGTAAGAATAAGTCCTAAAAGCCTATTGATAGATTTAACTATTGGTTCTACTCGCTCTATTTTATACGCTTTGTGATAAAATGCTAACACAATCCAAATGGCGTTGGATACAAGTAATATTGAACCATTTATTTGTTTAGTAAAAAAAGCTCCGTGCTCAATCCAAACAGCAATAAGATAAGATAAATTAAGAACAATTAAATCTAAAGTAAAGAGCACAGGTATATAATACCTAGAAAGGCGAAGACTGGATAAAAAAGACAACATAATACGTACGATCTAGACTATTGAGGAAATTATTTTAAGTTAAAATCGATCTATTGACCTACTATTCTTCCGGTTAATAAGAGTACTTCGTTCTTAATACTTTCTATTTTAAGATTCAACTTTTTTAAAATAGATTCAGCATTTTCTGAACGATCTAGTGATTCGAATAAGCTCAAATAAAATTTTATTTTGGGCTCTGTACCACTCGGTCTAACACTTAAACGAGTGCCGGTTTCAGTTGTAAAAACCAAAACATTTGATTTAGGTAATAGGAGTTTATGCTTGGCCTTTGTTTCAGTAAAATAAGCTATTCCACTTTGATAATCTTCAACTTTTACCACTCGTTCTTTATTTATTTGTCTTGGGTAATGTGCTCTTAAACCGTACATAATTTCATCAATCTCAACTCTACCTTTGAGTCCTTTTTTTGTGAGTGAAAAAAGTGATTCTTCATAGAAATTATACCGTTTATAATGTGCTAAAAGTTGTTCAAACAAGGTTTCAGAATTAGCTTTTGCTATTGCAGCCATTTCGCAAATCAACAGTGTTGAAGCAACTGCATCTTTATCTCTTACCTGGTCTCCTACCATGAATCCAAAACTTTCTTCTCCTCCGCAAACAAACTTTAATTTAGGGTTATCCTCTATCAACTTGGCTATCCACTTAAAACCGGTGAGTGTTTCTTTGTATTGCACTCCGTAAGCTTTTGCTATTTGCTTCATCATAGGCGTTGAAACAAGGGTAGACGCAATAAAATGGTTTTCAGTTAAAGAACCGCTCAACTTTAATCTTTCCAACAAAAAAACGGTCATTAAAATCATAGACTGATTACCGTTTAATAAGACCATTTTACCGGACTTATTGCGAACAGCAATACCTAACCGGTCGGAATCAGGATCTGTACCAATAACGATATCAGCTTTTTTCTCTTCTGCTAATTCTAAAGCAAGTTTCAAAGCGTCTGGCTCCTCAGGGTTGGGAGACTTAACTGTTATAAAGTTTCCATCTGGTTTGGCTTGCTCCTCTACAATATGAACATTTGTAAAACCTGCTCTAGCTAAAACTTCTGGAACCATAGTTATAGATGTACCATGAAGAGAAGTAAAAACAACTGAAAGCGCTTCTTTCTGTGACTTAGTAGAAGAACAGGCTACTTCGTTAAGTGTAGATTGAATGAATGTATTATCGATAGAATCATCTAGAACCTCAATCAAATTTGGGTTAGGCGTAAATGAGATATCGGAATATTCTGTAGCGCGAATGCTTTGAATAATATTATTATCTACTGGTGGTACAATTTGACCACCGTCTTTCCAGTACACTTTGTATCCGTTATACTCTGGTGGATTGTGCGAGGCAGTGAGCACTATTCCACAATCACAACCTAATTCTCTAACAGCAAAAGAAAGGGTTGGTGTTGGACGTAAATCTGAAAATAAATATACCTGAATCCCATTTGCTGAAAAAACGTCTGCAACAATCTGTGCAAAAGCTCTACTGTTATTCCTACAGTCATAAGCGATAACTACTTTAGGAATATCATCTCCCTTAACTCTGTTGATATAATTACTCAAACCTTGCGTAGCCTTGCCAAGTGTATAAGAGTTCAATCTGTTGTCGCCAACGCCCATAATACCGCGCATGCCTCCAGTACCAAATTCTAAACTTTTAGAAAAAGCATCTATTAGTTCTTCAGACTCTTGCGCTAAAAGTTTTTGTACTTGAGTTTGCGTCTCAGCATCAAACTTTGGGGTTAGCCAATTTTGAGCAGCTTTCACTGCAACTTGTAATACATCCATAATTAAAATATTTGATTGGGTGGAACTAATCTTAAAAGAAGTACAGATTAACCATATCTACTTAAATTATTTTTTACAAATACACACTGTAATTATAAAAATACGTCTGAGTGCAATACCCAAAAGAGCTCCAAAACAACCGTATAGAACATCTATATAGTCTGCACTTCGATTAGGTATAAACATCTGACCTATTTCTGCTAAAGCAACCACAAAAAAACAACTTAAAATTATTTTCCAAGCGCTAAGAAAGTAGGCAAGCAGATAAGCTATTAAAACAAAAGGAACCGCTGTACGTAAATTGTAATATGTGTTATACCAACTAATGAGTGCCAAGGGTAAAGGAATGTCTTCGTTTAGTTTTCCACTAGGTGTCCATGAAAAGTAAAACACGAGAAACAGACAGAAAAGAACACCAAAGAAAAATAGCGTGTTTTTCTTAAATTTTGTTGATCGCATAAAACCTTATGGTGTTTAAAGCGACTTCTTACTTTTACCAATGTAACGAAGCTTCTCTAAACCTAACAAGAACAAAAAACGTGTATTTCCTATCAAGTATCTGCGCCACATTCTTTTTGGTTCTTTTACTAAACGATATAACCATTCTAAGCCTAACTTAATCATCCATTTCGGAGCTCTGTTTACCGTGCCTGCATAAAAATCGAATACGGCGCCTATGGAAACAATAGTGTTTGCTTGTGCCATAGCTTTATGCGCATGCACCCATTTTTCTTGCTTTGGAGCTGTCATACCTACAAAAAGTACTTCTGGTTTAAAAGCATTAATATGCTTTAACATGAGTGCATTGTCTTCTTTTGAAAATACTTTTTTATAAGGTGGTGAATAACTGGTAACCACAATATTTGGAAACTCTTTTTTTAATTTAGTTGTTATTAATTGCAGTGTACTTTCTGAAGCACCTAAGTAAAAAACTTTTTGCTTTTTTAAATTTGCTTGAGTTAATAAATGTTGATGAATATCGGCTCCTGCAATTTTTTGAATGGTTTGCCTATTTAATAGCTTTGCTGCTAATACCATAGAAACTCCGTCTGGTAAAAGTACCGTACTGTCTAACAATGCTTTTAAAAACTCCTTATCTTTTTTTGCTTCGCAATACGAATAGGCATTGATAGTATTGATTACACATTTGCCTTCTGTTGGAAGTTCTAAAAGTACTTTTTTGTAAATATGATGTGTTATAATTTGGCTTAAACTCACGACTAAATTAAACTTTATATGGTATTATCTTTTCTAAAATTGTAGCCAAATTGTTTTCAAATTTGGTTAAAGTAAATTCTTGCTCATATTTTTTTCTCCCTGCACAGCCCATTTTAACTCTTAAATCAGGATTTTGAATAAGTAACTCTAATTTATCAGCTAAAGCTAAAACGTCTTTTTGTGGCACTAAGAATCCAGTTTCACCATCCGATACCACATCTGGAATACCTCCCTCAAATGTTGAAACTATTGGTATTGAAAAGCTCATAGCTTCCAACAATACTAATGGAAAACATTCATTTGAATAATACGTAGGAAAAGCAAAAATATCCGCTTGTTGAAAATAGTTGTACTTTTCTTCCCCATATTTTTTACCCAAATGACTCACATTATTTTCCAAACCTAATGCCTGTATTTTTTCATGGAGTTGATTGGCCGAAATATCGCCTTCCCCTCCTATAAAGTTACAGTTATAATCTATATTCCTATCTTTTAACAATTTACAAGCCTCTAACAATACAAACACCCCTTTTGTTGCAATCAAGTTTGATAAAAACAAGAGTTGCACCGGTTTTTCATTGGAGCTATTTTCTTTTGTTGCCACCGCAACATCTTCAATACCATTCGGACAAATGTGAATTTTAGACATTAGCACAAACGTTTTCACATCTATGTACAGGTATTTTGATAAAAGAATGACATCCGCATTTTTAAAAACAAACTTATAAAGCATTGTATTTAAAAACCTATGCTGAAAAATACGAACCCCCTTATTGTGTAAATGGTACACCCGTTTTACATTAAACAATTTTAGCAATGCAATTAATAATACATCTCTGTAAAAAGCAGCGCCTGTTGCTGTCAATGCTAAATAACAAAGTTGTGGTTTTTTAGTGATTAGTTGTACCAACAGTTGAGACCAAACCTTTACAAAACCAAGTACTTTAGTTAAGGTTAGTTTACCTGTTTCATGTATGCTTTTAGAAGCTAATAAATTTACATAATTACAACTATACTGGCTGTTTATTCCCTTGCTTTCCTTAATATATTGCCCGACCATAGAAGAGCCATGCACTGGAGGTGGAAGGTGCAATAAGAAAAGAATGGTTTTATTTTTTTTATTAGCCATTAATACTATTTCTTTTTTTCCATAAATAATTCTATTTCCTCATATGCGTTAGCTACAGTTTTTTTCCAAGTTAATTCATTAGCTCTTTCTTTAGCCAGACCAGAATAAACTTTAAATTCTTCTTTATCTGTTGCCAATAATGTTAACTTATCTGAAAGGTTTTGTTCAATAACTTTTCTACTTATATTTTTCGTTGGCACGATCAATTCATCGAACTTTTCTCCTACAACAGCTGCTGGACCGCCACAATCTAAACAAACAACTGGAAGTCCAAAAGATAATGCTTCTAAAACCACATTGCCACTACTATCGTGTAAACTTGGAAACAATAATACATTGCTACTTAAGTAAATATCTTTCAATTTTTCCTGTGGCATCCATTCAAGAATCTTTACCTTATCTACTATCCCATGTTTTATTGCTAATTTTTTAATTCTTTCTCGATACTCACCTTCACCAACTATCACAAATTCCGTATTTCCATTATATGAATCCGAAAATATGGCAAAAGCTGATATTGCAACATCAAAGCCTTTAAAATAAATTAAACGTCCGACAAAAAGCACTTTAAATAATTTTTTGTCGGTATTTAATTTATCAATAGAAACTGATTTTATTCCTATTTCTAAAATATTTTTAGTTTTATACTGAAATTCTTTGGGCACATACTCTTTAGTTTGAGATGTCTTTGTAAGAATTAGAATTGAATTTTTATATGCCTTATTGAGATATGGATTATACTTAGAAATTTTGTTAATACCACTTCTAATAACTTCTAAAATTCTATTTTTTAAAGGAAAAATATTTCTTAAAGTTTTTGGAGTGTATTCTCCACCACCAATAGGTCCAAAAACTAATGGAACATTCAATTTATATAAAAATGACGGATGACGAAATACTCCAAAGGTAATGTGATGGATTAAATCAAAACCTATTACTTCATGTTTCTCTTTTACACTATTAATGATTCCAAATTGCCACAATAAATAATATAAGTTTACACTTAAACCATGTTTTTTTAATAATAGAAGCCAACTAGGTAAATCATAATAGAAAAAATGAAGGTTCTCTGGTTTTTTATTAACACAAAAATAATTATCTATCACAGTTTTATTGTTAGCTCGGGTTATTACCCATACCTCATGTTGCGCTTGGGTCAATTCCAATGCCCAATTCCATCCAACCCCAGGTTCTGATCCACGGTTGGGTTCACAAGCATAAGCTGAAAGTAATATTTTATAGCGTTTTGACAAAATTTACTAAATTTTTATAAAAGTAACTTAAAGTAGTGTTTTTCTTTTTAGTTTCTTGAGATAATTTAACTTCTGCAAAAGAGTTTAAATACGCAATATGATTTGGAATTCCCCAAAAATCAAATAATTCCACTATAATTTCTTTATTCTGGTGGTAAGTTGTACCGATAGGTTTGTGAGGGCGCAATAAGGCAGCCGTTTGAAAAATATAGGTAAACAAATCGTACCCCATTGGGTATCTACCTGCCAACTCCCAATCGAAAACAAAAATTTTATCTTGGTCATTCATCATATTCCAAGGACAAAAATCACCATGGGCAAAGCTATTCTGCAAATGGGTTTCTTGACCATTAGAAACGTTTACTTTCTGAATCGCTATTGTTTTTAAAATTGCCATAATTCTGGAATCTACCGTTTCCTCTATATGGCGTTTTCCTTGTAAAATAGTTGTTTTTATTAAAGTGAATTTTCCTTCATTAACATTTTCTAATAGCCGAGGCACAAAGGCCAATTGTTGAAGTTCTTGTAATACACTTCCTTCGTTATTTACATTACTTCTCGCTAATTCATTCTCCGCATATTTGATAAAAAATTGTTCTCCGCTTTCAGTATCCACGCCTAAAATAGTTGTTTTTTGCTCCACTCCTGCAGTTCCTCTGTTAAATGCTAGCATCGGTTTTTCTGGAATAAAGGGTTGTAAATTCAAGAGCGGTAAAACTTTTTCTGGATGCCTTTCTAAACAAAAACTTCTTAATATACTAGTTTTTAACCAAACCAACCATAACAACCTACCTTTAAAGGTATAGGGTTGGTAAAAATTAGTAAATAATCGATACTTCTTAAAACCTTTTGGAAAATAGTATTGCTTACTAAAGGGTTTAAAATAATAATAATCTATCACTTTTATTTATTTTTATAGTGTTTCGATGTTCTTTCTGTTAAAAAATCTAAAATCACCTTTTCAGTATCGTAAATTACTTTTTCAGGATCTTGATTGGCATTTATGATATAGGAGTTTTTAAGAGTGCTAAACAATTTTTTGTAAACCTCTAACTGACGAACTGTTTCTTGTAATGTTACTTCTGACTTTCTTGCTTGTATAATATCTGCAGGTGCATCCAATAAAATCCAAATATCTGGCTTTGGTATAAAAAAACTGATTAACTGAAGCCAAGCCTGTCCTGCTCCATGTCTGTAGCGTATTGGATCAACAAGCAAATCATGGTAATATCGATCAAAAATCACCAAAGTACTTCTAATTTTTAACGGCAATATTTTTTTCCAATAACCTACTACATATAAAAAAAAAAAGTAAAAGAGTTTTAGTAAAGACCCAAAATATCCACGTGGTTTAACACCTTGTGGATTTGTATTTATGGAAGTTCCACTAGTTTCTTTGGGAAAAAGATGAAATTGTTTATTTTGCCTAAAAACTTCTGTCATATCTTTTTTTACTCCATTGATGATTGTTGTCTTTCCCGCACCATCTGGTCCCATAAAGACTATAATCAATCCTGTTGGCTTCCTTATTCTAGCAATACGATTTCCAATTTTCAATATAAAATCTTTGAGGCTAAATTTTAAAGATTGATGCAAATCGGTCTTAAGGATAGTTAAGCTAGATTTAAAAGACTCAATATCATTATTTGTTAAAGATTTGTTGATTTGTTTCTGAGATTCTTTTGTAAAAAAACCACTCATTTCAGTAATACAGCCTTGTCTATTTAAGTTCCAATTGGTTACTAAGTGATTGAATTGTTTTTGACTGATATTTCCCTTATCAATTTTTTTCAACAAATAATAAACAAACTCTTTCTCAGGTGCCAGTTGATAAAAGCCTTTAGCATTGAATACCCTTTCAGATAACAAATACTTAGCTTCCAAAAACAAATGGCCATTTCTATAATAATCTGAACATACATCAGGTTTTAACAAATGATGTTTTTTTCCGTCTGATAGAGATACCACTGAATAATAAGCTGTAAATTCATGTGAAATGACCTGAACCCATTGTATTTCTTTAGCAGCCATATCTTTCATAAAACTCCAAAACGTAGAAAAGAATTCTTTCGGTATGATAATATCTATATCGCTATATATGTTTTCGGGATATTCCTTGGTCTGCCCCGTGATTGCATAAACAATATTAGTTTTATTTAATTCATTAAAATAGTATGTAAAGATGTTCATTTTATTTCTTTTTATTTTTCATTAAGGTTAAAATACTAATCTTTTACTAAACTTATTTTGTAGTTTTAAACAAGAATGGATATCTTAAAATATTATAATTAAGAATAATATTAAATCCTTATTACCAAAAACTCCAACAATAAAATCACAGTAAATCAACTTTTTTTAATTTTTCTCGCAGTTTTAAAGCTACCTTTTCAGGATCTAAAGCAATTTTAATCCCTTTTAAATCAACATCATACACCCCTTCTGAAGCTAATTTCACTAATTCTTCTTTAAAATCAACATTAGAATGTACCAATTTACCAAATGCTCCATAAGTATGATAAATATGACTAAAATAATCATTATCCAATGCCAAAATTGGTTTTTCACAATCAATAGCATCGAATAATGTACCTGATGCGGTAAATTTATAAGATTCCTTAGGGTATAAAAATAACACTAAATCTAAATCAGAAATCAATTGATACATTTCTTGACGTGACAAAAAACGTTCACAAAACTCATCATAAAACTTAATTCCTGCATCCCTAAAAAGCTTTTTTTTAACACGTATTCTACCAATAGCTGAAATTTCAATCTTATCAGAATAGGGCTTTAAATTTTCTCCTAAATTTAAAAAATCAGTCAAACCTTTCGATTCACGGAAAATTCCAATCGCACCAACTTTTAACTTTTTATTCTCCTTATCTTGAATGCCGTCAAAAGAATTAAAAATAGCACTATGTTCAAAAGTAATCATTTTTTTAAATACTTTTGGACTGAGGTAAGGTTCAAGGTTTTCTAAAATAGGATCTCCTAAAACTGAAAAATACAACTTTTTTGCTATTTTAACTTTTGAAGAAGTAAAAAAGGCTTTAGACTTCGAAAAGAGCCAGCTAGTCCGACGTTTTACAGTTAAATCCATCATTTCCCCATGACAAATTATTAAGACTTTCTTATCAAAAAGCGCAGTAATATAGTTCACAGGATAAATTGAAATCATCGTATTATAATTAATAATGATTGTGTCATTCTTCCTTGCTGTAATGATAATTTTACAATTATTAAAAATTGCTAGTAACTGTTTTAAAAACCTCATAAAAGATGAATTTGACTGAGGCACCTTAATTTTTTGATAACTCACATTACTTGGAAAACCTTTTAACATCCTTTTTAGGTTTCGCATTGCAGACTGGTCTGCACAATAGATAATTTCATCATACAGACAAGCAAACATCTTTAATGAAGACGCATTATACATTTCGTGATCTGTATTATTTGAAAATGTATCAATATAATATGCTTTAGACATTTTTTTTATTTTAAGATTTCTAAGTTTAAATAACGAGCAATCTATTTTAACGCTCTTGAATATAAACGAATTAATTAATTAAAACACCCCAATTTGTTCTTTTGCCATTTTTAGAAAACCTGTAATTATGCCTCCAATTCAATTTAAAAAGATATGTTTCTTTGGTTAGAAAATTTAATTTTTCATTAGAGTGTTCATCATTTAAAATTGTTTTAAGCTGCAAAGTTCGAATATTATTGTAAGGTACACAGTCAATTGCATTTTTAAACTCAGGTATTGTGTTATATCCAATTTTTATAAAATAATCCATCATGAAATAGTCAACAAATCGGTTTTCATTTCTTAGATATTCAAAGAACATATCTCTAACAAACATAAAGAAAATTGATTTTTTTTGACTAACCAAAAAAAAATTGCTCCACATATTTTCTGTAATGTAATACCCACTATTAGCATATTTTATTGAATAAAAAGGGAACTTGAAAATTTCCTCGCTAATTTTCTTTGTAACCAAAACAGTTGAATCTATCCAACAACCTCCTTTTTCCGCTAATAAACTAGTTCTAATTATGTCAGTAAAATGTGCATTACTTATTTGACCTTGATTGTAAAGATTTAAAATATCGGTAGGGAGTGAAATGTAGTTGTGATAATTTTTCAAAGTAATTATTATAACAGGGTGTTCTCCGGAATACTTGTTAACAGATTTTAAGCACTCTTGAGGTACTTCAGGCATTTTTTCGCTACCCTGCAACCAACAAAACCAAATGGGTAATTTTGGTGTGTATTCTTTTATGATAGATTCATCATGATATTTTTCAATTACCTTTCTACACTTTTCTACAATATACTCTGATACCCTATTATGTTTCTTTATCATTATATAAGAAGCAATAAAATAAGGCATTCTGGGGATTATCGGCCAAATGAAATTTGTAAATGCAATAAACAAACCAAATACTCGCAAGTCTACTTTGAAATCTACAAACCTTTTCTTTAATTTAATTACTAAATTCATAATCTTCTATAAAAATTAAAAATCCAACTTATAGGTTTTTTTCTTAATATTCTTAATCCCTCATAGTCTAACAAAACTTTTTTCGGTAAAAAACTGTTTAGCACAGAATATCTTTCATTTTGATGCATTACGTTAAAACCCGCACTTATTCCATTTGGTTCTTCTTTTGCAATAATAAGATCTAAACCCCTATAAGTACATTCTGAAAATATTATAGTTTGAATACAAAATTTCCAATCAGCTACAATTTTTAAAGTTTCATCATAGGGATACTTCAATAACATTGTTCTTTTAATAATGGAGGCTTGATGAGCTATACTCCCAAATATAAAATCAGCCATAGTCAACTTTTTTTTTGCTTTGATCAATCCAATTTGTCCTGAAATGACACTACCGAGCAAATAATCCTCAGTGAGTGGATGACTTAAAATTTCTTCTATTACTGTGTTCGAATAAAAAATATCCCCTGAATTCATAAAAATACAATAATCACCTGTTGCCAATTTGGCAGCTTTATTCATCGCATTGTAAATTCCAGTATCCTTTTCAGAAATCCATTTTGTAATCAAATCTCTATTCTCATAAATGAACTCTTTACTACCATCACTTGAATTACCGTCAATTACGATATATTCAAATAATTTAGAAGTTTGCAAACGAATGCTTTCCATTGTATTACTCAGTCCTAATTTATTGTTGTAATTAACGGTAATAATTGATATTTTCATTATTCACATTAAGTTTATTGTAAGTATTATAATATATAATTAAGTAAAAAAGAAGCCCAAATAGAACAGATGAATCATTATTCATCATACCCCAATTTTGAAAAACTGGAATTAAAATCAAACCAAAACACCAAAATTTAATGTAGTAGGGCATATTTTTTTTCATAAAACCTTGAATTATAAAATAATAATTTAAAATAACAAAAAGTATCCCATAAAAAAACATTGACCCCAAAAAACCAATGTCTTGTAAGTATGCTCCCTTTGAATCTGCCACACTCGTTAACTTATTCGTATACTCAGAATCTATTGAACCAACACCATGACCAAATAATATATTAAAAAAATTAAACTTCCAATCAACAAAAAACACCTCCAGTGCTTGCCATCTATTATAATCTTCATTGTTGAGTTGATTTGATGACTCTTCAACCAAACCTTCATATATCGTAAGAGCATAAGAGCCAAAAACAAACAAACCAATAAAAACAAGTAGTATGAAAATTATTCTACTGTATGTGTTTTTCATTTTATAAAAAGTGTATAAAAAAATTGGCAAAGTAATAAGCAAAGTTTGTCTATTTTGTACAAAAAAAATAACAATCATAAAAGTAATGAACATCACTAAATTAATAGTTGTTTTTTTCCCTCCTTTAATTAGTCTATGCGCCAAAAAATAAAAACAAACAGCTAAGAGCATAAAACCTGGTAAAAAATTAGAAACACCAATATCTTTACTACCTGAAAGTGCACGCCTTTCTAACTGTTCAGCATCAAGAAAAAAACTTGGTTCAAAAATAGAATAAACAAAAAGAACAACAGAAAGTAAGGCTAACCTCTTTAAAGTAATATAAATATCATCTATTGAAGGGTGTATGTATAAAAAAATTAATAATACTGCAATTGAGTAATTAGCGCGTTGAGAAATTATGGTATTTAAAATAGACTGATTATATTCAACATATGGACTTACCGTTGAAATAATCATAATAAGAAAAAACCAAAGCACATACTTTTTATTCCTTATAGTATTTAGCGGGTTTTTAGATTCATTTCTAAATACAAGAACACCTATAAAACACCAAAGCCATTGACTAACTAGTAAAAAATCCTTTGATATAAATAGGGAAGTAATCCTGTTAGTAAAATATCCAAAAGTGATCAAGAACAATACTAACAAAAATGTTTTTTTATTCATTTTCATATTCTATAATTATAAAAAAGGAAATGGGTTACCATCTAGTTGGTATCTTAAATCTTTGTTTCTTTCTGAAATTTTCTTTGCAGGCACACCCCCGACTAAAGTAAATGGCGCAACATTTTTTGTTACAACGGCACCGGCCGCTACAATTGCTCCCTCACCAATAGTTACACTGTGAAGTATAATTGCACTTGGTCCAATCCAAGCTCGATCTTCAATAACGACTCCATAAGATTCATCTGTAAGACATCTAAAATATGGATCCCTATGATCATGCTGTTCAGTCCAAATTTGCACTTCGGTTGATAAATTTACATTTTTACCAATTTTAATTCCTTTTCTTCCATCTAGAATCGATTTATCACCTATAATAGAATGATCATCAATAAACACGTTTTGATGATACCTTATTTCAGCTCGATAGTATAGGGATGACTTTTTAGATAACCTCAATAAAAAAATATTCCTGTAAATTAAATTTCTAATTGAGTGTGACGGTATTTCACTAGTTCTTTTATCCGCGTAACGCAAGTAACCTTCAAAAATCCTAAATAACTTTGCTTTTATTTGAAATTTATTATTTTTAGAACTTGGCACAAGTGAAGCATCTGTGGTGTCGGCAATACCTTTACTTTGCTTTCTCTTAAAATAATATCATATAAATGGAAACGAGAACACATAAATTATACTGTCTAAAAATAAATAGACAGCAATGATGATTAGCAGAAATTTTAACATATTAAATATTTTTTAAGTAAGTAGCAGGATTACCGCCCCAAACCTGATTACTTGGCACGTTTTTAACTACAACACTACCTGCAGCAATAATTGAATTTTCTCCAATAGTAACTCCCTTACCAATTAAAGATCTAGCCCCAATAAAAACATTATTTCCAATAAATATAGGTGCAGTATCAACACTTAATAAATCTAAAGCTCTATTAGCCCTAATAATTGGATCGGTGCTATGAAAATTTGTGTCATAAATCAATGTCCCTGCTCCAATATTTACATTGTTACCAATTATTACTTCTTGATGAACGTGGATTGAGGTTCCTGTGATACCAGAGTTTTCTCCAATTAACAAAGTTGCATTCTTTTTAACATTAATTGAACTTATAAAACGAGGGTCAATACTGTATTCTGGACCACTACTACAAATGAAATTTTCGCCAAATACTACTTTACCCCCTTGTTCTAGTACAAATTTTATTTTACCATTTAATGTTATTTTATCATAACTAACATCAAATTGTCTCAATATAGCATGATATTTTCTATTGTAATAGAATCGTTTAGGTTTTTTTATAACCTTATCTATAAATTCAAACACATTCATAACTAATATTCTATTTTACATAGTTTACAATTTTTTATTTTGTTTAACAATTTGAATCGTAACTATAATATTAAATCTATTTTCCCCAGATTCCATAGGCTTTTTCAGATATTAATTTTTTATACTGAATAGGAATTAGAATTGCAGATAATAATAAACTTATGTTTGTTGCCATTATTATTCCGCTCAAGCCGAAATTTAAATATTTCGCTAAAAATATTGCCAAAGGTATGTTAAAAATTAGTTGTAAAAGAGCGATAAACAGCTGAAGTCTAATTTTCCCAACACCGTTAATGTAAAAAACAAAAAGATTAGTCCATGAGATAATAATGGCATAAATAGCAAATTGTAGTGATAACATTTTAGGAATGACAACACTTTTACCAACCCATAACTCAAAAAGAAAAGGTGAAACAATCCATAAAACAATAATCAATAACGAAAACCCGCCCCAAACAAAGAGCAATTTATTAATTGAATTTTTTATCCAGATAAAATCTTTACGCGCATTAGCCTCCGTAAATGCTGACCAAAAAGGTGTAATAATAATAGTAAAAATACCAAGAACTGAACTATATAATCTAAAGGCAACACTATAGGGGGTTACCTGTGATGGGTTAAACAAATGTGAAATAATAATATTGCTTGATGAAAACATTACGATAGTTGTAATTTGAATAAAAAAGAACTGTAACCCCAAGCCTATTAAGTCCTTTAGATATTTTTTCTTAGGTAAACAGAATAATTTAGGTTTGTATTTACTTATTTCTCCATTAAAATATTTAATTGAAAAAAATATATTTACCAAAATTGGTGAAATCATAAATGAAAATGCGATACTGAATAATGAAACGTTATTGATATATTTTAGCAGAAAGATTAGTATTAATGATAAAATATTTGAATATAGAAATAGCGAATTACTAATTGTGGTTTTTTGCAATGCTAGTAGTACTGTAGAAATATTCTTTGTGTATAATTGAAAGCAAAATAAAACAAATACTAATAGAACAATTAAATTTATATTTTCATTGAAATTTTCACTAAGATTTAGTAATGAATACCAATTAAGAAATGGATTAACTAAAAGAAATAAAATAATAAATACACCCCCAATTAACGCCATTGATGAGTATAAAGTCTGAACATATTCTTGCGCTAATACAACATTGTTCTTTGAAATTGATTCAGCAAATTTGTTTCTAAAACCATTTCCTATTCCAATATCCATCATATTAAACCAAGAAACGATAGAGAAAATAGTCATCCATATACCATACTTTTCTTGATCTATTAAATGTATAGTATACGGAACTAAAAGTAAAGTAATTGCTACGCTCAATCCTTTAACTAAAAAGGAGCCAGCAATATTTTTCTTTACGATTACTGACCTTTCAGAACCTCTATTTAATAATTTAAGTAAATTAAACATACTTAAATAAAATAATTAAGCTAAAGTAAATTAAATATTTTAACACATCGTTTTGTAGTCTTAAACCCCTTATTTTAAATCTTTTATGAATAAATAAAAATACTGCTTTATTTAAATTTATATAATACATTATTTCTTAAATATTTTTAATAAGTAATTTCCAGATTTCGGGTACACTAAGAGTATTGTAAATAAATGAAAGAAGATTTTTTGAGTAAAATTTAGATAGTACTTGTAATTACTGTGGTAAATCATATTATAAACCTTTTGATTGCCTTCTTTGTTTTGCTTTAAAAGGTATTTAAACATATTTTTGTAAGAAATTAGCATTGTAATTTTTAAAAATTTCTTAAAATAAGATTTATCTAATGAAAGAGGTAAATGTGATAATGTGGATAAACCAAGACCAACAGTTGAAAAAGACCAAACACCATTACCGGGGTTAACAAATTTAATAACCTTTTCATCACAAAACTTAACAGGTATCTCTTCATTTAAAGAATAAAAAACTGGGATTAAAAACCCAATATAAGTATAAGAGAACTCATATCCGAACCCTAAAAAAGGATAAAGAGCTTCTAAATTGAATACACCGTTCGAAACAAAAACAAGATTATCACTCCTTACAACCTCTTTATTAGCATAATAATCAATAAACTGCTCTAAATTATGCACTTTTTCATCATTTTCCAAACCAACTTCACCAATTCCTTCAGTAGAAAACTTTAAATACCCAACTTCGGGATTTTTTGAAATTCTATTATTTATAATGCTAGTTGCATTTTCACAAATTACATCATCATCAGAAATTAGCCACATCCACTTCGTTTTACAATGCAAAAATGTATTCACCATATTTGTAGCCATTCTTACATTAAACGGATTATTAATAATTCTAATCTTGTTTAAATCAAATTGATGTGTAATATCTTCAATTTTATAATTTGAGCAATTGTTTACAACAACTATTTCATAAATGTCTGACAAATTTTGTTTAAAAATAGATTCTAATAATCTTTTCAATTTGTCCGGCCTATTATAGGTAGGTATGACAATGGATAATGCATCTATGTAATTTGTTTTCATATTTTATCTACTGATTTTAAATATATTGAAATAATTCTAAACTTTATGAATCCTGATTATTCAGATCTACTTTAGACAACTTTCTATTCCTAATTTCAATGAGTGCAACGGCTTCCAACCCATTTCTTGTAATTTAAAATTTGTAACATTTGATTCCATTATTTCTCCATCTCTAAATGATATTCCACCAAAATTTAATTTGGTATTTGAGCTTGTTATTTGTTTAATCAATACAGCTAACTCTTTAACACTATAACTAACTCCTGTACCAATCTCAAATTCTTGGTAGCTTTCTAAATCTGAGAAAGCGTTCATCACATATTCAAAAGCACCAACCACATCTTTCACATAAATGAAATCTCTAGTTTGCGTGCCTGGTGTCAAATCTAAAGTGGGTTCATTATTTTTAATTTTATCAATTAAAAAAGGAATAAACTTTCCTGGCGCATCATTTTCGCCAAACATATGGAAAACCTTCATATTCGCTACTTTACAAGTAGACGAACTTGCTAAAAGCTTGACCCATTCTACAGTATGTTTTTTTGATAATGTATAATCGGATAAATAGGAATAAGAGTA
Organism: Lishizhenia sp.; assembly: GCA_965656535.1. Lineage (GTDB taxonomy): Bacteria > Bacteroidota > Bacteroidia > Flavobacteriales_D > Crocinitomicaceae > Lishizhenia. Next base: position 44,533 of record CBFHKX010000005.1, read on the forward strand.
TTTAGGATTGTTAAAGAAACTATCGGTATTTAAAAATAGATTGACATTATATTTTCCTGACAATTCTAATAACTGTACAGGTAAATTAATATTAGTATTTAACAAATCAAATATGGGCTCATTCTGTCTTCTATACACAGTTGCTACATGCACAACAGCATAGAAGTTGTTTTCTTTAAAAACAAGTTCTAAAGGACTTTCGTTAGTTGAATACACTTTAAAATTTTCATCTGATATTCTATGCAAATTTTCTAAAGAGTACTCCAATCCAATAACCTCAAAATTTACTTTTAAATGTTTTGCTAAATGGCTCCCTAAGAAGCCATTAATCCCTGTTATTAATATCTTTTTTTTCAAATTCTTAAAAATTTAGTCCAAAAAACTCTTCTAGTTTGTCACATACAAAATCTAAGTGTTTGTTGGTTAAGGCAGGTTGTACCCCAATCCAAAAGGTATTATTCATCGTGATATCGGTATGCGTTAATTCTCCAACCACTCTGTATTCAACATCCTTAAAATACGGTTGTTTTAACAAGTTTCCTGCAAATAACAAACGAGAACCAATCTTGTTATCGTTTAAAAAACGCGTTACTTCTACTCTGCTTGCACCAGCACCTTCTTTTACGGTTAATGGAAAACCAAACCAAGACGGATTGCTATTTGGTGTAGGCTCTGGCAATTCTAAAAAGTCAGTTAAGGTTTCTAAACGGTTTCTTAAATAAGTATAATTTTCTCTTCTTCTTTGGATAAAAAAGTCTAACTTTTCTAATTGTGCCAAACCACAAGCCGCTTGCATGTCTGTAATTTTTAAATTGTAACCTGAATGCGAATACACATATTTATGGTCATATCCAAAAGGTAGATCTCCGTGTTTTTGTTCAAATCTGCAACCACAAGTATTGTCACATCCTGGAGGACAATAACAATCTCTACCCCAATCTCTAAAAGATTCTGCAATGACTTTTAATTCTGGATTGTTCATGAATACAGCACCTCCTTCACCCATCGTCATGTGATGAGCTGGGTAAAAACTAAGCGTTCCGATATCGCCAAAAGTACCACATTTTTGTCCATTGTATTCTGCACCTAAGGCGTCACAGGTATCTTCAATCAACCACAAATTGTATTTATCACAGATTTCTTTTACCTTCCCCACATTAAATGGGTTACCTAAAGCGTGTGCTAACATAATGGCTTTGGTCTTTGGGGTAATGGCAGCTTCAATCAAATCTGCATTTACATTGTGGGTTTTGATATCTACATCCACAAAAACCGGCACTGCACCAAATTGTACAATAGGGTTTACCGTTGTTGGAAAACCAGCGGCTACCCCAATCACTTCATCTCCTTTTTGTACGGCTCTATATCCTAATTTCGGAGAGGTTATGGTACTAAACGCTACCAAATTTGCTGATGATCCTGAGTTTACAGACAAACAGTATTTGACCCCTAAAAAGTCTGCTAATTTCTTTTCAAACTGGGTATTGAATCTTCCTGTGGTTAACCAACCATCTAAAGAAGCAGCGACCATATTTTGCAATTCTTCTTCCCCTAATAATTTTCCTGAAGGCGGTACTACCGTTTCTCCTCCTACAAAAGGTTGTGGTTTGTATTGTTCTTTTGCATATTTAGTGACTAAACCCGAAATTTCTTCTCGTAAAGATTCTAAAGTATTACTCATTTGTATAATTTTGGTAACTTGCAATTTCTTGCAAACATTGTTGTTTTATATTTTTTCCTGATAACCAATCTTGATGCCAGTTAATAATTAAATCTAGGGTTTTATCTAAATTCCATTGAGGAGTCCAATGCAATTTTTGAGCAGCTTTTGAACAATCTAGTTTTAAGAAGCCTGCTTCATGTGGATTGTTGTTTTTATCCAATTCCCATTGTGCACCTTCACCCCACTTGGCCACCATCTTGTCTAAAATCCAACCTACCGATTTACAATCGTCGTCTTTAGGACCAAAATTCCAACCTTCGGCAAAGTCAGCACCTTTCTTATATAAATTTTCAGCCAAGACTAAATAACCTGAAATCGGTTCTAGGACGTGTTGCCATGGTCTTGTAGATAAAGGATTTCGAATCACCACAGATTTTTTTTGTTCAAAAGCTTTTAATATGTCTGGGATCAATCGATCCGCTGCCCAATCTCCACCACCAATAACATTACCTGCTCTACCAGAGGCTAAAAATGCGGTATCGTTGGTATTAAAAAATGAACGTCGGTATGCAGAGGTTACCAATTCTGCACAACCTTTACTACTACTGTATGGATCATGCCCACCCATAGGTTCGTTTTCTCGATAGCCCCAAGCCCATTCCTTGTTTTCGTAGCATTTGTCTGTAGTGATAGAAACAATGGCTTTTAAATTTGCACAAGCTCTAGCTGACTCCAACACATTGGCAGTTCCCATAACATTGGTCATATAGGTTTCTATAGGTTCTTTATACGAAAGTCGTACCAAGGGTTGTGCTGCCATATGTAGCAAGACATCTGGATTAAAATCCGTCATACTCGCCTTTAAAGTATCTAAATCATTGATGTTGCCTATTTCAGAAACCATGTCTTCATCAACTTTTGCCTCCAAAAATAATGACGGTTGGGTTGGTGGATGCAAAGCATAGCCCTTTACTGTCGCTCCTAAAGATTGCAACCATAAAGCCGTCCAACTTCCTTTAAAACCCGTGTGCCCCGTTAAGAAAACTCGTTTCCCTTTCCAAAAATCTGGGGTTACTTGTCCGTTTACTCGCTCCATACTTTCCATGGTGCTTTATTAGTATCCCATAATTTTTCTAAAGATTGTTTGTCCCTTAAAGTATCCATAGGTTGCCAAAATCCTTCATGTTTAAAAGACATTAACTCTCCATCTTTTGCCAAACCTTTTAAAGGCTCTTGCTCCCATGTTGTATCATCGGCTTCAATGCGATGAACTACTTTAGGAGACAATACAAAAAAACCAGCATTAATTAACGCCCCATCACCCCTTGGTTTTTCTTTAAACTCCATCACTTGCCCTTCTACAATATCTAGGGCACCAAACCTACCTGGAGGGTATGCCGCAGTTAACGTAGCATCTTTACCATGTGCTTTATGATAAGCCAGTAATTCTTTGATATTGATGTCTGCAACACCATCTCCGTAGGTAAAACAAAAGGCTTCTTCATCTTTTAAATAAGGCGCCACTCGTTTCAATCGCCCACCTGTCATGGACCCATCTCCAGTGTCTACTAAAGTAACCTTCCATGGCTCTGCTCTTTTGGTATGCACAATCATTTCGTTTCCCTTCATATCAAAGGTAACATCAGATTGATGTAAAAAATAATTGGCGAAATATTCTTTAATCACGTAACCTTTATATCCACAACAAATGATAAATTCATTGATACCATAATGGGAATAAATCTTTAAGATGTGCCATAAAATAGGTTTCCCTCCTACCTCAACCATTGGTTTTGGTTTTGACACGGTTTCTTCGCTTAATCGGGTACCTAAACCACCTGCTAAAATTACTGCTTTCATAAAGTCTTTTTAATTTGTTTCTACAAAGGCATCTGAAAAAAAATTGCTTTCAGACAACTTATTTTTTATGAATACTTCTTTTGATGTTTGTATCATGGCATTCGACCCACAAGCATATACTTGAGCCTGTTCTAAATTTATCTTTTGTTTTAAAACTGCATCTTGTACATATCCCATTTCACCACTCCAATCTTGTTTTTGTCGAGAAAGGACAGGTATGTAGGTAATGTTTATCTCACCATTTTCAAGCTCTGGTTCCCAAAACAGGTCTTTTTGATATCTTGCTCCAACAAATACCCAAAACTTTTTGTCTTTTATCCCGGATGATTTTTTTTGTATATTTTCCAAGATTGCTTTAATAGGTGCAATACCCGTACCTGTAGCCAAGAAAACAATATTCTTACAAGATGTTTCTCTTAAGAAAAAAGATCCTAGAGGCCCTTCCATTCTTAGCAAATCATTGGCTTTTGCTTGCTCAAACCAATATTGACTCATCAATCCATGCTCATATTTTTTGATAAAAAATTCAAGCCTAGCCTTTTTTTTAAAGGAACTAGCTACGGAGTAGCTTCTTTTGATATTACCTTTGATTAAATTGACATATTGCCCTGAATTGTACTTAAAATTGGCAGTGGGTGGCAATCTTAAAGTCACCTTAATCACATCTTCTGTAAGTTGCTGAATGGACTGAATTTTAGTGGGAACAATTTTCTTTTCATATAAAGTAACATTGCCCAAATCTTCAATAGCTAAGCTTACATCTGTGGTGGGTATGGCATTACAAGAAAGTGTAAGGTTTTTACTCTTCTCTTCTTTTGATAAGACCAGGTCATCTATTTTATCTTTTGTTCTACCCTCTGATACCTGAACTACACAACTCCTACATCGTGAAGTAAGGCAACTGTGTTCTAAAAAAATACCTGCAGATTTTGCAGCTTCAAAAATTGTGGTATTTGAATCGCAAGAAAAGGTTTTATTATTTTTTAATTTTATTTCAAACATATTTTTATAGGAAACTAACTAAAAACTCAAGTACATCTGCTATTTTAATAAATGAATATTTTTAAAATCGATCTATCCTTTCCCAATTCCTTTGAATTGAAAACCTATACTTTTCATGGTAGCCGCATCTAAAATATTACGTCCATCAAACACAAAGGCTGGCTTGAACATGTTGTTATAGATACTTATCCAATCATAGCTTTTAAATTCGTCCCATTCTGTCAATACAGCTATGGCATGAGAGTTGCTCAACGCTTTTATAGGTTCTTCATAAACGAATACTTGCGCTTGTTTTTGGTTAATTTTTTCTTGCGTCAATCCTTTTAGTTCCCACAAATAAGTTAAATCGGCTCTTACTTTCGCTTCAGAAACTTTTGGATCATATACATGAATTACTGCACCGTCTTCTATTAAATATTCTGCAACATAAATTGCCGCAGATTCACGAGTATCGTTGGTGTCTTTTTTAAATGCCCAGCCAAGTAATGTTATTTTTTTACCATTTACTGTATTGTGCAGTTGCTCAACAATTTTGTGCGCAAAGCGTTTTTTTTTGGTGGTCGTTTAGTAGTATTACTTGTTCCCAATAATCTGCAACCTTTTGCAGGCCTAAAGATTTTGCTATATAAACAAGATTCAAAATATCTTTCTGAAAACAAGAACCTCCAAAGCCTACGGATGAGTTTAAAAACTTAGAACCGATTCGCGAGTCTAAACCAATTGCATGAGCTACCTCTTTCACATCAGCACCAGTTTTTTCACATAATTCAGATATTGAATTGATAGAAGAAACACGTTGAGCTAAAAATGCATTTGCAACCAGTTTTGATAACTCAGAGGACCATACATTCGTTGTAATTATCTTTTCTTCAGGAACCCACGAAGCATAAACCTTTTTGAGTGCCTCAATTGCACTTTCTCCTTTTTCAGAATCTTCTCCTCCAATCAAAACACGATCGGGGTAAAATAAATCTTTAATGGCTGTTCCCTCTGCTAAAAATTCTGGATTAGATAAAATAGAAAATGAACATCCATTAGAATTAGCATCTAAAATGGTCTTTATAGCCTCTGCCGTTCTTACAGGCAATGTAGATTTTTCAACAATTATTTTGTCTTTGGTTGCAGCATGAGCAATCTGTCTTGCACATAATTCAATATACTTTAAATCAGAAGCCATACCTTTTCCTAAACCGTAAGTTTTGGTAGGTGTATTGACCGATATAAATATCATTTCAGCCTCAACAATTGCTTTGTGTACATTCGTTGAAAAAAAAAGATTTTTACCTCTAGCCTGCTCAACTACTTCTGCAAGTCCAGGTTCAAATATGGGTAACTTAGATAAATCCTCATCATTCCATGAATTAATTCGCTGTTCGTCAACATCAACAACAGTAACCTCAATATCTGGATTTCTTAAAGCAATTACTGACATAGTTGGCCCGCCAACGTAGCCCGCACCTATGCAACATATTTTTTTTATTCTCATTTATTTTTTTAATGTTCGTAAAGCCCAAACCGATTACCTCGTAGCTCTACATCGAGTTCTTGTTTATTTTCAAACTGATAATCTTCATTACTCACTTTAAACCGAATATTTAAAAGAGGAAATTGAACCTCATGAAAGTCAAATACACCAACATCTAATTTCATATCGAGTAACTTTACGCGTATATTTTTCAAAGAAGTCTCAAAGAGAATTTTACTTAACTTTCTTTCCTCTTTATTTAAAACTTCTAATTCAGTGTATTTTGCTACTACGCGATTAGCAAAGAGTTTTTTAGCATTATTAAAATCACATATACGGGTGTAAACCGTGAAGTCTTTGTAAAGTCCTGGTCTAGAATTTCTTCCTCTAGGGTTTTTAAAACATTGCCAATAGCCATATTGCCATAAAACACCATTTTTATCTACGTGCCTAAAGTCAGGAGAACGGTACCACTCTTCAAAACCAAACCCCGCTCTATATTCAAATAAACTTGAGCTTATACCTGAGCATTTCCCTTCTCTTCCTGAAGGTGCTTCCCAGTTATTAGAGTTCGGAGTTAATCGTGTATAAAGTGCCATATTACAGAGTTTATCAAATTATAATTTGAATGAAACATCTAATAGAAAAAGAGAGGTATTGCAAACTTTTAAAACTGTTCATCACAGCATATAGTCTAAGTGTATTACAATGAATTTAAGTTAAGCGTGCTAGCACAACTAAATGTCATAAATACCATACCTATTCGTTTTTAGCTCAGTTTTCAAAAGTTTTTCTTCTGGGTAAACATAGTTCTCATCTGTTAATTTAAAACGGATATTTAACAACTGAGAACGCTTGCGGTGGTCATCAAATATATCTAAATCCGCACCCAACTCTTTTAAAACTAATCTTACTTTATCAAATGCCATAGCAAAATGAGTTTCGTAAAGTAATCTTTGCTTTACATCTAACACTTCAATTTCTGAATAGTGAGCTACAACTCTATTGAACGAGACAGCTTTATCATTTCTCGAGTCACACTCTCGCGTATATACCGTGAAGTTTTTATGTACACCAGGTTTGTATTTGTTTCTGAATGGATTTTTAAAACATTGCCAATATGCGTACTGCCAATTTATTCCATCTTCGTCAATCTTTCTAAAGTTTGGAGATCGGTACCACTCTTCAAAACCAAAACCAGATTTAAGTTCAAACAAATAGGCAGAACTATCCGGACATCTATGTTTTGGTCCTGAAGGTACTTGCCAGTGATTAGTGTTAGGTATTAGCCTAGTATATAAAGCCATATAAAGCTTACTATAATTTATATAATTGATTTTATTTTGTGGTCTTATTCTCTAAGAACCACTTATAGACCTGCTCAATACCAGTTTCTAACTCAATCTTAGCCTTCCATCCGGCTCGAGCCATTTTTGACACATCCATAAGTTTTCTAGGTGTTCCATCGGGTTTAGAAGTTTCCCAAATAATTGAACCTGTATGACCAACAATACCTTGTATTAACTTCGCCAGATCTTTTATCATTATTTCCCTTCCGGAGCCTATGTTGTAAAGGTTGTCTTCAAATTGATTTTCTAAAGCAAAAACTACAGCTTTTGCCATATCGTCTACGTGTAGAAATTCTCGTTTAGGCGTTCCTGAACCCCAAAGCTTTACTGGTTCATCATTTTCTTTAGCTTCATGAAATTTGCGAATCATTGCAGGTAATACATGCGAAGTATTTAAGTCAAAATTATCTTTGGAACCGTATAAATTTGTTGGCATTAAACTTATAAAATCTTTACCGTACTGTTTTCGTATTGCTTCGCATGCTTTAACACCAGAAATTTTAGCAATTGCGTACCATTCATTCGTAGGCTCAAGCGAACTAGTTAGAAGATACTCTTCTTTCAAGGGCTGAGGTGCAAGCTTAGGGTAAATACAAGAACTACCTAAAAAAAGGAATTTGTCTACATCATTCTTATAGGCGGTGTCTATTAAATTATTTTGAATTTGTAGATTCTCCATCAAAAAGGAATAAGGCTCAGTGCTATTTGCAAGAATTCCTCCAACTTTTGCTGCTGCATCAATTACAATTTGAGGCTTTTCATTTTTAAAAAACAACTGAACAGCTTGTTGATCACGTAAATCTAACTCTTTTGACGTTTTGCCAATTAGGTTGTTATATCCTTTTGATTCTAGCTCTCGCCAGACAGCAGAACCAACCATACCACGATGGCCTGCTATATATATTTTACTTTGTTTGTTCATTTTTTTGTCTACAATAACTTTATAGTTTATACACATAAGTTTTACTTGTGCAGTGTTCACTATAAAAATGACATTATTTGAGATAAGCTTTTTTAACTGTTTAGCTTATAATTTTAGATTGGTTGAATTGATTAAGATTTATTACATCTTGATATCAATTCTACTCATAATAGTTGAGCGTATCATAACCACCAACTTTTAAAAATTGGTCTTTTTGCATGAGTTTAACATCATTACTCATCATATCTTTTACTAATTCGTCTAATGTATACTCAGGTTTCCAACCTAACTTTTTATACGCTTTAGTAGCATCGCCAATTAAGAGATCAACCTCTGTAGGTCTAAAATATTTAGGATCTACGGCTAGTACTTCCTTTCCTATTTCAACACTAAAATCTGGATGATTACACGCTACTACCACAGCAGTTTCGTTCACGCCTGTTCCATTAAACGCTAATTCTATACCCACTTCATTAAACGCCATACGAACAAAATCTCTTACAGCAGTTGTTTTACCTGTTGCAATAACCCAATCTTCAGGCTCATCTGCTTGCAAAATCATCCACATCATTCGTACATAGTCTTTAGCATGTCCCCAATCGCGTTGTGCATCTAGGTTACCCAAATAAAGTTTATCCTGCAATCCAAGTGCAATTCTAGACGCAGCTCTCGTAATTTTTCTAGTTACAAAAGTTTCACCCCTATGCGGAGATTCGTGATTAAATAATATTCCGTTACACGCGTATAAATCATACGCTTCACGATAATTTACCGTAATCCAATAAGCATACATTTTTGCAACAGCATAGGGAGATCTTGGGTAAAAAGGTGTCTTTTCTGTCTGCGGAATCTCTTGCACTTTACCATATAATTCTGAAGTAGACGCTTGATAAATACGCGTCTTTTTTTCAAGTCCCAGAAGCCTTACAGCATCAAGAATTCTTAGTGTTCCTAAGCCGTCTGCATTCCCTGTATATTCTGGAGTTTCAAAAGAAACAGCTACATGACTCATTGCTGCTAAATTATAAATCTCATCTGGCTGAATCTCTTGAATGATACGAATTAGGTTGGTACTATCCGTCATATCTCCATAGTGCAAGATAAAATTTCTATTGTCGATGTGTGGATCTTGATAAAGGTGATCGATTCTATCTGTATTAAACAAAGACGAACGACGCTTAATACCATGTACAATGTACTCTTTCTCTAACAAAAAATCTGCTAAATAAGAACCATCTTGTCCCGTAACTCCAGTTATTAATGCTACTTTTTTCATTTTATTCTTTTATTTCCTTTGAATTAAAGCCAATCTATTTGCTCTTTAAAAGCCAAGATGAAGACTGAATTTTATCTCCTAACCCGTCGTATAATTCTATTCCTAGCTCTTCACAAATCTGTTTTTCAGGAATAGTATCGTTATTCTGATCACCTCCATTTGCAAATGCAAAACTGTAACTATCAGAAAAGTCATTATGAATTTTCTCTAAACTTTTTATTACCGTTCTATCTGTATCACATGATAGTATACAATAATCAACAACACTTAAATTTTCCATTATAAATAAACGTTCCGACTCGTTTTGAAATTCTTTAGAACCTTTTAAAGCACGCTGTAAATCACTATTTACAATTACAAACAAATCATCACCTAATTCCTTTGCTTGTATTAGATATTCCAAATGTCCTTTATGTAATGGATTAAAATAACCGCTTACTATTATGCCTTTCTTCTTCATATTTTAACAGATTAAATTCGGTTATACTTATCCTCTAGTCGAACAATATCATCTTCACCAAAATAAGTTCCAGTTTGTACTTCAATAAACACCACCTTATTATTTGAGAAGTTTTCTATTCTATGTTTTACACCACAAGGAATAGTGATTGTATCACCTGCTTTGAATACATGTTCTACACCATTTAAAGTAACGGTTGCTAAACCAGATATACAGGTCCACGCTTCTGATCTAAAATGATGGTATTGATAACTTAAACTGCCCTGAGAATCAACTTCTATTCGTTTAATTTTATACTTTGGGTTATCCTCTATCACTAGGAAACAACCCCATGGCCTTAACTCTTTTTCCATAATATTTTTGGTAATGATATTTTAGAAGTCACTATTTACTCTCCGAATTATTTTCCCATTTCCATGCATCTCTAATGGCTTTACTAAGCGGTCGTTTAGCATGCCAATCAAGTACGTATTCAGCTTTGGATATATCTGCATAAGCAGTCTGAACGTCACCTGCTCTTCTATCAACAATCTGATAAGGAATCTCTTTATTTGTTACCTCTTTAAATGTTTCAATCATTTCTAATACACTAACACCCTTTCCAGTGCCTATATTAAATATTTCAATATTTGTAACGTTTTCACCCTTAATTAGCCTTTTCAGACAAACGATGTGGGCTTCTGCCAAATCTATCACATGGATATAATCTCTAATTGCCGAGCCATCTAAAGTATTGTAATCACCTCCGAAAACACTTAATGATTCTCTCAAACCCAAAGCAGTTTGCATTAAATAAGGTAGTAAGTTTTGAGGAACTCCATTTGGTCGTTCTCCAATAAGTCCGGTATGATGTGCACCTATTGGATTAAAATAACGTAATAATGTTGCATCAAATCCACTTGTTGAATTAGCAAAATCTCTTATAATCTCTTCGCCAATTTGTTTTGTATTTCCATATGGCGATAATGCTTCTTTTATAGGCGCAAGTTCAGTAATAGGAAGTTCATCGGCCTCGCCATAAACAGTGCATGAAGAACTAAATATAAATTGAACTTCTTTACGGTTTTCAAGACATTCTAGAAGATTTGTTAAACCAACTAAGTTATTGGTATAATATTTCAATGGCGCATCAACACTTTCACTAACAGACTTATGTGCTGCAAAGTGAATCACACAAAACAAATCTGGATGATTGTCAAAAAAGCTTTCTAGACCTTTTTTATCCTTTAGGTCTAATAGCTCTAAAGTCGGTTTTTTACCTGTAATTTTTGTTATCGCCTCCAGAACATCTAAAGAACTGTTAGATAAATCATCTATAATTACAACATCAAAACCATTTTGCTGAAGTAAAACAACAGTATGAGAGCCAATATATCCAAGTCCACCTGTTACTAAGACTTTCCTATCTTTAAAAACTGATTTCCTTGCCATTTTAATTATATGTTCGAAATAACAATTAAATACTACTCCGTTTCTGCGGATTCTTTTATTTTTTCTGCAGCATCAAACGAAAAAGAATAAACTATACCCAATGACAAATTATACATACCTGTAACGGTCTTCTCTCTCTTCTTATAATCGAAACCATGGTCTTGCTTAAAGTTGGCAAAAACCGTATAATTTAAATTAACCGCCAACTGTTCTGAGAAATGGTAGTGTGGTACAATACCGAAGCTGGTATGAAAAATATCATCCTGATTTCTTAAAAATGGATCTTGTGCATCTTCTGAAACAACATCAGTGTTCCACATCGTTGCAAAGCCTGTTCCAGCTGTTAATTGAATTGATAACTTATCTGGCAAACCAGTAAGCAATCCCTTAAGATCGTAAAACATACCAACGGAAGCCTGTAACAACTGCGTTTTATTGTAAAACACTTCTTCTGTTCCGAATGAACCGTAAGAGCCAGAAGCATAAACACCAAATAAAGGATACAATTTATATTTACCGGTTAACCCAACAGAAGGTGAACTGAAAGGGCTTAATGAATTTTCTTCATTTATACTTCCGTTCAATCCTATATCTGCAGATGCACTCCATTTTGGAGACACAATACCTTGACCAGTTACTGCAACTGATAAAATCAACGAGACACCTAAAAAAATTACTTTTAACATAACTATGAATTATTAGATTACTATTTATACTAAGTTGTATAACCCTTATCCAACTTTTAAATTTGCATTTTTACTCTGCTCAATTTCTGCAACCTCTTTTCTCAACGCACTGCTGGAAAATCTATGCTTACGTGAATTGAAATACAGTTCTATACCTTGTTCTTCACAATACTCGCGACCAGTAAAATTTTTATGTTCATACTCATCGCCAACTATGCGGACATCTATATGAAAAGCCTTTAAAACATCTTCTAAATCTCTCTCGGTAGCGTAGGGTATTATTTCATCTACGAATTTGCACCCTTTGAGCTGTATGTATCGTTCAACTACCGTTTGTGAAGGTTTGTTTTTTTCCGGCCTGTCAATTGTCGGGTCATTTTGCAAACCTGCAATTAAATAATCACATTGTTTTTTTGCTTCTTCTAGCATTTTAATATGACCTGCGTGCAACAAGTCGAATGCGCTAAACGTTATACCTACTTTCATAATAAATTTACTTTAAAGCGTTTTTTAAATTCTCAATTATATTAACCTCTGTAGCGTTAACACCTTTTTGATTGGCTAAAAAATAGGAAGCCCAATCAATGGTATGTATTAAATAAAACGAGGCTGTAATAGAGCTTTCTTCGTCCGACTCTAACACAAAAAATGAGTCTGTTTTCTTGGATACGATGTCTTGTGTAAACTTGAATCTTTTCACGTTTTGGCTATGCATGTCGTTAGTCAAAATAAATAAAACCCCGTAATCCTGAGTTCCTCCAGCCCATCCAACTAACTCATTGTGATTCATTTCAGGAATGACATGGTGACTACAAAGCATTTTTGCGTTTTCATGGAACTGTTGCCTAGCTCTTATTGCCAAGGCTTCATTTGAAGTAGAGGTGTAAATAATGATATTTTTGTTTTCTAGAACCCTTGCTATCTTTTTAGCATCATCTATACAGTTATCTTGTTGCTCTAGCAAAAGTGTATAAGCATCATTAAGTTCTTTAAGTGCAGTCTTTGGAATAAGTTCGTTAGCAACCAAAACACTAGTTAACAAGACACTCATATGTGCCAATTGAGTTCTTGGTGGAAATCCACCGGGAACTAAAGAACATGAGTAGTGATTATCATCACAAAATTTCTCTAACTTACCTCCTGAAGTAATACCATGTATGGTCGCTTTTTTTGTTCTTGCATCCTCCAACGCTGACAAGGTTTCTTCTGTATTTCCTGAATAAGAGCAGGCAATAACAAATGTATTTTCATCAACAAAAACTGGTACCGAGTAATCTTGGCAAGTAATAACAGGAATTGAAAGTTGTTTTTCAAACCATCTTTTAACTAAGGTACAACCGATACCAGAACCACCCATCCCCAAAAGAACTATATTTTTAAATGGTTTTTCGCTTATTTTAATTGGCGTTGGCTTGTTCAATGCTTGTTTAATATCATTTGGAAAATTTCGGATTAATTTTTCCATTTCTGCATTCATCATATTATCTGTTTCCACTTTATTGTATTTTTCATTAAGACTTTGAGTCCAATCATTTTGTTTTTCTCCATTCACAAAAAACCACCCTACGTAGAGATCAAAAAACTTAGTTAATCTGGCTAGCAAATGATTTAATCGCATTATTTGTTTATTTGACATGGCTTCGCCGATTGGGTGTCACACCCATTAACCGTTAAGAAAAAAAATTAATAAAGTTGTTAGGCGACTTTGTCCTCAACAAGCTTTACATCGGAGATAGAAACGTTAATTAGACATTCCGTTTTTAACGTTTTTACCTTTAACTTGACTCTATGTTTTCCATTCATCATTACTGATTCGCCTAAAAGCCCCATAAATGGTCCTTCCACGACTTTTACCAGCTGACCTGATTCAATAGATGCATTTTTAAAATTAAATTCTCTACCTTCTGATTGATTTATTAAAATTTTTAAATTCTTGATTTCATAGTCTTTGATGGTTGCCGGTTGATTTTCAAATTTCAAAATATTCAACACACCATACTCGCCATACAAATACTGTAAATCTCTCTTAGTACATCTGACAAAAACAAAACAAGAAATCAACGGAACGGATAACTTCTTCTTTCTATCACTCCATTGACGTATAACTGTAATAGAAGGAACAAAAACATCCCAACCAATTTTAGAAAGGTGCTCAGCAACTCTTTTCTCTAAATTGGACTTGGTTTTTAGAACAAACCAATTGTGGTTATTTAAACTTTCTATTTGCATTTACTTCATTATTCTTGATTACGATAAGGAAAGAAAAAAGCTTTCCACTACCGCTAATGCAAAGATGTTAGAATAAAAAAAGATATTTTTTAGCTATTATTTAAAGCTTATTATAATCGTAAAACGTAGTTGATTTTTTATTTAATGAATATAGAATGTATCGAGATTAAAAATCTTAATAAAAAGAATACTGTTACTGAGTTTGAAATTGTAAAAACAATAGATTTTATTTAACCAAAAAGTGTCAACTTCAAACGAGTTCCAATTGATAATGATTCAATACTCATTTCATTCCTTTGATTTAACATTTTTATTCTTCCTTTAACAAGTTTGAGACCTTTTGAGTTGTCTTCCGTTGTCTCTTTGAGTCCAAAACCATTATCAACTATTATCAATTCCATAGTGTTAGAATCAGTTGTTATAGTTATTTCGATAATGGGTGCAACAGAATTCTGGTCAAAAGCATGTTCAAAACAATTTTCAATTAACGGCTGCAATAAGAGTGGGGGGATTAAAAGTTCATAGCTCTCAGTAGAAATATTTATATTTTTTTTAAATTCAATTTTATTACCAAATCTCAAGTTTTGAATTTTAACATAAAGATCTAGATAATTTAATTCTTCCTCAAGAGTAATAAACATTTTAGATGAGTAGTCTAAAGTTGACCGAATTAAAGTTGAAAAATTATTTATATAGGCTACAGATTTATCGATTTCATTTTGAAGAACAAAATGCTGAATAGCATTTAAAGAATTAAAAATAAAATGAGGACTCATCTGACTAGTCAACGCTTCCATTTTTGCTTCTTGCAATTTTTTTTCTATCAGAGACTTTTCTTTTTGTCGTCTGTAGAGTTTTTTGAATCTTCTCTTAATAAAATAGTAACCTAAGTAAGAAACAAATAAAGTAATTAAGATATAAAATAATTTCGACTCATAGAAGGCAAGAGTATTTGAAACATTTAATATTTTATATTGATGTTGATTTCCTGTAAACAAATTATTCGTCTCAAGAATAACTTGACTTAATCCAATAGGTAAAAAAGGAATTGTGAAACTTGTATTGGCGCTTAGCTGTTTCCAATCTGAACTATACTCATAATCTCCTGAAACTTTATATCTATATTGAAGCTTTTTTGGATATTTAACGCCCTGACTCGATAAAATAAATTTTAAATTATTTTTAATTTCACTTAACTCAAGTAAATCACTACCGTCAATTACTAATTCTCTTCCCCCTAACAGAATCTTGGATATATTTATGTCTCCACAGTCATGATGTTTAGTTATAAAATCAATAGACAAACTAAATAAACCTTTAGTAGAGAAAATCAATAAATCAGAATCCCTAATTTCAATTTTTTGAATATACTTAGCCGCAATTCCGAACTCTTCATCTATGAAGTGTCGTTTACCAGAAGACAGGTCTATTATATTTACACCTAAGTTTGTAGCAACAAATATTAATCTTTGACTCTCTGTAATATCTTTAACTGCATTACCCATTAGGGTCTCCGCTTTGAGTATTTTCTCACAACTTAATTGGGAGCTTAAATTAATAAGACGAAATATGTTTCCTTGATAATCAGAAATTAACGCTGATGTAGGAGTTGTCTTTTTCACTATATGTATTCCCCCAGAAGTCAAAAGGCTGTCCATTTCAAGTTGCAATGAAAACAAGTTATCCTTAATTTGCTTATGAACACCAGAAAAATGACTAAATAACAAAATCTCTCCGTTTAATTCGGTAGCGTTAAAAACACCTTTTATAGGTTTTCCCTTTTTAGTAAATAGTGTATCTTTTATATTTAAGGAGTAGCCCAAATTCCGTTTTAAAGAACTTAGTAACTTAGTATTTTCATTCGTATTAAAGAGTAAAGAACCCTGCGGAGAGAACTTAAAATTTTCAATATTAAGTTCATTTAGCTTAATTCCTAAAGTGAAAAGTCCAATTGTAGTTTTAACATAGATTTTATTTTTTTCAAGTCTACAGTTTTCAATTTCAAATGTCCTACTAAGAAAATAAGATTTAATATTTTGAATTTCATTCACCTTTCTATCCCCAACTCTTGACTTTCCTAGGTTATATACGAACTCAATAAAATCAGTTTTTTCAATTCGAAAACTGTCTAAAACTATATACTCTTTTGTACACGCTATTGTTTGATCATTACTAGAAAAACCGTAATAAATTAAATGCCTTTTATCTAGTAATTGAATGTTATTAGTTAAATCTACAATTTTAAGTCCTTTATTATTAGTTCCAATAAAAAGTACCTGCGTTCTTTCATCATAGTTTAAGCATTGAATTTTATCAAAATTTGTATTAACCTGTAAAGCAGAAATATTTAAGTTACGCCGGTTCAAAAAAAATAAAGACTCATTTCTGGAATCAACAAAGTAAGAAGACGCTAATAAGCCATTTGCAGTTTTAATCATATTGTTTAGGGGAAGACTTTTACTAAAGAGAAAGTCACTGCCCCCTACTAAGAAATCATAAAAACTCATTTTCACCGTTTTACCAATGTCTTCAAAAGAGGAAGTAATAGATAAATACAGAGTGTCTTTTTGTAATAAGAATGAATTTAAAAAAGTGTTATCTATTTGATTCAATTTTTTCACCCCCTGTTTATCTAATTTATATAGCGTAGCATTTCTACTAAAAAAATACATACTACGGTTATGACTAAAAAAATCTAAGACGTCAACTTCATTCGAAACATCAAAACTTACATTCTGAGTTTTTGTAACAACATTGAGAGAATAGATACCATTCGAACTTGAAGCAAAAATAGTATCCCCAAAAAGAAATAATTTTTTAATAAAACCTTCATTATTATCTTTACTTTGAATATGTACTTGACGAAACTTTCCTTGTTCTAAATAAGCTATACCCCCTCCAAAAGTTGCAACCCATATAACACCATAGTTGTCTTCCACTATACTTTTACAGTTATTGTGCGGAAGACCGTTCTTCATAGTGTAATTCTTTATACCTACACCATTATAAACGGACAAACCAGAGTTTGTAGCTATCCAAACTTTATCATTTTTCTTTGACTTTAAAACATCTTGAATTGAATTACTTAACAGCCCAGAACTCGTTTCTAAAACCGTAGTTGGTAATAGTTTAGAATATGAATATAGAGGAAAAGATATAAGAAAAATACTAAGTAATACTCGACAAAACTTCGCTTTTCTTTCTCCCTGATACAGGTATTTCTTCATTATTTATTAAAACTAAAAAGTGTCCTTCTTTATTCTTATACTCTTTTATATAATTCTTATTAACTAAGTATGATTTGTGCGGTCTTAAAAAAAGCTGTTCTGGCAACAATTCTTCTATTCTTTTTAATGTTTTTGAAACCATCATCTTGTCTCCATTAATTAAGTGAAGTCGGGTATAATTAACGTCGGCTTCACAATACTTAATTGTACTCGATTTAATTAGTTTATACCCATCATTTACGGGAAAAGCAACTTTCGGATATTCTTTGGATCCTGAATCCAAATTTTCAATTAAAAGCCTAATCCGATCGATTTCAAATTTATTCGCATACTTGTCATCAAATCTCTTCATGGCCATTATCAAATCCGCTGGATTTATGGGTTTCAGTAAATAGTCAAGTGCACTTTGTTTTATAGCTTCGAGAGCATATTCTGAATGTGCTGTAGTAAAAATAACGTCAAAAGTACTTTTGCCGATCTTCCTCAATAACTCAAAACCACCTCCATGTTTCATACGAATATCTAGAAAAACTATGTCAGGTGAAAACTTCAAGATTGACTGCTCCGCCTCAAAAATATCTACACATTGATCTACAATGACCATTCTTTCATGAAAGTATGTATTCAACAACATTACCATCATATCTAATGCTGGCTTTTCATCGTCAACCACTATAATTTTAATCATTACATTAAAGTTAATTTTACACTTGGACTTTTATCTTAAAACTTATTTAACGCACGCCTTTAGTTATTTAAAGTATGGTATTATGAGTTTTGAATTAACTTCTAAGCAAATAATACAAATACTGTAACACTCCATTCGCGCTCTTTCTTTTCTGAAAATATCTAAATCAACAATTTAAAACAGCTCTTTTTTAGCCCATAAATTAAAGTGCTCAATGAACCAAAAGCTTCCATTTAAAGCTATTTTGTAAAAAAGTTTAGAAAACTCATTTTATCAAACTTGACTAAGATTTTACAAGTTTAAAAAGACTCGTTTTTTTTAACAAAAACTAAAAAAAAAAGGCGAAAGCCTATTTTATCCTAATTCTCCTATTCAGTAAAATACTGGGTTTTACTCATAACATAATCATTGTTCATGTTTTAAATCTTAATACTTAAGTGAGTTTAATAAGATGAAAACAGTGCTTTAACAACCACCCAACCTTTGTATTTGAGTATTTATCGCAACCTGAATCGAATAAATTAGTATTCCTCTCCAAATTGTAAAACTAAACGGATCAGAAAGATGTATTTTCTCTTATTTTTTATACACACAGAGTGAAAACAATCATAATTAAAGAGGTAAATCCATAAAGAAGATGGGAAATAAAAAAATATTACTTAATAATGTTACACTTTCGAAGAAACTTCAACTTAAGTCGACACATATAAAAGCATAAATATTTTAAACCCTAATAATTACTTTGATAAAGAAAAATATCCTAAACAAATTAAAAAAAGCGAAGAGAAACGTAATGAAAATCCTCAAAGAAAATTTGGAGCTAATAGACGAACTATCGCTAGAGAAAACCATTGAAGAAGAAAAGTTAGAAAAAGATAGAAGAGTAAAATTACGATCTATTTATTAAATCACCACTTACCTGCATAGTAGAGATTCACTTAACCTCAACTTAATCAATGATGATAACTATCTGCTGTTCACTATTTTTTGCGGTGTCAAATTTAAATCAATTCTACACTTGTATTAAACTTAGATCTAGATAAATTGAAATCATCGATTATAAGTAATCTTGTTTTATAAACAATTTAACCTCGGTTCCTTCTGTCAAAGAAATTACTTCTAACTTATTTTGGGGATCGAGAAGATTTAACCTATTCAATGTTAATGGTATTGCTTTTGATACAGTCAAATTTTCTCTACTGATACCAATTCCATTATCTTCAATACTTATTATAATAAACGCACCTACAAGGTCAATTCTTAAATCAATTTTAGGTTCAGTAATTTGATCGGTAAATGCGTGCTCGAAGCAATTTTCTATAACAGGTTGTATAAGTAAGGAAGGTAATTCTAAATCATCAACATCAATCTTTTCGTCTAAATAGACTGTATACTTTATCCGTTCTCCAAATCGTAAATTTTGAATTTTAACATATAGATCAAGATACTCTAATTCTTCAGAACATAATATTGCTTTTTTTGAAGAATAATCTAAAGTTTTCCTAATAAGCGTTGAAAAATGGTTGATATATTCAATCGATTCATCTTTTTTATCATCAAATATGAATCCCTGGATTACATTTAATGAATTGAAAATAAAATGCGGACTCATTTGACTTGTTAACGCTTCCAGTTTTGCCTCCTCTAATCGTTTCTCCAAAAATGATCGTTCTTTTTGCCTTTTATATTTTCTTTTATATTTTCTTTTAATTAAAGAATAAAACACAACCAAAAAAAGAACAAGAAGTGTAGAATAAAACCACGGACTACGGTAAAAAGCTAATCTTTTATTTATATTTAGTAATGAGTATAAATGACTATTTCCAGTAAATAAATTACTCGTTTCTAACTTTACTCTATAATTACCGGCAGGGAAGTAAGGTAACTTAATTGATGGATTATCGCTTAATTGATTCCATTCTGTCCATTGAATAGAATCTTTACCAATAATTTTAAATCTATAAAACAGTTTTTTGGGATACTTTACTCCTACTGTTTCTAGGTTTATAGACAAATCATTCTCTGACGGTTCAAGATTTAAAATATTATTGTAAGAAACTGTTTTTTTATTTTGCACCAAGACTGAGCCTAATTTAACGCTTCCACAGTGATGGTGTTTCATTAAAAAAGTAATATGTACACCAAACACTTCTTTACTTGAAATTAAGCATATTTTGTCGTTTATTATCTCTATCCTTTCAATTGAACTTACATCTAAACCGTGCTCTCCATCAATAAACTTTCTCTTTCCTGTGTTGATGTTTATAGTATTAAGTCCTAAATCAGTTAATACAAATAATAAACTATCTTTTCTATCAACATCTTTGGATACTGTGCCAATTAGATTATTGATATTTAAAATTTCGTTTAATCTTTTTGTTTTATTGGATAACTCAAAGATAGAACCTGAAGTATTTACTAATAGTGCTTGGGAAGTACTTACTTTTTTTGCTAATACGAACTCTTTTTCCATAAGTCCATTTGAGGAATTTAAAGATGTAAAAAGGCTATCTTTCTGTTTATAAATTCCAGAAAATCGACTAATCGCAAAAACGTGGTTCTCTAATGAAAAAATTGAGAATGCATCTTTTGGGTTATTTAAATCAAGTGGATAAGAATAGTAGGTATTACCCGAAGTAAATAGAGATATTTTAAAAAAATTTGAATAGGGCCTTTGAAAAAATATTTCACTCTCAGAGTTGACGTGAAAAGAAAGAGCAGAAATAGGAAAGTATTCATCAATTTTTACTTTACCCGTTAACTGCAATTTAAATAAACCTAAGCTGGTATTTACATAAAAATGAGAATCGGTAATTTGCGTATTTTTAATTTTAAAAACACTCCTGTAATCCATATCATCCAAAGAAAAGTCTCTTAAGGCTCGGGTATTCTTTAATTGTAATTTTCCTTCTACTGTTAATTTATAACGCTCTAAATACTCAAGAAAATCATTGGGTTTTAAAGATAAAGATCCTAAAAACACCTCTTCTGAATCATTTAATAGAGCAAAGCTATTTCTTAAGGGTTGTTGATTAGCGAAATCTTTAATTTTTTCTTTAGAAATGGGTTTTACTAAGTCAAGAATATATAAACCAGCATCTGCAGATCCAACGTACAAAAGATTGGTTGTTTTGTCAAAAAAAAGAGATTTAATATTTTTTGATTCTATTTCAAAGTCTGAACACCTGGAAAAATCTAAATCATTAGAAACAAAGAGTCCCCCAGAATCAAAGTTAACACCCCAACCTGCGAGAAATAAATCATCACCTACGCGCACCATATCCCAAATCACAGATTGTCCAAACGATTCAAAAGTTGTTCCTCCTTGAATCAAATCTTCCACTTTATAACGACGAACACTTTTGTTAATTTCTAGGTTTCCGTCAAGACCAAGATAAATAAAATCACCGTTAATATAACTACAGAATAAAACAGGGACCTTGTTTACAAGTTCAAGTTTTTTTTCTCCTAGTTTGAAAATCCCATTTTTAAACGTAATGACAAAGACTTCATTTTTAAAAGAAAAAAAATCCATGATTTGATACTTTTCTTCGTATAAATCTTCAGATATTATTTTTTTCGTTTTTGAATCAATAATAGAAATTCCTTTTTGTGTGCCTACGTAGATAAGACTGTTATGAATAAACAGTTTTCGACATGAATTATTAACCAAACCATGCCTTTTATCAACCACTTGAATAGATCCATTTTTAATGTAAGATACACCTCCACCGTAAGTAGCTATCCAGATCGTTTTATTACCGTCTTCAATTAAATCAGTACAATTGTTATGAGCTAAACCTTTTGATACGGTGTAGTTCGTTACTGTATTTCCATTGTAAGCAGACACTCCGTAATCAGTAGCCAACCAAACCATATCTGTGGACGATCTAATTACATCATTTATGCAATTACTGGCTAGTCCTGATGTGGTATTCACAATCTTTACAGGATACTTTTGACCTAAAGATAAAATAGGAAGAAACAGTAAAACCGTGAACAGAATATTCTTTCTAGTTATAACTACGGCAATTTTAAATAGTGTTAAAATGAAAAATGAAATTTCTTTTTCTAAATAAATATTTGATCTATTCAAAATTAATCAGTTGTCATATTTCCGACAAAATTAAAAATAATTCATAAACGTTCAATATATCTTTGAATAGTTCTTCCACATTCATTTTAGATTTTTCATGAGCTTCTTTCAAATCATTCGTTAACGGCTAAAGATTATTAAATCACCTTTCAGAGCAGCTGTATCTTCCGAAAATTCTAATTACACTTTCAAAGTTTGTAAAATAGATTAAAGTTTCCTTACAACAACACCTGTTGAGCCTTGCACTTCATCAAGAAAAGCCTTTTGTAAATCTTCAAAACTTGGAATTGTTTTTTTTCTAAGTTGTTTTTAACTAAGGTGAAAACTAGTTTTCTTTTTTAGGTTTTCTCCAACTCCTTCTACATTTTAATTGGTGTAATAATTTGATTTTATTCCAAATGTAAGTCGTCTAAAAACAACTAGTAGCTCATTTACGGTTCATTTTTTTTCAAATCGTATATCGAAAAGGCATTATAAATTAGTCAAGTTGATTACACTTAAAAAGATCTCTAAACGTTTCTAACATAAAAGTAATTTTCATGTTTTTTTCTGTGGGTTATGGATTCCCCCCTCTATTTTGTATTTATTTTAATGATAAGTCACAGAAGTCACTTTCTTATTTTTGATCCAAACAGAAACCCATCCAGTACCATACCTCGGATCGAGTCTGTAGTAACTCCCTGTACCAGAAGACGAGCTAGAACCTACAGTGTA
The DNA here is from genome assembly GCA_965656535.1 of Lishizhenia sp. Taxonomy (GTDB): domain Bacteria; phylum Bacteroidota; class Bacteroidia; order Flavobacteriales_D; family Crocinitomicaceae; genus Lishizhenia. The sequence continues at coordinate 67,601 of CBFHKX010000005.1, forward strand.
CAATTTGTTTACAATGACATTAACTAAATCCTCAGGCATACCTACAATAATTTTAAGATCGTACAATGCATCAACATATTTTTTGCCGTATTTCTGATATAATTCTTTTTGCGCTTGCTTTTCTTTTTCTTCTGCTTCCAATTTCCGTTTTTCGTTTATGTCACCTACTTTTTGGTCGAATTTTATATTATAATCAAGAAACTCTGACGCATAATTATACATTTCCTTTCGATGCGTACCTATAAGAACATCTAGCTTTGTTAACAAATAATCCCGACTAGAAAGGCTATTAAAACCTCCTTTTGCGTTAGACATTACAACATCAAAATATATTTCTGAGTTATTATAAGTACCTATTTCAGAAATTAAACGATTGTTCATTATACTAGAGATATTAAGAAATGGAAAGTCATCTTGATTAGGAATTTTGGTATGGTTTTTTATAAATTTCTCGTAACTTGGGATAGAGTCTATGTGAAAATTTATCTTATTAGGGGATGTCTTAAAGTTTTTAGTAATATAAAGCGTATCTGACATTATTAAAGAAGGAGTGAATTCTTTTTTAAAAAAACCCTTTCTATTGATCTTTGCATTTACATCAAACAAAAGGTCAAGATAATCGGTAGATCTAATCTTCTCTATTATTTCTTTTCTATTGTAAAGATCAATTTCAATTGTATCTAATAAGTATACATTTTTTAAATCTGGATCATCTACCATTTTAACATCCATTATTGGAAATGTATCATTTTTTTGTCCCAAACCAAAAAAATGATCTGATGCATATTTCTCAACAATATAACAATACGAATATGTACGCTGTGTTTTTGTTGCCGAATTAGGCTCAACTCTATTTACAATAGTTAAATAATATTTGGGTAATTTGGAGTTTAGAGAATCAATAATACGATTTTGTATATTTATATTTAGTTGCGTTTTTTCATCATCTGTCAGTTTTAGACCGGCATTTTTCAGAGCTGAAATGTGCTTTTCAAGCGTCAATACATCATTAATCAATTTCTTATTTTCTAGGTAAATATTTATACAACTCTGTAGGTCTATATAATAGAGAAGTTTTATATCTTCTTCAACAGAGGTGTATTGGTTTGACACTCTTATTTCTCGAGGTAATAATATCAAAGTATCATTATCATTTGAAACAATAAGAGAGACTCTGTCTATTGAAGATAGTTCCATTCCAACTCTTAACTTACCGTCTGAAATGTAACGATCTCCAAAATCACTTTTATAATCACTTTCTTGAATGTTTAAACTAGCGGAACTAGTTATTGACAGTTTTTTTTTAGTTAAATTACCCACGACTCCAACAGAACTCAAGTTTTTAAAACTAGAGGAAATCACTTTTCTTATCCTTTCAATTGAATTATCGTCCAACTCTAAATGAGTGTATTCTATTTTCTTTATATCACCATTTATTGGATATGAAAAAGGACCGGTTCTATTTTCAACCTGCTTGAAATTTGAATAATCAAATTGCTCTACAGTGAAATTATTATCTTGAGCGAGTAACGAACTAGTAATTACTATTAGCACAAATGGTAAAATAAAATTTGCAGAGATTGTTTGGTGTTTTCGTTCTCTTAACGTATCTAACATAAAGGTAATTTTCATATTTTTTTCGTAAAATGATTTATAAATGTCCGTATTCCTCCACTTAACGAACTATTTATGTTATTAATAAAACTTTTCAGAATACATCCCGTTTTTTGAGTGGAGCTGGCTCCACTTTATTTTGTATTTATTTTAATGATAAGTTACAGAAGTTACTTTCTTATTTTTGATCCAAACGGAAACCCATCCAGTACCATACCTCGGATCGAGTCTGTAGTAACTCCCTGTACCAGAAGACGAGCTAGAACCTACAGTGTACAATTTGTTTACAATGACATTCACTAAATCCTCAGGCATACCTACAATAATTTTAAGATCGTACAATGCATCAACATATTTTTTGCCGTATTTCTTGGAAAGTTCTTGCTTCTGTTGTTCTTTCTCTTGTTCAGCTTCTAACTCTTTTTTCTGCTTTTTTTCTTCTACCTCTTGTTTCCAACCCTTATAGAATTTATGGAATTGCTGTGCATAATCATATATCTCTTTTTTGTTTGACCCGTACACAGTTCCACCGTAACTGCTATTTATTGGTTCTGAATTTCGACCTTTTTTTATGTTAATAGCAAATGATATTGAGTCTTTGGAGTAGATATGATTTTCAACTATGGCATTATAAATTATTGGATTTCCTCTCGCATCTCTCAAATATTTCTGCGAGAACTCTCGATAAGATGGAAAGCTATCTAGGTATAATGGGTTTTTCATACTTGAATATGCGCCACCATCAGTTGTCGTCACAAAAAGTGTATCTGAGCTATGGAGAATTGGACCTCCAAGCCCACGAGAGTATTGTGTTTTGCCGTCATATCTCATTCCACTATCAAAATAATCAGAAAAGTGAGCAGTATAATCAGTTGAATTGACGGTTTTCTTCATTTCATCTTTGTTGATGCTTAATTGAATAGTGTCGATCAGGATTTGACTGTTTAAAACAGTATCCATTAAAGGAAAGTCGTCGTGCTCTTTCCCAAGGCTGTAAAAACGATTATTAGAATGTTTTTCAACGATATAAAAATAAGATTTTGTTTGTGCAGCCGGCTCAGTTCGGTTTACCGAAACAAGGTAATATTTTGGAAGCTTCAAGCTATCTATTGCCTTAATTATGCGAGTTTGAATATTCGTATTCAATTCTACCTTTTCAGCATCTGTTAATTCTAAAACCGTTTCTTTTAGATATGAAATATGCTTTTTAAGAATTACCACATCTTCTTTTAATTTTATAGCCTGCGTTCGTTTTTGTTTACTAAGTTCCGCATCTAAAAACCATAATTTACCACGCCCTTGGCCGTAAAATAAGAGACCAATAAAACTACTGTCTATTGAATTAAAAATAGAGTAGTATTTTTTACCTTCAATTGAAAAGGAACGACCATAATTGTCTAGACCATCTGAATGTTCTTTGTTATCAACAATTATTTTATTGGAATCTATACCAAGAACTGGTTTGTAAAAATTTCCACTTGCAAGACCGAAAATAATATCAGCACTATAATGTTTCGGAATTTCTTGCTTAACATAATACTCATATATATGAGATGTTTTATGCATCAGCACTGTCAATTGATTGCTTAGTTCTTGAATATACTTCTTCCTTTTTTCATAATCTTTATCAAAGCGCGAAACGGCGTTTGTAAATAATGGGATTTGTTTTTCAATTTTATTTAATGTGTCTAATATTATAACTTCTTTTTTTTCATTAACCATTGACCATTTCTTATATAATTGATTAATTTCACTGATATTTTTACACACAAGAGATCTGGAAATAAAGAATAGTAGAAGCGTATCTTTTTCATCCGTTACCACCAAAGACATTAGGGTATGTTGTCTTCGTTTACCTAAAAGCTCGTTAAAGTTTTCTAAAGAAACGATTTCCTCTTCTGAAATCGGCCTTTCATATTCCTCACCATAGACCACTTTTGATTCCGTTAGTTTTTTTAATACGTTAACAGAATTCCAAAAATAAATTGTACTTGATATTTTCTCGTTGAATCGTAATTTATCCTCTTCATTTAATTGACAGCTTTCAATATTCGTTTTCAAATATTTTTGCTTGGCCGATTCAAATTCCAAACCAGATTCTTGAAATTTTTCAAAAGAATAGTCTGAAATTGTAATTCTTACTTGGGAAAATGTGGGTGTAACAAAAAGTATTAAAAGTATTAAGATAACTCCAGCTTTTATAATTGCTTTAGTCTTTTTACTTATCGTATTTTTAATCATTTTAATTAAATTAGTTAAGCTGGTTTCTGATCTACGTCTAAAATATGTTTGTCATATATCTTTATGAAGTGTATCATCCTCAGTTTTATGAAAAAACATATATTAGAATTTATCAAAGTAATTCAGCCTTCTTTACATTCTATCTAATTATGCTTTTCTGTGTCAAATTTAATTGTATCTATATTCACAGTTGATACATTATTGATACATTTAAGCTATGATTAATACACTATTAAAATCTGTTGAAAGTAAAATAAGTAGAAAAATAGTATCTCGGGGTGATTGCGAATATCTAGAACAAAGGATTTATACAGACATTGGGATTAAGATTAGCTATAATACACTCAGAAGAGTGTTCTCGGTAGATAAATCACACACTATTAAACCTAGAGAGTCGACTCTAAATATTCTTGCTCAATTTGTAGGATTTGACTCGTATAGTTCTTTTTCAAAAGAAACTAAATGGAATCAAGATTGGTCTAGTCAAATAGAAATTAGCGGATTAACTGATAGAATGATTGAAAAAGAAATAATTCTGTTCATTGAAAAATCATGGAACAAAAAAAACAGTTTCTTAATCTCGTTTGTTACTATTTTGAGAGAACTATTGCTACTAAGAGAGATTGAACTGTTTTTAAAAATACTGGCGTCAAAAACTTCTAACATTGAACAACTATCTTACTCCCAGCAATTATATATAGGAAACAGTGTTGGTTCAGTTATCCGAAAAATCAAATTAAATGAGTACGACCTTATCAAGTTATGTAACAGTCAGAGTTGTATAAAACATATTTTTTTAAATTTTGTAGACTACTCGAGTCTAACTAAATATTATGGCAAAATACCGATTATTTTAAGAGAGAATAATGTGAAAATAGACTATAATCAAAAGTTATTTTTTCAAGCTCTTTCACAACTTACACAAATTATTAGAAACCAAAAGATCTCAAGTATCAATTATTTTAAGATAAAAAAAGACGACCTAAACCCTATCCTTATTAGTAGATTAGCTTCTATAGAAATTGCCTTTTTAAAAGAAGAAAAGCAAGATTATACTAAAATATTGCTAGATATAAATCAAAGAATAAATAAAAGTGCTTTTAAGAAAGCCGACTTTCTCTACGAATTAAAAACAATATCGTTACTACTCCGTGATTTCGAACTTATGCAATGGATAATTAAAACCGAAAAGCAAAAAGTTGAAGAATCTTATCAAATTGCACATAAGCAGTTCCTTTATCTTGTTCAATTGGCTTATGCTATAAAACAAAGTGATAAAAGAGAGATACGTGCACTACTAAAACTAATTAACCCTACTGAACGGCAATTAAGCTATTATGATTTTCAAAGTGTATTTCATTCGATTTGTCTTTACCATGTTTCACAATCTAACACTGACAAATCGCAACATCTAGAAGACTATCTCGGGATCACAGCAAAATTAGATTTTCCCATTTTTACTCAATCTTATTGTATTAACTATTTTTGAGACATCTCCACTTTTAAATTTACGCTTTATTAAATTAATAATGCTAACTAGATAAAGTCAAGATGTTATTTATTTTTACATTTGTACAAGATAAAAGCTTTTACAATTTATCTAAAAAGAAACTTATTAGAGCTAAAATTCTGTGTGTTATTTATGTTTTAATTATCAAACTACCTTTAATTACTCATTAAACACTTTCTGTATTGGGAAGTAAAATAATTTTGAAGAAAGTCTTAATAATAGGAAAAGTTTGGCCTGAGGCTAAAAGTTCTGCTGCCGGAACGAGAATGATGCAGCTCATCCATTTCTTCTTTAGACAAAAATGCGAGGTTGTTTTTGCGAGTACTGCAAAAAAATCGGGCTTTGAAGAAGACCTAGAAAAACTTGGGGTAGAAACACACTCTATTTTGCTTAATGATGCTTCTTTTGATACTTTCCTGCAACATATTAAACCTTCTCATGTTGTTTATGACCGGTTTATGACCGAAGAACAATTTGGTTGGAGAGTTCGAAAATACCTTCCAGATACCTTAGAAATTTTAAATACCGAAGATCTTCACTTTTTAAGAGATGCACGAAAAACTGCTTTTCAAAAAAATAAGCAAATAGATATTTCTCAAATCCGAACAGAAACATTATTTCGAGAGTTAGCTGCAATTATGCGGTGCGACAAAACTTTACTGGTTTCTAAAGTAGAAAAAGAATTACTTGAAAAGCACTATCAGGTAAGTCCTACTCAACTTATTTACTATCCGGTTTTGATCGATCAAATCATGCACCCTACTCCAAGTTTTGAAGAAAGGGTAGATCTTTTATTTATCGGAAATTTCTTTCATGCTCCCAATTGGGATGCGCTACTTTATTTAAAACAAGACATTTGGCCAGAAATGCGTAAACAACTACCAAAGGCTAAACTTCATATTTACGGTGCTTATGCATCAGAAAAGGTAAGAAATCTAAACAATGAAAAAGAAAATTTCATCGTTCATGGACGCGTAGAAGATGCCTTGTTAGTTACTAAAAAAATTCGACTGTCGCTCTCTCCATTGCGTTTTGGTGCTGGAATAAAAGGGAAAATTTTAGAAGCACTCGCGTGTTGTACTCCTTTTGTAACTACAGAAATAGGAGCCGAAGCAATGTTAAATAAGCAATTTGATTTTTGTGTGAGCAAAAGCACTTCGGATTTCATTAAAAAGTCGGTTCAACTATACAACGATAAGCAAAGCTGGATAAAAGCGCAGGAATTGGGGTGTAAATTGGCCGAAAATAAATTCAATTACTTAGACTTTGAAGAAAGCTTAAAAATAGAAATGTTGAATGCAAAAAAAAATAAGAACAAAGGTATTGTAGAGCAATTATTAGATTTTCATGGAAACAAGCACTACACCTATTTTTCAAAATGGATAGCGAATAAAAGTTAGTTGTTTGAAGCGTTCTTTTCAGCCTTTTCGCGGTCTTTTTTTAACTTCTTATTTCTTCTTATTCGTTGTTTATATTCTGCTCTATCTTGTTTGTAATGTGCTTTATCTACGAGCTCAAATGTAGGGTCAAAGGGTTCGATTCCTGCTTCAATATTCTCGATTACACGTTCAATAATATAATCTTCTTGAACTGGGTCGTAGGTAGATTTTAAATCTTGGTCAAACACTTGTGCAACTCCAGCATACAAATTGGCTTCTGCTGCTCCTTTATATGTTTTTATTAACTCATAAATAGTCAAGCCTGTTTCTCTATAGATTAATTTCGCCAATACTTTTCCTTCAGAAACGTAAAGCTCTTTTAGTAAAAATTTAAAGTCAGACTTCAGTTCTTTGTGCTTCATGCGGGCATACTTTTTTTGTTTACGTTTTTTTTCAAAAGAAGCTAACTCTTGGTTGAGTGAATCTACCGTCTTTTTGGCGTGCAGTGCAAGCGGATATACTTTTTTAACTCGCCTTAACGCTGCTGCATACTTGGCTTTATAATTTGGTATATAACGAAACTCATCTAGCTCCTGCTCAATAATTATGGTTGTATCTTTTCCATCTTGGGCAAAACTAATTGCGCAACTCAAATAAGAAAAAAACAAAATCGCTAAGATTCTTACTATCATTTTACTACATTTAACTTTAATAACGTAACTCACATATCAAATAGTTTGCCATGATCAAAAAAATTCTAGGTCTTACAATATTCTGTATTTCTTTGTTTAGCTGTGAAGAAAAGAACGAATCAACAACACAAGGGGAAACAATAGAATTAGATTCTTTAGAAAATAATGTAGTTGAACAATTTATTCCTACTTCTGAAACAATATCAGAGGATAAACTCCCTGAAGCTGTAAAGAAGATTGTAAATGATGAGGACATGAAAGAAACAAAGGTTGCATTAGAGAAAAAGCATGGTGTGCAGTGGGACTTTTGTACCTGTGTAATTAAAAGTGATTCTATTTTAACTGCATTTAATAGTGTAAAAGATGAAAACCTAGACCAACTTATGGAGCGTTCTGATTTTATAGACTCCAAGTGCAACATGATACGAGCAACTCCGAATACAACTCCATCGGAAAGAGAAAAGCACAAAAAAGCAATCAACGCGTGTAGAAAATTATTTAAGGAAAGTTAATATGGAACTACAAGAAATTATGGATTTCCTTAAAGAAAAAGGAAGTGAACAAACACGTAAAATTTATAAAAACCATGGTTGTCCGGATAACTTCTTTGGTGTTAAAGTAGGTGACTTAAAGGTTATCCAAAAAAAAGTAAAGAAAAACCACGATTTGGCAATGCAGCTTTATGCTACACAAAATGGTGATGCGATGTATTTGGCAGGATTAATTTCTGATCCTGAAAAAATGACGAAACAAGAGTTGCTAAACTGGGCAGACAATGCAAGCTGGTATATGATAAGTGAGTATGCTGTTGCGTGGACCGTTGCAGAAAGTAATTTCGCATTAGAATTAAGCCAAGAATGGATCAGTGGAGATTCAAACCACCATAAATGCATTGGTTACGCAACTTTAGGAAGCTACATTGCACTTACACCAGATGAAGAATTAGATATTAACTTCTACAAAAATGAGGTAGAAAAAATTGGGGAAAACATTCACGATGCAGAAAACCGTGTGCGCTACACCATGAATGGTTTTGTTATTGCCGTTGGAGCATACATTAAAGAGCTATATCCGCTTTGCAAAAAGATTGGAGAAAAAATTGGGAAAGTAGAAGTTTCTCTCGGGAATACGGCTTGCAAAGTTCCGGTTATTAAACCCTACTTAGAAAATATAGAAGCGAAAGGAAGGTTAGGTAAAAAGAGAAAGTCTGCGAAGTGTTAATGCTTTAATTTTGCAGTTTAACTATTTATAAATCAAAATTGAAAAAGTGCGATTGGCATTAGGTTCGTCTAAAATAATTCTGCATTCTTAATTATTCACTCTCCATGCTCTCTGCCATGAATATGCGGAGCAGATCTATACAGTTTATCCAATTCTTTTTGCTCATCTAATAAAGCTTGAGAGGGTTTAACATTCATCAAGTTATTTAAATCTGGCTGACCAGCATCTACCCAACAGGTATACCAAATAGACCCTACTCCTACTATTGCCTGACGCATGCGTCTTTCTACCATACCGTTTAATCGATAATTATATTCATCGCTAAACTCTTTACTGTATACCTTTGCTGTAGTTGCTCCGCGTTGTTCGTAGCTGTATTTTTTATCCGGATCCCACTCTGCAGTGAGTTCTTTTTCTATTCGAAGCACACTGTCTACCGCTTGATTCGATTCTTTTACTGCGCTCCAACTAAAATCTAAAATGTCTTTTTCATACTTTGCCTTACCAACAAAATAATCGTAATCATCGGCGTTAATTTCTGGAATCCTACTTTCCCAAAAACCATGAATTCCGCGCTGACCAGTCATCTGACCATTATAATTTTCTGTGGTATGCAACGGCACGTGAGCATCTCCAATGTAGTGACCAATATCTGCAGAATATTTTAAAATTAAATCTACGTTTTTACGCTCAAAAGCTTTGGTAAGCTTCATTTTCATTACAACAATATACCAAGGTACGATGCCATAAGCTTGCAAGGTATCTTCTGTAAATTTATCTACTGCATCGAACCATTTTTTTGGAACCACCTCAAACGGATCTTCTCCATTTTCTACGTAGTGATCTATATCTATGTAATGTCTTGGAGCTTCGCCTTCTACAGCGTATCTTCTTTTATCTGGATCTACTGCGTGTTCTGTAATAAACTCTATATGCTCTTTGTAAAAACCAAACATTTCTTGTGGTAGCGTAAAAACGGCAATTCTATTAATTCTTTTGTGACCAAAAAATCCCCAAATTGAGTTTGTACCAAAAGAACTAAGAAGAAAAATAGCTACAACAAATAATGTGCTATATTTTAACCAATTTACCATCTTTTAAGATTGGAATAACATCTGTAGTGTTCGGCGTTAAACAGTACTTGATATCCTCGTTCAAATTTAAGTTTTTTAAACGTCTTCTATGTGAACTGGATTTTAAATATCCCATATAATTATCTTTTGCAGATAAATAAAGGTATTTGGCTGCAATACTCGAATCTTCGTCGGACGTATAATTACCTGTTTCTAGTAACTTATCCATTATTGCACCGGCACAAATGGTATCTTCTAAGTTGAATTTATCTTGCCAGCCAGAACATAAACAAAGTGTATTTTTATTTTGCTTAATTAGCCAATCGCACAAAGCATCTAAATTATTCAGGGCTCCAATTACAACCGTTTCTGCATCTTTTGCAACATCTATTGCTTTGGTTCCGTTGGTGGTAGATAACACAACTTCTTGATCTACTAACTCTGGTTTCATGTATGAATACGGAGAGTTTCCGAAGTCAAAACCTTCTACGATTTGACCTTTGCGCTCTGCGCCTACTAAATATCCTTTTGCTTGATATTCTTTTGCTTCTTCTACGGTTGGTACCGGAATTAAGGCTTTTACTCCATTCTGAAAAGCAGAGCAAATTGCAGAAGTTGCACGTAAAACGTCTATTACAACAACAATTTCGTATTCATCTTTATAATAATCGTATTCGCCTGGTGTGAAACAAACTTCTACGTGTTTTCTAGAATCCATACGGCGAAAATAATGAATAATTATTTAATTGATTTAACTCTAACGAGGAGATTAATTTTCACTCTAATATCTTTATTTTTTCTTCAAACTTTTTCTTTAGAATAATTAACGCTAGGGATAGAAATGGTAGCTTGTGTTTAAAGATAGTTAGTACAACTTCTTTAGGGTTTGCGACCATAGAAGCAAATACTAAGCTTAGTTGTACTTGATAGATTTAAAGGCAACTAGTAGTGAATAGCCCGTTTAAGCGCCAAAAAAAATCAAGGAATTCTTATTGCTCTTTAACATCGAAAATTAACCTAGAAATTTGTGCTGGATCAAAATACTTTTGTGCTACTGTTTGTATTTGCTCTGCCGTAATTTTGTCTATTTGCTCCAAAATCTCGTCAATAGTATCTATTGTATTAAAAACTAAGAGACTTTTACCCAAACCAAGCATTAAACCAGAGTTAGAATCCATACTTAGGGCTAGGTGACCTTTAAACTGCGCCTTTGCCTTTTTTAGTTGCACTTCTGTTAACTTGGTTTTGCAAAAAAGAGCAAGTTCTTTTAAGATCAACTTCTCTGTTTTTTTAGAATACTTTGGGTCTGTACCTGCGTATACCGACCAAAACCCCGTTTCTTTGTACGGATTGTAGTTGGCTTCTACGTTGTAGGCATAACCGTATTTTTCTCTGATAGAAAGTATGAGTCGAGAGTTTAAAGCTGGTCCGCCCAAAACGTTAACCAACAAACTCATTACTCTTCTTTCTTCTGAACTGTAACCAGGTGCCAAACCACCTAACAAAATATGGGTTTGATAGTTACTTTCTTCTACATTTTTGCTTGATGCGGTATATTTTGAAAACGGTGTAGGCTCTACTTGTTTTTTGGTAGAAACTACATGCCCAAAGTCTTTTTCAATGGTTTTCTTAACTTTTGCCAAGCTATCTTGACCCACGTAAGAAACCACCATATTTTGCGGATAAAAAAACTTTTCTGTATACGCCAAAAGATGTTCTTTGGTAAAAGACCTCACAGATTCTTCTGTACCTAAAATATTATTGCCTAAAGGATGATTAGAAAAAATTTGGGCTTCAAAATCATCAAAAATTTTATCGCTTGGAGAATCCATGTACGAAATCAACTCATCTAGCACAATTTCTTTTTCTTTCTCTATTTCTTTCTCTGGAAAAGTTGAATTAAAGGTAATATCTGCCAATAATTCTGATGTTCTTTTTAAATGCTCGAAAGAGAAACTACCGTAAATACAAATTTCTTCTTTTGTGGTGTAAGCGTTTAACTCTCCGCCCACAGAATCTAACCTAGAAAGTATGTGGTATGCTTTTCTTTTGGCTGTACCTTTAAAAATACAATGCTCTAAAAAGTGTGCAAGTCCAATTTCATTCTCGTTCTCAAATCTTGAACCCGCAAGTATAGTAACTCCTAAATGAGAAACTTGTTTATCTGCATGCAAATAAACAATTCTTAACCCGTTGTTAAGCGTTACAATGGTTGGTTCTATATGTTGCATTAAGGATTTTTTCTGGCTTTGGTCCAATCACCATCCTTACCTAAGGTATAGCACAATCTATCGTGTAATCTGCTTTTACGCCCTTGCCAAAACTCTAGGTAATTAGGCTCAATAATATAACCTCCCCAATAGGGTGGACGCGGGACTTCTTCTCCAAATTTCTTATCAAAATGTGCCGTTCTTTCTTCTAGCGCATTTCTATCTTCAATGGTTTCGCTTTGTTTACTTGCCCAAGCTCCAATTTTAGAACCGCGCGGGCGAGATGCAAAATAAGCATCAGACTCTGTTTCTGAAATGCGTTTACAAGTGCCTTCTATTCTCACCTGACGCTCTAGACCTGGCCAAAACAAAAGTGCAGCAACATTGCCTGTAGCTTCTATTTCTTTTCCTTTCTGACTCTCATAATTGGTATAAAAAACAAACCCTTCTTTTTTCAAATCTTTTAAATAAAGAATGCGCGAGCTTGGCTTACCCGCAACAGAAACCGTAGAAAGATGCATAGCATTTGGTTCTACTTGGTTAGTATCAAACGCTTCTTTATACCATACTTCAAACAGTTCAAAAGGAGAATTGGGTACATTATCTCCCAACTCGCCTTTTCCAAAGTTACTATGATCGTTTTTTAGCTTACTAATAAAATCAATACTCATATTTTTTTACTCACTTTCGTCTGTAAAGGTGCTTTCTTCTACTTCTTCCTCGTCTTCATCAGAGCCAGAAGCAGTAAACACAGGAGGATTATGTGTAGCTGCGTGCTCTACCTCTTCTTCCTCTGTCATTGGTCTACGTTCAATTTCTCTATCTAAATCTGGGTTGAATGGGAAAATATCTAAAATAGGAGAAAGTGCAATTGTAGGTATCTCAAACGTTACCATCATTGACTCCAAACTCTCTTCTATTCTTTCGTAGGCATTTTTTACGTTGTGTGCAGAAACTAAGAAATTGTTAGATACCTTTTTTTCTTTACCAGAATCTGCGTCTACAGATAAATATTGCACTTTACACTTGTACCAATCTCCGGCATCTTCGTAATGAAAAATATCTGCAAATTCTACTTTAGAAATTCCCGTTACCAAAAACTCACCTCTAATTTGTGCACCAAGTTCTTCAAACACTCTTGCTTCTGCATCTGTGAAAGAAACTGCATCAAATAAATACGGCTCATTAACACGTTTTAATGTTCCGTCTTCTAACTGTTTTGTATATTTTACCTTTACGGTGTACCAACTGTTCATGTTCAAAATTTTAAGGGAAACAAAGATAATTAAATGTAAAGAGTGGGTTGTATAATGTTGATGGAATTTTTGACAGCGAAATAACGAATCTTAAATTAAGATTTACGAATGTAGAATTTAGAGCGCTGAGTGCAAAGTTCAGTATTTGCTTAAACCAAAACGGCGACTGAGTAACTAGCATATAGAAGTTGGAGTGATCTCAATAAGAACCTTTTACCTGCTTTCAACTATAGTTTGCTATTTTTAAATAAAGTTTGCTACGCATTTGTTAGAGGATGGGGCTGACTTGAGATATATACAGAGCCTTTTGGGGCATAGCAGCAGTAAAACAATCGAAATATACACTCAGGTAACCTTAAATCATGTAAAAAACATTCAAAGTCCGTTGGATTCATTAAATTTGACTTAAACCCATAAAGGAAATATATGTAACAGTTACATATATTAGATTGTTATGTGTAATGAACTCTTTAAGTTATTCAGTGTATTTCGATATAAAACTATGATGAGATTACTATTAATATCAACTTTTTGTGTTTTGGCGAATATTATCTTAGCTCAAAATCAAAATGACTATGAAGCAAAAGATGTCCGCGTCAGGCTTTACTACCCTACAGAACAGCAAGATTTTACAGGTGAATCTGTTGTCTCTTTTAAAGTGAATGGAATAGAATACACTGCCAGACACCATCATCATAACACTTATATTTTTGATTCAATACCAAGAGTAGAGGGAACCATTTACTTGAAAACAAAAGGATTTCAGACACAATGGTATACAGTACTTCCTTGGGACAATAAAAAATTTGATTTTAATATGGGGAAATCAGGTTGTAAATATACGTTCATAGGAAAGTATCTATATCCTTACTATGATAAAAATCAAACAATTGCCGTTCAAATTAGTGGAATAGAAAAGGATTCGACACTCCTTAAAATGAAACCTTTCTTTGATAGTTTAAATCTAAAAATTGAGAGTTATGTTATAAATCGACACAATAAAAAGCTACATATAAAACTTAACTCAGGCAATAATCTCCACAAAATGATATTCAAAATACTTGAACATCCACATTGCTCTGATGCTGGAGAATTTTGTAATAGGATATCATTGCATGAAGACGTTGTTCTTCCATACAATGCTCTTGGCTTCTTTTCTACCGAATTTAAAATAAAGTTCAAGCCTGATATACCAATTTCTAAAGAGAAGATCAACAACGTATTAGCAAATTATCAACTGGAAAAATTAGATTCGTCAGGAGATGTTTATGAAGTAAAATTGACTAAGCATTCACCAGGAACAGTAACTGAAGTGATAAAGATGTTAATGAAAGAGGTGGAAGTTGATGAAATATATCCAAGGATTAAGTATTATGAACAACCACCAAACCATTAAACACACATAACAAAACCTAAACTGCATTGAAACGCAGTTTAGCCGAATCGTTGTGCACAAGCTCTGAAAAATCCACCGAACGTTCAAGCACATTTTATTTTGCTCCTTCCTCATAAATTTAAAAACGCTTAGAAGCCATCACTAGCAAATTTATCGAAAGAAAAGCCAATGTAAAAAGATCCTAAAAACCAACACTAAAAAATTCAAAATGCGCTAACCTCCTATCTCAATCTTTTTTGAATTTCAATTTTGAAATTTCAGTTGATTATTTCTTTATTATTACTTTAGCGCTTGATAAATTTCACAAAGCAAAAAACAGGATGAAAATTTCTTACAATTGGTTAAAAAACTACGTAAATACCTCTAAAACTCCGCAAGAGTTAGATGTAATTCTTACAGATACCGGACTAGAAATAGAAGGCGTTGAAAAAGTAGAAGGCGTTAAAGGTGGTTTACAAGGTGTTGTTGTTGGAGAAGTTGTAAGCTGTGAAAAACATCCTGATGCAGATAAATTACAAGTTACTACTGTAAATATTGGTACAGAAGAACCTTTGCAAATTGTATGTGGAGCACCAAATTGCGTTGCTGGCATTAAAGTTATTGTTGCTACTGTTGGCTGTACTCTGCACCCAACACCAGAAGAAGATTTTAAAATTAAAAAATCTAAAATTAGAGGTGTAGAATCTTTCGGAATGCTTTGTGCCGAAGATGAACTTGGTTTAGGACAATCGCACGATGGTATTCTTATTTTACCAGAAGAAACCAAAGTTGGTTTACCTGCTGCTGCTTACTTTAATTTAGAAGACGATTATTTATTAGAAATTGGGTTAACGCCTAACCGTTCTGATGCTATGGGACACGTAGGTGTTGCCAGAGATATTGTTGCATGGTTAAACGTACACGAAGATAAAAACGAAAGCGTTATTTTACCTGATGTGTCTGCATTTAAAGTAAACAATACTTCTACCAAAGTTGAGGTTGAGGTTGAAGATACAGCTGCTTGTCCGCGTTATGCCGGTACAACCATTACAGGTGTAAAGGTTGGAGCATCGCCAGAATGGTTGCAAAAACACTTGCGTACTATTGGTTTATCGCCAATAAACAATGTTGTGGATGCTACCAACTACGTGATGCACGAATTGGGAACACCGTTGCATGCATTTGATTTGAGAACTGTAAAAGGAAAAGTAGTAGTAAAGTCGGCCCAAGACGGAGCCAAATTTACAACCTTAGATGGAGTTGAAAGAACATTAGCCAACACCAACTTAATGATTACCAACGGAAACGAAAACATGTGCATTGCAGGTGTTTTTGGTGGTGAGCAAAGTGGTGTGAAAGACGATACAACGGATATTTTCTTAGAAAGCGCTTATTTCAACCCAGTTTCTGTGCGTAAAACGGCAAAAATGCATGGTTTAAACACAGATGCTTCTTTCCGTTTTGAAAGAGGTGTAGATCCAAACATGACTTTAGTTGCGTTGAAAAGAACGGCACTCTTGATTCAAGAAATTGCGGGTGGAGAAGTAAGTATGGAGATTACAGATCTCTATCCAAACCCTATTGAAAATAAAACGGTTGTATTTAGTTATGATAGATGCAACAAGTTAATTGGAGATACTATTCCGACAGAAACAATTGAAAAAATATTAGTAAACCTAGATATTAACATTCTTTCTAAAGAAGGGAATGTAGCAACCTTAGAAATTCCGGCTTACCGTGTAGATGTTACAAGAGAAGCAGACGTTATAGAAGAAGTTTTACGTATTTATGGGTTTAACAAAGTAAGTATTCCGCAAAAATTAAACAGTTCTATTACTGCTCGACCAAAAGTAGACAGAGAAAAATACCAAACCATTGTTTCTGAGTTCCTAACTTCTATTGGAGCCAATGAAATGATGAACAATTCTTTGACCCAATCTGCATACGTAGAGAAATTAGGAGGAGAAGCAATTAAAGCACATAGAAATGTTGCCATGCTTAATCCTTTGAGTCAGGAATTAGACGTAATGCGCCAAACCTTAGTATTTAACGCTTTAGAAAGTGTTGCGCATAACCAAAACAGACAAAATCCAGATTTAAAACTGTACGAATTTGGGAAGGTTTATCATAAATTTGAAGACGGTTATGCAGAAAATACGCGTTTAATTATTGCAATTTCTGGTAGAAAAGAGATAGAACAGTGGAATACCAACAAAACTACTTCTAACTTTTACACCTTAAAAGGAATTACCACTGCCCTATTCTCTCGTTTAGGATTAGATGGATTTATTAAGGAAAAAGCCATCAAAACTTCTGTTTTAGAAGATGGCGTTCACCTTGCTGTACTTAAAAATAAAGTAGGAGAACTTGGTTGGATTAACAAGGCTTCTAAAAAGCACTTTGGCATTAAGCAAGATGTATTTATTGCAGATTTAGACTGGGATGCCATTGTAGATGCCATGAAGATGAATAAGGTGAAATTTACAGAATTGCCTAAAACATTTGCGGTTAGAAGAGATTTCTCTTTGTTGTTAGACGAAAAAGTGAGCTACTCAGAAATTGAAGACATTGCAAAGAAAGCCGACAAGAAAATCTTAAAAGACATTAATTTATTTGATGTTTACGAAGGAGATAAGCTAGAAGAAGGAAAGAAATCCTATGCAGTTAGTTTTACCTTTCAAAATGCGGAGAAAACGCTTAAAGATGCGCAGATTGATGCAATTATGAATAAGATTCAAACCAACTTAGAGAAAGAATTGGGTGCGCAGTTGAGGTAGTTAGATAATTTGAGATGTAATCAGGATGTGTGTTTGATTACTCAAACGATATTGTTTGGCTTAATTAGCCAATTTAAACTGTAAAGCTATCTCTTGCACTTTTTTACTTCACACAAGTGTACACAAATGCAGGCGGAAAATTTAAAGCTGTAAACTTAATCTTTGTTTCATCAAAAATTTGTGTGATGTACTTTTTTGCTTGTAAGGTGTATTGAAACTGAACATACAAACCGTTCTCTTTTAAAGCATTATGTGCATTTTCTAAACAGGCATTTCTCAGTTCAGCACTAAATACGGCCAGTGGTAAAGAAGAGATAACTGCGTCTGCTTTGTCTAGATTATGTTGATGCAAATAATCTTGTATTTTCTCGGCACTATCGTGTATTAATATTAATCGAGGATCTTGAATATTTGCTTTCAAATTGTTGTAAAACGCATCATTTAACTCAAATACCAACAATTTAGAATCGGATGGTAGGTTATCTAAAATTTTTCTTGTGAAAACACCATCGCCCGGACCTAACTCTACAACTGCTTTGCAGTTTTGGAAGTCGATTTCTTCTAGCATTTTTTTTGCCAAAAACCGAGAACTTGGTCGAACCGAGCCAACTTGTTTACCGTTTTTTAAATACTGTTTTAGAAAATCGCGTTTTTTTGTCAAAATGAGTTATTCTTTGATGGCTAATTTACCATTATTGATGATTGCTACAACACTTCCCTTCATTTTTTTATTGTAAAATGGAGAGTTTTTTGATTTTGACTGGTTGCTATTTTGATCAAACACCCATTCTTCACTCGGACAAAAAACTGTTAAATCTGCCTTACTTCCTACTTCTATCGTATTTTGATTTATACCTAAAATAGCTCTTGCTTTATTGCTTATCTTGTCTGTAATCAAATCTACATCGTTTTCTATTTCTAGCAACGAACTAAACAAAGTTTGTAAAGCTATCGCGCCAAATGCAGCATTATCAAACTCTACGTCTTTTTCTTCTTTATCAAAGGGTCTGTGATCTGCAACAATACAATCTAAGGTATCTTCTTTTAAGGCTTGCCAAAGCGCTAATCTGTCTTGCTCTCTTCTGTAAGGAGGCATAACTTTGTGGTTACTGTCAAAGTCGATAACTGCAGTTTCGTTAAAAACCAAATGCGAAGCATGTACATCTGCCGTAACGTTTAGTCCTTTTTCCTTAGCTGCTTTAATTAAGTCAACGCTCTCGGCACAAGAAACACCGGTAATGTGTAATCTTCCGCCTGTATATTCTAACAAACGTAAATCTCTATTAAGTTGTATGGTTTCTGCAATCGTAGGTACTGCTTTCAAACCCGTTTGAGTAGATGCTGCACCTTCGTTAACCATTCCTTCTCCGGCTAAACTTTTGTCTTTTGGAAAAGAAACAATCGTTGCTCCGAAATTTTTTGAATAGAGCAATGCTCGGTACATTATACCAGAGCTTACAGGTAATAAATCATCAGAAAAAACGCGTACTCCAGCGTTAAACATATCAAACATTTCTGCAAGATTTTCGCCTTTGTGGTTTTCTGTGATTGTTCCTATTGGATGCAAAGACACTACGTTGCCATTAGCTCTACTTCTAATGTATTCTACTTGTGTTTTACCACTAATTGCAGGTTGCGTAGAAGGCAACAAACCAATGTGCGTAAATCCGCCAAAGGCTGCTGCTTGCATTCCTGAATCTAAATCTTCTTTATGCTCATAACCTGGGTCAGAAAAATCTGATTTAAAATCTACCCAACCTTTAGAAACGGATAAGCCTTCTTTCTGTAACAACTTAGCATCGTTATCCTCAATAGTATCTTCAATTTTAACAATAGTATCGTTTTCAATTAAAATATCTTTTGACTGTTTATGATACGTAGATGAGCGATCAAAAATCTGTACGTTTTTAAGTAAAGTTTTCATGGTTTACGGATTCAAAAATTTTAGTAAGCACATTTCAATAGCGAAAAACACGAGTGCAAATATGAGCAAAATTCGCCAATACTCTGTTGGCTTTTCAATATCCAGAAGCGCTACTTCCGATAAATTTGAGATGCTGGAACTCACAACATTTTGAGCTCCAAGTGCTTTTAATTGATTGGCAACAGCTTCCACTTCGAACACAGAAATATCCGATTCCTTTCGTGTGTAGTTAAGTCCTATTTTAGTCAATTCTCTATCTGTTTCTATGCTAAAAATACCTGCTTTTAAATTTTCTATGGCAGCACTGGTATTCAATTGAATCAAAGAAAAATTTGATTTCTTTTCAATTGGCGGAATAAAATCTGTGCTTGCATTCTTAAGGTGTATTACATTTTCGGCTTGCTGGTCATTCTCTATCTGATAACTACTCGTTTCTCCTAAAGTAGCATACAAGGCGTTGTTTCTTTGAGAAAGCTCTCCTGCTCTTAATAATAGAGCTGTAAAAAGCGCATGATTTGTAATTTTACTAAACGCTGGTTGAAGCGCTGTAGTTAATAGGTATACTTTTTTAATGCCGTTACTTTTAACAAACAATCCTTTCTTGTTTTGAAAACTAAGAAGATTAATGGAGTTAGACAAGGTGTTTTCTGTGATTGCATATGCTTTTTGAACATAAGGCAGGTTGAGCTTTTTAGGTTTCGATTGAAAAATTCCTTCAAAGAAAGCATCCTCATAATTAAGTCCGGATACAGTTAAACCGGCAGACATTTCGTTTCTAAAGTTAGGCATATTCAAAGCCGTTAACAGCGTATTATAGCTATTAAAATCTATTTTATCTCCTGGAATAATAAACAAGGATCCACCGTTTTCTGTGAATTCTAACAAGCGCTCTTGTTGTCCGCTAGAAATAAAATTTAGACCATTTAAAACAATTAAATTCACACCTGTTAGTTGATCTAAGGTAAGCTGATTTTGTCTTACTCTTTTTACAGTGTAATAATCGTCTGTTTCATACACATAAGTAGGATTACTAAGGCTGTTTTCTCCATCTAAAATTAAAACGGCACTTGTTTCTTCAACCGCGTAACTGAAATAAAACGTATCATCAAAATAAAGTTGTTGATCGTTTACTTCTACTGCACCTATTTTTTGTCCTACCGACTGATCTGTATAATTTAAAAGGGCATCCGTAAAATCATTACTCGGAACATCTATTAAAATTGTTCGTTGGTTATTGGGTAAATTAAATTCTAATTGAACATTTTGTAAATTAATATCTCCGTTATTTCTTACTCTCACATGTAACTCATTGTTGTTATTTACTTTTCTTAACGGAGAAGTAAACCAAACCGAGTCAATATAAAGATTGCCTAAATTTTGAGCTGTAAGCTGTATGGGATAATAACTTGCGGTTGAATCTACAACCAAATCGTTAAAATTGGTACTTATCTTCTGAAAGTCGCTTATTGAAATATACTGTACTGGACCTTCCCAATTTTCTTTATCAATAATTTCTTTTTGCAGTGATAAGATTGTTCCAATATCTTTTTGTAGCGCAGACACCTCTATTTCATCCAATCGATTAAGTATTTCTCTTTTACTTGAAATACGCTGTTCAACACCAGACAAAGCATTTGTTAAAAGTAAAAAACTACTCTCTACTGAAGCATCTTCAACTATTTTCCTAACCGTTTCTCTACCTTCAGACAATAACTCTCCATTGGTGCCAATAGCTTCCATAGAAAAAGAATTGTCTAAATATATTGCAAGCAACGGTTGCTTGGTAGTAACATTTGTATTATTTCTTGGCAAATAAGGTTGTGCAAATGCCAATACCAGACAGCTAAATGCAAATAACCTCGCTAATAATACAAGTAAATGTTTAAGCTTTTGGGTAGAACGCGTTTGTTCTTCTACGTTTTTTAAAAACTGTAAACTAGAAAAATATAAGGTTTTATATTTCCGAAAATTGAATAAATGAATGATGATTGGTATCAAGAGTACCAAAAATGCAAACAAAAACTCCGGATAGGCAAACTTCATATCGGAGGTAAAGATAATAGGTTTTGTTAACTATAGAAATGAAAACGACTTAAAAATAGAAGGCCTACAAGACCATTCAAAATTAAATGAAAGCTGACCGATTACGCTAGACCTACTCGTATAATTTAATCAGTTTTAAAGTATAAGCTTGCTTATTTATCGTATGAATTCTAACAAAATACACACCTTTTTTCCAATCTCTAGTATTAATTTCTGTTGGATAACCGTTTACGACGAATGTTTCAAAAACTCGTGTTCCGGTGCTATTTAAAATATCAATTGCCTGTACTTTTTTTGTTACTTTAAGCGTTAATTTATCAGAAAAAGGATTTGGCGATACAAATGTGTGCAATAAATCGGGTTCACTTTCTTGAATGGATAAACTCGGAACAGTACATGCGTTTTCCATGATTATATTATTTTGTGTTCGCTGAAAAGCTGGAATCACGTTTTGATTCATTTGATTTGGCACACCAATTCCAAACCAACCCGTAGCGTTTAAGTAAGCCGGCTTCTGCATGTAAGCATAGCTTGTATCGTTCAAAACATCTGTCCCCACAGGATCAATCGAACCCTTATTATTATTCCCAAAAAGGAAATGGTTTGCACCTTGAATTGTATAGTTAACAAGGTTATACGGAAAATTTGTATTTGGAATTTCATTTCCAACAATGGTTTGATTAGGCGAGTTTGTAGCACTAAAAAAAATGCCATAACCTTCTGCACGATTCCTAAAAATCAAGTTATGCGGACCATTAGGTCCGTGCGAATTATCGATAACTATGTTCTGACAAATATTACCTTCAAATAGGTTGGAAAAAGGATAATTTCCATGCAAAACCATATCTCCAGCAGAGTTACTTGGCGTACTTTCCCAAAAGGGATCAAAAGAATAGTTATAGGCAAAAACATTTCCATTTGCACCAGATTGTAAAATCATAGAATGACGTAAATGCTCAAAAACATTGTTTTCTATTAAACATTCATTTGTGGTAGACTGTAACATAACACCATATGCCCTACCTCCGCCTCCGTACCCAAAAGCGTGATGAAAATAAGACTGAGAAATGGTAAGATTTGAAGAGAAATAGGAGCCAATGTGACTAAACGTACAATTTTCAGATTCTACACCAAGCACCCAACAATTAGCAGCATAATTAAAGAAAATAGAACTACTTTGTTCTGGAGCTGTATCATCTACTCTTAACACTTTTAAACATTCTACCCCACTGTTTTCAACTGGGTTTATTTTCATTAAGTAAGGTGAGCGCGCGTTATCATAATCCATTCTAAAAGCAGAAGAAAAGGTAATTTCTTGATTATTTATTGCATTAATCTGTACAACTTGACCTACTCTATTCTCTGCCCATGAGGAAGTTACCCAATCTGTATCATCTTGTATTAACCTAACCCAATCTCCCACCTGAAAAAGAGATGTGTTATACACTGTACACGTAGAATCATTCTTTAATCCACTAGTTAAAAAAGCTGTAGTGTCTGAATTAACGGCATTTCCTTGCATGGTTATTGCATGGCCTGCTCCTCCTAAATCCATCGTAAAAAGGGTAGCATCAGCTCCTTCACCTTTTATGATCGTCTTACTTGGCAGTTGAATCGTAGAATTAAACAAAAAATTACCCGCTGGAAACTTGAATACAACTCCGGGCGTAAAAATGGTGGCCAAGATATTATCCATAATTCCGTCATTTGGTGTTACACCATCTCCAACCACTCCGTATTGTGTCATGTCGATAACGGTAAAGTTCATCGTTGAAGTATCGGCTAAACCGGCTACACTCCAATCTACCAATCTATCAACAGGTATCGTTTGTGAGAAACAATGTAACATAGACAGCAGTCCAGCAATAACGCTTAAAATTCGATTCATATCTGTGGTTTTGATACAGGTTATAAGAGTAAAGATAAAAAAAGTGATTAAACTGCGCTTTTCTTGTAAACATTGTAATAAATAAAGTAACAGCGAAGAAGAGCGCATCACCAGAAGTGAAAATCAGTATTTTGACATCTTTAATAACTACCTTTGTAGCTCAAACATAAAAAGATGAATATCCAAGAAAATATACAAACTACATTGGGCTTTGAAACGCTAACTCGCTTGCAAAAAGATGCGCTTGAAGCTCCGCTTACTCAATCACAAATAATTATTTCGCCAACAGGCTCGGGAAAAACAATTGGATTTCTTATTCAAATTTTTAGAAATTTAAAACAACACAGCAATCAAAAAACCATTGTACTTACACCAACCAGAGAGCTTGCATTACAGATTGTTGATGTGATTAAAACATTAAAGACTGATTACAAAGCCATTGCTATTTACGGCGGAAACAACGTGGAGCGCGAATACAATCAAATTATGGAAGGTTTCAACATGCTTGTTGCAACTCCTGGAAGATTAGTCGATCATATCAATAGAGGAAATTTAGACAATATAAATTTTCATCAGTTAATCTTGGATGAATACGATAAAATGCTTGAAATAGGATTTACAAACGAAATGCGCTTTATTGTTCAGAACCAAGAAAAATGGAGCCAGATTATTTTGAATTCTGCAACAAACATTGAAAGTTTACCAGATTTTGTGAACGAATACACCTTTGAAACCAAAGACTATTCTAAAGAATCTGCTCCCTCCATCACAAAAGCAAACATTGCCTACGAGCAAGAAGACAAACTAGAAACACTGTTAGACTTTTTACTCTCCAAACCGAATGGAAAAAAAATTATTTTCACCACCCACAGAGATAGAGCCGAGGCTGTAGCTGGCTTTTTAAATGATTATAAACTACCTGTATCTGTTTTCCATGGTGGTTTAGATCAAAAAGAAAGAGAAAGAGAATTATTGAAGTTTGAACACGGTAGCACTATGTTAATGGTTTGTACTGATCTAGGAGCAAGAGGAATTGATATTGATGACATTGAAGATGTGATTCACTACCAATTAGCAATAGACGAAAGTGCGGATACGCATAGAAATGGTAGAACAGGAAGAATGAATGCTAAAGGGAACGTTTTTTATATGGTAGACGAAAACA
This sequence comes from Lishizhenia sp., assembly GCA_965656535.1. Classification (GTDB taxonomy): domain Bacteria; phylum Bacteroidota; class Bacteroidia; order Flavobacteriales_D; family Crocinitomicaceae; genus Lishizhenia. The sequence goes on from CBFHKX010000005.1 coordinate 91,969, forward strand.
AAGCGATTCCAGAACATTTGCAAACCTTATCCTATTTTGAGTTAGCTCCAATTACTGAAGCTATTGTTGCTCCTTATAAAACAATGTACTTACCTGTTGGTAAGAAAGACAAAATCAGAAAATTAGATTTAGTTGGTTTCTTCTGTAAAACTGGAAAAATTAGCAACAAAGAATTGGGCAAAATAACCTTGAAAGATAATTTTAGCTTTGTGAGTGTAGTGTTAGAGGAAGCGCATGAAGTAAAAGAGCGTGTAGATAATCAAAAGCTCAAAAACAGAAAAGTGCGCGTAAGCTGGAGCAGATAAAAGATTGAAACAAAAAAAGCCTTTCCGTTTGGAAAGGCTTTTCAAAAATTAATAAAGACCTATTATAGTACTTTTACGTTAACCGCGTTTAATCCTTTTTTTCCTTCTTGTAACTCAAATTCAACCTCGTCGTTCTCACGAATTTCGTCGATTAATCCTGATACGTGTACAAAATGCTCTGTGTTCGAACCTTCTTCTTTGATGAATCCGAATCCTTTTTCATCATTGAAAAATTTTACTGTTCCTTTATTCATAATATAATTTATTTGGTACAAAGGTAGACCAATTATTGGGTCGTACTACAAAAATTGTAATATTTATTTCAAAATCAGAAAAATAAAGATAATCTAGTAGTTTATTCACCAACAATATAGGCACTTACCATCCAATAATTGTCCTCTCCTTTTTTTGCTTTTTGAGCTGTAGGGATTTTTATTTTCAATTGATGCTTACCCATATTTAACTCACCTAAGCTTATACTTAATGGCTCAACACTGCTACCCGGACACCAATTTGAACGTGAAAAATCTGACGATGCAATTCTTTCTTCGATTAACTTTCCTTTATATCTAACTGTATCGTACCAAACTCCTGAACTCGGGTTTAATCCTCTAAATTGATAACAGTCATCTCTCCAAGGAGTAAAAGAAGAGACAATCTTTTGATCAATAAAGATGTGATTTTTGTGTTTCGTAAATTCATCTCCAGTTGCGTGCCCGCCATGACCCGTTGAAGTATAGTACAGTTTTACATTAGACAATGAAGAATCTAAATAAAAATCAACGCATAAACTATCTTCATAAAAACCATCAAAATTTCTTTGATCGGCAGCATACTTAATGGTATTTACCAGAGATATAACTGCTTTATCCTTCTTTTTTTCATTAGCTAGAGCATAAGGAAATTCTTTAAAGTGTATATCTGCAGAAAGCGTGTACCCTTCTTTTGTCCAAGTATCAATATATACTCCTAAATACACTTCTTTTTTAAGTACAGGAAGTAAATGAGATATATCAGCCGACCATTTCACAAGGGTATCATATTTCGTTAAGTAGATTGGCTTTTGTGCTAAGGTGCGTTCATCGTTACTAAAATGACCTACTCCAAAAGGCGTCATAAAACGCATTAATTCTAATGGTGGATAGTAATTTTGGTCGCCATTTTTTGCATATTTCACTGCTGGAAAAGGCTGCTCCATATCTTTTAAGTTTACTTTACCTACTTCAAAGTCGATCAAGCTAAAATCAGAATCAACGGGTAACAAAAAGAAAGAACCTGATTTATCCCATGGATCACCATTAGACGTAAGTAATACATTTAATTTAACATCTGCCGATAACTCATAATCTGGCAATGTTATCTTTTTTAAGATTACCCTTCCTGCATCTAGCCGTAATACACTGTCTGTACTTGCATTGAGTTTAAGGTCCTTTAGCGCTGGATCAAAATAAACCGCTAACGAGTCAAAAATCGCAACCTGCTTATCTCCCAATTTCTCTGGAACAGATTTGTTGGTGCATCCCAACCATGTAAATAAGGGAAGTAGTAAGAGTAAAATTCTCGCCATTTGTAATGTTTTATTTGAATGAAGTATGCAATGTATAAAAAATTGCACAAAAAAATCCCTCTCGAAATCGAGAGGGACTTAGGAAATAAATATATCTGTTTATTACATTTTAATAAACTTCGCTGTTTGATTTGTAGTACCTGCTCTAAACTTAACAATGTAAGTTCCAGAAGGCAAGTTAGAAGCATCAAACGCTACTGTATTTTTACCTGCGTTACCAGAAGTAGAGTTGATTTGTTTTACCATTCTACCAGAAAGGTTATAAATCTTGATATCTACTTTAGATGCAGTTTCTAATTCAAATGCGATAGAAGCATTATTCACTAAAGGATTAGGGAATATTGTCATTTTCGCTTTTTCTTTCACAGCTTCATTGTTGTTAGCCGAAGAGTTATTGTCTCCAAAACCTAAAACAGACTCTGAACTAAACATACCTCTACCAAACGTAGCGATATATATTTCACCTTCTCTTCTGTTTCCTAAAATACCTGGTCCGTTTGGTCTCCAGTTCTGAGTTACAGAGAATGAAGGTACACCTTCGAATCCTTCTGAACCTGCAGCACAAAGAGTCCATGATGTTCCACCATTTTCAGAAACCATTGCCCCATTAGAAGTTGCAGCGATTACCAATTGATCATCTTCTCTGTCTACAACAAAGTCGAAAAATGCTGCTGGCTCTGTTCCTAAGTTTGTAAAACTTGGTGCTGCTTGAGTCGCATTGTCACATCTATAAATTGTTCCTCCAAACTGTCCGTTACTTGCAAATAACACATCAGGATTACTTGGACACATACCAATGGCATTGATTCCACTTGCACCTGCCATGTTTGTAATTGTTGTTATAGGTGTTTCATCAATATCTACTTTATCTTGGAAATCTGGATCAGATGTATATACTTGTCCTATTCCAGAAACACGCTTAACAAGTCCTCCTGAAGTAACAAATAAATGGTTTAAATCTTCTGTAAACTCAAATTCACATTCTCCTGAGTTACCGATTCCGTCTACTAATCTTACCCATTGTGGAGTTAAATCAGATAATCTTAAAGCGTCTCTCGTTCCCCAAACTTCACCACCGTTGTTTGCAACATAAATCACTAACCATGATTGGAAAGGATCTTGTACTGTAATTGTATCCCAAGAAACGTTGGTTGTTAGAGTATCTTTACCTAAGTCAAATGTTTGACCAGTAGCTGCATTTAAACCAAAGAAGTGATCATACGCTTCTGTTGCAGATACTACTACAGTGTCTGTTCCAAAAGGTGTAGAAACTAATAAAGAATCTCCAATAGCCGGCGGATAGTTACCAGATGCAGATGCAAATGCTGTAAATGAACTTTCACCTAAATCGTATTCAAAACCTGTTGTTTCGTCAGTTACAATATAATCAATTGTTGTTAATGAAGATTCGTATAAAAGTGTATCGTCAAAATATAATGGAGTTGGTGTAATATAGTCAATTGTATCACCTGTTGCGAAACTAGGTACTTTTACTAAATCACCAACATTATAGTTCTCTCTTGGTATGAATAAGATACTATCTTCAGAATTTGTATCGTAATACTCTGCTAATTTGATAGAAGTATGGAAAGGTCTATTTGCACCTGCTTCCCCTACTGGAGAGTATCCTGAAGGCACTGTTGGATAAAAATCTCCAAATGTTAATCCACCATCTCCAGATCTTCTTAAATCTCCAAACTGAACAGTTGTAAACATTACATTTGGATTATAGAAAGAAATCGCACAATCAAACCCATCTCCACCTGTTACACGAACAAAATCTTGATAAGTTGCGTTGGTGTGATCGTTGTATTGAGTACCGTTATCTTGAGCTCCACCTAAAACACTACCGTTTTTATCGTAAGCAACATCGTAAAACTGAACAGTGTTGTATCCTCTATTTGAAGGTCTAAATGTTTGCGCTAAATCATCAGAAACTCCAACTCCACCATCAGAACCAATAAACAATTGGTTAACAGAATTCCATTGGAACTCATGTATATCAGCGTGAACGTATAACGGAGACTGTTCTGGTAAGAACCATTGAGATTTTTGATCCCAAGCACCAGCTGGCGCAGAATTCGGACCTGTTTGTTTCCAAGACCAAACATCAATTCCACCTACTAGAATTCTTTCTGTATCTGTTGGATCTACAATTATTGTATTGTTGTATGTTCCCTGGTTTCTAAAGATATCTAATGCAGATCCTTCTCCAGAAGGTCCTGTATGCTCAAACCAAGTTGTTCCGTTATCATGCGACACCCACTGTCCTGCATTTGATGATGTAGTCGTAGATGCATAAATAGAATGTGTTCCGTCTGCTTTCTTTTGAGAAACAGTGTACTCGATTCTAGACCAACCTAAAGAAGAGATTTCTCCTGCTCCGTTTCCTGATCTATTTGTCCAAGTAACACCTCCATCAGTAGAAATACCTGTATTATTACCAAACTCGCATACCAGAACTTGACCATCTTGAGAGATATCAAGGGCTCCAGCACCTGAACCAGAAATTCCTGTTACAACCGTTTCAATTGCAGGATCTCCGTAAGTCCAAGAACGCAGTCCAACATTCGTAGTAAACCATACTTTATTAGTATTAGGTGTACTTACTACTTCTCTAATAGTAGAGAAATTTGATGTTCCTGGTACTTGTTCCCAAGTAATTCCTTTATCTGTAGAAACGTACATTCCATCACTCACAGCATTCAAAGGGAAAGACCCTTCACCCGTTCCTCCATGACCTGTTGCAACATATAAATTTCCGTCGGCATCCATGGTCATTGCAGAAATCATTTGCGTTCCTGGATAAGAAGTAACTCTTTCCCAGAAGTTAGCTCTTGAAGGAGAGTAAAATAAACCTCCAGAAACAGAACCTGCCCAAATGTTATTGATATTTTCATGATCAATTACAATTGCTCTTGTTCTACCTCCAACGTTTGCTGGTCCTTCTTCGAACCACTCAATAACATTAGATTTAGGTGCAAATTTATAATGCTCCATTACTTCTTGATAACGCTCGTTTGTGATGAATTCACCTGTTTGAGCATCAATCATTTTGGAGGCAAAAAACTTATCAGCCTCTGTACCACCAGTTTTGGTAATAAGAGCAGAAAGGCCTTTTTGCGAGTATTTACTCGCTTCTTGATTGCTTGAAGGATTCCAAACCACAGCTGCTGTAGCAATTACAGCAACGGATAAAGAACCTAAAATGAGTTTGTTACGCTTCATATTTATTTATTTCCTGTTAATTATAGTTAAAGCAGGCGCCAATTTAAGAATAAAAACTAAGAATTTCTATACTTTAAAGTCACCTTTTCGCATTCTGCTGTAAAGTTCGTGAAAATACAACGTTCCTACAATGTAAATCAGAACAATTGTAACCAAAAATCTACATGTCTAACTTTCCACGAAGTCAAAAATGTGCTTCTCAGCATGATAAGAAGAACGCACAAGTGGTCCACTTTCTACATACCTAAACCCCATTTCTAAACCTTTCACACGGTACTCTTCAAAACGTTCTGGCGTGATAAACTCGGCTACCGGTAAATGTTTTGGAGTAGGTTGTAAATATTGACCTAAAGTTAAAATATCGCACCCAACGCTTCTTAAATCATGCATTGTTTCTAGCACTTCTTCGTGTGTTTCGCCTAATCCTAACATAACGCCCGACTTAGATCGCATTCCACCTTTTTTTAGTCTAAAAAGCACTTCTAAACTTCTATCGTATTTGGCTTGAATTCTAACTTCTTTTGTTAATCTTCGCACTGTTTCCAAGTTGTGAGAAACAATTTCAGGAGCTACATCAATAATCACCTGCAAATTCTCCCATTTCCCTGCAAAATCAGGAATTAAAGTTTCTAACGTAGTACCTGGAGATTGTTTTCTTATCGCACGCACAGTTTGCGCCCAGATTCCGGCTCCTCCATCAGAAAGGTCATCTCTATCAACAGAGGTTAATACAGCGTGTTTTACACCCATTATTTTAACGGAATTCGCAACTCTACCTGGTTCAAATTCGTCAACAGCATCTGGTCGGCCAGTTTGAACAGCACAAAAACCGCAAGAACGTGTACAGATGTTACCCAATATCATAAAAGTAGCTGTACCTTCTCCCCAGCATTCGCCCATATTTGGACAACTTCCACTTTCACAAATCGTATGTAATTTATGTTCATCAACCAATCCGCGAACTTTACGATAATTCTCGCCAGTAGGTAATTTAACACGTAACCATTTTGGTTTTTTAATTCTTACTGATTGACTTTCTTTTTCTAGTACCTCTGCCATCTGCTTTACTTTTTAGTAATTCATTTGAATTGAATAAAGAGTATAGAATAATCGCTACTTTTACACTCTATTCTTTCACAAATTTAATCAATAATAAAAGAATATAATCATGATTACCACTCAGGTTAGTTATTTAGGAGACTTAAGAACAAAATGCACACATATAAAGAGCAACGCATCTTTTATTACAGATGCTCCAACAGACAATAAAGGTAAAGGAGAAGCTTTTTCTCCAACCGATTTAATTGCTGCATCTTACGCGTCCTGTATGCTTACAATTATCGGTATTTACTGCAATACAAATGCTCTTACGTTTAAGAGCGGAGAAGTAGCAGTAATTAAAGAAATGCAAAATAACCCTAGAAAAATTAAACAGCTTACCATTGAACTCGACCTATCTGGAAATGATTGGGACGACAAACAGCAGAAAAAAATAGAACAAGCAGCAAATACTTGTCCGGTTGCCCTTACCTTAGACGGCAATATAAAAACAGAACTTAAATATATATTTTAATTGGATTCATTAAGTCAAATTGTTCTTGGTGCAGCTGTAGGAGAAGCCGTACTGGGAAAAAAAATAGGTGGTAAAGCAGCGCTTTTTGGAGCCATACTTGGAACAGTTCCTGATCTAGACGTTCTTTTAAAGTATTTTTTCGACAATCCCTTGGATCAAGATTTATCTCATCGTGGTTTTAGTCACTCTATCCTTTTCGCCTTATTCATGGCAAGCTCCGTGGGCTATTTATTTTATCGTCTTTACAAAAAGAAAATAGCATACAAACCTTGGTTCCTTTTTGTGTTTTTATGTACTGTTACTCATCCGATGTTAGACATTTTCACAACTTGGGGAACACAGTTTCTTTGGCCATACCCAGAACGATTTAGTTTTAACTCTATTTTTGTTATCGATCCTTTGTATACCATACCATTTTCATTCTGTTTACTTGTAGCTTTGTTTAAAAAGAGAACTTCAGCAAGTAGAAGGAAATGGAATCTTTTCGGTTTATCTCTTTCAACGGCTTACTTACTTGTTGGTGTAATTATCAAACTAACTATACTATCAGGAGTAGAAGCTAAATTTCCGAAAGAAAAACTACTACAATCTTCTGTAAAGCCAATGCCATTAACCAGTTTTTATTGGATGAGTTTAAGCGAAACAGAAGATGACTTTATTATGGCCTATCATCATTTATGGAAAGATTTTGATGCAACTGACATACAGAGATTTAAAAAGAACTATGATCTCTTAGCTAGTTTAGATGAAGCATCTCAAGAAATTGTAGAAAAAATTAAATTTGTTACTAAAGGCTATCTTTCCATAGAAAAAGAGGGGAACATATTGCTTTGTAAAGACCTCAGATTCGGATCTGTTGCCAAACTTACTAACGGAAAAGTAAAGAACACCTTAATGGGTTATGGTCTAGTTATTGAAGAGAACAACATCAAAAAAATAATCTCTTTAAGAAACGGAAGAGATTTTGAAGCCCTAGACTTTAAACAGTATTTAAATGAAATTTTTTAATATGAATCTTAAACACGCATTACTCATCACCTTTGCACTTCCATTTTACCTTGTTTCTTGTGCACAAGAAGTTAAAAATCAAGATACAGCAGAAGTTAAAGAACAAATTAACTATTCGCTGGACGATTTTTTTAGCAAGGATGCGAAATTAGAAAGGCGCGTAAAAGAAACCTTATCGCGTCTTACTCCAAGCCAAAGAGTTGCGCAGCTTATTATGCCTGCTGTAGGTAGGTACGGTCAAGAAAAAAAATTGATTGAACGCTTAATAAAAGAGGGTAAAATTGGCGGTGTATTGATGTTAAATGGCTCAAAAACTGAATTTACCAATTGGATTAGTGAATTTAATGCACTCAATGATTCATTGAACCAACTCCCCTTTTTGTACAGTGCGGATGCTGAACCCAGTTTAATTAATAGAAAAATTACCGGAACGCCAGCCGTTCAAAAAGCGAATACGTTAAAAACCAAGAAAGAGGTAATTGCCTGCGCAAAAGCTATTTCTAAAGAATTAAATGATATAGGAATTAACTACAATTTTGCACCAGTAGTGGATATGTCGCCAAATAAAACTGTAGGTTGGAGAAGCTTTGGACACGAACCCGACAGTGTTATAAATTGGTCGAGTGCATTTATTACTGAAACTCAAGAACATAATATCTTGGCTACCGCAAAGCATTTCCCAGGTCATGGCTTTGTAACGGGCGACACACATAAAAAACTAGTATATATTGATGGTGAGTTAAAAGAAATTGTGAACTATCCTCCACTTATCAAAGCGGGAACCATGAGTATTATGATAGCGCACATAGCAATTAAAAATAATACAAAATTTAACACCAATGATATGCCTTCTTCTATCTCTGAAAAGATTGTAACCACTTTGTTGCGCGATAGCTTAAAGTTTGAAGGGTTGGTGGTTACAGATGCAATGAATATGGGTGGAGTAAGTTTTATTAAAAATGCAAACACCAAGGCTATTGAGGCAGGTTGCGACATTTTACTCATGCCATTAAATGCCGAAAAAGCACATCAAGAATTAGTCGAAAAATACACTTCAGACGAAGCATTTAGAATAAAGGTTGATCTTGCTGCTTCACGTGTTATAAGAGCTAAATATGCTGCTGGACTATTTAATGGAGAGTCGCTAATGAACAAGTAAAGCAAGCACAACTCCAATTAACAAACTTACTAGTTTCGCAAAGTTGAATTTGTGATTTTCAGATGATTCAAATATAATAGTAGTAGAAATGTGTAAAAACATACCTACAACCACAGCAAGAATTAGATCAATATCTAAAGATAACCTAGAAAATCCGTATTGTCCGAACAAAAAGCCAATTGGAGCCATGATTGAAAACCCGAGTATCACAATCCATGACTTTTTTTTATTGAAACCAGAAGCCAATAGCATCGTCATAAGTGCTACGGCAACAGGAATTTTGTGTAAAATAATACCTAAAAGTAAGGTATTATCGTCTCCATCGTGATGGTGTGCATGTCCATGTGTATGCACATGGTCAATCAATGCTTCGGCTCCGTTTGTTACATCTTGAGCGAGTGGAATACCTTCAATAAAAGAGTGTAAGCTTAACGAAATAAAAAGTCCCCAAGGCAATGTTCCATTTTTAGTAGGATGTACATGTCCATGTTCAATACCTCCAGAGAAATACTCTAGAAACAATTGAATAAGAAAACCGATTAAAATGTAAAACCCAATGTTATAATCATGCTTCGAGTATATTTCTGGTATAAAATGAATGAAAGCGATAGAAAGTAAAAAACCTCCTCCGAAAGAAAGCAATAGTTTTATTGTTTTATCTTGACTTCTACCATTCAAAAATATAACAATACCTGCTCCTAAAAGCACTGAGCCTATTAAAGCTAATAAAATTAAAAGCGTAGTCATTTTTTCTTCACAATTAAGATTAAACGTTCAGAAGTAGCTGAAGTAAACTCTGAGAGTTGAAAATCTCCGTAACTATTTTCAAGTACGAAACCTGCCTGTTCTAAAAGTGATAAGAAATCTTTCTTTTCTAAGGCTTGTACTTTTTCCGTAAAATCAAACTTCTCGTTATCGGCTTCAAATTGTATATTTTTTAAAATATGCTTACCTGTATATGATTTACGGATATGAAAATCGATACTATCAATTGTTTTAACCTCGTAATCTTTTAAATTTCTCACAACTTGTGTTGCATTCATAAAATCGATTACCAATCTTCCATCATCTTTTAACATGTGATGAACCGACTGCAGTACTTTTAGATTTTCTGATTCCGAATCAAAGTAGCCAAAGCTGGTAAAAAGGTTGAAAACTACGTCAAATTTTTCATGTGCATACACCTCTCGCATATCGTGCACACCAAAATGTAGCCTATCGGTCTCAAACTGTTTTGCAAAATCTATGCTCTCTTCAGATAGGTCGAGCCCTGTAACATCTAGCCCTTTTTTACTCAGATACACAGAATGCCTACCTCTACCGCAAGCTAAATCTAAACATTTCTCACTTGTTAGATTTAGAACGCTAACTAATCTATCTATAAATAGTTGCGCTTCTTTGTGGTCTCTATTTTTATAAAGAATGTGGTAATACTTTGTATTGAACCATGTTTTAAACCAGGTTGCTTTCATTTGAACTATCCTTGAGAAATATGCGCGCAAAGTTAATCATATACTTTGGTAGAACTAATTTTAAAAGTAACGTTTGTTTACTAAACATTTTTTTATATTTGTTAAGCAGCCACCGAAATATCGTAGCTGCCCAAATAAATCATATGCCGTTAAGCAGTATTTACGATTTCTACTCTACTGTAAAAGAAGAAAAAGTTATTCTTTCTTTTAAGAGCATTGTTACGGCTGATCTCTTGAAAAGCACTTTGGAAATTATAGAGATTAAATTAAAAGAGATAGAACCCTCGAAAAAAATTCGAAAAAAAGTATTTCATCTTTTGGTAGAATGTTTACAGAACCTTTATCATCACACTGAAAAGTTTGATTTCAAAGAACAAAACTTATCCGCCGAGAATTCTCATTCCTCTATACTTCTAGTGTATAAAAACGAAACAGCATACTATATTAAAACTGGCAATTACATTCACAATAGTAAATTAGAAGGGTTGAAGAATGAATTACTACTGCTTAACAACATGAATAACAGTGAATTAAGAAACCACTACATTGAAAGCCTAAACGATGGCAAAAGAAATAAACAAGGAACAGCAGGTTTAGGAATGATAGATTTACGCAGAAAATCAGGAAACAAACTAGCGTTTCAATTTAAACCCATTACAGAAGATATTTCTTTCTTCTGTTTAAAAGTAACGATAGAATAAATACTTAATAAAAAGATGAAAGATTTAAAACTAGAAGGATCAGCAAAAACACCTAGTGTTTTATTTTTAGCCCAAGAAGGGAAACTGGAGCTAAAAGGAAGGTCTATTCCAGAGAATTCAATTGAATTTTACAAACCTTTGCTCGACTGGCTAGATATATACGGAACAGATCCTCAAGAACAAACAATTGTAGACATGAAATTAGAGTATTTCAATACGAGTTCTTCGAAATGTATTTTAGATTTATTTAAAAAACTAGAAGATATAAATCGAGGGAATACCCAGATTAATGTTAATTGGTTCTTTGAAGAAGACGACGAAGATATGGAAGAAGCAGGGGAAGATTATCAAGCAATTATTAACCTACCTTTTACGATGATTGAGGTTGACGAAATATAAAGTGTAAATGTCTAAAACAATAGGAATTACAGGTGGTATCGGAGCCGGAAAATCTATCGTATGCAAACTACTCAAAACATTAGATTATCCTGTGTTTGATTCTGACGCCGAAGCAAAACGACTAATGCACACCACTCTAAAAAAAGACATCCTTGAACTTTTCGGTCCACAAGCCTATAAAAACAACGCTCTAAATAGAGCGTACATCGCTGAGGTGGTTTTTGAGGATAATCAGGTTCTAGCTCAACTCAACGCTATAGTACATCCGGCTGTTAGAGAAGCTTTTGATCAATTCTCTAAAGCCAATAAAGCTCCTCTTGTGTTTAATGAAGCTGCGATTTTATTTGAAACTGGAGCACATAAAAATTTTGATGCCATTGTATTTGTTACAGCAGCTGAAGAGACACGTATTAAACGTGTGATGAAGAGAGACAATGTATCTAAAGATCAAGTAAGAAAGCGAATGGATAAGCAATGGAGCGATGAAAGAAAACAAGCGCTTACACCGTTTGTCATCAATAACAACACAGATCAATTAATTATTCCACAAACGTTGTCAGTAATAAATCAATTAATTTCTTCGTAATCGTCGAAATGCGTGTCGTTTTCGTTGTCAGAATTGGATTTATCTGAAGGTATTTCTGGATTTATCGATCCGCCTGTAAGAAGAACAGTTAAACCACGAGACAGCTTAACAAAGATGGAAATTACGAAGAAAAAGCCAACAACCTTAAAAATGAAGCCAAGCAAAGGAGCTTGTTCAAAACCAAGTATTGTTTCGTACAACCATTCGCTGATCGGATTGTTTGCATATCGTGGGAAAGCAACCAAAAAAGCGAAAAATAAAGTTGCTATTGATATCACAAGAATTTCGGCATTACGGTTAAAGTTATTCTGAATGGGTAGCTGAGATAATAAACTACCACGTATTGCTGAGAAACGCGATTTCAATTCTGCATTTTGAAATTTACTCAAAAAGTACATCACTAATATTAATCCGGCTGTTATTAGCCTACCTATATTCAAATCACCCTCTGTATTTTCTATACAAAAGAGTAAAGTTACATCTACCATGAAAAAATAGCGAATAAACTTTAGAATATACACTTCTGTGATTGACTTTTGCTGCGAACCTCTCAGTAAGGTTATTCCTGCGTTAATCAAAAACCAGATAAATCCAAAAATGGCAAATAAAACGCCTAACCGAAATATAAAACTAATACTATCCACACCACAAAAATGCGATTTATACGCTTTAACACATAATTATTCAGCCAAAACTTAAACAATACTTATATTTAGGGCTCTTTTAAGACAAAAACAATGAGAAAATTTATTACACTTTTCGTGCTTTGCACAACTTTAGTAATTCGGGCAGAAGAAGGAATGATTATACCAACCTTGTTATCTGCATTTGAGTCTGATATGCAAGCAATGGGAATGAAACTATCTGCTAAAGATATTTACGATGCCAACAATGCGAGTATTAAAGATGCTGTTATGCATTTCGGAGGTGGTTGTACAGCAGAAATTGTTTCAGAAAAAGGACTACTATTAACGAATCACCACTGCGGTTTTTCTCAAATAAACTATCATTCTAGCCTAGAAAAAAACTATTTAAAAAATGGTTTTTGGGCAAAAGACTATACAGAAGAATTACCAAACCCAGGCTTAAACGCTACGCGTATGGTAAGGATAGAAGATGTTACTGAATCCGTTTTAGCAGGAACAGAAGGTAAATCTGAATCTGAAATACGTTCACTTATTCTTACAAACATTGCTTTAATTAAAGCTCAAGCTTTAAAAGATACGCACTACGATGCAGATGTTAAGCCTTTTGATTTTGGAAATAGTTATTATTTATTAGTAAAAGAAGTGTTTAATGATGTTCGACTGGTTGGAGCTCCACCTTCTACAGTAGGAAAGTTTGGAGGAGATACAGACAATTGGGTTTGGCCAAGACACACCGGCGATTTTTCTATTTTCAGAATTTATGCTGGTTCAGGTAACAAACCTGCAGATTATAATATCAACAACAAACCGTATCAACCTATTCATCACTTACCTATTTCATTAGAAGCTAGAAAAGAAGGAGATTTTACTATGGTTTATGGATTTCCAGGAACTACAGAACAACACACTATTTCAAATAAATTAGCTTTTATTATTGAAAAAGAACGTCCAGCACGTATTGAAATGCGCGATATTTCTTTAGGAGTGATGAAACCAGAGATGAGAAAAAGTGAATTAATTACCTTACAATACGCGTCTAAACAATCTAGAATTGCCAATGCTTGGAAAAAATGGATCGGTCAAATAGACGGCCTAAAAAGAAATGATGCAATTGCTAAAAAAATAGCATACGAAAAACGCTATCAAGAGAAAGCTAATTCAAAACCAGAATGGAGTTCTAAATACGGTAGCTTAGTTGATGATTTAAATGAATTATCTACTAAATATCAACCGATAGATTTTGCGTATAGCATGTACATCGAATATGCATATTACGGACCAGAAGTTATTAAAAGAGCAAGAAGCTTAGAAGAAATTTTAAGTAACAGCGATAACTTTGAGTCGAACACAAAAATTGATTCTGTTAAAACCGCATTACTTAAATCTTCAGAAGGATTCTTTAAAAACTTTGATAAGCGTATCGACTTTGAAATTTTTAAACAGCAAACAGTTGCTTATTTAAAGTTGGTTGATCCTGCTTTAGTACCCGATATATTAAAGGAAAAATCGCCAGAAATGTTTGCTATATATGCGTATAAGAAATCTATTTTTCCTAATGAAGATAGCTACAACAAGTTTATCTCTAAATTATCTACTAAATCACTTAAAAAACTTCAAAAAGATCCGTTATTTAAGCTTCATCAAGCCTTAACTGCAAATTTCAGAGAAAAGGTATTACCAGATTTACGTTTTTACTATGCTAAAGAAAATGCCTTAATGAAAACCTACGTTGAAGGTAAATACGAAATGTTCCCTGAGGATAAACATTGGGCAGATGCAAACAGTACTTTGAGAATTACCTACGGTAAACTAGAAGGAAGCTATCCGACAGATGGAATAAAATATACGCCTTACACCACCTTAAAAGGATTAATTGAAAAACACAATACAGGAAATCCAGATTTTGAAGTATTGCCGAGAATGATTGAGCTTTACGGACAAAAAGAATATGGAGAATACGCACAAGAAGGCGAACTTTGGGTATGTTTCACAGGCTCTAACCACACCACCGGTGGAAATTCAGGTTCACCTGTAATTAGTGCAGATGGTTACCTAATGGGATTAAATTTTGATAGAAGTTGGGAGAGTACAATGTCTGACTACATGTTTGATGCTTCGCGTTGCAGAAACATTACGGTTGACGTACGCTATGTTTTATGGATTATTGATAAATACGCAGGTGCTAAGCATTTGGTAGATGAAATGACGATAATTAGAGACTAAAAAATGAAAAAACTCCTTCTTTTCTTGCTTGTTCCAGTTTTTGGAATATCCCAAATTGATTATAAAAACGACAGTATTTTTATACGAAAAGTGTTTGACATAGCGCTTAGCGAAGGGAGAGCCTATGAAGATCTGCGCAGTTTATGTAAAGATATTGGTGCACGACTAACCGGATCTGCTGAAGCTGAAATGGCAGTTTATTGGGGAAAACAAAAATTAGAAGGATACGGGTTTGACAAGGTCTATCTCCAAGAAATCCCAATACCTCACTGGGAAAGAGGAACAAAAGAAGTTGCTTGGTATAAAACCAAAGATGGCATTTTACACAAAGTAGATATTTTAGCTTTAGGAGGATCTATAAGCACCAACGGTGTGCTAACTGGCGAGGTTGTACTCTTCAATACCTTTGAAGAATTAACACGTGTAAAGCCAGCTAAAGTTAAAGATTGTTTTTCTAAACCAACCGATGGATGAAAAAATGATTTCTACATTTTCAGCCTATGGTGCATGCTGGCCTGTACGCGGGAGAGGAACTGCAGAAGCTGGAAAACTGGGAGCAAAAGCAGTAATTATTCGGTCTTTAGGTTTACCAATCGACGATCATCCACATACAGGCTCTATGAACTACGAGGGTGATAATAAAAAAATTCCGGGAGCTGCTTTATCTACCAAAAGTGCAGAAGAGTTGGCTTTAGCGCTTCAAACAGATAAAAGTATCGAGTTTATCTTAGAAATGGATTGCAAACGATACGAAGACAAAACATCTTATAATGTAATTGCCGAAATAACCGGTAAAAAGAATCCAGAGCAGTTTATCACATTTGGTGGACATCTAGACAGTTGGGATGTTGGAGAAGGCGCACACGATGATGGCGCGGGAATTGTGCATTCTATGGAAGCCCTACGTATACTTAAAGAACTCAATTACAAACCCAATAATACCTTACGCTGTGTATTTTTTATGAACGAGGAAAATGGAAATTATGGCGGTAAAACCTACGCTGCTTGGGTAAAAGAAAAAGGAGAAAATCAAATTGCAGCCTTAGAAAGTGATGCAGGCGGATTTTCGCCAAGAGGTTTTACATGTGATGGAAATGAAAATCAAATAAAAATGCTACAATCTTTTGCCCAACTTTTAAAGCCTTACGAACTGCATAAATTTGAAAAAGGATATGGAGGTGTAGATATTAATCCATTAAAAACCTACTATCAAGATATTCCACTGTTTGGTTTACGTCCAGATTCTCAACGTTACTTTGATTATCACCATACGGCTGCAGATGTTTTTGAAAACGTAAATAAAAGAGAGTTAGAATTGGGCTGCGGAAGCATGGCTGCCCTACTCTATTTGTTAGACAGAAATTTGTAGAACACTAAATTACCAGCTCTTTTTACTTTAAAACGTTATCTTTACTGCGTATGCAGTACTTATTCTCAAAACGTATTGACTTATTGGGTATTTACCTTCCTTTTACGTTATTGTGGATATCTTTTTTATTTGTTCCAAACAGCTTAATCTATACCTCCTTTCCTATTTGGGCTTGGGTACTTTTCGTAGTTGGTTTTGATGTTTCTCATGTTTGGAGCACTTTATTTAGAACTTATTTTGATAAAGAAGCGTTCGGTAAGCACAAGCAATTTTTAGTAATTGGTCCGCCCGTAATATTTATACTAACGTTTTGTTTGGCCTTTATTTCTATTAGTTGGTTTTGGACAGTGCTTGCTTATATCGCTGTTTTTCATTTTATAAAACAACAATATGGATTTTTAGCCCTATATAGAGTTAAAAGAGGAATTCAACTCACTAAATTTCAACGTAATTTGGATAAAATTGTCATTTATGGAGCAACCACGCTTCCTATTTTAATCTGGCATTTTTCTCCCGACTCAAATTTCCATTGGTTTACGGAAGGAGATTTCATCGCATTTAACCATTCTACTCTTTTATACACTAGTTTTAAGTGGAGTTTTTCACTTCTTTTCTTCTTATTTTTTTTCTACTGGTTATACCTCAATATAAAAGCAAAGTACTTTAGTACTGGTGCATTTCTTTGGATAAGTTTTACTGTTTTAAATTGGTTTGGCGCAATTGTATTTATAAACTCTGATTATGTTTTTACAACAACAAATGTTGTTGCACATGGCTTACCCTATTTTATTCTTATCATTTATTATAAATCCAAAACAGATAACAAAAGAGAAACGAACAAAAACCTCTTTCTCAAATGGACGGTAATAATCGTATTTGTTGTTTTATGTTTGGCCTTTGTAGAAGAGTTTTTTTGGGATAAACTCATTAACCACGAAAAGCAAGCTGTTTTTGGTACGCGTCAATTACTAAATAATCCGTTTGAAATTGAAAGGTCTTTAACCGCAATATTTACAGCGCTATTAGCACTACCACAAATATGGCACTACTTTGTAGATGGTATTATTTGGAAAGCTAATGCAAAAAACCCACACCTTAAAACTGTTTTTAAAAATGAATAAAGTAATCACTATTCTAAGTGTTTCAATGGTAATTGGACTCTTACTTTGGAATGTATTCTTAATTAACAAAAACCAAGATTTGTTAACGAACAACCAGCTGCTAGAAATCAAATTTCAAACCCAGCAAGGAGAAATAGACATTTTAACTTATGATTTGGTTACTACAAGAGATAGTTTAAGAATTCTCCTTTCTACCTTAGACTCTATTCCAGTTATTCAAAAAGAATTTTATTAATATCTTTAAAGTGCGTAATCGTTTATCAATCAAGTTTTAAAAATATGAAATTACTACTTTCTGCACTTCTTTTATTGGTATTTGCTGCTAGAGCACAAGATACAGATATCTCAGAAAATTTCTTCTACGATGGAGAGCCTTATTTGGCTATGCACCCTACGAACTCTCAAATTCTAACGGTTTCTTGGATGGGTTTTCAGCCTGGAGAGGGTATTGTTATTAAAACTAAAAACTCTTTAGACGGCGGAAATACATGGGGAAATTACAATTTTCTTTCTATTGAAACTGGAGAAAGACAAGCAGACCCTGTTTTAAAATATGATAGCAACGGCAACTTGTTTTTATGTTATATCGACTTTGACGGAATAAACCTCTCACAAGGAACAGTGCGTATTAGAAAATCTTCAGACTTTGGTGCATCTTGGCAAAGCAGCGTTGAAGCAATTAATATAACCGATTGTCCAAATCAACTCTGTATTGACAGACCTTGGATGGAAATTGACACCACGGGCGGACCTCTAGATGGAACTATTTATGTTACTGCAATTAACGCAGATCAACCTACGGTTGTAACAGCTCCTTATCATCCATACTTAAGTGTTAGTTTAGATAACGGAAACAGTTTTCAAACTCCTCGCTTTTTAGATACACTTGATTATTTGGCAGGAGACCTCATCCCACAACCCATATCTATACCAACAATTGATGGTAATGGTGTTTTCCGAGCAATCTATCCAAGTTATGTGCTATCTCAATCTTTCTTTGCAGAATACTATTTAGTAAGCAGTTCTGATGGTGGAGCTACTTTATCTCACTCAAACGCATTCTCTGTATCTTCTGGAGGGACAAGCACAAATGCTAAACTGGGTAGAACCATGATTACAAATCCTGCAGATGACAATCATTTAGTATATGTTTCAGTGGAAGCAGAGCAAGGCGATTTAGACATCTATTTTATTGAATCTTTTGATGCAGGAGGTAGCTGAAGTAACACCATACGAGTAAATGATGATCCGCTCGGAAATGGCGTAGTACAAGATTTAGTTTGGTTAGATTTTGATACGGATGGTGATTTGGCTTTTGCTTGGAGAGATAGAAGAAACGGTGGTATTGGATTAAATGCTCCGTCAGAAATATTTTGTGCGATTAAACCGAACGGCTCATCTGTTGTTGGACCAAACTTTCTTTTAAACGATTCTTTAGTCAATTACAATCCTCTTTTAGATGATCCGGGTAACGATTTTATGAGTATGCAATTTAGAAACGACACCATACATGCCGTTTGGGGTGATGCGCGAAACGGTAATATCAACATTTTTTATAACCGCTATGCTGTAAGCAACAATACAAACTTTATTACCTCAATTAACAAAGAAGTAATCGATTTTTATCCTAATCCGAGTCAAGATTATATATACACGAAGTCTGAAAAAATTAGCGAAGTTTTTATTTATAACTCAGCAGGAGAGTTACAAATTCACACCAAAGACAATGTGCAAAAAGTTGATATTTCTAGACTAGAAAACGGAAACTATATTATTCAGTTCTTATTACAAAATAAGGAAACGATTGCTGCACAATTTGTTAAACAATAGACCAAGAATAGTTGATGTAAGTCGTTTTAGGACTATCCTTAAAGATTAGTGTTTAAGTACTTTTTTTGTGTTACTCTTTGTTTTTAAGAAGTAATACCCTGAGTTTAATTCAGAAAAATTTAACAAATATATTTCTTTATTCAAAACACTTATATTTATTAAAGCTGTAATGTTTTGTCCAATTTGATTGTATACCGCCAACTCTTTCAATTCTTTTTCTTTACCAGTAACCGTTAATACATTTATAACAGGATTAGGATAAGCGTGTAGCGCTAAAGTAGCTGTTCGCGATAAATCTACCTGTTCTATGTCGCTAAGGCTAAATTCTCCGTTAAAATCTGTTTGCTTTAACCTGTAATAAACAAAAGTATTTGGAACATTCGTATCGGTTAAAGTATAAGATAAATATTGATTAGAGTTACCTGCTCCATTTAAACGAGCAACTTCTGACCAATCCACTCCATCTAAAGAACGCTCTATTGTAAAATAATCATTTTGAGATTCAGAAGCCGTTTCCCAAAACAGTTCCACTTCATTATCATTCTTTTGGTTTGCTTCAAAAGAAAGTAGTTCTATAGGTAAAGCAGAAAAAAATGTTTGTGCAATTACTAAATTGTCTATGGTCGGTGTGTTTGCTCCTGAGGCATCCATACTTCTGCCTATCATCACATCTCCCGAGCCTTCCCAATATAAATCTCGGTTATCAGGACCATCAAATGACCATACCTCAACATCATCTACCATTAAAATTCCTCTACCACTCTCTGGTAAATAAATAAAACGGTATCTTCTAAATATATTATCATTGGGAATAGCATATACATTACCCGAATTCACTGTGGTAAACCCTCCTGAACCATTATTAACACGGTAACTTACACTAAAGAAAGATCCCGCACTTAAATTGAAATATGCACCACGCGTAAAGAAATCAGCCTTAGATTCTTGTCTTTGGTAATCTATAGAAATGTCAATGCCAGTAAGGTCAAACGTTGGACTACCAGGAATAATCATATTTATATCCGCCTTAGGAGATCCAGGATTTAGCCCATTTGTACCCGCTGTACCTCCTGGAGAGGAAATAGCAGAAGATCCAACAGAAGATGCATTAGGTCCTATTAAAGCTTGTGTAACGAGATTGGAGTCCCAAGTAAACTGACTTACAATTTGCGCGTAAGCTGGAAGTGCAAACAAACAAATCTGAAACAAAATTAATCGGTAAAAAAGCTGCATTAATGTTAAATAATTAATAATTCGTCGACAAAAGTAATAAAAAAATCGACTTCAAAAAAATTAGAGTCGATTTATGTACTTTTTAACAAACTACTATTTCAATGCAGCCAGCTTGTCTTCTATTACTTTAATTTTTGAAAGTGCATCTGCTTCTTTTTTCTTTTCTGAAGCTACTACTTGCTCTGGCGCACCAGCTACGAAACGTTCGTTTCCTAATTTCTTTTGTACAGATTTTAAGAAACCTTGTGCGTAGTTTAATTCTTCTTCTAGCTTTTTAATTTCAGCTTCTACATCAATATCATCTCCAAAAGGAATAAAGTATTCATTAGAATTTACGATAAAAGAGTAAGCATTTCCTACTTTTTCTTCGTTGTATTCTAACTTAGAAAGGTTCCCCATTTTTACTAAAACTGCATCTAAATCTGTATTGATTTCGGCATTTTTCTTAATGGTTAGCTCTACTTTAACTTTATTAGCAATATTGTTTTGCTTACGCACATTTCTAATATTACTAATCACCTCAGCTGTGGTTTTAAAATTATCTAAAACCGCTTGATTCACTTTATTTGTTTCTGGCCAAGAAGCAAGAATAATATCATCTCCCTCTGCTCTTTCTCTTAACAAATGCCAAAGTTCTTCTGCAATAAATGGTGTAAACGGCTGCGTTAATTTCAATACCTTTTCAAAGAAATCTTTTGTAGCTTCTAATGTTACTTTATCTATCGGTTGTTGGTAACCTGGCTTAACCATTTCTAAATACCAACCACAGAAATCGTCATAAACCAATTTATAAATCGCCATCAACGCGTCTGATAATCTAAACTTCTCAAACTGCTCGTTAATGTAAAGAATTGTTTCGTTTAATTTAGCATCTATCCACTCTATTGCTTTTATAGAAGCTTCTGGTTGTTGCATATCTGCTACTTCCCAAGAAGATACTAAACGCAAGGCGTTCCACAATTTATTGGTGTAGTTTCTACCTTGTTCACACTGAGAAGAATCAAACGGTAAATCATTACCAGCAGGAGAACTTAACAACATTCCTACTCTTACACCGTCTGCTCCATACTTCTCTATCAATTCTATCGGATCTGGAGAGTTACCAAGAGATTTAGACATCTTTCTACCCAATTTATCTCTTACAATACCCGTGTAATAAACGTTTTTGAATGGAATTTTATCCATGTACTCATTTCCAGCAATAATCATACGTGCAACCCAGAAAAACATAATCTCTGGTGCAGTTACTAAATCATTGGTTGGATAATAGTACTCTATTTCTTTATTATTTGGCTGTGTGAGTCCGTTAAAAACTGAGATTGGCCATAACCAAGAGGAAAACCACGTATCGAGTACATCTTCGTCTTGTTTTAAGTCGGAAGCAGAAATTGCTTTCCCTGCTTTTTCTGTTGCAATTTTAATGGCTTCTTCTTGCGTTTTTGCAACTACAAAATCATCTGCTCCATCTCCATAATACCAAGCCGGAATTTGGTGTCCCCACCAAAGCTGACGAGAAATACACCAATCTTTGATGTTCTCCATCCAGTGTCGGTAAGTATTCTTCATGTTATCTGGGTGAAACTTAATTTCGCCGTTCATAACCACATCTAGCGCAGGTTTTGCCAATGCTTTCATATCTACAAACCACTGTAAAGAGAGTCTTGGCTCAATTACAGCATCTGTTCTTTCAGAAAAACCGACTTTATTAATGTAATCTTCTGTTTTAATTAAATATCCTTTATCGTAAAGCTCTTTTTCGATAGCTTTTCTTACCTCAAATCTATCCTGACCAGCGTAATGTAGTCCGTTTTCATTTAACGTACCATTTGCATTAAGAATATCAATTGTTTCTAAATCGTGTTTTTTTCCTAAATCATAATCGTTAACATCGTGTGCTGGTGTTACTTTTAAACAACCTGTACCAAACTCCATGTCTACGTAATCATCAAAAATTACAGGAATAGTTCTGTTTGCGATTGGCACAATTACATGTTTTCCTTTAAGATTAGCAAAACGTGCATCATTTGGGTTAACACAAATCGCACTATCTCCAAGAATAGTTTCTGGACGAGTAGTAGCAATGGTTAACCACTCATCTTCTGTACCTGCTATTTTGTAGCGAACATTAAATAATTTAGAATTAACCTCTTTGTGAATTACTTCTTCATCAGACAAAGCCGTTTGCGCCTCAGGATCCCAGTTTATCATACGCACACCACGGTAAATTTTACCTTTTTTGTACATATCCATAAACACGTCAATTACAGATTCAGAATACTCTGGATCCATAGTAAACGAAGTACGTTCCCAATCGCAAGAAGCACCTAATTTCTTAAGCTGATCTAAGATAATACCACCGTGTTTGTCTTTCCACTCGTAGGCGTGTTTCATAAACTCATCTCTGGTAAGATCTGATTTTTTGATGCCTTCTTTTCTTAATTTCTGAACAACTTTTGCTTCTGTAGCAATAGATGCATGATCTGTACCTGGAACCCAGCAAGCATTTTTACCTTGCATACGCGCCCTACGTACTAATACATCCTGAATGGTATTGTTGAGCATATGGCCCATGTGCAATACTCCTGTGACGTTTGGCGGAGGAATAACCACAGTGTAAGCTTCGCGCTCATCTGGTTCACTGTGAAAATAACCTTTATTCATCCAATGTGAATACCATTTTTCTTCTGCCTTTATCGGCTCGTACGTCTTTGGAATTTCCATTCTTTTTTGTTGTTTGGTGCAAAGATAATTGAATTGCTAAAATGAGGTGGATTGTTCGCCTTGGATATTTCGAAATTAGGCTCGTTTTAAAACTAGGTATGAAATTAATACAATCGTCAGACGTTTTAATAATCAATTAATGAATAAAAGGACTCAATCAACCTATAAGAGATTGAACCATTTTACGGTAATTATTTTGAATTCCCTTCGTGACTTTTACCTTGTCTTGATTAAATCCTACTTCGGCAATGGAATACATATTTGCATTTTGTTTTCTTAAATTCTTATCACTCCAAAGAATGACTTCCGTAATCACAGGAGCCAGCTCTATTCCTTTTTCAGCTAATAAATAAACGTTCTCCTTTTGATTATCAGGAAATTTTTGCTTGGTTATCAAACCATTCTCTTCTAACCACTTAAGTCTTGCCGACAATATACCAGGAGCAATTCCCTCTGGAGATTTGGAGAACTCTTTAAATGTTTTCTTGCCTTGAACGAGCATGTCTCTTACAATTAATAAAGACCACTTATCTCCTAAAATATCCAAAGTACAGGAAATTGGACAGTCTGACCGAAAATTATTTTTCACTTTTTACTATTATTTTGATAGTAATAAAAATATTTGATTATTTTTGCTACTGATTTAATATCAAAAATAACAAACTTATGGAAACAAAATCATTTTTAAGAATTAAAAGCGAACCAAAAAATATACGCGTTGGTATTTGGTCAAGCATAATATCGGCAATTATGCTTATTGGAATTGGAATCTTTTGGCTAGCTCACCCAAGTGCTACAGAAGGTTCTTTTTCAATAATACCAGACACACTAGCAGCCGTTTCTTTAGCAAAAATAGTAGCTATATTCAAAGCCATTGGAGATTTTCTACCTCCTATATTTGTTCTTTTAGCTATCTATTTTAAACAATATAAATTGGCTAGTTACTTTCACATTGTAACACTTATCTTAGTAATTGTAGTTGATATGTTTGTATGGGGTTCTTTTGTGCCAAATTCAGGCGCTAAAGATATTTTACAACATATACCTTTTGCAATTCCGATTGTAATTGCTGCCTACTCTTTTCTTAAATCAAACTCAAAAACGAATTAATTATGCTTTTATTTATTCGTGTTTTCTTGGTCCTTTATGGGCTTATTGCTGCTGCAACGGGGTTTATGGGAATAACTGCCAAATTCGATGCAACGGTAGATGCAATGATAGACAATAATCATCGTTATGTTGCTGCGATTTGGATGGCAACATCTCTAGCCTTTTTTTATGTAGCCTGGAATCCGTCAGAAACAGCCTTGTTTCGATTTTTGATGATAGCCGTTTTTCTTGGTGGTATTGTCAGAGCTGTTGCTTTAATTAACTACCCCGCTACACC
This sequence comes from Lishizhenia sp., assembly GCA_965656535.1. GTDB lineage: Bacteria > Bacteroidota > Bacteroidia > Flavobacteriales_D > Crocinitomicaceae > Lishizhenia. The sequence goes on from CBFHKX010000005.1 coordinate 116,498, forward strand.
ATTTCTTATTTTCCTTATTGCAATAGAGCTGATACCAATTGTATTGATGTTTTGGATGCCTAATAAACTTTTAACCTCAAAAGCGCTCTAATTAATAATAAACAATAATGAAAAAATCAAAACAAACAGTATTAATAACAGGCGGTAGCTCTGGAATAGGGCTAGCTCTTGCTCATAAATTCATGGAGAATGACAACACCGTAATTATAACAGGCAGAAATCTAACTAAACTCGAACAAGTAAAAACAGAGAACCCTCATCTTCATATATTTCAAAGTGACGTAACAGATGATGCTGACGTGAGAATGCTTGCGGATGATATTCGGCAAGAATTTGACGGATTGGATGTTCTTATCAACAACGCAGGAATAATGAATTTGGTAGATACTGGCAATGAAAGCAATGACTTGCAAAAACAAATGCAGGAAATTGAAATTAACTACAATTCGCCTATAAGAGTGTTACATTATTTCCTTCCACTACTTAAAAAAAGTAATAATGCCGTTTTAGTAAATGTATCTTCGGGTTTGGCTTATGTTCCATTTGCACAAGCACCCGTTTATTCGGGTACAAAATCAGCTTTGCATTTTTGGACATTAGGTATTCGTCCACAACTGAAAGCTCAAGGCATAAAAGTTGTTGAACTTTTGCCACCTGTCGTAAAAACCGACATTTTTGATGGTATAGAAGTAAGCGAAGTTGAGTTTAAACCCATTCTTCCTCAAAAACTAGCCAATTTATTTTGGAAAGATTATACAAAAGGAAAAGAAGAAATTACGCCTGGTATGTCTTCTCAACTAAAATTAATGGGTAGATGGGCACCAAAATTTATTTTCAAACAATTGAATAAAGAAGCCATTCCACAAAAATAATATTTATGAAAAACTGGACAACTGCAGAAATGCCAAACGATTTAAGCGATAAACTATACATTATTACAGGAACAAGTTCTGGCATTGGAACTGTTATGGCTTATGAATTAGCCAAAAGAGGTGCACGCGTAATTGCTGCGAATCGAAATATAGAGAAAGCACAAAAGGCAATCGTGAAAATTCAAAAAAAAGAAGATAATTTAAGCTCGCTACATATATCGAAATTAGATGTTTCTTCTTTGAGTTCTGTAAGGGAATTTGCGAAAACAGTAAACGAAGACGATTCTATCAAACAAATTGACGGTTTGATTTTGAATGCCGGAATTATGGCATTACCGGAAAGAAAAGAATCTATTGATGGCTACGAAATGCAAATGGCAACTAACATTCTAGGACATCATTTATTGACTTCTTTATTAATCCTTAAAATTAAAGCTGCACCAAGAGCAGTAATTATATCGACCTCTTCTTCGGCAAGTAGCACAGTTAATAGCAAAAGAATTTGGGACGATTTGAATGCAGAAGACAAGTATAATGCTTGGGAAGTGTATGGTGTTTCAAAAATTGCAGCTATTCAATTTAGAGATGGATTGCTTGATATAGTAAAAAAAGCCAAATTAGAAAATCAAATTTCTGTGCACTCTACACATCCAGGTTTAACGGCAACCCCTTTATTTGACGCCTCAAAAGGTATTTTCGCCTCTATTTTTAGAAGTGTTCGAAACGTTTTTATGATGGATGTTAATCAAGGAGCATTATCCACTTTAAGAGCTACAATTGATGAATCGTTACCGAATGGCAGTTTTATTGGTCCAAAAGGTATAACAGGTTTTTCTGGTTATCCAAAACCAATAAAAGTATATAATCCAAAATTATCTCTTGACACGAAATTAAGAGAAAAAATGTGGAACTACTGCAATGAAAAAACAGAAGCAAATTGGACTCTCTAACATTTGTAAACTTCGAAAATAACTTAACTAAATATAGACAATTTTATAATCATAAATCTACAAGCTGTTACTGGCACAATTGCTATTATTTTAGCTTTCAAATGGTGGATACAACCTCGTCTTAACAATTTATCTATTCAAGACGCTTTATTGCCTTTTGTTTTTCTAAACGCTTTTCGCTATTTAGGCTTATCGTTTATGGCAAAAGAACAGTTCTATGGCGGATTTCCTAATGAGTTCTTAACCACAGTTGGGTTGCTAGATTTTACCACAGCTATTTTAGCAATCATAACCGCAATAGCATTAAAAAACAAATGGAGTTTAGCCATTCCGTTTGTTTGGGTTTTTAATATTGTAGGTTTTGGGGATTTAGTAACCGCTTTCCCTCAATTCTTTGGACTAGAACTTTACAATCAAAACTTAGGCTTCATGTGGCTAATGTTTGTAACCTATGGTTTAGCGACATTCCTGAGTCATATCTACATTTTTATCAGACTATTTAAAAACTTAAAAAAGAAATAATATGAACACTAAATATAAAATAATTCTATTCTTAGCCATTAGCTTTTTCGCTTTTAACAACCTAAACGCACAAAGTATTTATGAAGGAAAGAAAACAAAAGTAGAAAAGGATATTTCGGCAGAATTTCCATTAGAATCTAAATTCATAGAATTAGGAACAGACACAGTACATTATGTAGAGTCTGGCGAAGGTGACCCAATAATATTATTGCACGGTTTACCCGCAAATGCTTATCTATGGCGAAACATTATCCCAAACATTGACGATAATAAAAAGGTAATAGCCTTGGACTTTTTAGGTTTTGGCAAATCCAGTTTTCCAAAAGACCGTAACGTTTCAGTAGAAGTACAGTACAAAATGCTGACTGATTTTATAGAAGCTAAGCAACTTAAAAATGTCACACTTTTTATTCAAGATATTGGCTCAATTGTAGGGATGCTCTATGCAATTAGAGAACCTCAGAACGTAAAGGGGATGGCTCTCTTTGAAGCTCCTTTTATGCCAGCTGATGTAATGTACGACCAATTACCGTTTAGTTTCAAAGCGTTTATGAAACTCACTAGAACCAAAAAAGGGAATGAAAAATGGATGGTTAAAAAGAATTTTGCTGGTAAAAAATTGGCGGTTAATTTCTTTACAGGTAGAAAATTACCAAAAGAAGCGTATCCGCATTATACGCAACCTTGGGATGAGAAAGAAAGACGCTATGCCATAACCAATGGTCCAGACCCTGCCGTTTTATCCTATAGCAAAGGAAAAGGAGAAAGTGAGTTTGCCAATCTTCTGGACACAATTTCAAACGGAATGAAAGCAACTGAATTACCTATTCTCTACTTCTATGCAAAAAAAGGCTTAGTAAATAGAAAAAAAGCGGTTGAATATGCAAAAGAAAACTTTAAAAATGCAAGCCATATATATCTAGGAGAAGGGAAACATTTTTTAACTGAAAGTCACCCAAAACAGATGAGTGAAGCATTTAATAAGTGGTTTGAAAATCTATAAACGAGACAAACGAGTTACAACCAATAATCTTTAAAATCAAAAACGGTTTGAAAATAATTCGAACCGTTTTTTTATTAAAATAAAACTTAATGAGTATAAAGTGAGTTCACTAAACCCTCTATTGTTATGTCCTTAAAAATTAGCCAAGAAGTTAGTCTCAAAAAAGATAATAAACAACTAAACAAACGTTAACGATTTCTATTTTCAGAATTACTCTTAGTTTTGTTAATAAAAGTTGAAAACACATTTACATTGCGCGTAGAAATAGAAAATCCGAGAAAGAAGTGTTATCAATGCAGGAGATCTGCAAGTACTTGTATTTGCAAACACCTCAATCCTATTCAAACTAAAATGCGTTTTGTTATTCTAATGCATCCCAAAGAGTCTAAAAAAGAGAAGAACGGAACGGGATACATGACTAATCTTCAATTAGAAAATTCTGAGGTTATAGTTGGTGTTGATTTTAGCGAGAATAAGCGCGTTAATGAAATACTAAACAATACAGAAAATAGCACTTTCCTACTCTATCCAGGAAAAGATAATTTTAATTTATCTTTGAGAGCTGGTGCTGAGGTTAATGCATTTCTGGGTAAAAAACCACATGTTTTTATTTTAGATGGTACTTGGCCTTGCGCACGAAAAATGCTTAAGCTTAGCAAGAATTTACAAGGGTTAAAAAGAGTAAGTTTTGATAATACAATTAAATCTAAATTTGTTATTAAACAACAACCAGAACCGCTTTGTTTGAGTACAATTGAGTCGGTATGCACCGTACTAAACCTACTAAAAATAGCAACATTTGAAGAATGTAATACAAGTAGCTTCCTGCTTCCTTTTGAAAAAATGATAGAACAGCAAATAGCGTGTATTTTAGACCCAAACAATAAAAACCATTATCGCCCGAATAAAAACCCAACTATTACTCCCAAAAACATGTATAAGAAAGAATCTGAAAGGAATATAATTTTTGAAGAGAATAGATAGAGTTTAATACAATAGTACGTAACCGGAAATTAAAATCTTGTAATTTCTTTTAGTTCTAGAGCTTAAAAAACAATGCAGTATCGCATTTACACTCTTAAATAGAAAGGGGTTTAAAGTACGCAATTGATCTTTTCATTAACTTTAAAATTGAAAGGAACGAACAATGAACTACAACAACAAAAAGTTTAAAGCAATACATAATTCTAAAAACGGTGAGATAAGTAATGACACCATTTTTGTATACAAACAGGTTGATAATGTCTTAACGTGCGAATACACAAGTACAGATATTGTGAAAGGTCAGCTTATTGGCTTAGTAGATGATGTTGGGAATATTGACATGCGTTACCAACAAGTAAACAGTAAAGGTGAAATTAGAACGGGGATATGCTCTTCTTCTCCTGAAATAAACGAAGAAGGTAAACTTGTTTTAAATGAACAATGGAAATGGACTTCTGGTGATTTATCTTCTGGGAGTTCTCGGTTAATGGAAGTATAATTATATTGTAATATTTATCGCTACAGAAAAAATCACAGCTATTCATTATTAAACTAATCTAAGAACAGGAGCTTTTGAAATAGCTAAGTTACAATTGTTACCGTCCAAAATTAATTATTGTTTTAGTTTTGGAATTATGTCGAGATGCTCTATTAACAAGAACAAGCTAGTAATGATTGTTCGTGTTTTCATTCTATTTTTTTACAGTTTATCTTTAACTGCACAAGTAGATATTTCAACAATTAGGGAAGACATTACAACGTTGGCTTCTGATAGTATGCAAGGTAGACTTGTAGGTTCAGAAGGCGAAAAATTAGCAGCGAACTATATTGAAAAGCGATTTAAAGAAATTAAACTTTCTCCGCTACCTAATTATTCGTTTCAACAAGGGTTTTCTTTTAATTACGCACCTCCTTCTCATTCTGGATTAGTAAAAAGCGATACCATAAAAGGTATTAACGTAATTGGTTTTTTAGATAACAAAGCAAAGTACACTTTTATAATTGGTGCGCATTACGATCATTTAGGTCATAATGAATATGGCCAATCTACAGATAGTAAAGGGAACGGAAAAATACACAACGGTGCTGACGATAATGCTTCTGGCGTATCTGCTGTTCTAGAGATGGCTCGTATTTTTAGTACAAATGAAAAAACTGAGCCAGCTAACTTCATTTTCGCTTGTTTTTCTGGAGAGGAATTAGGGTTAATTGGTTCTAAAATCTTTGCAAAAACAATTTCAAAGGAGTTTGAAAATACTTCGTTAATGATAAATTTCGATATGATTGGCAGAATGGATTCTTTGAATACCTTATATATATCTGGGACAGGAACTTCTCCAAACTTTGAAAGTATCCTTAAAAATAAAGCGCCAAATAATTTTAATATTAAATTAGATTCTAGTGGTGTTGGTCCCTCAGATCATAGTTCTTTTTACTACCAAAATATTCCTGTTTTGTTCTTCTTTACTGGTCTGCATACTGATTATCACAAACCTAGTGATGACAGTGAAAAAATCAATTATAGTAAAACGGCTAAAATAATATCTTATTCAAAAGCTATTATTGATACGCTTTTGCTTAAACCCGACCTTACTTTTTTACCTACAAAACTTAAAGAAAAGAAAAAAACACCTGTTTTTAAAATAACGTTAGGAATTTTTCCGGACTACATTGATTATGGAGACGGGTTGCATATAACAGATATTGTTGAAGGAAAAACAGCAGAAAAAAACGGCTTACAAAGAGGTGATGTGATAACAAAAATTGGAAAGACTAAAGTTACAGACATATACACTTATATGGAAGCGCTCTCAAAATTAGAAAAGAATAAAACGTATAAAGTTGTCTTCAAAAGAAATGAAGTTAGCCAACGGATAAAAATTAAATTTTAAATCATGACTCAAATAAAAAACATTACCGCATTACTTGTTGCACTATTTGTGCTAAATAATGTACAAAGCCAAAATGCACCCTTTGAAATTAAACTAGAACCCATTAGTATTTCAAATCTAGGAGGTATACAATCTTATGCTTTCGGTCAGTCTGATGGTAAATGGTTAATTGTAGGTGGAAGACTTGACGGTTTACACCAAAGACAACCTTTTGCAGCATTTGACCTTGCAGGTCATAACAACCAGCTAATTGTGGTAGATCCGATTTCGTTACATAAATGGTCTATTCCATTAACACAATTATCTCCAGAAATACAAGAGCATTTAAGCGCTACCAACATGCAGTTTTATCAAGAAAATGATTATTTATATTGCTTAGGAGGTTATGGATACAGTGCTATTTTTGGTGATCACACTACCTTTGACAAACTTACGGCTATTCACATACCAGGAATAATTAATGCCATTATCAACAATAATAGTATAACTGCTCACATTAGACAAATTACAGACACTAAATTTCAAGTTACCGGAGGTAGGTTAAAGAAAATTGACTCTACTTTTTATTTACTTGGTGGTCAAAAATTCATTGGCCGATATAATCCAATGGGTCCAGATCATGGTCCGGGTTTTATACAAGAATATACCGATGCGATTAGAAAATTTAATTTAAATGATGATGGAGTAAATATCGTTATCACTCATGTCGATGAATATATAGACAATAATGATTTACACCGAAGAGATTATAACGCAGAACAACAAATATTAATCAACGGAAATGAAGGTATAACGATGTTCTCAGGAGTTTTTCAACCAACAGTAAATTTACCCTTTTTAAACGCTGTAACAGTAGATGATAACTCATATCAAGTTGAAAACAACTTTCAACAATATTACAATCATTACCATTGCCCTGTACTACCGATCTATTCTGAACTAGACAATGAAATGCATACCGTGTTTTTTGGAGGTATTGCTCAATTTTATGATAATCAAGGTGTTTTAGTACAAGATGATGATGTACCCTTTGTTTCTACAATTGCTAGAGTAACAAGAGATAATTTAGGAAATATGGCAGAATACAAACTTCCCGTAGAAATGCCGACATTGTTAGGAGCGGGCGCTGAATTTATTCCAAACTTAGACTTTCCACATTTTCATAATGAAGTATTCAAATTAGATAGTGTAGATAATGATTATACGCTTATCGGTTATATTTATGGTGGAATAAGTAGTTCTCAACCCAATATATTTTTCATAAATGATGGCTCACAAAGTAGTGCAAATAATCAAATCTTTGAGGTATTCATAAGAAAGTCTGGACCCCTTGACAATGACGAATTAAATCCTTCTAGTATCAATTCCTTAAATCTAGTAATCTATCCCAACCCAAATGATGGCCTTCTAAAGGTATCGTTTCATTTAGAAAAGTTTGATAATGCAACCTTAACCATTCACAATGCCAAAGGTAAAAAGGTTGAAGAAACAATTCTAAACGGTTTAAGCAAAGGTAAAAACTATTTTGAAAAAGAAGTTTCTAGACTGAAAAGAGGTAAAAGTTACTTTATCACTATTGAAACATCCGACCAAAAGACAACGCACCAATTAATCATGAATAACTAGCTTGTGATTAATCCAAACCATATAAAAAAACTACTTCATATGTTTTAGATTTAATCCATAAAGCAAACAAAAGATTGCACTAAGCAATAAACTAGCTATTATAAAAACGGTAGATATTAGTTCTTTTGGTAGAACCAAATACAACGTTATCACCGGTAAAATAGAATAGATAATATAAAAATGATAGCCAATTTTACGTCTTTTAAACATATAAACAACTCCAACTAAACCAACAATTAACGAGATAAAACCGAGGGTTTGGTTTAAATAAAATGTTTCGTTGTTTAAGTAAAAACTAGCATCTATGGTTGTCTGAATAAAATCTACCATAAAGGCGACACCTTGTTCTTCATAAAAAGAAAGCATGCCGTACATATCTAGTAAAGACTCTTCCAGCATCTCATTTGAAACAGGACCATTCATTAATGCTAAAATGCTAGACATTAAACCAAAGCCTATAGTGATGAAACTAAGTACGCAAAGAACGGTTAAAAATACAGGACGTTTCTCTTGCTGATTTGTAGTTGATTCTATTGTTTTAAACTCTTCCATTATTTATATTTAATAAATGCCTTACTTTTTCTTAAATCTTCCGATAAATACCTGTCGTTCTCAATAAATGCAACTTCTTTTCTGTAGTTTTCTACTACCTTTTTAAGCGCAGTACTTGTTCTTTCTTCTCCTCTAAAACGAAGCGCTTGCGTTGCTGTGAGCATTTCTACACCTAGTACTTGATATACATTTTCTACCACTCTAAAAAGTTTAGTTGCTGCATTAGCTCCCATACTCACATGATCTTCTTGACCATTAGAAGAGTCAATCGTATCTATACTAGCAGGTGTACACAGTTGTTTATTTTGACTCACAATCGAAGCTGCTGTATATTGCGCTATCATTAAACCTGAATTAATACCTGGATTAGCTACTAAAAACGCAGGCAAACCACGTGTTCCTGAAATTAATTTATATGTTCTACGTTCTGATAAACTTGCAACTTCGGATAAAGCAATTGCTAAAAAGTCTAAAATTAAAGCCATTGGTTGTCCGTGAAAATTACCCGCAGAAACAACTTTGTCATCTTCGATAAAGATAGTTGGATTATCTGTAACCGCGTTAATTTCTCTTGTAACAATTTGGCTTGCATAGTTAACTGTATCCAAAGACGCACCCAATACTTGAGGCGTACATCTAAAACTATACGGATCTTGCACGTGTGTTTTCTCTTGATTAAAAATTTCACTATCCGCTAACCAAACATTAATACGCGCAGCAATTTCAATTTGTCCTACTTGATTTCTTATCTCATGCACTGGTGCCCAAAATGCTTCTTTTCTTCCATCGTAACCGTCAATAGCTATTGCTGCAACCATAACCGCTTTCTCAATAATATTTTTTGCATGAAAAACAGCATGTGTTGCAAAGGCACTCATAAACTGCGTGCCATTTAAAAGCGCTAAACCTTCTTTAGATTGTAATTGAATTGGGGCTAATCCTAAGGTTTCAAAAACAAGACTTGTATCTTTTAACTCATCATTATGGTATACTTTACCTTCGCCAATACATGCCATTGCAATGTGTGCTAGCGGAGCTAAATCTCCAGATGCTCCTAAACTACCTTGCTCAAAAACTTGTGGAATAATATCGTGGTTAAAGAAATAAAGTAATCGTTCTACTGTTTCTAGTTGTGCCCCAGAATTACCATGTGATAATCCCATGGCTTTTAACAAAAGCATGATTTTAACTACCTCTCGATTTACTTCATTACCAGTTCCACAAGCGTGAGAACGAACAAGATTAACTTGCAATTGCTCAAGGTTTTCATTGGATATTACTGTATCACACAAACTACCAAAACCAGTGTTAATTCCATAGATAATTTCTCCACCTCTATCAACTTTTTGATCTAGGTAAGCTCTACATTTTAAGATAGCTTCTTTGGCTATATCTCCTAAAATTACCTCTTGTTCTGTTTGCAGAATAGAAAAAACATCTTCTATGCTGTAATGTTGATTATTTAAAATAAATGTGCTCATTATTTTTTAAGTTCTTGTACTAATTCTTCGAAAGTCAATAGCTTCTGCTCTCCCGATTCCATGTGCTTTAATTGAATTTTATTTTGCTCCATTTCATCGGAACCTACTAATGCCGTATACTGAACATTTCTATCGTTTGCATACTTCATTTGTTTTTTCATTTTTGCTGCTGAAGGATATAACTCAGCATCTACATGATTTGCTCTTAGCTTATTTACAAGATCAAAACAATGCATTTGTTCTGTTTCTCCAAAGTTGATAAATAAAATAGTTAACCCTTTATCTGTAGCTGCAGGAAATAAATCTAATGTTGTTAAAACATCGTAAATTCTGTCGGCACCAAAGGATATTCCTACACCAGACATATCTTTCATTCCAAAAAGACTTGTTAAGTCATCGTATCTTCCGCCTCCGCAAATAGAGCCCATTTTTACGCCGTTTGCCTTTACTTCATAAATTGCCCCCGTATAATAGTTGAGACCTCTTGCCAGGGTAACATCAAACTCCAACTTAGCTCGTTTTAAACCTACTTTATTAATGTATTCAAAAACAAAACTGAGTTCTTCAATGCCCTTTAAGCCAATTTCGCTTTTAGCTAGCATCGTTTTCATTTCTTTTAGAATAGTTGAATTATCTCCTTTTAAACTAAATAAGGGTTTAATTTTATCAATTGCCGTTTGTGAAATACCTTTTTGAATTAATTCTTTAGCAACACCTTCTTCTCCAATTTTATCTAATTTATCAATAGCAACGGTTATATCAATAATCTTATCCTCTTCTCCTGTAATTTCTGCAATACCAGATAATATTTTTCTGTTGTTAATTTTAATACTAAAATCTGGGATATTCAAAGCCGTTAGAACCTCATCAAAAATTTGAACATATTCAATCTCATACAATAGAGAATCGCTTCCTACAACATCTGCATCGCATTGATAAAACTCTTGATAACGACCGTGCTGTGGTCTATCCGCTCTCCAAACAGGTTGTATTTGAAAGCGCTTAAAAGGAAAGGCTATTTCATTTTGGTGCTGTACTACAAAGCGAGCAAAAGGTACTGTTAAATCATAGCGCAGTGCTTTTTCAGCTATCTTACTTGTAACTTTATTGAGTTGAATTTTATTTTCTAAAGATAATCGATCGGCTGGCTCATTAAAAAGCGTTGTATTAAGATCTTCCTCTTTTAGTTTGGATATGTAATTCCCCGAGCGCAATACTTGAAACATCAGCTTGTCTCCTTCTTCTCCGTATTTCCCCATGAGGGTACTAGCATTTTCAAAACTAGGAGTTTCTATTTGAGCAAAACCGTACTTAAGGAACACGTTTCTAATCGTATTAAAAATATAGTTTCTTCTTGCTACCTCTTTAGGTAAGAAGTCTCTTGTTCCTTTCGGAATAGAAGGTTTTTGCGCCATATGATTTTAAATTTATACAAAAATAAAAAAACCACCTCAGCAAAGAAGTGGTTCCTAAATTATCTTCATAATTTATATTCAATATATAGCGCCAAATATTTTCGTTGTTATTTTACCTACAATAGGCATTTCCTTAAACTCTCCGTTAGAAGCTGCTACTATTTGGATAATACTTAAAATAAGTAATCCAGACCCTACAACAAGAATTAAGGCGTTTATAGGAAGCATAAAATCTAAAACGGAATTCAATAAACTTAAAAACAAAATCATAACTAGTGCAACGATTAGAAAACCTAAACCTTGCCTTAAATGAAACTCTCCAAATCGTTTAGACGTTCCTTCTTTTTTACAATTTAAAAACAGCGCAACAATGAAACCAATGAAAGTACAATAAGCCAATATGCCAACCGTCTTGTCTTCTACTTTCTTATCTTCTTTTTTCTCTGGAAACAAATCCATATCGTTAAAATTTTAAATCGATTAAGCAAAAATATAAATTAATCTTAACAAAAAGTGCTTTTACCTACGTTTTTAAACAATTAGTCGAATTAAAAACGAAGAAAAAAGTCAAAATGTAAAAAAAAGAATATAAAAAAAGTCCCTCCGCGCCTAGCGAAGGGACTCTCAATACTAACCCTGTAGAAGTTAATAACTGATCCGTTATGAATTAAAACGTTTATACACGAAAAAGGTTACAGTTTAATACACCTAAAAAAGAGTTCGGCATCTTGTCTTGGTGTTTCAGAGTTATAACACGACTCAAGTGTTAAAATGTTAAATTCTTTTTGAAAAAGAGCCTCATATTCTTTTTTACTTCCTCCAAAAGGCGGTCCATTTTCAAAATGTCTGTTAAATAATAATCCTACCAACTTTCCATTTATACTCAAACAACTGCTCATTTGTTCTACATATTTTTCTCTTAAAGATGGATCTAATGCACAAAAAAATGTTTGCTCAACAATCAAATCGAAACGTTCTTCTAAATCAAAAAAATCTTTTTCTAACAATTGTGTTGAAGGAAAGCTAGGATTCCTATTTATAAATTTGTCGAGTGCAGTTTTAGCAAAATCTAGTATGTAGATATTTTTAAACCCTTTTTTGAACAAATATTCTGCTTCGTAATTATAACCTCCTCCCGGAATTAAAATTTTCATGCTTTTATCCGAGAGTTGGTCAAAATAAGCAATAAGTGGTTTTGACGCTTTTTGCAAATCCCAACCTGTATTATTCTCTTGATAACGTGTTTCCCAATAGTCACTTGATAATTCCATTATTTCATCCTTTTATTATAAAATAAGTAAACGAGATACAATTAAAACGGTCGTTCCTTTTATTTGATTGATTAAAAACAATGTTGGATAAACCAAAAATAGTCGAACTATGCAGCTCGACTATTCAAAACATTTCATTCTAATTATTTTGCTTTTGGAGACTTTCGTCTTCCTTTCATCATTGCAGCTTGTCGCATTTGATTTTTTGAAGCAACCATATTTAGTTGGTTTTTCATCATACCAAGTTGTTCCTTAAGAATACCATTTGTATCCAACTTCTTTGCTTGCGCTAATAAGGTTTGCGCTTCCCTTTTTCTACCTGTCTGCATACAAATTCCAGCCAAATGCATATTTGCCATTGCCTGATCTTGTTTTGTTCTTAATCCAAGAGTTTGCGCTTTTCTAAGCATTTGTTCGCTTTTAGCAAAACCAAGTTCTTGCGCTCCTAACATTGCCTTCAAATAGGTAACGTAAGCATATTGCTTTTTAGGTAAAAAATTTGGGGCTTTAATTCTCTTTAAAGCTGCGTAGGCTTTGTCTTGTTTTCCTAAGCGCATTTGATAGAGCGCAATAATTATATTCTCGTTTCTAAAGAAACTTAGTACAATAAGGGCCGAAATTAAAGTGAAAATAATTCCCCAACCCCAATATCCGGTTGCATATAACCATACTGTAAATCCTAAACTCGCTAATGCAAGTAAACTTCTAACTATAAATCCTAACATGTTCTTTTTTTAAACGGTTGCAATACATTTTAATTCAATAGCAATAGGTGTTGGCAAACTGCTAATCTCGCAGGTAGTTCTGCAAGGTTGGTTATCTTTAAAATATTCTGCGTAAATTTTGTTGTAGGTATGAAAATCTCTTTTCATGTTTACAAGAAAAACGGTAACATCCACAAGTTTATCCCAAGATGAACCAGACTCTTCTAGAATCACTCTAACATTATCGAAAACACTTCTACATTGTGCTTCAAAATCAAATTCTAGAAAATTTCCGTTTTTGTCTAATTTTAATCCTGGAACGTGAGAGTCTGTATCATCTGAATTGGCTGTTCTTGGTCCTACTCCTGATAAAAACAACAAATCTCCTACTTTTCTTGCATGCGGATATAAGCCTACAGGCTTTGGTGCTTTATTTGTACTAATTTTACTCATTCTAGATCACTTTGGTGCAAATATAATCATTCCTTAAAGCTAAAAGAAAGAATAAAAAGACCTCTTTTGACCTTCACAACATTATTGGTACGTTTCACATCTTTTTTTTAAAGTTCGAAAATCTAGTTTAACCTTTGCAGCGTAAATAATGATAAATTATAGCTATGCGAGTATTTGTATCACTTATTTTTATTTTAGCTTACTCCATTTGTTTTTCACAAAATATATGGTTAGAAAATTTTAATTCGCTTAATTTTAATACGCAAGTTGATAATGGAGCAACCTCATGGAGCGTTGATTGTCCAAATTGTCCGCCAGTAATAGGAACTCCAGAGGACTTCCATGTTGATGGTCCAAATTCAAACAAAAACTTTAAATGGCACAATACCAATGCCCAAGGTATTTGGTTAAGCGAATCCATTGACATTAGTCTTTTTACGAATACAAATATATTTATAACTGCTACAAGCGGAAACGGCAACAATTCTAATGATTTTCTACTTTTCGAATATAGCTTGAACGAAGGAGCATACATAGAATTTGAAACTAACGGAGCGCTATCTGGCATATTTAACGACCAAACTGCTTTAACCAATACTTTTCAGGCAAATACGGTTCAAATTCGGGTTACAGGAAACTCTACGGGAATTGGTCACCAATTAACTATTGATGACGTTACCGTTGCTGGTCAGAGTATTTTACTAGTAGAATTAATATCGTTCAATTTAACATAATTAGTAAATTCTGATATTCAGATAAACTGGCTTGTAGGTACTGAAAAAGATGTAGACTACTATTCCATTTACACTTCTAAAGATGGTGAAGATTTTAAGTTATTAGAAGAAATTAAAAGTTTAGGAGACACGCAATCTTCTAGAATGTATGAACTCATCTTCAATAGTAAGAGTAAAGCAGGAGTATATGTGAAACTTTTGCATACAGACCTCAATGGAGAAAGTAAGGTTTTAGACATAACTTACTTAAATAAGAAAAGCCTTGAACCGGAAATAGTACTAGAAAAAAATACCATTCGGTTTAATGAACTTGGTACAAATCTTTACCAGGTTCAAATCTATCATTTAAGCGGAAAAAAAGTACAAGAATCAAATGTAAGCAAGAATCAAAACACAATATATACCCAAGAATTAAAGACTGGAACTTACATTGTAAAGCTTAGTAGAACCGATGAACTTTACACTCAAAAAGTTTTTATTCAATAGGTTGAATCCAATAAAAAAGCGAGTATTCCCAACTCGCTTTTTCTTTATTCAAATAACATGCAAATAAGATTAATTTATCTTTTCAAACCGTGTATAGGGCTGTAAAGCTTCTGGTATGTTTACTCCATTTTCATCTTGATGATTTTCTAATAGTGCTGCAACGATTCTAGGCAATGCAAGTGCTGAACCATTTAGTGTATGACAAAGCTCTGACTTTTTAGCATCATTTTTAAACCTTAGTTTTAAGCGATTCGCTTGAAAAGTTTCAAATAATGAAACAGAACTAACTTCTAACCATCTTTTTTGTGCAGCGGAATACACTTCAAAATCATATGTAATTGCAGACGTAAAGCCTAAATCTCCTCCACAGAGTCTCAGTACACGATAATGCAAGCCTAATTTTTCAAGCAAACCTTTTATGTGTTCTACCATTTCTTTTAATGCTTGCTCCGAGTTTTTAGGATTCTCGATTCTAACAATCTCAACTTTATCGAATTGATGTAAACGATTTAGTCCTCGCACATCTTTCCCATAAGAGCCTGCTTCTCTTCTAAAACATGGAGTATATCCTGTAATCTTTATAGAGAAATCGTCATTAGGCAATAATACATCTCTATAAATATTAGTTAAGGGTACTTCTGCCGTTGGAATTAAATACAAATTATCTTCAGGAATATAATACATTTGCCCTTCTTTATCTGGCAATTGACCTGTTCCTATCCCACTGGCTTCATTCACAACATGAGGCGGAATGACTTCGTTATAACCAGCTTTTTCTGCTTCATCTAAGAAAAAATTAATCAAAGCACGTTGTAATTTAGCTCCTTTCCCTTTGTAAATAGGAAAACCAGCTCCTGTTATTTTAACACCTGTTTCAAAATCAATCAAATCATATTTTGCAGCCAGATCCCAATGTGGAAGCGGTTCAAAATTGAAGGTACGAATAGCACCTATCTCCTCTACAATTTCATTGTCTTCTTCAGATTTCCCTGTAGGAACAACAGTTTGAGGAACATTGGGAAGCTGATATAGAATGTTCTGAATCTTTTCTTCTAATGCTTCAACCTCTTGCTTAAGTTCTTTTTCCCTTTCTTTTAGGTCAGTAGTACGTGCTTTTGCTTTATTTGCTTCTTCTTGTTTTCCTTCTCTGAAAAGCTGTCCAATTTCTTTAGAGATTTTATTCATTTCTGAAGCATTTGATTCTAAAGCAGTTCTTTTGGCTCTCCACTCTTCATCGAGTGCAACCAAACTGTTTACATCTTCAGAAACGTCAATCATTCTAGTTTTTAAACCTTCAATAATTGCATCTTTGTTTTCTCTTATTCTTGTAATCTCTAACATTTCAAAAAATTTGTGCTACAAAAATAACCAATCTAAGCAATCTACTGTTTGAAACTACAATAAACTGGGGTGGATTTTTTCTTTTTGCGCCGGTTTGAACCTGTCTTTCTATTTCTTTAAAATTAACGAATGAAATTTGAACACTCTGGCTAAATTCATTCACACAAAAAAGTCCGACTCTAACAGAATCGGACTTTATTATTTTTAAAACAACTATGTCTTAAGCTTCTGCTGTTTCGAAAGGAACAACTGAAACATACGAACGATTGTTTCTCTTTTTTCTAAATTCAACTACACCATCAACTAAAGCAAATAATGTATGATCTTTACCAATACCTACATTGTTTCCTGGGTGATGTGCAGTTCCTCTTTGACGAACGATAATATTACCTGCAATTGCAGCTTGACCACCAAAAATCTTAACTCCTAATCGTTTTGATTCTGATTCTCTACCGTTCTTTGAACTACCGACTCCTTTTTTATGTGCCATCTTTTTAAGTTTTATCGATAACCTAGGTTATCTTCTATTTCTTACTAAGCTTTAATTCCTGTAATAGTTATCGCAGTTAATGCCTGACGATGACCATTTTTCTTTTTGTAACCTTTTCTTCTTTTCTTTTTGAAGACGATTACTTTATCTCCTTTTAAGTGCTCTTCAACTTTCGCTGAAACTGTTGCACCTTCTATAGCTGGGGCGCCAAGAGTTACTTTACCTTTGTTATCTACTAAAAGAACTTTGTCAAAGTCAACTTTGTCTCCTTCTTTAGCATCTAAACGGTGGGTATAGATCTTTTGGTCTTTTTGCACCTTAAATTGCTGCCCTGCTATCTCTACAATTGCGTACATAGCTTAATTTTAAATATAATTTCAAAAATCGAAGCGCAAAGATACAATTATTTTTTTAATGTTCAAGTAAAGTTTTAGCAATATCTAAGCTATTTATTTTGATCCATCAAGTTCTCTCTGAAAAGATCCCCTCGAATTCAAGCAATGGGTTATACTTTTTGCTTATTCCCTAAGTAATTTGCAATGTAAACCCCCGCTAAAACAACAAACATAGCCATCACTTGAAACAGGCTAATCGACTCTCCTATCAACAATCCAATAAGAACAGCAACTACAGGGATAAAATAAGTAACACTACTTGCAAAAAGAGCCGTAGATGATACGATTAAATGATTAAAAACTATAACGGCAAGTGCAGTTCCTACACAACCTAAAATAAAAATATGGATAAAACCAAAAACGGCATGTTGATTCGTTAACATTGTAGTATGTGCACCAAAAATAAACGTAAGCACTGTTGCCGGCAAAAGCGTAACACCAAAAGCTAAACTTGTAACCGCTAAAGGCTTAACACCTTTCAACTTATATTTAATTGTATTTAAGCTAATTGCATAACAAAGAGTTGCTAATACAATTGCAGCTTTGTGCGACCAACCTCCCGCATTAGATAAATCTGACCCGCTCAACATTAACAATATAATTCCTGCTGCACCTACAGAAACTCCTATTAATTGCACTTTTGTAAGCTCTTGTTTGAATATAAAGTAACCTAACAATAAGGTAAATATTGGAACAAAGCTATTGAGCATACCGGCATAACCAGAAGACAATTCCATTTCTGCATAGGTAAATAAGAAAGCTGGAAAAAAGTTACCCAATAACCCAACAATAGAAATCCAAAGAAAACGTTTTTGAACAAACAACTCTTTTCTAAATTTCAAAGCGAAAGGCAAAAGCACGATTCCGGCAATGAACATGCGCATGGCTCCCACTTGTAAGTTATTAAAAATAAGTTCGCCCGTTGCTGGAAACTTCATACCCCTTTTCATCAAAAAAAAGGAACTACCCCAAACACAAGCTAGGATGAGTAAAATTAGCCAGTTTTTTGTTTCTCTATTCATCAGGCAAAAATAAGCTAAATATGTCGATAGAATACCCTAATCTTACGGTTCAAATTTTCCAAAAACTCGTATATTTGTAAAAAAATAAAAATGAAAGTAATAAACGTATTTTTTATATTGAGCTTTTGTCTTTTTATTTCATGTGAAGAAAGCGCTAAAACAAACGCGATTGCGGAAGTCCTTACAGAAGAAAATATAGATTCTCAAGAAGTTAAAGATAATACAACCGTAGAGGTCAACGCATCAATCATCTTGGATATTGAGGGGATGACGTGCGAAATGGGGTGTGGTTCTGTAATTAGAAAAAACTTGTACAACTACGGGGGTGTTTCTCAATGTTCTTTTGACTTTAAAACAAATAGAGTAAGTAATACTGTAGAAATTAAATACGACTCGACAATTATTCAACCCAACACAATTATCGAAACGATAAACAATATTGATGAAGGCGACTTCAAAGCAAACGTACAGAGCACAAAAAACATAAGACAAGAAAGTACGTCAAATTCACAAACGGAAGAAAGCATTGTAAATGTGAGGATTACAGAATTTAGTTTTCCTTCTTTAAGCGAAATCATTAATTCTTTTTTCTAGAGAACAACTTACAGCATATCTACTTTCAACTCGCTAAAACAAAAAGGTTTTACAGCTTTAATAACCACCCTTTTATTGTGTTAAAAAAGCAATGCATCTCAGCATTGTAATCTTAATATTTAGAATAAATAGTATATTTACTTTGGTTATTAAAATATAATTTGGCAAAATTTATATATATCTTACTTCTATTGCTAGCTCATTGGTCTGTACTTTCACAAACCTACAATTTTGACTGGGTAAATGCGATAGATGGCTCTGGAGATGAAAAATGCTTTAATATTGATTACGACACTGTAAACCAGAGTGTCTACATAACCGGCAGTCATACCTCCAACTTGTCTGGAAGCTACGCTGGAATCACCAACACATCTAGCCAGAGTAACGGGTTTTTAATGAGATTTAACACAACTGGAGTTTATCAATGGGGAGTGTCCTCAGGTGGAGCTGGAACATGTGTTTACAATAACCTCAAAACAGACGAAAACGGAAATATTTACGTTTCTGGAGTATTTGAAAACAGTATTATTATTAACGGGACAACGGGTACTTCCATCTCCTTAACAAGTACTGATGATAAAGATGCATTTCTGGCAAAATTTACGAGCGATGGAGAAATTCTATGGATAAAACACCTTTCAGGAAATGAAGATATAGGCATTAGAGATATAGCGGTAACCACCACAGGCATTGTTATTGTAGGAGATCACGAAGATCAATTTTCACTGGTAGGCTCTGGAGCAACAGTTAATCACAACAGTCTCGTTGATTGTTTTGCCCTGAAACTAGACGCCAATGGAAACTTTTTGTGGAGGCGAGTTCTATCTGGCAATCAAAATGAGCGTTTAACTTCTGTAACAAGTCAAGGAAACACAGTATTTATTGCCGGCATTTTCAATAGTTCAACAACAAACTACTCCTCTGGATTTTCAGCTATTGGAAACGATGGTTTTGTTCTAAGACTAAATACATTCAATGGAAACATTGAGGCTGAACAATTTATTACAGGAACGAATGATGACGGTATACGTTCTATAACATCAGATAATACAGGAATTTATATTGGAGGCTTTTTTGATGACAACTTCTCAATAGCAAGCGCTAACGGAACATCTGCCTCAAACACGTCTATTTTTGTCTCAAAACTAGATTTAAACCTAAATCCGCTGTGGGACTCGTTTGGATTGGCAAGTCTCAACAGTCCGAATACAACGGTTGAAAATATTTGTATTGACTCCACAGGTAATCTTTTTGCTATCGGTCATTCTAGAGGAAATTTAGCATTTAACACAGGTTCAATAAATGGATCGGGAAGTTTAGAAACCATTATTTTCTCTTTAAAAACATCTAACGGGAATTATCTATTTGGTGAGAAAGTGACTGGTCCGCCTATTAATTATGGCTATGGAATTGCGTGTAATCCTTTTGCAAATGAGCTATATTGTACAGGAAGTTTAAATAATTCCATTGACTTTCCTCCCCTCCCCACACTCAATGCTTCTCAAACTGGTGGTTACGTAGTTAAACTAGCTTGCAGTACAGGCAGTTTAGCATTCGAGCCAGTTACCAACTTCTGTTCTTCAAATCCCAGTGAAATTGTTCTCCTACACAGCGGAAATGCACCTTATACCTATACCGTATTTGATGGAACTACTACGTATGGAATTAATAGTTTTAACGCTTCGGATACAATCTCTTTCAGTGCTACAAGCGACCTCACTTTTGTAGTTAGTAATTTTAAAGCCGACGGTTGTATTAGTCCACCTCCGGCAAATCTTACTTTAGAAGCAGCACTTCCAATTGGCAATAACTTTATTAACTCCAATCAACTTACTTGCTCTAACGAAGTTCCTAATCCTCTTTCAGGTACTACTCCGACTGGCGGCAGTAGTTTTGACTCTTTTTTATGGATAGAAAGCGTAGATAACATAAATTACACAAATGCAACCGGAACAAATAATCAACCGAGCTATCAGCCAAATGCACTTAACAGTTCTCGCTGGTACCGGAGAGTTGTAGTAAACCAAGGTTGCGGTAACGATACATCAAACTTTATTAAAATTGAAGTATTTGACCCTATCGACAATAATGTAATTTCTACTTCTCAAACCACTGTATGCTTAAATAGCTCTGCTTTGTTAACAGGAACAACACCAACTGGAGGAGGAAATACCTTTAATTACCAATGGCAAGAAAGTGCAGATAACAGTGTATGGAACAACATCTCTGGCGCAACTTTTTCAAATTATACAACACCCAGTCTATCATCTCCAATTTATTACAGACGTTTGGCTGTAACTCCTGTTGGATGTTCTCAAGACTCTTCGTATTCGAACGCTTTGTATATGCAACAATACAATTTACCAGTGGGTAGTTTCAATGTTTCTGAAGACACTTTGTGTACAGGAGATAATCTATTCTTAGAGATAACTGGAGCAGGAAATCAATTTCCATTAGATGTAAGCTACACCTTGGATGGAACAAACAGCACCTTATCTTTTCCATCGAGCAGCTTTACTTTTAACTTAGGAAACATTTCAACTACAAGCCTATTAATCGATTCTTTAACTGACAATAATGGTTGTGTAAGTAGTTTTTCAGATGTATTCAATATAGTAGTGTACGATCCAGTAAGCACAAATATGCTTACAGCACCAACAGACGTTTGCTTAAACGAAACTTACATTGTGCAAGGAACATCTCCTACTGGCGGTAATGGTGTTTACAACTATCAATGGCAAGAATCTACAGATGGCGTCAATTGGTCATCGGCATCAGGTAACAGTGCTGTTGCCAATTATGTAAATAACGGGATTAGTGATTCTCTATTTTACAGAAGGTGGGTAATTGCCGAAGAAGGGTGCTTAGAAGACTCTCTCCTTTCTACTCCTATTCAGATTGGATTTGTTCAACCACCTTTACTCTCTTTTAGTTTGAATGATAGTATTTGCGACGGAGAAGAAGTAAATTTAGTAACAAACAATTCCAGTGCTTTATTTCCAGTTTCCGTGTTTTACACTACTCCTTCAGTTTCCGATTCATTTGAGCTAGTTACAAATAATCAAGCTGTAGCTTTTAACCCAAGTAGTAGCTTTAACTTGTCATTAGACTCTTTAATTTATAACAATTGTAGTGCAATAATAGACACAAATATCTTTATCAACGTTTTCGAAATACCAACTATTGATCTAGGCAATGATTTATTAATTTGTGGAGACAGTGTAGAAATCTTTCCTTCGTCAAGTATAGGAACGGGAGTTTTAAGCTCTCCATCTTTGACAGATTTACCTTCAAGTGATCCCTATATTGTGCGTACAAATAACTTTGAAACACATGCGTTAACTTGGACTGTAACGAACGTTATTTGTAGTGTTTCTGACACCGTTAATCTAGACTTTTACAAGATTCCTGAAATAATTACACCTTTCTCTTTCTATGATATAGGTATTGAAGATTCAACAACTGTTTACGTAAACTCTAATTACACCACAGATTACAGCTGGTTTATTGAGAGCGGAGCTGCAACGATTACAGACAGCGATGAATCAAAAGCTTTAATAAAAAATATTAGTTCTGAGGAGATAGATCTTGTCTATGAAATCAACAATGGAGTTTGTCCGACTATCACAGAAAAAATAAAGATTGTACGCGCAGATATTAAAATTCCCACTGGTTTTTCTCCCAATAATGACGGTTCAAATGACCAGTTTATAATTAAAGGTCTTAATACAGAAATCTACTCGCTTACTATTTTTGATAAATATGGAAGAACCGTATTTGAAAGTTACCAAAGTACAGAAGGGTTTTCTGGACTAGATAAAGAAGGAAAGGAATTGCCAGAAGACACCTATTACTACATCTTGTCTTTCACCTTTAAGGGAAAACAATACGATAAACAATCTTTCTTACTACTAAAAAGGTGATAATTAGGATTTCCATAGCGTTGTTTTTGTTGTTTTCTTTTCAAGGAAATGCACAATTAATTTCTCAGCAGAATCAATACTTATTTAACGGTTTAAGCATTAACCCGGCATATGCTGGAGTAAGAGAAGGATTAAGTATTAGTGCTGGTCATACCGTTTTGTGGCAAGGTTTCAAAGATGGACCAAACAATCAGTTTTTTAGTGCTCATACATTAGTGGGCTCTCGGAAACATGGAATGGGTTTACAGTTAAATAGAACAAGCCAAGGTTTAATTACAAGTACAGAAATTGGTTTTAACTATGCCTACCACCTCAAATTGTCTGAAGATCAATTCTTTAGTTTTGGTTTGAGTCCAATACTTCAATTAACCGGTTATAATTGGGAAAAATTAGTACTAAATAACGAAAATGACGCTGCTTTTAACAACCTTTTAGAAAATGAAACCCGAATTAATTTCAGTTCAGGGATTTACTATTATTCCAATCATTTTTTTGCAGGTTTATCACTTCCGTCTTTTCTAATTAACTCTCAAATAAGAAGCACTTTAGAAGAAGAAACTGAAATTACCGAGACTCAGAATCTTTTTGGTTATTTCGGATATATCTTAACATTGTCGGATAATTTTGTACTGCGTCCTTCTGTTCTTATTAGAAGCTACAATTACACTTCCTTTCAAGCAGATTTTAACCTTATGCTTTTTTTAAAACAAAGAATAAACCTAGGTCTTACAGCAAAAACAAATGCATCTCTTTTAGGGTTAATAGGAGTTAATATTTCGAAACAACTCGATGTCAACTACGCTTACGAACACAGTTTTTCTCCTGTACAAGATATTTCTTCTGGCAGTCATCACATCATGCTCCGTTATGAATTAAGAGAAGAAGTCTCTGTTAGAAACCCAAGATATTTTTAATGCGTTCAACCCACAAATACCTTTTCTCTTTTACACTATCCTTTATGCTTTTTTTTGTGTCTGGGCAGTCGGATCTTTTTGAAATAAAAAAGCACGCAATCTCTAGTAGTAAATTTAATGAGTTTTCTATATCCTTTA
Source organism: Lishizhenia sp. (assembly GCA_965656535.1). GTDB lineage: Bacteria > Bacteroidota > Bacteroidia > Flavobacteriales_D > Crocinitomicaceae > Lishizhenia. The sequence goes on from CBFHKX010000005.1 coordinate 140,260, forward strand.
TTGATAGTCATGCATATTGTATAAGTGACAATATACGTGTTGGATTAAATAGAAAAGAAGACATTTTAGGAAATTCTCTTTTTGATATTCTTGCATACGAAAATGCAAAAAACAAATTTAAACGAACTTCAACCCAGTTAACTAAATTAGTAAATACACCATTGAACGAAGGAGGATTTTGTAGCTTTGATTCTACCTTCTACTTTACACGGAATTTAATTAAAACCAAAAACGGAGAACAACAGCAGCTCAATATTTTTGTTACTCACTTAAAAGATAATGGAGATTGGACAGAACCAGAAGCACTATTCGAAACAGATAAAAACGCAGCAGTCAGCTATGCAAACCCAGCCATCTCTAAAGATGGAGAATTGCTCTTTTTCACATCTAACTTATCCAATCCAAAAGAAAAAGCCGATATTTATTACATACAGCGTACGAGCCAAAAATCTTGGAGTAAGCCAATAAAACTGCCCAATTCAATAAACACATCTGCTACGGAAACTTTTCCTCACTTTGTATTAAACAAAGGACTCTATTTTGCATCGGACAGAAATATAAATAGGGGGATTGACATCTTTTTTAGTGCCTTTGAAAACGGACAATTTTCAACCCCAAGTGCTCTGCCCTATCCTTACAACACAAAGTTTGATGATTTCACCTATCTTTTTCACAACAAAGTAGAATATGTTTCGAGCAACAGAGAAGGAACGGACGACATCTTCAAAATCACTTCTCTATTTCCTTCATTTAATGCAAAAGAATATCAAGCTCCACAGCGCTGCTTTGTTTTTTTTGAAGAAGGTGTAGAATTCCTAGACTCTGTACCCTTGAAATATCAATGGAATTTAGGCGATGGAACATTGATCAATAATACTAAAGCCAAACATTGTTTTGACACCACAGGAAATTATCTAATTCAACTGAATGTTATAGATACAGTTTCTAATGAAGTATTTAAAAAAGAAGCAAGCTTTAATTTTGAACTAAAAGATCCTTTTCAGATACATCTTAACCTACCTGACACAGTATTTGTAAACCAAGATTTTACGATTGCTTATCAACTTCCAAAAACGATACAAAATCAAAAATATCGTGTTTATTTTGATTTTGGCAATCAAATCAAACAAATGTCTGACACCGCAAATTACAGCTACTCTAAAGCAGGTGAATATAAGTTAATGATTGGTGCGATTTACGGCAATAACACTGAAAATGAGAAAAAAATCGCTACATTTAAGAAAATTGTGGCTATTACTAACGACGAGAAATCAAATAAATGAATCGCTATTGCATACTTATTATCGTTTTTTTTGCTTCTATTCAACTGAGTCTCTCTCAAGCTGTTCCAGCAGAAGATGAAAATATACCGCACCTTATAACTTTTGGAAATAGAAGTGATCTTTCTTGGGGAGACGATGATTTTTCTCAAGTATTCTTCTTTGTGGTTCCCAAAACGAATGATGCACCCTTCTTTTTACGCATATTTGATCCTGACACAGGTAACGATCTGGATGAATTAAAAGGCGAACCAAATACAACTACACGTTTTTCTGTTTATGGTGGAAAAGGAACAATTACAACCAATGCTGCAAAATCCACAGATCCAACTTTCGGGTATAACAGTGGAACACTTTTAGCTTACGAACAGTTTTCTGATGAAGCAACCTATAATAATACTTGGTTTAGTTTTGGACCATTTAACCCTTCTGAAGGTGAGTATGCTCCAGAATATGGTGGATATGTATTTAAACTAATCGCAGACGGAGTATCTGGTAATGATGGAAATATCTATAATTACTTTATGAGTTTAAGTAAAACTAAGAATAAACCAATAGAAGGAGGAAACGCTTTTACATTTGAATATTCGTTTAGAATGCACGATGATGAAAGTGAAGTTTCGCACATTTACCCATATATAGATGACAAAGCTATCTCCATTAAACAAGGTAACTTTGATTATGACAATGATGGACTTATACGAATTGTTTCTGTAGCAAGAACGAATGAATATCTTAAAATTTCTGGAGACAATGAATGGAAATTTAGCGAGCACCTCGTATATCCTGCAGAAAAAGGAAACTCGCTAGATATACAATTCATAAAAAAGAAACCCGTAGGAGCTAAAAACAACAACATTGTTTTTTACATAACCAACCAATTCGGCGAGTTTTTACCTTTTTACACCGTTCCTATTGGAGGAATTCCAAAGTACAAATACAAGATTAATTATAGTCCGGTGAAATAGAAATGAAGAAATTACTCGTTTATTCCTTATTTTTTTGTTTTTCCTTTTTAGGACAAGCTCAAAACTATCAATTTAAATATTTTGATAAGAACGAAGGTATTGAGGAGCCTTACATTTATGCAATTGACCAAGACGAAAATGGTTTATTATGGCTTGCTACAAGTGGAGGTGTTAAAATTTATGACGGCTACCAATTTGAAACGCTAGAAATACCTAATAAAGAAAACGACCATTTTATAAAAAGTTTAAGCATTATTGGTAAAACGAAATTAATCGGCACAAACATAGGTAGCCTTTATTTAATATTTGAAGATGGCTCTCAAAAAAAACTCACTCCCTCTGGTAATTCAGCGCCTATAAATCAAATTATAAAATCAGACTCAGGCTTCTTTGCGTTATCCCAAAACGGCGATTTTTACATCGTTGATTTTAACGGAAATCTTCGCCAATTTCAACTAAAAACCAATCAAATTTACCGAACTTTAGTGCTGCACAACGATCAACTTTTCTTTGGAACAAATAAAGGAGTTTATGAATATAAATTTGTGGATAAAGATTTACATTATTCTTCTATGCTTATGGCGTTTCAAGGAGAAAACGTTGACATTTTAAAAAGCATCAATCAAACACTTTTCGTAGGAACAGTCTCGAATGGATTATTAGCTTACAAAGGAGATAAAAAACTTACACTAGAACTAGGCGAAAATCTACAAACAGAACACATTAAAGATATCATTGAGCATTTTGGCTCCCTCTACGTGAGCACCTTTGGAAATGGTGTATTTCGCATAAAATCAATGAAAGGCGAGAATTCTATAAACCAAGATCAAAACTTAGATCCTTACTCTAACCTTAACTCCAACTATATTAACACACTTTTTATTGACAAAGAAAATACACTTTGGTTAGGAAGTTATGGCGATGGATTAATTCGGCTGCATAACCAAGAGTTTGTTACTTATGATTATAAAAAAGACCTTACCAACCAGCGTATATCGACCCTTTACGTAAATAAAAACAAAAAGTATATCGGAGTCTTTGGTAAAGTATATGTGCTTTCACAAATAGGAACTTCATCGTCAACTAATCTTGAACAATATGCGCTTAGCGAAGGGATACCAGATGATAAAATCACCTCAATAGTAAGCTCAACGTTTGAAGATATTTATATTGGAACTAAGCAAAATGGACTCTTTGTAAAGAAAGTAGGCAGTAAAGTATTTGAGCCTATTTTTTTAGGTAATGACAGACTATCTAAAAAAGTTAATCAACTATCTTTTATTGATAACACACTTTTTGTATCCACAGCAAATGGATTAATCTTAATACAAAAAGATGGTGTTATCTCTAAAAAGTACTCAACAGAAAATGGCTTACCTTACAATAACATTAAGGGCGTTCAAAAGACTTCGTATGGCATAATCATCTTAACAAGCTGCTCTTCTATTCCTGTTCTTTCTAACAACCAATTTAAGTACATTAAAGTACCGGCAGATATTGGTATCACAGACTTTACAGGTGTAACTGAAGTAAATAAACAACTCTATTTTTCTACTTTGGGTAAAGGCGTAGTTGTTTATAATAAAAATCAAACTTTTCAATTAATTACAAGACAGGACGGACTAAAATCTGAATATTGCTACGGAATAAAAAAAGACATTCTAAATAAGATTTGGATTACACACCGTGGAGGAATAAGCAGTTACGTACCTACTATAAATCAAACACGCGCATACAATGAAAACTCTTTTATAGAAAAAACATTTGAACCAAACAGCATTAGCCAAGATGACCAACAAAACTTATGGTTTGGATATAACAATGGTGCTATAAAATATAATCCTTACCTCGATAATATTCAAGACAATAAACCCTCCTTACTTTTTGATAAAATAAGTATAAATGATTCTATCAAAATAGAGAATAATTTATTGGAAGAATATGGTAAAAAGAAGGTTCATTTCTACATTAAAGGAATTAGTATTCGGAACCCTAATGATGTGTATTATCAATATAAATTAGTAGGCTATGAAGAAGATTGGTCGGCACCTACTAAACAAAACTACATTCAATACAATCAATTATACGACGGTGAATATACATTGTATGTTAGAGCCAAAATATTCAACAAAGGAACTTGGACGAGTCCACAAAAAATTGCTTTTCTTAAAATAAAAAAGCCAATTTGGAAATATATCTGGTTCTACCTCTCAATTTTTATTCTAGTTGCCCTCGGAACACTACTTTTTGTCAATTGGCGAACCGCACAATTTAAAAAACAGAATATAATTCTTGAAGAAAAACTTCAGAATAGAACGAAAGAAATTATTGCCCAAAGAAATGAGCTTGCCCTGCAAAACAAAGATATCTCTGATAGTATTACGTATGCGAAAAGAATACAAAATTCTATTTTATCTGATCACAGTATACTTAGTGATAATTTCGCAGACAGTTTTATTTGCCTGCAGCCAAAAGACGTAGTAAGCGGAGATTTTTACTGGTTTGACAAAAGAGGAGAAAAACTATATCTAGCCTGCGCCGATGCAACCGGACATGGTGTACCAGGTGCATTTATGAGTATTATTGGCAGCTCTTTAATTAAAGAAATTGCATCTGACCCAAATGTTACCACTCCTGATATTTTCTTAGATAAGTTAGACTACAGGGTAGATGAACTACTAGGGCAAACAGGAAAAGAAGGAGATGGACGAGATGGAATGGACATTTCATTTTTAGAGATAGACCTTGAGAATCAAATGCTAAGGTGTTCAAGTGCACTGCGCCCTGTTTATATAATTAGAAATAACAACCTTATAGAGATCAAGCCCAACAGATATCCTGTTGGTGGAGGCTTTCCATATGAGAATAAAAAATTCACGTTAAACGAGTTTCAACTGCAGGCTGGAGATATTCTTTACCAATTTTCCGATGGATATGCAGACCAATTTGGTGGTTCAAAGGGTAAAAAAATGAGAATAAAGCCCTTTAAAAAACTACTCTTAGAAATACATACAGATCCATTAATGCTTCAAAAAGAAAAACTGTTCGATTTCTTTAATGCATGGAAGGGCGAACTTGAACAAGTAGACGATATTTTAATTATTGGAGTAAAGATTTAATAGAACTTTTACACAAACTTTTATCTTTTTGCTGTTTTTAATAATCATCCTATTAATTTTGTCTTATGGACAAGAAAGAAGACAATCTAAAAGACGTAATTTCTCACGCAAAAGAATACGGATACATATTCCCATCCTCAGAAATATATGATGGTTTGGCTGCGACTTATGACTATGGTCAATTAGGAGCTGAATTAAAAAATAATATCAAAACATATTGGTGGAAATCTATGGTGCAGATGCACGAAAATATTGTTGGAATTGACGCATCCATTTTTATGCATCCAGAAACTTGGAAAGCATCTGGTCATGTTGATGCATTTAATGATCCACTCATAGACAATAAAGATTCTAAGAAAAGATATAGAGCAGATGTTTTAATCGAAGATCATGTAGAAAAATACCGTGCAAAAATTGAAAAAGATGTAGCCAAAGGTATTAAACGATTTGGTGCAGACTTTGACGAAGCTCAATTTAAAGCCACAAACCCAAATGTTTTAAGAAATCAAGCCAAAATTGAAGAGATTGAGCAAAAAATGGTAGACACTTTAGGGAAAGATGACTTAGAAGGTGTAAAAGCATTAATCGAGGAACTCGGAATTGCTTGTCCTGTTTCTGGCTCTAAAAACTGGACAGAAGTAAGGCAGTTTAATTTAATGTTTTCTACCGAAATGGGTTCTTTGGCTGGAGATTCTTCAACAATTTATCTACGACCCGAAACGGCACAAGGTATTTTTGTAAATTATCTAAATGTTCAAAAATCGGGAAGAATGAAAATTCCTTTTGGAATTGCTCAAATTGGTAAGGCATTTAGAAATGAAATAATTGCACGTCAATTTATTTTTAGAATGCGCGAATTTGAACAGATGGAAATGCAATTCTTTGTTCAACCTGGAACGCAGCTAGAGTGGTTTAACAAGTGGAAAGAAACACGAATTAAATGGCACAAAGCGCTTAATCTAGGAGAAGAAAAATACAGGTTTCACGACCATATCAAAATGGCACATTATGCTGATGCAGCAACAGATATTGAGTTTGATTTCCCAATGGGATTTAAAGAGTTAGAAGGTATACACTCTAGAACAGATTTTGATTTAAAGCAACACGAGAAACACTCTGGAAAAAAATTACAGTACTTTGATCCAGAATTAAACGAGAATTACACACCTTTTGTAATTGAAACATCTGTAGGATTAGATAGAATGTTCTTAGCCGTTTTAGGAAGTGCTTTAAAAACTGAAAAACTAGAAGGTGGAAAAGAAAGAGTTGTTCTGAATTTACCACCGGCTTTAGCTCCTTACAAAGCAGCAATTTTACCTTTAGTTAAAAAAGATGGTTTACCGGAGAAGGCAAAAGAAATTATGAGAAAATTACAGCTCGATTTCAATTGCCAGTACGACGAAAAAGACACTGTTGGAAAAAGATACCGAAGACAAGATGCCATTGGTACACCTTTTCATATTTGTGTAGACCATCAAACATTAGAAGATAATACGGTTACGGTAAGAGATAGAGATACAATGGAACAAACGCGGGTTAACGTAGATGCTTTGTCTGAAATAATTGGAGAAAAAGCAACTATAAAAAGCTTATTACTTAACCAATAGTAAATGAAATCAACATAAAAAAGCATCATTTAATATGATGCTTTTTTTATGAATTATATTTTTATACCGTTTTTTTCTTTCTTTGAAAAGGTGCTATCAATTGTTTTACGAATTTTTCAGGGTAATTTTCATCATTTTCAAAACCCAGCTCAATATTTGCTCCGTCATACGGCACATAGTCTGTCTTAAAAATGTAATCCCAAATACTCAAAGAGATACCAAAGTTCATCCCTTTTTGATGGGTTTCTGGCAAGGCTTTACTGTGGTGCCAAATATGCATTTTAGGATTGTTTAAAATGTACCTGAATAATCCATAGTCCCACCCCACATTAGCATGATTAAGGTGCCCAATTAATATAGAAATTGCGTAAATTATGAATGCATATTCTAGCTTAAACCCAAAAATGAGAGAAAGAAAAATATAGAGTGTAGATTTATAAAAAACATTCTCCATAAAATGAAATCTAAAATGCGCTGCAAATCCCATTTGCTTAACAGAATGATGTACCTTATGAAATTTCCATAGCCATGGAATACGGTGCAGTGCATTATGCACAGTCCATTGAATAAAATCTGCTAAAATAAAATACAACAATAATTGCCAACCCCAATGCCAGCCTGAAAGATCAAGGAGTGTTGTCTCTTGCACTCCTAAATAGATGAAAGTATCCTTTAAGAGCACAGATGTTACTTCGCTTAGGGCTATAAAAAAAAGTAGATTAACAATAAAGAAATTGAAAAACATATAAAACGCATCTAACCAAAAATCTTTTCTAATTACCTTTTGGTCTTTTCTCCATGGTTTATACATTTCTAATAACCAAACCAATAAGGAAACAATTATAAGGTAATAAAAATAATTTAAGTCTCCATTAAAAATAGGTTGAACAATACTTTTCCAAAAGTAGTTTGCATAATTGGTATATGCCTTTTCTATTATTTCCCAATAGTTACTCATGATATTTTCTCATTTTATTAATTGAGCCTCCATTATACGCTTCAATCCCTGCTTTTTGTAATACCTTTTTAGCTATTCCTGAGCGCACACCCGAAAGCAGACACACACAAAGGGCTTATCAATTTCGATGAGCTCTTCTATTCTATTTTTAAGTTCTGGTAAAGGAATTAATACTGAGCCAGAAACTGTATCTTTAGCTGTTTCATCAGCATTACGAACATCTAACAAAAGTGCTCCTTTTGTAAATAACTCTTTGAAATATGTTCGATTAAAAAGGGATGAAATCATAGTACAAATTTAGTCGAAATCTACCTAACATACTTACACTTTTAGTCGATTATTTAAATATTTACTACAATTATTCGTAGTTTTGGTACCTAAGCCTGCTTTTAATATGTTCAGAACATTTACTTTTTTATTCAGTCTTTTACCCTTTTTATGTTTTAATCAAGTTGACTTTGATAACTACCAACCTATACAATCGAAAGGGGAAACTCCCGAACTTTTTTCTTCTCATATTTTAGACAAAATAGAGGTAGAATTAAAAAACGACTACGATTTATCCAAAAAAGAGAAAAAAGATTTTGTTACCCAACGCAGTTATGCGTTAGATTCATTGCTCCATTCCGGATATGTAATTTACGGAGATGAATTAAGTACATATATTCAAGACCTTGCTCAGGTTCTTTTAAAAGACGAGCCTGAACTGTTTTCAGAACTTAACTTTTTCGTGTTAAAGTCCAACATATCCAATGCTTTTATAACTCCAAACGGCAGTATATTTTTCACCTCAGGATTAATAGCACAAATGGTTTCTGAAAGCGATGTAGCCTTTGTTCTCGCACATGAAATTAGTCACTACACAGAAAAGCACAACCTAAAAGCGTACAAAAATTACAAAGAAGTCTTAAACAACGGAAGAGATGTAAACAAACAAATTAAAAGTTTAAGTACGTATAGCAAAGAGAATGAGTTTGAAGCCGATGAAATTGGAATTTTACGCTATTTAAAAGCAGGCTATAAAAAGGAAAACTTAAATAGAGTATTTGACATTCTAAAGTATTCACATTTACCAATTGATGAAATTAAGGTAGAAAAATCTTTAATCGCGGGAGACCTCGCCTTTATTCCTGACAGTTACTTTGTTCAAACTAAATTTAACATAGACACTAAAGAGAATTATGACGATGAATACCAAACACACCCTAACATAGAAAAAAGAAAAAACCATGTTAAAACAGTGCAAAAAGAAAGCATAAATTTAGATGGAAATACCGATTTCCTTCTGGGTGAAGAGCGATTTAAAGAGATTAGGAAAATTGCTCGTTTCGAACGAATAAGAAACTGGCTATACGTTAAAAAATACGCACGCTGCATTTACGAGATAGAAATACTACAGCAATACTATGGAAATAGTAAATACCTTACAATTTCTAACGCACAAGCATGGTATGGATTGCAGATTGCAGCCGAACAAAATAAATTAACTGATTGCTATACTAAACCTCAAAAAACCGAAGGTAAAATAAGAGTTTTAAACCAAGTTTTTGAAAATCTTACACCGACCGAAGTAATCGTTTTAGGCTTACGAAACATTACAGATGCCTTAGGAAAGTATCCAAACAATGAATATTTAATCGACCTACATCAAAAAGCATTAGTAAAACTAATAAACAATGACTTTAACTTAACGGACTATTCTTCTAGAACTTTTCAAGAAGAAGCTGCTTTGCTCGAAGAAATTAAAAATGATAGTACAAATATGTACAACGAACAAATTATTGATTTGAATAGCGAAGCCTACAAAAAGCTTAGTAAATATGAGAAAATTAAAATAAAGGAAAGAATTAACAACGCGTCTAACAAGTCAAGCCAACTTTTTAAAACAAACCAGAAGATTGATACAGCCAAGTATCATTTTTATGCATTGAGTGATTTAGTTAAAAGTGGAGCATTAGAGCGCTGTTATAAAAAATCAAAAGAAAACAAACAAGAGAATCCAAATACAGATTTAAAGAAGGAGAAAAGAGAAAAAGTAGCAGATGTAAATTCTGTAGCTATAGTAGAACCATTTATATATGCAGATAAATCTAGACTTTTTGGACACAGTGAGAAACAAATAGATAAAATCTTAGAGATGGAATCTAAGTTTGCAGCAGCCCTAAATCGTTACCAAAAATCTATGCCAACGGAAATTAAGCAATTTACCAAAGCAGGTGGCGGAACAATAAATGCAGAAGCATTTAACTATAAATCTGCATTATTACGCATGCTTTACCAACAATTTGGAGAAGAAAAGAAAGAAATTCTTGTAACGGATTACGAACTTTTTTACACATTAAGCAGTGTCCATAATACAGACTACATAATTTTTCCATATTTAAAATATAATAAAAACAGATCCGCTTTCTTAGGTATTCCGTTTTTGTGTGCTTATCCGATCGCTCCCTTAATCATTAAAGTAATGATAGACATTTACCAAACTACAACCATTGGATATGTAGTTTACGATACAAAATCAAATCGCTTTTTAATAGAAGATACAATAGATTACAATGGAAAACTAAGGAAAATGAAAATTCAGGCTAAGCTGTATGAACTAATTAAAACACTTGAGTACAATGCATTTTAATAAAAAACATATTCTGCTTTTAATTCTTATCTCTTTATTTCATCTAACTAGTACGGCGCAACTATACGGTTATTTTGGGAGAAACAATGGAATCGCAATAAAAACCCAAATCAGTGCCCATATGATTGGCTTACTAAATGGTTCGTCTATAATTGTTGGGGAAGAACCAGATAAATTAACAGAACGGATTGCAAATAATTACCGAGCATCAAATATAAAACACGGATTTGGATTTGAATATTTTAGAATACTATCTAATCGCTTAAAAATTGGAGGAGGATTTACAACATACGACTTTAATGTTTTTCATCCTTCAGGTTTTTTTAATACAAGCTCTAAATTTCACCTTCCACAAAATGCTAATTTATCTAGTAGCTACCGAGTTCTAGACCTTAGTATGATCCGAGCAAAAAGACAATATATCGAACTGTTTACAGAGTTTTCTGCAAATAAAAATCAAAATGTAGCTTTTAGCCTAACCCACCGATTAGGAATAAGACTAGGACAAAGTTTAATTTTATCAGAATCTACAGTCGTTCAATATCGTGTAGAAGATTTTTTCAATAATAACTCTGAGATTGAATATAGAGAAACTCCTATGAATTTAGTCGTAAATTCGGATGAAGTTAATTTGAATCACATTCAGCTACTTTATGCAATTGCCGGACAAATTATGATTAACAAATCACTAGCTCTAAGAACTGCCTTAAATATTAACATTGGCCCAAACTTTATAACCCGCGACTATTTTTTTAAAAACTATAAAGGAAATGAAAACAGTAGCAATTCACTACTGTTTCATCCAGATGAATTTAAACACATGGTAAACTATCAACTTTTTAGTAATTTCTTAACGTTAGACATAGGATTAAACTATGCTTTTTAACCCGGGCAAATTAGTTCTACAGTTGCATTCCTTTCTATATTTCTATATTTGTTGCCATATATTAACCAAAATTCAATTATGAATAAACTATTTAGTGTTGTTCTTACTCTTGTTTCAGCTGTTTCTATAGCCCAAACTGACTTCAACAACTATCAAACTATCCAGTCACAAGGAGAGCTTCCTGACGACTTTTCAATTTCTTTACAAGAACGCCTAGAGAAAGAAATGCAGATTGAATACGATATGTCTGCCAGAGAAAAGACATATTTCGTAGAAAACAAATCAGTAGCAATTGATAATCTTTTGCATTCTGGATTAGTGCTTTTTGGAGATCCTTTAACAAAATATGTAGAAGATGTAGCTGCCAAAGTTTTGGTAAATACACCAGAACTAATGTCTGAGCTTACTTTTTTCACACTTCGTTCCAATGCAACAAATGCTTTTGTAACCGGAGAAGGAATGGTATTTGTAACAATCGGTTTACTTTCTCAAATTGTTTCAGAAAGCGATTTAGCAATGGTTTTGTCGCATGAAATTGCACACTTTGAAGAAAATCATATTCTACAATCTTTTGAGAACGTAGTTACCATTGGTAAAAACAGAAGAATTAAGTTTGATGAAAAGATTGAGCAACTTAGTGAATATTCTAAAAACCACGAGTTAGAAGCAGATGAATTAGGAATTATACGCTACTTGAATGCTGGGTACCCTAGACAAAACGTAAAACAAGTTTTTGATATTTTAATGTACTCACATCTACCAATAGATGAACTTACCATTACTGAAGAAATGTTAGCTGGAGATTTAGCCTATATCCCTGTTGAATTTTTCCCTAAAGACAACAATCCAATCAAAGTAGATGAGGATTATGATGACAGTAAGAGCTCACATCCAAATATCAAAAACAGAAAAGAAAATGCACAAAGTATTCTAGACAAAGAAACATCTGCAGGTGGAGATGTAGCATTTAAGCTGGGTGAAGACAGGTTTAACGATATGCGCGACATTGCACGTTTCGAACGTGTCCAAAACTGGTTGTACGCAAATGATTACGTTAATTGTTTATATGAAATCGCGGTTTTAGAAAGACAATATCCAAACAATAAACATTTAGAATTGTGTAAAGCACAAGCATGGTGTGGACTATCAGTATACAGTGCTGAAAACGAACTGAATGAATGTTTCCAAAAACCGGAAAAAGTAGAAGGTGAAAGTTACACAATCCATTATGTATTTAATGAGTTACAAAATGAGGATGTACGTGTTTTAGCCCTTAGAAATATAGTTGACATTAAGAGAGAACTTCCAAATAATCAAGAGATTATTGAAATGGAACGTATTGCTGTAAGACAATTACTGAAGAAAAACGCAGAATGGGAAGACTTTTCTGAGTTAACGTTTGAAGAAGCAATAGAAAAAGTAAGTACAGTAAGTTCAGCAGACAGTTCTGATAACAACTCCGAGAAAGGAATTATTGACGAAAATAGTGAAGAATGGAAAAAGCTTTCTAAATACGAAAAGATTAAGTTAAAAGAACAAGCTACAGGAACTATTAATTCTGACACAGAATTGAAAGTAAAAGCAGAAATTGATTCTACGAACTTTAGGTTTTATGCCTTGTCTGACTATGTTGGGAACAGCGATATCCTAAAAGAAGAAACAGAACGCTTTAAAACTAAGGAAAAAGAAGAAGAAGCACTAGAAGAAGAGTTAGATCAACTATCCAAAAGAGAGTATAGAAAGCGAATTAAGGAAGAAGAAGCCAAAGAATTACATCTTGGACTAGAATCCATCGTATTTGTAGAACCTTTAGCAGCGGAATATACAAATAAAGGGTTTGACCCTGTTAAAAGTGCTGATTTACAGCTTAAATTTGTAGAAGCCATAGACAAAAGTGCAGAACAACAAGGGATGAATGCAGCTCAATTGAGTAAGTACAAAATGTCAGATTTAGGTACAGACGGATATAATCAAAGGGCAGCACTGCAACGCTATATTAACCAATTTTCTAACATTGAATCTGAAGATATTTTTGTTGCCGACTATGAAATTATAAATCAAATTACTGAGCAATATAATACAGAAAATGTGGTGTTTTCATTAATTGAACATAGCTTTGAACCTGATTTGAACTACCTTACTATGTTTGCATTTATCTATTTTCCTCCAGCAATTTTATTTTACATTCCGGCCAAACTAGCGTTAGCACACAATGTAAACATGTCGGTTTTAGTTTTCAATGCAAAAAAAGGAGCAATTGAAACTTATACAAATTACTATTTCCAAATAAAGCCAACTAAAACGGCAATTGAATTGCATATGTATGATTTATTAATGCAATTAAGTACTCCTAAATAAAATATTATGTTAAGATTAATAATTATACTCCTCGTAATTACAAGTAGCGTAACGTTAGCGCAAAACCCAGGATATTTCGGAAAATATAATGTTTTTACATTTAAATATCTTCCTGGATTAGACTACTCTACTGAAGGTAGAAGAGCAATATCTGTAGATGAAGAGGTTTCCATTTCAGAATTTGGTTTTTTAAAAGATACCGATGAAAGTGGTATTGTTACAAAGACCTTTAATTTAGAACACATGTTTCAAATTGGATATGCAAGATTAATAAAACGAAACATAGCTGTTGGAGCAAATATAGGATATACACGTTTAAACCTTGGACAGCCAAATAAATATAGTAACCAGAATAATCTTAGAGGAATTGAAAGTCTACAAGCAAACACTTTTTCTTTCGAAGGTTACATCGAGTTTGCGCCAAATAAAGCAATCCTGATGTCGAGCATCTCTCATAAATTTGGACTAAGATACGTTGGCGGAAGTTTAAGAGATAAAGATTATTTAGGTAGACGACAACTATTTGGCGGAACGTACGAAACATTTGAATTTCCTTTAGAGCAAATTACAACTGTAGAAGATGTTCAGCTTACCGGGTTACAATTTATTTACGGAATAACCTTGCATAAGCCTTTAACCGATTTCATGGTTTTACAATATGGGTTTAACATTAACTTAGGTCCAAGCTTAATTTCGAAAAACAATAGATTAAATAATTATCAAGGAGAATTATCTAATGAACCAAATCCACCGCATATAATTGATCCAAACTTCATCAATTTTATGTTCGATAGAGCTTTGTTTACCAATTTAGTAAATGCAGATATTAGTTTAATATTTCCGTTTTAATTTAACTCTTTTAAAAAAAGCATGGAACACAGTTTCATGCTTTTTTTTGTTGTATTTCTCAGTAATGCTTAACAAACTGTTTAACTTAGTAAGCATGAAAAAAAGTGTTTTACTTTTTGTACTTATACTCCATAATGCTCTTTGGGCGCAGCAACTTAATTTCACAAATTACTCGGTTTCTGACGGTTTAGCTCAATCACAAGTATTTGCAATACTACCTACAAAAAAAGGAAAGCTATACTTAGCAACGCAAGGTGGTGGTATTTCTATTTTTGATGGAAAAAAATTTAGAACACTACAAAAACAAGATGGTTTACTTTCTAATAAAATACATGCTCTTTTTTCAAATCATGACACCCTTTTACTAGGAACAGACAAAGGTATATCCTTAATACATGAACAAAGCATAATAGAAAATATACCTTTAAACCATACAGTTACCCTATTCTTTAAATTCAAAAAGCAACTTTACGTTGGAACAACTGGCGGACTTTTTCTTTTACAGAACAAAAAGGCTGTAGCTGTAAAAAACATACAACTCCACAACAAGTATATAACCGGACATTTTCTAGATAATAAAAATAACCTTTGGGTAACTACTCAAGAAGGTTGCTGGCATCTAACACAACCTTTTCAAAACCTAGGTGTCAAAAACGGTTGGCCGAGCGAATATATTACTGCTGCAGTACAAAACGAGTCTACCATCTACCTTTCAACACTTTCGAATGGAATTATTGCGCTCGACTTAAACCTGAAAAGGAAAGAAATACCAACAATTTTTTCATCACTTGTAATAAACAACCTCTATCTAGACAAAAACAAACAACTTTGGATTGCAACACAAAACAAAGGAATTTACATCTATGCTAAAAACAAAATTGAGCAGTATACTACACAGCAAGGCTTAGCCAACAACCATGTAAAATGTATCACTGAAGACCTTTGGGGAAACACTTGGATAGGAACATCTGGAGGTGGTTTATCCAAATACAACCCAACAGATTTTGTACATTACAATACCAATTCTGGCTTAAATGGAGACTATATCTATACCGTATTTGCTGAACGAGACAATATTTGGGTGTCAACAGCAGCGGGTGGAATTATAAAACTAAACGACACGTTAAACAAGACATATACCTCCTACCAAAACAAAAAAATAGGAAAAGTAAGAAATCTGTTGGTAGACAAACAATACAACCTTTGGTTTACAGAAGAAAAAGTAGGTTTAGGCTTTATCAATTCCTACACAGACTCTGTCTATTATTTCGCTGGAAACAACAGTAGTAAATGGATTTTAGACATGGATGTAGCCAAAGGAGGAACCCTTTGGTTAGCAACGGCAGATAAAGGACTGATAAAAGCAAAGTCTACCTATATTGACAGCTCCTACACCGTTTCATTTTATCTGTACGCTCACATCAATAAGCACTTATCTAATAGAATTGAATGTGTCAAAATTGCTCCAGATAACAGTATTTGGTTGGTAGACTCAAAAAAAGGCCTTGCCCATTTTACAGGTAACGAATTATATTTTATAGAAGGTTCAAATGAGATTAACATTAGAACACTTGCTTTTTCTAAAAACCAAGTAATCTTAGCAACAGACAACGGAATGTTTTTCTTGGAACACAAACGCATCAAATCTTTTAGTTTTAACAACCAATTAACTTCTGAAAATATATACCAACTGCTTGTAGAGAACGACTCTACTTTATGGGTTGGGACAGAAAAAGGCTTAGACCGTATTTACAATCCGTTTTCTAATCCAAAAACCAAACATTTTGGAGTTAAAGAAGGGTTTCGAGGTGTAGAAACATCTGTAGAAAGTGCATTTAAAGATAATAAAGAAAACCTCTGGTTTGGAACTGTAAGAGGATTAGAAAAATACACACCTTCACAAAAAACTAAACAACAAGTAGCGCCCATTTTATTTTTAGAAGACATAAAAATTGCATATGAATCTTTAAGCAAAACCAATTATAGAAAACAAATCAAGTCTAACATAAATACAACAGACTCGCTTATTCTACCATATTACAAAACACAGATAGAGTTTGAACTCATGGCTTTTGATTTATCCGCTACAGAAGATTTAAAATATAGTTACAAATTAGTTGGGTTTGACAAACGATGGTCGCCTCCAACAAACAGAAATAACATTGTTTTCACCTCTATTCCTCCAGGGAAATATACGCTCTACTACAAAGCTGGGAACGAAAATATATGGACAAAAGAACGTAAAGTATATCTCGAAATTACACCACCCTACTATACAACGTGGTGGTTTTTAGTATGCGTTTTTATATTCTTTTCAAGCCTTGTTTGGTTAATTATTTATGTTTCGCGAAGAAGATTAAAACAAAAAAATGAAGGTTTAAAAGAGAAGTTGGCATTAGAAAGAAACTTGGTTGAACTTGAGCAAAAAGCACTTCGTTTACAAATGAATCCTCATTTTATATTCAACGTTTTACAATCTATTCAAGAGCAAATTATAACAGACGATAAAAATAAAGCGCGTTTATCCATTGCAAAATTTGCAAAATTAATGCGCGAAATTCTTGAGAACTCCAGAGAAAAATTTATTAGTATCGAACAGGAGATACAAACGGTTGAAAATTATTTAAAACTAGAACAACTGACTAAAACTATAGACTTCACCTATTCAATAGAAGTTGATGAAAACATAGACGAAGAAGAAGCCATTATTCCACCACTCCTCATTCAACCTTTTGCAGAAAATGCAATTATTCATGGTTTTAAAAAGATAGATAGAAATGCACATTTAGCAATCAAAATTATTTTAGAGTCAGACACAAATATCAAAATTACCATAGATGATAACGGATGCGGAAGACAACAATCACAAACAAGTAAAGCACAAGTAGACCACTTGCATAAATCACTTGCCTTGCAGGTTACTCAAGAAAGACTTTCTCTACTCAATTTAAAAAACACAGAAAAGCCATTATTTGAAATAATAGATAAAATGGATAACGGCAAATCAATCGGTACACTTGTTGTTTTGCGCATTGGTATCTAATTCAAACCTACTTTTCAAACTTTCTATAAATTACTATTTTAGCATTTAGATGAGTAAACTTAAATTAAAAAAACACCTTAAAGAACTTTCTAAAGGCCAACTAGAAGAGCAAATCATAGAATTATATGATAAATTCAAGCCTGTAAAAACCTATTTTAACTTTGCTTTTAACCCTAAAGAAGATAAGTTACTCGAGGATGCAAAAATAAAAATCAGTAAAGAATACTTTCCAACCACAAAAAGACGCGCCAAATTAAGAAGAAGTACTGCTACTAAACTTATTAAACATTTTCAAGATTTAGGAATGTCGCCAGATATTATTGCAGACCTCATGTGTTATGCAATAGAAATTGTTTTGGTATACACAGAACGCAGAACAATTAAAAACGATAATTTTTTTGTTGGAATTTTCAGACAGTATCAAGAAGTTGTAGCGTTCACTTCTAGAAACAACCTTCGTATTTATGAAGAAAGATTAACAGAAATAGCTGAAAAAACGTGGGAACAAGACTGGTTTAATAAGTCCAGTTTTCAAGACTTTTGTCCGTAATACCTACCAATCCTATCCTTTTCTCTTCATTTCTTTAGGTCGTTTTCCTTTTTCTATTCTTTTTCTATTTTTTTCGGTGTGCTTTATTAGTCTTCTAGCATTTTTGCTCTGTTTGTCCCAATACGCTTTATGTGCTTCTTTTTTTGCTTTTTTAGCTTCTTTCTCTTTGCTTTTTGCAATTTTATCTCTTGCCTTTTCTGTTTTTTCCACAGAACTATAGGTTGTACCTGGTGCAGTAGATATGCAACTGTAATTTGAAATAATCAAGAAACAAAGCAATAAAATCTGTATTAATTTCGTTTTCAAATGCATAACTTTACATTCTTTATCTATGCGAGTAGTAGTTTTATTTTTATGCGTAGCATGTGTTGCATTGGTTGGATGCAAAACTACGAATAATCATCCTGTTCAACCGTCTCCTTTTCAAATAGAAGTTAATTTAACCTTGCCTTCTTATTCTGGTTTGCAAGGCATTAGCGGATATGCATACGTTTCTGGAGGAGTTAAAGGAATTGTAATTTATAGAAAATCTCAGAATGAATTTGTTGCATTTGACAGAATGGCTACTACAGAAAATGCAGCAGACTGTGAATCGGGCGTAGTAATCAACCCTGATAATTTTTTGGTTTTAGACGATCCTTGCTCAGAAACTCAGTACTCACTTTTTGATGGTTCTATTGTAAGTGGAGATGTAGAATGGGGATTACGTGGTTACATTGTGCAATTTGACGGTTCTAATACACTCAGAATATTGAATGAACAATAATACTGTTTCGGTTCACCAATGTCCTACTTTCACTACTGGCCCATTTAGTAATTCCGTATAACTTAAATCTTTTTTTTCATTATCTATACGGCTCTCAAGTTATCAAAGTCTCTAATTTACTTTATCTTTATCGCATGATTGACGAGATAATAGATTTCGCACTTCGCGAAGACATCCAAGATGGAGATCATTCATCACTTTCTACCATTCCAGAAAATGCAACTGGACACGCAAAATTACTCATAAAAGACGAAGGAATTGTTGCCGGTGTAGAATTGGCAGAGAAAATTTTTCATCGTTTTGATGAACGCCTTAAAGTTACCACGCATATTAAAGACGGCACCCAAATTTCACATGGAGACATTGTCTTAGAGGTTGAAGGAAGTTCGCGTTCTATTTTGTCTACAGAGCGTCTAGTACTTAATTTTATGCAACGTATGAGTGGAATTGCAACACAAACAAATCAAGTAGTTAAGCTTTTAGAAGGATGCGACGTTAAACTTTTAGACACGCGAAAAACCACTCCTTGTATACGGCTAATGGAAAAGTGGGCAGTGAAAATTGGAGGTGGACATAATCATAGGTTTGGACTGTACGATATGATTATGATTAAAGATAACCACATCGATTATGCTGGAGGTATTAAACAAGCCATTGAGCGCGCTAACAACTATCTAAAAGAAACAGGCAAGTTACTTAAGATTGAAATAGAAGTGCGCAATGAAGAAGAATTAGAGCAAGTTTTAAATGTAGGAAATGTAGATAGAATTATGCTAGATAATTTTTCACCTGAAAGAATAAAAAAAGTACTCCAAAAAATACCTGCAACATACGAAACTGAAGCTTCTGGCGGTATTACACCCCAAAACATACGTGCATATGGAGAAACAGGTGTAGATTTCATCTCTTCTGGAGCGTTAACACACTCGTACAAATCATTAGACCTTAGCCTAAAAGCAAAATTTAACAAATAAAATATGACTTTAATTACAGTAGAAAATATAGAAAAAGCAGTTGTAAAAATTGACAATTTAGACGATGATGCACTAGACAAATTAAGTGAAACCTACGGCTTAGCACAAGAGGAGTTCTTAGGCTATGTAGCTTCGGCAGGTATGGAGTTCGAAAACAACCAATTGATGGGATTAATCATCTATTATTACAATATTTACTTCGAAGCGTTTGCACAACAAGGTGTAAAACTGAAGAAAATAGAAGAAGCGATGATTGACGAGTTTCATCAGGAGTATGATCAAGTACTCGAAGAGTATATGGAAGAAGAAGACATGGATTTAATTGTGAGTTTAACGAACCAACCGAATTTACTCTCTTTCATGGCTATGGAATTAGAGATGGAAGACGATGATGGCTCGCGTCTAGATGATGAAACTGCAACTCAATTGTTCATTGTTTCTACTGCAATGATTGCTATTATGAACAAAGCAATTATAGCTTAAATTGTCAGCAGAATGAAGAGTCCTGAAGAAATTATAGCATTAATGCTTAATGAAGATGCATTTTCTAAACTTCTTGGGATGGAAATCTTGGCGTTATCTGAAGGTAATTGTACCGTACGTATGACTATAGCGACCGACCATGTTAACGGTTTTAAAATCGCACATGGAGGGGTAGCCTTTTCTTTAGCAGATAGCGCCATTGCGTTTGCAGCAAATGCTCACGGCTTTAAAGCAGTTACAATAGAAAACACAATTTCTTACATAAAACCGTCTTTTTTAGGAAACCAGATCATCGCATCTTGCTCTCAAATCCATAAAGGGAAAACACTTGGACGATACGCCGTGAAACTAGAAACCGAAGAAAAAACACTAATAGCTAACGTAAATGGATTAGTTCATTTCTCTAAAGAAAAATGGTAGTTTCTCTATCTTAAATCCGTTTTGACCAACCAAATTATCATTCAACTCGTTAATCACACCTAATTATCTGCACACAAGAATGAATAAAACGTTCATATTTTTTTCATTTTAAAGATTTTTATTGTGCGTGCTTAGAAAATTTTCGTAATTTTAGAAGAGATAAAAAAATGAGTGATTCAAAAACAGAAGGAAACATCGATTTTAGCCTGCGTCATACCTGGCATAAAATATCACGTATGTACAACCAAAAGGCAGCCCAGGAAAACCTAACAATTTCTATTGGTTTTATTCTACTAATTGTAGATAAGGAAGGTACGCCAAGTACACAAATTGGCCCAAGAATGGGAATGGAGCCTACGAGTTTATCGCGCACTTTAAAAACGATGGAAAATCGCGGTTACATTCGAAGGAAAATAGATAAAGTGGATAAACGTAAAGTGCTTATTCTCTTAACTGAAGCCGGTCTAGAAAAAAGACGAGAAGTACGCGATATTGTTGTAGGATTTAATCAAAAATTACACGATAAAATTCCGAAAGGAAAACTCAAAGTGTTTTTTGAAGTTATGGAAAAAATTGATGTTACTGTTGATGAAGAGCTCAGAAGTATATTGAGATTTTTATAAAAAACACTAACATATGAATAGATCCATTCGTAAGGTGGCTGTGCTTGGTTCTGGCGTAATGGGCTCCAGAATAGCATGTCATTTTGCCAATGTTGAGTGCGAAGTAATTCTGCTCGACATTGTTCCAAATCAAATTAATGAGAAAGAACAAACTAAAGGACTCACAACTGACTCACCTCAAGTTCGGAATAGAATTGTGAATGAAGCCTTACAGTTTGCTTTAAACTCAAGCCCCTCTCCTATTTACAAGAAATCTTTTGCTAATCGCATACAAACTGGTAATTTCACAGATGATCTGCATAAAATTGCTGATTGTGAATGGATTATAGAAGTAGTTATTGAAAAGCTAGAAATAAAAAAACAAGTCTTTGAGAATGTTGAAAAGTACAGAAAAGGAGGAACCTTAATAAGTTCTAATACTTCTGGAATTCCTATACATTTGATGCTAGAAGGCAGAAGTGATGATTTCAAAAAACACTTTTGCGGAACGCACTTTTTTAATCCTCCAAGATATTTACAGCTGTTAGAAATCATTCCAACACCAGAAACCCATCCGGACGTTATCGATTTCTTTATGGATTATGGAAGGCGTTTTTTAGGAAAGAAAACCGTTTTAGCAAAAGATACTCCAGCATTCATAGCAAATCGAGTTGGTGTGTATTCAATTATGGCACTGTTTCATGCCGTAAAAACACTCGATTTAAATATTGAAGAAGTGGATAAATTAACCGGACAAATACTTGGCAGACCAAAATCTGCAACATTCAGAACATGTGATGTTGTGGGATTAGACACACTTGTACACGTAGCCAATGGTTTAAAAACAAATTGCCCAAACGATGAAGCTAAAGCCTTATTTGAGTTACCTGATTATGTAGCAAAAATGATAGAGCTAAATTGGCTAGGTTCGAAATCTGGACAAGGTTTTTACAAGAAAACAGTTGATGAAGATGGTAATAAAACAATTCTATCGCTTGACCTCAACACCTTAGAATATCGAAAGAAAGCTAAAGTTTCTTTTCCTACGCTAGAAATAGCAAAACCTATAGAAGACTTAAAGCAGCGTACTAAAATGCTGTTTATGGGAATGGATAAAGCTGGAGCTTTTTACCGTAAAATGTTTGGAGGTTTATTTGCTTATGTAACCAACAGAATTCCAGAAATAGCCAACGATATATATAAAATTGACGACGCAATTAAAGCCGGTTTTGGTTGGGAATTAGGTCCTTTTGAAACTTGGGATATTGTAGGATTAGACCAAGGCCTAAAAATGATATCAGATGAAAATCATAACGCAGCAGATTGGATAAATGAAATGAAATCTGCAGGATTTACAAGCTTTTACAAGACTGAAAACGGCTGTAAAATGTATTATGATATTGACTCTAAATCATACCAAAAAATTCCTGGTACAGAAGAGTTAGTTATACTCAGCACCTTACGCGATGAAAATACGGTTTGGAAAAATAGCGACACAACTATTGTACACTTAGGCGATGGAATTTTGAATTTAGAATTTCATACCAAAATGAATACCATTGGTAGTGGTGTTATTAACGGAATTAATAAAGCGCTAGATTTAGCAGAAACGGAATATAAGGGATTAGTAATTTCAAACACGGGTCAGAATTTCTCTGCGGGAGCAAACGTAGGTATGATTTTTATGATGGCTGTTGAGCAAGATTTTGACGAATTAAATTTTGCTGTAAAAACTTTTCAAGAAACCATGATGCGCGTTCGTTATGCTAATTGTCCGGTTGTAGTTGCTCCTCATAATATGGCTTTAGGCGGAGGTTGTGAACTTACCATGCATGCAGATAAGGTTGTAGCACATGCTGAATTATATATTGGACTAGTAGAGTTTGGTGTAGGTTTAATACCTGGAGGTGGTGGAACAAAAGAGTTTGTGAAACGTCTATCTGCAGAATTAGCCGAAGGAGATATAAGAATAAATAGACTACGCAATAAATTCTTAACCATTGGTCAAGCTAAAGTTGCTACATCTGCTTATGAAGCTTTTGATTTAGGCTACTTAAGAGAAGGTTTGGATGAAGTAGTTGTATCTAGAGATCATCAACTATCCAGAGCAAAATCTGCTTGCTTAGAATTGTCAAACAAAGGATACACTGCTCCTCCAAAAGAAAAAAATATAACCATTCTAGGTCAAGAAGGCCTAGGTATTGTTTATGTTGGAGCCAACTCTATGCTATCAGGAAACTACATTTCTGAGCACGATGCGCTTATCTCTGAAAAACTTGGATATGTAATGTGTGGTGGAGATATTTCTGAGATGACACAAGTATCAGAGCAGTATTTACTTGACCTAGAACGAAAAACATTTTTAGAACTCTGTAGAGAACGCAAAACTCTGGAGCGATTAGAAAGTATGGTGAAAAATGGAAGAATTTTGAGGAATTAATTCCACTAGATAACAAGACTTCAAGATTTTAAGACATTAAGAAGAAGTCTTAAAATCTTAATATCATAACATTAAAAAAATGAACGCATATATAGTAACAGGATATAGAACAGCAGTAGGAAAGGCAGGCAAAGGCGCATTTCGATTTTATCGTCCGGATGAAATGGCTGCAGATATAGTAAAACACATTATGAAAGAAGTTCCTCAGCTGGACCCAGAGCGAATAGATGACGTAATTGTGGGAAATGCTACACCCGAAGCTGAGCAAGGTTTAAACGTAGGTAGAATGATTTCTTTAATGGGACTAAATACCGTAAAAGTACCGGGTGTAACTGTAAACAGATATTGCTCTTCTGGAATTGAAACGATTGCAATGGCTTCAGCAAAGATTAATGCCGGTATGGCAGATTGTATTATTGCTGGAGGTGTAGAATCTATGTCTGTTATGGCTATGGGTGGTTGGAGAATTGTACCCAGCACCAAACTTGCAAAAGAACACCCAGATTATTATTGGGGAATGGGTTTAACGGCTGAAGCAGTTGCAAAAAAATATAATGTATCTAGAGAAGATCAAGATGCTTTTGCACTGCACTCGCACGAGAAAGCTCTAAATGCTATTAAAAGTGGAAGGTTTAAAGAGGATATTGTACCAATAGAAATTGAGCACATCTTTTTAGATGAAAATGAGAAAAGACAAGTAAAAAAGTACGTGGTAAACACAGACGAAGGTCCGCGTGCTAGCAGTACTATGAGTGCAATGGCTAAACTTAAACCCGTATTTGCTCAAGGCGGATCTGTAACAGCCGGTAACTCTTCTCAGACTTCTGACGGTGCAGCATTTTGCTTAGTAATGTCTGAAAAAATGGTAAAGGAATTGGGCTTGGAACCCGTTGCTCGATTAGCATCTTATGCTGTAGTGGGTGTTGAGCCTAGAATAATGGGAATTGGTCCGGTAGACGCTATTCCTAAAGCTATTGCTCAAGCCGGACTTAAGCAAAGTGATATCAATTTATTTGAATTAAATGAAGCTTTTGCTTCTCAATCTTTAGCTGTAATTAGAGAAACGAGAATAAATCCGGAAATTGTTAACGTAAACGGTGGAGCAATCAGTTTAGGTCACCCATTAGGTTGCACCGGTGCCAAGCTAACTGTTCAAATCATGAATGAATTAAAAAAGCGTAAAGAAAAATATGGTGTTGTAACTATGTGTGTAGGATCTGGACAAGGAGCTGCAGGAGTTATAGAGAAGCTATAAAAAAGAATACAAAAAAAGCCGAACAAATTGTTCGGCTTTTTAATTCAAATTTTATTTTTTCAAGAACTTAGCAACAGCCTCAATATGCCCTGTATGCGGAAATTGATCTACTAACGAAATTTTTTCCATTTCGTAACCTAATTCTTTTAGTGTTTCAGCGTCTCTCGCTTGAGTTCCCGGATTACACGAAATATAAACAATTCTATTCGCACCTAACTCTACTACTTTATTAAGTGTTTTAGGAGCAATCCCAGCCCTTGGAGGATCTAGAATAATGGTTCCAATCTTGCCTTTATATTGAGGAAACTCTGCTAAAAATTTCCCTACATCTGCTGCAAAGAATTGAACATTATCTATTTTATTTCTCTTTGCATTTCTTTTAGCATCTTTAATTGCTTCTTCAACAATGTCTACGCCAATAATTTCTGTATTTTGCGTACGTGTTGATAAGATTTGTCCTATTGTTCCTGTTCCACAGAAAAGATCCATTACAACCTCATCCTTCAATGTATTTTCGTCTTCAAATACATAATCCATGGCTTTGTTGTATAAACGCTCTGCCGACTTTGGATTAGTTTGGAAAAAGCTCTCCATACTTATTTCGAAATCTAACCCCAACAATTCTTCTATCACATGGTTTTCGCCAAATACCAATTCACAATTGCCATTCTCTATCTTTGCTCTATCCGCAACATTATCATTTATGGTATGCTGAAATCCGGCAACTCTATTCCCCATCAACTCTTTTAGAAACGTGCCAGCAGCAGCAACATCGAACTGTTCTAAACCAACGCTGGAGGTTACTAAATTTACCAATAATTGATCTTGTTTAAATGACTTTCTAACCACAATGTGCCTAAAAAAACCTTCTTTCTTTGGCGGGTGCCAAGCTGATAAGCCCGTACTTTGTAAATAATCTCTAAACTGATGGAGTTTATTTTCCCACTCGGCATCAAATAAACCGGATTCTTTATGCAACGACTCTACCTTCCACCAAGTACCTCTGTGTTTAAAACCTAATGCAAAAGCATCATCTATTTCTTCCTCCGTAAAAACATCGTGTTCAATACAAGAAAAGCTGTATTCCATTTTATTGCGGTAATTAAAATGGTTAGGAGATGAAATAAAAGAATCAAACTTATCTTCAATGTCTCGTATATTTCCCAATCGCTTATAAACATCTAACGTAGTTTCCTTCTTTAGCTCTTCCTGTTTACTCGGTGGAACATGTATGTACGGAGCACCACTAATTTCTTGATAGGGTACTTTTACCTCATCCTTAGAGCGCTCAATTACTTTAAGTAATTTACACTCCGCAAATTTCTTTCGTTTTTTACTTACTCTTGCCAACACCTTTTGACCAGGAAAAGTATTTTGCACAAACAAAACATACTCTCCATTATCAGTCTTCAGTTTAGCAACGCCATTCCCACCGAATGCGAATCCAGTAATATCTAACTCTAAAACGTCGGCTCTTTTAATCAAAATATAATTTTTTAAGGTAAACTACGTACACGGCTGTATTCCGATCAATACGTTAAGGGCTGTAAATCAGTTTTCTTTTAAAGTGGTCCTCTAATAATTCCTTTATCACTTTCTTTGATAAATTGAATTACTTGATTTTTTATGTCTGAATCTGGCAATTCTGCTTGAATTGCTTCTAGACCTTTAGAAACGTTATTGTTTTGAATGTATAGAATTCTATATATGTCTTCAACAGTTTTGACTTGTTCATCAGAGAATCCACGTCTTCGTAACCCTACGGCGTTAATACCCGCATAAGTTAACGGCTCTCTGGCAGCCCTTACGAATGGAGGAATATTTTTACGAATCAACGAAGCTCCACCTACAAACGCATGAGCTCCAATTCTGGTAAATTGCTGAGCAGCAGCTTTACCCTCAATTATTACAAAATCTTCAATTGTAACATGTCCAGATAACCCAACATAATTTGCCAAAATGACGTTGTTACCTAAAATACAATCGTGTGCAACATGAACATATCCCATTAGCAAACAGTTATCTCCAACAACTGTTTTCATTTTATCTACAGTACCTCTGTGGATAGTAACACATTCTCTAATCTTTGTATTATTTCCAATTTCTACAGTCGTGTATTCTCCTCCAAATTTTAAATCTTGAGGTATCACACCTAATACAGAACCGGGGTAAACTTCGCAATCCTCTCCTATCCTTGTACCTGGATAAATGGTTACATTTGGATGAATTACCGTATTATTTCCGATAACCACATCTTCATAAATAGTTGAAAAAGATGCTATTTTAACATTTTGCCCAATTTGAGCATCTTTAGATACTGAAGCTAAATTGCTAATCATTATGCTTTGTCTTTAATAACTTGTGCCAGCATTTCTGCTTCCATAACCACTACTCCATTCACATAAGCTTTCCCTCCCATATTTACTAATCCTCTACGTATTGGAGAAAGTAGTTTGAGATCAAATACAACTGTATCTCCTGGAATCACCTTTTGTTTAAACTTGACATTATCGATCTTCATGAAGTAAGTAGAATATAACTCTGGTTCTTCTACTTGAGAAAGAGCAAAAATACCTCCACATTGCGCCATAGCCTCAATTTGAAGCACTCCTGGGAATACAGGATTACCTGGAAAATGACCCGTAAACTGCGGTTCATTCATCGTAATATTCTTCAACCCCGTTATTCCGTTATCTGAAATATCGATTACTCGATCTACGAGTAAAAATGGATACCTATGTGGTAGAAGCTTTTCAATTTGATTAATGTCGTAAACAGTATTTTTTAATTCAAACTTCTTAGGTGCTTTTGCTTGTTTTTTAACTAATGCTTTTAAGACTTTTGCAAACTCTACATTTGAAGCATGACCTGGTCTGGCTGCCAATATATGTCCCTTAATTGGCTTACCAACTAATGCAAAATCACCAACAATATCAAGTAATTTATGTCTAGCTGGTTCATTTTGAAAATGCATATCTGTTGTATTCAAAACTCCTCTCCCAACTATTTCTATGTTTAGATCTTCTTTACCTAAAAGTTTAGCAAGTTTATTTAACTCTTCTTTAGATACATCTTCTCTTTCTACAAGAACTATGGCGTTGTCTAAATCGCCTCCTTTTATTAGTCCATGAGTAGCAAGATATTCCAATTCATTTAAGAAAACAAAGGTTCTACATGTCGCAATTTCTTCTTTAAAATCATCTATTTTATACATGCTCGCGTGCTGAGTACCTAATACTTTAGAGCGATAATCAACCATTACTGTTAACCTATATTCTGAATCGGGAACGGCTAAGATTTCTGAACCTCTATCTAGATCTTCCCACGGAATATTCTCATCTATAACTAAATACTCTCTATTTGCATTTTGTTCTTCAAAACCTACACTTTCAATAGCATGAATAAACGGTAGCGAACTTCCGTCCATAATAGGAATTTCTGGTGCGTCTATTTTTATTAGAGCATTATCTACGCTAGAACCCACTAAAGCAGCCAAAACATGCTCAGTTGTATGTACTTTTGCTCCGTTTTTTTCTAATGTTGTTCCTCGTTCTGTAGAAACAACTAAATCACAATCTGCGTTTATAATTGGTTCTCCTTCTATATCTACTCGCTGAAATTTATAACCATGATTCTCTGGTGCTGGACAGATTTCTAATGTAACAGGCTGTCCTGTATGTAATCCAATTCCTTTTAATGCTACTGCTGCTTTGAGCGTTCTCTGCTTTTCTGACATCCTGTAGTTGTACTTATTTATTTTTGATAGTATCTTCTAATTCTCTTAATTTTTGAAGTATATATGGTAATTTTCTAAATCCAAAATACGACTTCTTAAAATCTTCTATATCTATACCTGGTGAGCCCATAAGTATACGATCTGATTTTTTAATATTTCCTGGTATTCCAGATTGTGCAACTACACTTGTGCGATCTGCGACTTTTATATGTCCTGAAATTCCTGCTTGACCACCAACCATAACGTTTTCTCCTATTTTAGCAGAACCTGCTACACCAGCCTGGGCAGCAAAAGCAGAATTCTTTCCAATCTCAACGTTGTGTGCGATGTGTACCAGATTATCGAGTTTTACTCCTTTTCTTAGGATAGTTGAACCAAGTGTAGCTCTGTCTATCGTTGCATTAGAACCAATTTCTACGTTATCTTCAAGAATCACATTTCCTATTTGAGGAACTTTTTGAAAATCACCGTTTTCATCTGGTGCAAAACCAAAACCATCTGCTCCAACAATACAGCCCGAGTGTAAAATACAATTTTCACCTACAACACAATCTGCGTAAACAGATGCACCAGGATGAACCGTTGTATTATCTCCAATTACGGTATTATCTCCAATATAAGCGTTTGGATAGATTTTAACATTATCGCCTATCTTTGCTCCGTCTCCAATATATGCAAAAGCACCAAGGTAAATATCTTTACCAATAGTCGCCGTCTCACTTATAAAAGAAGGTTGCTCTATCTTTGGCTGCTTTGTACGCATTTGATTGTACACTTCTAACAATTTAGCAAAACAAGCGTACGCATCCTCTACTTTGATAAGAGTTAATGAGCTAGGTAGCTCTTTAGACGGTTTAAACTCTTTTCCGACAATCGCAATTGAAGCTTTCGTCGTATAAATATACTCTGCATACTTCATATTTGCCAAGAAAGATAATGTGCCTACTTCTCCCTCTTCTATTTTAGACAAACCACTAACCTCAACGTCTTTGTTGCCAACTACTTCTCCGTCAATGATGCCTGCTATTTGCTCAGCGGTAAACTTCATGGTTCAAAAATATAAAAACAAAGCGTTTAAATTTCTTTCGCGCCTTGGAGTTTTGCACAATTTATTGTTTTCCCTTTCTTATTTCAACGGGGTAACAGAGGTAATACTTTTCTACAGGCTCAGAAAGAGCAGAAATATTTAAATTATCCGACGCCTTGCTCACATCCAATACTTTTCCATTTTTATAGACTAAATTAATGTTTTCTTTAAAGGTGTTGTAAGCGTTGTTCACCAACTTATTCGTGTATACAAAGTAGGCTGATTCTTCTTCAGAAATTCCGAAAAGACTTTGCGCCATTTGACGTTCTAAGGCTAACCTATCTGGACCAAAAGGCTCCTTACTTACTTCAATTTTAAACAAATTCCTATGTACTAAACCTTTTGAAAGTAATGAAAGAACTGGATCTTTATGTGTTTGCCAAACCTTTATTGCACCCATAATATCATAATCATCTAGCGCTGCAAAAGCATTCAAAATATCGGGATCTTGTTCGAAATCTTTAAGCGTAATGCGTTTTGACAAAAACAACAGTAAGGCTGGAGACGCAAAAACAGTTTCTCCACTATGCACTAAAACCTTAGCTCTCCTCAAAATATTAATCAACATATGCTCGGCAGCCACAACCGTTTTATGTAAATAAACTTGCCAATACATTAACCTTCTGGCAACAATAAATTTTTCTACAGAGTAAATTCCTTTTTCCTCTAGTACTAATTTATTATCTACCACATTAAGCATTTCAATAATCCTATCTGAACCGATAACCCCTTCAGAAACACCCGTATAAAAACTATCTCGGTTAAGGTAATCCATCCTATCCATATCAAGTTGACTAGAAACCAATTGATGCAGAAACGGTTTTTCGTAATCATTTTCAAAAACACGTAACGCTCCGTCCAATGCTCCGCCGAATTCCTTGGATAAACGTTCAATAAAAAAGGAAGAAATAGCCTCGTGAGAAACACCTGAAACAATATCGTGCTCTAAAGTATGACTGTATGGTCCATGACCAATATCATGCAATAATATTGCAATTAAGACAGCCGTTTCTTCTTCTTTTGAAATAGTATGTCCTTTTTTACGAATAGTTGCAATTGCTTTACCCATTAAATGAGTAGCACCTACCGCGTGATGAAAACGAGTGTGGTTAGCTCCAGGATAAACCATAGAAGTTAATCCTAATTGTTTAATTCGTCTCAAACGCTGAAAATATGGATGCTCGATTAAATCGAAAATTATATCATCAGGAATCGAAATAAAACCATAAACCGGATCGTTTATAATTTTCTTTTTGTTATTTGTGCCTAAAATCGGGTTCAAATCAATACTTTTAAATACTTTTTGTAAAGCTAAAAAATAAATACAATGCAGACTAAAATACTTTGGGCAGACGACGAAATAGAATTACTCAAACCTCACATTATGTTCTTAGAACAAAAAGGCTATACCGTAATCACAGTTAATAATGGTGGAGAAGCAATAGAAAAATGCAATACAAATGACTTTGACATTGTTTTTTTAGATGAAAATATGCCCGGAATAAACGGATTAGAAGCATTAGATAGAATAAAAGAGAAACACCCTTTACTGCCAATTGTAATGATTACGAAGAGTGAAGAAGAAAGCATAATGGAAGAAGCTATTGGTGGTAAAATTGCTGATTATCTTATAAAACCAGTAAATCCAAATCAAATTCTACTAAGCCTAAAAAAGAACTTAAATCAAAGTACTTTAGTTTCGCAAAAAACAAACAGCAACTATCAACAAGAATTTAGGCAAATTGGAATGGATTTATCTGGAAGACCTGATAAAGACGAATGGATAGCCCTTTACAATAAGCTAGTATACTGGGAGCTAGAATTAGAAAAAACAGAAGATCAAGGAATGAAAGAAATCCTTGAAATGCAAAAAAATGAAGCGAACAACCTTTTTACACGTTTTATTGAAAACAACTATTTAGAATGGTTAAATGGAACTGAAGATGCTCCACAAATGCTTCATACCTTAATCAAAGAAAAGGTTGCAAAAGAAATGGATGAACCGCTTTTCTTTATTGTAATTGATAATTTACGTTTTGATCAATGGAAAACCTTACAACCTTTGATTAGCAAATACTTTTCAGTAGCCCAAGAAGAAACCATTTTTAGTATACTTCCAACAGCTACGCACTATGCTAGAAACGCTTTGTTTTCTGGACTAATGCCTTCTGAAATTGCAAAAAAACATCCTGATTTATGGCTAAACGAAGAAGAAGAAGGAGGTAAGAACATGCACGAAAAAGAATTACTAGCTGCTAACCTTAAGCGTTTGGGTAAAACAGGTTCTTTTTCGTACAATAAAATAACAAACCTAGAAAAAGGGAAAAAACTTGCAGACAACTTTAACCAACTTTTGTCTAATGACTTAAACGTAATTGTCTACAATTTTGTAGATATGCTGAGTCATGCCAGAACTGAGATGGAAGTTATCAGAGAGTTAGCAGATGACGAAAGTGCCTACCGATCAATAACCCTTAGTTGGTTTGAACATTCTCCACTTTTTGATATATTTAAAAAAATAGCAGACAAAGGTATTAAGGTAGTATTAACCACAGATCATGGAACCGTGAGGGTACAAGATCCTATTAAAATTGTTGGCGACAGAAATACAAATACGAATCTAAGATACAAAACTGGCAGAAACTTAGACTACAAAGCAAAAGACGTGTTTACCGTTAAATACCCTGAAGAAGCTTTTTTACCAAAAGGCAGCTTAAGCGCAGAATTTGTTTTTGCTAAAGAAAAAGATTTCTTTGTTTATCCGAACAACTACAACCATTTCGTAAACTATTATAAAGATACGTTTCAACATGGCGGAATTAGCTTAGAAGAACTACTTATCCCCTACGTTGTTTTAAAATCAAAATAAATGAAATTTGAATCAGTAGAACTAGCTAACCTAGACAAAGTTGCTGAGGCGCTTAAGCATTTCCTAGACAAGCACACTTGTTTTGCATTTAATGCACCAATGGGTTCTGGTAAAACGACTTTCATTTCTACTTTTTTAAAATGCTTAGGCGTAGAAGAAACGATTGCATCTCCTACTTTTGGGTACGTCAAAGAATATCATTCTGATTTTGACACCGTATATCATTTTGATGTATACCGCTTGGAAAATGACATGGAAGCCTATGATATTGGTATGGATGAATATTTAGAGTCTGGAAGTATTTGCTTAATTGAATGGCCAGAAAAAATACAGAACCTTTTGCCCGAAAATACCGTATGGATAGACATACAGGTAGAAGACGACATGAGTAGAACGTTTGAAATTACATTATGATTAACGATCCGGAATTAATAAAAGGCCTTATGAAACAAGGCGGACTCTTGCCACAGGAAGAGATGCTTGAGGTTGCACGTAAGAAAGGTAGTTTATTCATCGGAGTGCCAAAAGAAACTTCTTTTCAAGAGAGAAGAGTCGCTTTGGTGCCGGAAGCAGTTGGGTTACTTGTTGCTAATGGTCATGAAGTAAAAGTAGAAACCAAAGCCGGAGAAAAATCTAATTTTTCAGATAATGACTACTCTGAAGCTGGTGCACAAATTATTTATAATACTAAAGAAATTTTTGAGTGCGATATCGTATTCAAAGTAGCACCAATTACCGAAGAAGAAGCTGATATGTTGACCGGTAATCAAACGTTAATTTCTGCTCTTCAAATTAACATCCAACCCAAAGAAATTCTCCAAAAACTAATGGAGAAGAAAATTACAGCTGTAGCTTGGGATTACATGAAAGATAGTGAAGGTGGATTTCCGGTGGTGCGCACCATGGGTGAGATAGCCGGAACAACATCTGTTTTGATTGCTGCTGAATTACTTTCTTCTTTTAAAGGTGGTAAAGGAATTATGCTTGGAGGAATTGCAGGCGTTCAACCAACAGAAATTGTAGTTCTCGGGGCTGGTACTGTAGCAGAATTTGCAACACGTGCTGCTCTAGGCCTTGGATTATCTGTAAAAGTATTCGACAATTCTCTTACACGTTTGCGCAGACTGCAAAACGATGTAGGAACACGCGTGTACACTTCTGTTCTGCAACCTAAGGTACTGGCAAAAGCACTCATGCGTGCAGATGTTGTTATCGGCGCTATTCGCTCTCCATTTGGAAGGACACCTTGCGTAGTTTCTGAAGAAATGGTACAAAACATGAAACAAGGTTCTGTAATTGTAGATATTAGTATAGATCAAGGTGGATGCTTTGAGACTTCCGAAATTACAAATCATAATGATCCTACTTTTGAAAAATACGGCGTAACGCATTATTGCGTTCCAAATATTGCTTCTCGCGTAAGTAGAACAGCCAGCTTTGCGTTATCTAATATTTTTTCTCCACTTCTACTAGAAATGGGCGAACACGGTGGATGTAAAGAATTAATTAAAAACCATCACGGTTTCAGAAATGGTGTATATATCTATAAGGGAACACTTACCAGCGAAATTTTAGGTCGTATTTTTGACCTCAAATACAAAGACATGGAGCTTCTTATTATGGGACTTTAAATAATTTTAAGCGGACTTCAATATCTCTCCTATTTAAAGAGGGAGTTTTCGTCTAATTTTTCTCTCCTTTCATTCGGCTAAATTGATGTAATTTTACACACGACAAACGCAAGGTACAAAACCATAAAATTATATGTTAGTAGAAATAAATCCATACAATATAGACAAGCGCTTAATTGAACAGTGCGTAAGCTATTTAAAAAAAGGAGGAGTACTCATCTACCCAACAGATTCTGTATATGCCATGGGGTGCGACTTGATGTCTGACAAAGGACTTGAACGACTGGCTAAACTCAAAAACATCAAACTCAAAGACGCCCAATTTTCGATAATATGTGCAGATTTAAGCGATGTTTCAACCTACGTTAAGCAAATTGAAAGACCTGTTTTTAAACTTATAAAAAGTGCACTACCCGGACCATTCACCTTTGTACTAACCGCTACAACAGAAGTTTCTAAACGTTTTGGAACAAAAAGGAAAGAAATTGGAATCAGAATTCCTAATAATGAAATCGTAAAAAGCATTGTTTCAGCTTTAGGTAATCCAATAGCAACAAGCTCTTTACATGACGACGACGATGAAATTTTAGACTACTTTACTGATCCTTATGAGATTTACCAACGTTTTGACGAACGAGTAGAACTAATTATTGACGGAGGAGTGGGTATGTTAGAAGCATCAACCGTAGTAGATTGTACAGACGGAAACATAGAAATACTTAGGCAAGGTGCTGGGATTTTAAATCTCTAAAAATCTCTTAACTTCGTGCTATGCTAGTGGTAAAAAATGTTGAAAAAAGCTTTGGCGACTTACAAGTCTTAAAACAAATTAGTCTCGAAATCCAAGCGAGTGAAATTATAAGTATTGTTGGGTCTTCTGGAGCTGGAAAAACTACCTTATTACAATTGATGGGAACTTTGGAGAAACCCGATAGTGGTTCAATTACTTTCAATGATATTAATCCCTTCAACTTAAGCTCTAAAAAACTAGCTCAGTTTAGAAATACAGAACTTGGTTTTATTTTTCAATTTCACCAATTATTACCAGAGTTTACGGCACTCGAAAACGCAATTATGCCCGCTTTAATTAAAGGGAGTCCTAAAATAGAAAGCGAATTAAAAGCAAAAGAACTATTTAAATTCTTGAACATTTCAAATCGATTAGAGCATAAACCGAATGCGCTATCTGGCGGAGAACAACAACGTGTTGCAGTTGCTCGTGCATTAATTAACAATCCTAAAGTTATTTTTGCCGATGAACCTTCTGGAAACCTGGACACTAAAAACTCACAAGAGTTACATGATTTGTTTTTCAAATTAAGAGATGAGTTTGGACAAACTTTTGTGATTGTAACACACAATGAGTCTTTGGCAGAAATGGCCGACAGAAAACTAATTATGCAGGACGGAAGAATAATAAATGGTTAATTTAAGTCAAGTTAAAGATCTTTTAGAGCACAAAGTTTTAGCCTTCAACTCGCAAGACTTTGATTTTATCTCTACAGATCCTATTCAAATTCCTCATCTTTTTTCTCGAAGAGAAGACATTGAAATATCTGCTCTACTAATTGCAACTATTGCTTGGGGAAACCGCACATCAATTATAAAAAACGGGAAGAGTTTAGTTAAAATCATGGAGAACAATCCGTATGAGTTTGTTTTAAATTATTCTCCAGAAATAATAAAAGACAGTTCATTTGTGCACCGCACTTTTAATACCACTGATCTCGACTTTTTCTTTCGTGCCTTGCAAAATATTTACAAAAATTTAGGCGGATTAGAATCTGTATTTCGTATACACAAGGAACACCCTGGCGTAAAAGGAAGGATTATCAATTTTAGAAACACAATGCTATCTACTCCCCATGAAAAAAGAAGTGAAAAGCATTTATCCAATCCTGAAAAAAACAGCTCAGCTAAACGACTAAATATGTTTTTGCGTTGGATGGTTAGAAAAGATAACCAAGGCGTAGATTTTGGTATTTGGAATTCAATTAAAAGCTCAGAATTGTACCTTCCTTTAGATGTACACACAGGAAACGTAGCTCGAAAACTTGGGCTTTTATCCAGAAAGCAAAACGATTGGAAAGCATTAGAAGAGTTAATGTCTAACTTAAAAAAGATGGACAAAAATGACCCAGTAAAATACGACTTTGCTTTATTTGGTCTTGGTGCGTTTGAAGGACTAAAATAAACTAATAAACCTGCGATAAAATGACATCGTAAAGTAAATCTTCGTTTGGTTTAACATTTGGCTTTAAACCTTTTTTACCGTACGCTTCATTACTTGGAATATGAATATATGCTTTATCCATTTCTTTTAATCCTATTAAACTTTTATATAACCCGGGTACAATATTGCCATCACCTAAGGTTAATTCAAATGATTTGCCTCGCTGATACGAGTTATCGAAACGTGGTTTTGATTCAGAGCTAACGAAATAATCGAGTGCAAGTTTTGAATTTTGGGCTAAAGTTTTCGTGTGTTTTTTCGATTGCTCTACCACATATACCTTTGTTCCGTCTACCACTTTAGTAGGTGCCATTAGTTCTAGTATCCTTAACTCTAAAACGTTGTTTGCATTTGGTGGTACAATTCCTGGAATTCCTTTTTTACCTCGGGCATAGTTCGAAGGCAGAAAAACTTTCACCTCATCACCTACGCGTAATTCTCTCATTGCAATCTCCCATCCTTCTGTTTGAAGATTCCAACCTACAGGAAAAGCAATGGATTTTTTATTAATGAGATGATTACCGTCATAAACGGTTCCATCTTCTAATTTTACTCGATAATCTATTTTTAAAACATCAAATTTTTCAATTAATTTACCTTCCCCTTTCTTAAACCAATTTATTTTAATTCCATTCTCTAATACTTTCTCCATTTCTACCTCTTTTTGAGAAAGAATATTTTCTACGGAGTCTCGAAATGATTTCTTTAATTTTAAATCCTCAGCTGCTGATGTTAGAAGAGTGTCCGCAGTTTGATTTCCAACTCCATTTTCAATGTCACTCGTTTTCTTAACACCTTCTAGCTCACAAGAAAAAACTAAAATCAATAGCACACTAATAAAAAAGTACTTCATAAAATTTATTTTATATCAACTAATTCAATATCTACAATCAACACCTGTAGTGGAGGAATATTGTTAAAGTCTCCAACTAATCCATGACCTAAATGACTAGGAATAATCATTTTTGCGCGGTCACCTAACGACATATATTTAATACCTTCTTGTATACCCGATTCAACATTAGATTTGGCAACTTTAAAGCGGTGTGGTTTTTCATTATCTGAGGAATAAGCTATTGTGCCATCAAGTAGTTTAACTTCAAAATGAACATGAGCAATGTCGCCATCCTTAACCGTTACTCCGCTGCTGTCTTTGTAAATCCAATATTGCAAACCCGTTCCTGTAGCAGTCATCTCCCAATCTGTTCTTCTTTTAAGGTAGGATTGAATTCCAAGTTGCTCTTCGAAAACAAAAGACTTATTTAGGTCGGTACTGGATTTTTGACTCCAACCCTTTAAGTTATCGTCTTTACTTAATTTTTCTTTGGTCTCTTCAGTACAAGAAAAGAGGAAAATCCAGATAAATATGGGGCTAATAAACTTTAACAAAACTCAGGTAATACTTTTTTAATTTGTGAAATCGCGTTGGACATTCCCTTCATGTATCTTCCACCAGAAGCGTTTTTATGCCCACCTCCATCAAAATACTTTGCTGCCATTTCATTTACGGGGTTTGCTTCTCCAATTGAACGAAAAGAAATCTTAATTATTCCATCACTCTCTTTCAGAAAGATAGCTTTATCAATTCCTTTAATAGATAGAACAGTGTTTACCAATCCTTCTGTATCTCCTTTTTTAGCTTCGAAACGTTCTTGCTCTTCTGCCGTTAAATGAATTAAAGCTGTTTTAAACTCAGGCAAAATCTCTAAATTAGAACTAATTGCATAACCGTGAAGCTTTAATCTGTTTACAGAATTGTTATCAAAAACACGCTCATGAATTTTATTATTTGAGATGCCTTTTTCCAATAAATCTGCAATAATTCTGTGTGTTTTTCCTGTAGTAGAAGGAAATCTAAACGAGCCTGTATCTGTCATAACTCCCGTATAAATAGCTTCTCCTACTGCTTTATTTATTGAATCTGTATGATTTTTAGCTGCGATTAACTCATAAATTAATTGAGCTGTAGAGCAACTTTTATCATCACTAAATACAAGGTCAAAACCTTCCTCTTCAGGATTCAAATGATGATCAATCATTATTTTTTTGGCTGGTGAAGAAACTAAGTGAGGTTGCATTTCATTACCCACTCTACCGAAACTATTATAGTCAAGACAAAATATAACAGACGCTCTTTTTAACTTAGACTTTACCTCCTCTGCATTTACTTCTAAAGAAAGGATATCTTCTGTACCTTCTAACCAATTTAAAAAATTAGGAGAAGCATCGGGGTGACATACAGTTATTTCTGTAAAATAATGTTGTTTCAAATAATGATACAAAGCCAATGAACTGCCAATAGAATCGCCATCAGGAGATTTATGTGCTGTAATTACGATGGATTCTGCATCAATTAAATAATGTTCTAAATTTTGTAATTTATCTTGTGTAAAAATCATAAGAATATATATGTCCGTTAGCTAAATTGACAACGGAAAAAGAATTTTAATTAGCTAGTCTAACCCCAATTTTAAAGCGCGTTTGTGTTCTATTAAAACCCCTACGCATGGGTTTCTATTTTTGCTAGAAGGATTTGGTAAAGAAATCGTTAAATACAGTTTTCTTGTTTCTCTATTCACAAAGGTCATTTCTGATGGACTATTGCGTTTTTTACTGTCGTACAAAACATTGTCAATTTTCCTGTACACTTTAGAACCATTTTCTTCTACTTTCACTACTACTTTCTCATAAATTAAAAAATCGATCTGAGAGTTTGAAGCTTTCAAATTAGAACCAAAAGACAGTAAATACTCCATATCTTTCTGAGCAATAAAAACCATCTCATAGGTTTCATTATATTTTAAATATCCAGCCCTAGATTGAGTAGACTCTGCCCATCCTTCTTTCTTGTGTGCTTTAATAAACTTACTTGGTTTCTCGCACTGTGCCCAATTTTCAAAAGACATCAGTACTAAAATAAAAATCATTATACTTGACCTCATCTTAATTCAATTGTGTAATTTGTTCTCTTGCCAGAAAAATCTCTTCCTTTAACTTATGGTAAAGTTCTTTAGAAAAGGCACAATTACTACCTCCTTCAAAGACTAAAGCGTTATCTGATTCTGTTACTGTTGTTTCTGAACCTGAACAATTTACTTGTTGAAAAATAGTTTCAAATGTTGCCAAACTCTTTAATATTTGATTGTTCTCTTCCTTTAATCCTTGCTCGCTTAAAAAGCCAATTAGATTTTCTAACACTAAATTCTGTGTGAGTATTATGTCTTGCAGTTCATTATTTTCATCAAAACCTCCAGAAGATTCAAATAAAATATACATCGTTTCTATCCAACCACCTGCTAAAATGAGTCCTAATTCAGTTCCATTCTCATTTTGTATCATTTTGTCAAAGATACGTAGGTAGTTTTGTGAAGATAAGTCAAACAAAGAATCCGGCTCATCTTTAAAAGTTGTAGCTTTTGTTACTAATTCCTCATTGTAAATGCTTGCTATACCTAAATCACTACCTAATTCTTCTAAGCTATTTAAATAATTGATGAAATTATTTGTATTTCCGAAACAAGTTAAATAAGCAGCGTCTGTTGAGTAAACACCAAAATTTAAAGCTTTTTTATAGTTAGAAGTATACGAAGACACAAGATCAAGTGAATGCATAAGTATAGGCGAAAATGCGTTATTTGTAGCACGCATAATCTCCAACTGTTCATTAGGAGATGGAATGGCATAAACCACTGAATTCTCAATAACTTCTGTCTGTTTTTCCATATCAGTTTCAACAGTAATCTGCTTTTCTTTTACCTCCATGGTTGAATCACCAGTACAAGCTGTTATAAATATCCCAAGTAAAAAATAAAGTAGGTTCTTTTTCATGTTCACAAGATTAATGTTTAAGCTTTTTGATTTCAAGACAAATTAAGCTGCATAATTCTATCAGTTTCTTTGTGAATAGCTTCGGCTAAGTTAGCAGAAACATTCACCAAAGGTAAGCGCAAATGAGTTGAGCAAATATTTCTTGTTTTCAACGCTTCTTTAACACCCGCTGGGTTTCCTTCTGCAAAAAACTGATGTGTAATTGTTAAAAGTTCGTAATGCAACCTTCTTGCATCTTCCATTTCATCGTTCATTGCAGCTTTTACCATACTGCTAAATGCTTCTGGAAAG
Source organism: Lishizhenia sp. (assembly GCA_965656535.1). Lineage (GTDB taxonomy): Bacteria > Bacteroidota > Bacteroidia > Flavobacteriales_D > Crocinitomicaceae > Lishizhenia. Next base: position 181,125 of record CBFHKX010000005.1, read on the forward strand.
GCATTACATACAACAGAAATAACACCATGAGCTCCTGCAGCAATCATGGGTTGCGTTAACGCATCATCTCCAGATAAAATTAAAAAATCCTTTGGTGCATGTTGAATAATTTCCATCACTTGCTCAAAATTACCAGATGCTTCTTTTACAGCTACAATATTTTCTATCTCTGCCAACGCTAAAGTAGTACTTGGCAACATATTAGAACCTGTTCTACCTGGAACATTGTACAGTATTATTGGCAATTTGGTAGATGCAGCCACCGCCTTAAAATGCTCAATAATTCCGGCTTGAGTTGGCTTATTATAGTAAGGAGAAACACAAAGAATTCCATCCACAGCAGGATGATCTAAGTTTTCTAGTTGATTCTTTACCGCAAGCGTATGATTGCCTCCTACTCCAAAAACAATTGGCAAAGAACCGTTATTCTCGTCTGCTACTATGTCTAAAACATGATTTTTCTCTAAAGGAGATAAAACAGGGCTTTCACCTGTTGTTCCTTGTACAACCAAAAAATCGGTACCTCCTTTTATTTGTAATTGAACCAATGCGCGCAGTCCATTTTCGTCTATTGTTTTATCGCTATTAAACGGTGTTACCAGCGCAACTCCTGTTCCTTTGAAGTTTTTCATTTTAATTTTATTAAATATTTTTTTGTTTTTTCGAATAGAGCTTCTATATCTTCCGTATTCTGAATAATTTCTAAATCAAAAGGGTAAAAAGAGCTTCCTTGAATACCCACCTTCATCTTTGCCTTACTCTCTTTTATAAAATTATCTAAAAAAGAAGTAGAATTAAAAACCATAGAGACCAACAAATCATGTTGTTCTAAAAGCTCTTTCTTGGCTGTCTGGGAATTCCATTTTTTAAATAAATTAAGGTCTTTTCTACAGAGAAATGTAATTGTTTGTCCTTGCCTAAGATGCTCTGGCAGCTTTTTTTGATCTACAAAAAGCACCATTTTTGTTTGCACACCTCTTTTAGCAAAATATTTTTTCACTGCGTTATTGAGAAAGTTATACTGTGTTTCTCCGCTATATTTTCCTAAAAATACAATAGAAATCATGTTCTTGTTTATGTGTTCAAAAGTAAGGCTTCAAATTCAGATTCGCTAATGATTTGAACGCCTAACTTATTTGCTTTTTCAAGTTTTGCTGGTCCCATATTTTCTCCTGCAACAAGATAGGAAGTTTTTGCAGAAATAGAACTTACATTCTTTCCTCCATTATCTTCTATCATTTTTTTAAGGTCGTTTCTAGAATATTTGGTAAAAACGCCGGATATAACCAAAGTAAGGCCTTTGAGTTTTTCAGTTGCATGTTCACTTTCTACAATTTGCATTTGCAACCCATAATTTTTTAGGCGATTTACGAGTGCTACATTTTCTGGTTTTATGGCAAACTCTTGTATACTCAGTGCTATCTTTTCTCCAATCTCATCTACCGCAATTAATTCATCATAGCTTGCCGTTAAGATAGCATCTATATTTTTAAACGCTTTAGCTAATTTTTTAGCAACGGTTTCTCCTACAAACCGAATTCCTAAACCAAACAACACTTTTTCAAAGGGAACTTTTTTACTTTCTTCTAGACCAACAAGCATGTTGTTTACAGATTTATCTGCCATTCTATCTAAGCTTATCACATCATCAAACTGAAGCGTGTATAGATCTGCATAATTTGAAATTAATCCAGCCGTAAAAAGCTGGTCTACCGTTTCTGCTCCTAACCCATCAACATTAAGCGCTTTACGCGCTATAAAATGTTCTATTTTTCCTTTAATTTGGGGCGGACAACCGGTATCGTTTGGACAATAATGTTGCGCTTCGCCTTCTTTACGTGTTAACTTTGAATTACACTCTGGGCAGTTTTCTATGAATTGAATATGCTTTGCGTTTTCCGTTCGCTTCGTCAAATTTACCCCAACAATCTTGGGAATTATTTCTCCTCCTTTTTCAACAAAAACGGTATCGTCTTGGTGTAAATCTAATTTTTCTATTTGGTCTTGATTATGCAATGAAGCTCTTCGAACTGTTGTACCTCCAAGTAAAACTGGCTCTAGATTTGCTACGGGTGTGATCGCTCCTGTTCTACCTACTTGATAACTGACACTTTGTAGTTTAGAAAAAACCTGTTCTGCTTTAAATTTATATGCAATTGCCCAACGTGGAGATTTAGCTGTAAAACCGAGATCTTGTTGTTGTCCGTAATCATTGACTTTAATTACCACACCGTCAATTTCAAAAGGTAAATTACCCCTTTCCTTATCCCAAAAGTCTATAAACTCCATTATACCTTGAATGGAATTTGTTTTAAGCATGTACTTTTTTTCTACAGGAGGTGTTTTAAAACCGAGTTTATTAACTGCATTAACCGTTTCAAAATGTCCATCCCCAGGCAATTCATCTCCATACACACCGTATAAAAAACAATCTAAACCTCTGTCTGCAACAATTTTAGAATTTTGCATTTTCAATGTCCCCGAAGCTGAATTTCTCGGATTAGCAAAAATGGGTTCGCCTAGCTCTTCTCTTTGTTTATTTAGTTGGATAAAATTCTTTAATGGAAAAAAGATTTCTCCGCGTATTTCAAATTCTGGAGGATAGTTTCCGCTTAGTTTTAATGGAATTGTCTTAATCGTTCGTACGTTGGTTGTTACTTCTTCTCCTTGAGTTCCATCTCCTCTAGTAACCGCTTGGACAAGCTCTCCATTAACATATCGAATGCCAATCGCAACCCCGTCATATTTCAATTCGCAAACATAACTTACTTCTGCTCCTACAGTTTTCTTTACCCTTACCTCCCACTCTTTAATTTCTTCTTGTGAGTAAGTATTAGACAACGAAAGCATAGGATATTGGTGCTTTATTGTATTAAATTTCTTTGTGATATCTCCACCAACACGGGTAGTTGGACTATTTGGATAAGCTAAATCTGGGTATTTCTTTTCTAACTCTTCTAATTCTTTCAACAGAAGATCAAATTCATAATCAGAAACTATAGAGTTATTATTCACGTAATATGCATGATTATAATGGTGTAATAATTCTGTAAGTTCCTTAATTCTATTTTCTTGGTGCATCTAAATAAATTTAATTGCTTTTAACATTCTTTCTTTACCTTGTAAGTCTTTTTTTATTTCTACACTAAAATAACCGAGCGACAACAATAGCTCTCTTGTTGCAAGCGCATACTCTTCGTGTATCTCAAAATACAGAGCTCCATTGGTTTTCAGTGCTGAAAAAGCCTGCTTTGCAATTTCCCTATAAAAAATTAAAGGGTCGCTATCCTCAACAAACAAAGCTAGGCTTGGTTCGTAAAGCAAAACATTCTTATGCATTAAAGATTTATCTTTCTGAGGAATATAAGGTGGATTGGATACAATACAACTGTAAGCATCTTTTTGTAGAGATAACGCTAACGCATCCGCCGTAATAAATGGAACATCTAACTCTAGGTTTTCAGCATTCTTCTTACTTAAATCTACAGCACTTGCTGATATATCTAATCCTGAAATAATCCAATTAAGTTGTTTGTTTTTTAACGCTAATGCGATGCAGCCCGATCCTGAGCAAATATCTAAAACGCTTATGGTTGTGTGCTCTTTGAAATCTGAAAGTATCCAATCTACCAATTCTTCTGTTTCTGGCCTTGGAATTAGTGCAGCTGGTGAACACAAAATTTGAAGATCATAAAAATAAGTGTACCCAACAATATGCTCCAATGGTTCATCCTGTTTTAGACGCTTTATAGCTTCTCTAAAGAAAAGTAGATCTGATTCTGAAACGGTTTGCTTTTTGTTGATTAAAAATTCGTTTTCATCCAAACCTAACCGCTTAGCTAATAACGCCTTAAAGATAAGCTTGATTTCTCTAGCGTTAAACGTACTGTCTAATTTTTCTTGAAAATATTTTTCAACTGAAGCAATACTATTGTCTTTTACAAACATGGTTTCCAAAGAAAAGAAACCAAATTAGATTACACAAAAAAACCGATTCCAAAATTGAAATCGGTTCATAACTTTTTATCTTTTCTTTTTATAAGTCAATAATTACTTGAACAAATCCTTGTTTAATGAGATCTTGATCACCTTCAGTCTTTGCTTCTATTGTATAAAAATAAGTACCTTCTGTAACATAATTACCTCCAAAATTTCTACCGTCCCATCCTTCTTGCGGATCATTAGACTCAAACACTTTATTGCCCCAACGATTTGTGATCGTTATCTTGTATTTTTTCAAACCATTAAAATCTATTTGAAAAAACTCGTTCATACCATCTCCATTGATTGTCATTACATTGGGCGCCAATATATCGCATTCTTTCAATCCAATTGTACCGAAATCTGTATAGGTATGACAAACATTTGAAACCGTTACAGAATATTCTCCAGGTTCTGTAACAATTATCCTGCGTGAGGTAGCTCCAGTATTCCATAGGTAATCCATAGGTGTATTGATTGTATCAGCCCAATACTCGTATTCACTTCCCTCACAGATATTGGTGTCAATTATGTTCGTATATACTAAAGGCACAAAAAACACTTCTGAACTAACCGTAGTATTACATCTGTTATCTGTAAAACTAACAGTATATGTACCGGTTGTACTGGTATAGATTAGTGGATTGTCTACGTTAACGTTTGGTTGAATGTTTAAGGCTGTATCGGTAATTGTCCATACACCACCTCCAAAACTTTCTGTACCACTAACTTCTAGTGTAAGGTTACACGCTATTGTGTCATCAAAAATAACAGGTTGAGGTATAACAAAGAAGGAAACGGTTGTATCATATGCACAACCAAAATCATCTACTACATTAAAAGTAAAGAAATAATCTCCTGTATTCGGTGGATTAACTAAGAGTAAGGTGTCATCCTCTCCACCAACAATAGCTGGATCGCTGGACCAGAATTCTGTTTCGACAACATTCTGGTAGCCTTCTGAATCTGGATATAAAGATGTATTAAAGAAAATAGCCCACTCAAATATATATCCGTCATCTATTCCTAAATTATCTGTTACTGTGATTGTCCAGTTACCGTTTAACGGACAACCTATAAAGCCATTAAAAGATGCTTCTGGAGTATAAATTGGTGCTGGATCCATCGATGGAAACCCATAATCATTCATAATTGTTGCACCGTTTGGCAGTGTACCCGAAGTTGCAAATTGCTCTGAGAAACTATAATCCCATTGCGGAGAACCAGGTGCTCCACCGTCTATACCAGTGTCGTTTCCAAGGTAGTTTCCCCCACCGCCTCCATTAAAGCCATCAAACACGAGAAGAGATGTACCGTTAGGACATTCTAAAAACACTTCTAAATCGCCTAAATAAGAATGTTCAATAGATAATAACAAAGAATCAAAATCAGAAGCACTTGTAACTGTTGCGCCAGCGTCAAAACCACTAATAGGAATAGTTGTAGTGTACGATAATCCTGAACCATCAGGTAAAGCCGTTAATCCGGCAAATGAACCACCAACCTGAAAAGTACCTCCAGGAATATCAACTCCGGCAGTGTCTGTAACCGTAACCCCACCAACTAAAGAGGTTGTTTCTCCAAAGCAAACCGAATCCTCTAACGGACCAGCTCCTATAAAAATAGGCTGCTGTGAAACGCGAACGCGACAAGAAATTACCTCAAACTGTGGAAAGATATCTGTTACCCTCAATTCTACATAGTATCCCGTTCTACTTGGAGGTGTAAACCAAACAGAATCTCCAGTAAACTGCCCAAAACCTGAAATCGTCCATTGAAAAGTACAATTATCATTAGTTTGAGAATACCCCGTACCGGCATTTTCTAAAGAATAAAAGAAGTCTGGATTAGCAACTAACAAAATTGAATCACCCAAACAAACATCTACATACCCTGTATCTAATGGATTTAAATCGTTTGTTGTACCACCGTTTATAAAAGCTTCTATGTGAGGAACAATTGGTTGAGGAGGATTTCCACAGGTAACATTTGCATTCCAACCCGCGCCGTCATCTGCTCCATCTGTTACAAAAACAACTGTCAAACATCCTGAAGGATTATTATCAAACGAAGCTTGAATGTTAAACCCAGTAGGATTTGTTCCCGAATTAAACACACCTAAAAGCGGAGAATTCACATCTGGACCATCAAAAATGTAAATAGAATCTGTAGGATCAACATCGAATGTAAAACCAGCATTCACGGCAAAAGCGATAGACACTTTTGAGCCTTGTGCTAAATCTGGACAAAAAACAACGGTATCATTAAAATTCTGTGGATAAATTGGATTACCGTTAACTGTAAAATTTGTTGGATTACCTCCAATAGTTGAACAATCCAATGGATTACTTTGATTAAAATCTACTGATTCCATCGTAAATTGCGAAAACGTAAAAAACGATAAGAAAGAGATAAAAGCGAGCGATAAAAACTTCATAGCTATTTAATATTTAATGCAGATTTGAGTTCAATTTCTTTTCTAGTTACAGAAGGAACCCTTAAAATTTTACTTGAATTTTCTACCGCATAGTAAGTTGTTTCAGTTACAGCAGGAAGAATTCCTAGATCTACATAGGTTTTTGCAGCATCCACTTGATCTGAGGATAATCTATCGGTTATCGTTATACTTGATTTTGCACTGGTATCTATCCATTCCAATTGCGAGTTAACAATTACTAAGGTAGTCTTTTTCTGAGCTTTTGTTAGGCTGTTGAAAGCTCGAATTTCTTTACGTTTGTAATTCTCTTTTTGAATTATCAACTCTTGTGAGAACCCAAAAATGCTAATAAAAAATAGCAAACTCGTCGCAACTAGTATTTTCATAACTTTCATAATTTAATAAAGTAAACGCCTCAATTGAAGAGTGCGTTGCACGCATTTTTAGGTAAATTTAAGATTTTCAACAAAAACCACCTAAAAATGTGTAAAATATCACGTTCGTAATTCGTATTTATTGCTTTTCTCTTCCTATTTTTAGCACAAATCCAAAGAATAATGGCAATATCAAAAGCAGATTTAGACTTTAACAAAAACGATGACGCGATGCGTTTGAAGATTTCTAAGCTTGAAAGAGAATTAGATAAAATCTATTTAGGAGGAGGAGAAAAGAAAATAGAAAAACACCACGCTAAAGGAAAGTTAACGGCAAGAGAACGAATCGACCTATTACTTGACCCAAATTGTGAGCGTATCGAAATAGGAGCGTTTGCCGGAAAGGGAATGTACAAAGAATATGGTGGTTGCCCTTCTGGAGGAGTAGTTATTGTAATTGGTTATGTTTCGGGAAAGCAATGTATTGTTGTTGCAAATGATGCTACAGTTAAAGCCGGAGCGTGGTTTCCTATTACAGGAAAGAAAAACTTGCGGGCACAAGAAATTGCAATGGAAAACAATTTACCTATTATTTACTTAGTTGATTCTGCGGGTGTTTTCTTACCCATGCAAGACGAAATATTTCCAGACAAAGAACACTTTGGACGAATTTTTAGGAACAATGCCGTAATGAGTGCCAATGGAATTGTACAAATTGCTGCTGTAATGGGAAGTTGTGTTGCCGGTGGAGCTTACCTTCCTATTATGTCTGATGAGAGTTTAATTGTAAATAAAACAGGTACGATATTTTTAGCTGGTTCATACTTAGTGAAAGCAGCTATTGGTGAATCAATAGACAATGAAACTCTTGGTGGTGCTACTACGCACAATGAGATTTCAGGTGTTTGTGACTACAAAAGTGAGTCTGATGAAGAATGCTTAGCTACAATTAGAGACCTTATGGATAAAATTGGAGCAAAAGAAAAAGCTGGGTTTGATAGAAAAGAAAGTAGAGATCCTAAAGTGGATATAAAAAATGTATACGGTATTTTGCCCGCTGAAAGAAGTAAACCTTATGAAGCTAGAGAAATCATAAAATGCTTGGTTGACGATTCAAAATTTACTGAATACAAAAAAGATTACGGTAAATCGCTTATTACAGCATATGCAAGAATTAATGGATGGAGCGTTGGTATTGTTTGCAACCAAAGAGAAATTGTAAAAAATGCTAAAGGCGAAATGCAATTTGGAGGAGTTATTTACTCAGATTCTGCAGACAAAGCAGCTCGTTTTATTATGAACTGTAATCAAAAAAGTATTCCTCTCGTATTTTTAACAGACGTTACTGGATTTATGGTAGGTAGCAAAAGTGAACACGGCGGGATAATTAAGGATGGAGCCAAATTAGTAAACGCTATGGCAAATAGCATAGTACCAAAATTTTCTATCATTATGGGAAATTCTTATGGCGCTGGAAATTACGCAATGTGCGGTAAGGCATATGATCCACGACTAATTGTTGCTTGGCCTACAGCCGAAATTGCGGTAATGAGCGGTGCTGCTGCAGCTAAAACCCTTGCTCAAATAGAAATTGCCGGACTCAAACGCAGAGGTGAAGAAGTATCTGAAGAAAAACAAAAAGAATTGTACGACAAAATCAAAAATAGATACGACGAACAAATATCTCCTTACTATGCAGCTTCTAGACTTTGGGTAGATGCAATAATTGACCCAATTGAAACCAGAAAGGTGATTAGTATGGGAATTGAAATGGCAAACAATAAAAAAGCAGAAAAGCCATATAACGTAGGTGTTATACAAACATGATAATTCTTTTCAACAATTACAAAAGCCTTTGTTACCTTGTAGCAAAGGCTTTTTATCTTGCCAAAGAAATTAAAATCTCATTGTACTCAGAGTAAAAACGATCAAAGGACAGTAAATTGATTCTAAAAAAGTCAAATATCTTTTGTTTATCCTCTTGCTTAAACATGTTTACATTATCCAACTCCCAATAAATTCTACTTATCTCTTGTTGGTTGGGTAAAACATGTTGTTGTTGCCAATTAGCAGGCTCCAAGAATTCATTCTCTAAGACTCGTTTAAGCTCTGTAAATTGCTCATAAACAATTTCTCTAATCCCATCATCTTTTGGTTGTATATCAATAGAAAAAGTTGCTTTTTTACTTGTAGCATCTAGCCGAACAAAGAGAAACTTTATACCCGAATTGTAATTAATCCAGTTTACTTTTCTACCAGAAGCTGAACGCTCTAGAGTCATTATAGCTCTAAACTCATTCCAAAAAAGTGCTTTTCTATTTCTTAATTCATCTTTACTAAACATGCTTACTTATTTAAATAGAAAAACTGAAGCTCGTTTAAATCTATTTCTTCATCAAACGAATAATGAAAAGTATGAACTCCTTTTTCTAAATGTAAAAAATTTGAGCTAAAATTAACATGTTGAGACTTACTAGCCAACCAGAAGTTTTGAGCAAATTTAGGCAGCTCTATTTCTATTGATCCTTTCCTTGTTTTATCATCATAACTACTTTTTAAAATTTTAATTGATTTTTCGTTTAGGCGTGAAACTTTACTTCTTCCCTCCTTCAATATTCTTTTTTCATAGAACTTACCTTTCGCATCTTTCCATCTTAATATGAGCAGGTAAGATTTATTTTTATTGAGTTTTGAAACTTTACTAAAAAAAGCACTTTTTTTGTATTCGCCTGATTTAAAAAACAAACCTAAATCTGTTTTAAACCGTTGTTTTCCATTTAATTTTAAAACTTCTAACTCTACTGCAACATATCCTTCTTTTTTCGTATCGTTTATGATCCAAAACTCGCCTAATTCCCCTTGTGGATCTTGCGCTACACAAATGGAGGCAAAATTCTTTTCGACCGCGTAGTGCAATGCTTTTTTATTCCTGTAAAAATCTAAACTAGACCAAGTTGGCGCTGGCCAACAATCATTAAATTGCCAAAACAATGTTCCCATACACCGCGGAAAATCTAATCGGTGCGCCAAAATAGCGTTACCAATGGAAAATGCTTGAGTAAGTTGACTCTTATATACAAAGTCTTCAAAAGACAGACTTGAACCAAAAAGTAGATTACTATGTTTCTCTATCATCTGATTTCCCACATAACTTTTTTGATGATTTTTTATTGTCTCCGAACTTAAACTTTGTTCTTCTTTAGAAGCGAAGCTGTTTATTGTAGAGATATTCGGAAAAGATTGAAAACCGTATTCGGCATTAAACCTACCCGTTTTTTCCCATAAAGCTTCTATTGGATCTTTACCATGCCAAACTCCCCAATAATGCATCGTTCCATTATCGAAGTATTCAGGTTTTCCCCAATTACTCAAAGGAGAAGTGTGAATGTAACTAACCTCAGAATTTTCAGAAACAACTTTTGGCAAACACTTTTTAAAAATCTCATCGTACGCCATTTCTATAGTCTCTTGCGCTGTACTGTCTAACTCATACTCTTTTTGAAACCCCCAATTTTTCCAAGCTACATCTACTTCATTATTCCCATTAAAAAGCACTATACTTGGATGCTTTGCTAAACGCTTTACCTGATAAACAGCTTCCTTTTCTATATTTAGTAAAAAATTTTCATCCCCAGGATACATTGCGCAAGCAAACATGAAATCTTGCCAAACCATGATTCCTAAACTATCGCACATTTCATAAAATCTATCCATAGGATAATACCCTCCACCCCAAACTCTAATCATATTAAAATTAGCTTCTGCCATAGATAAAACCATATCCTGAACCTCTTTTTCAGTAACACGAGATGGAAAGATATCTTGAGGTATGTAGTTAGCTCCTTTACAAAATACTTTCTCTCCATTCACTAAAAAATAATAGGCTTTCCCTACGCTATCTTCCTCATAAATTAAACGACTTGTTTTTAACCCAAACCTTACCTTTTTACGCGTTAATTCTTTACCATTAATATCTCTAATCACCCAAGTATCCGTATAGATATATGATTCTCCTAAATTATTAGGCATCCATAATTTGGCATCTTTAATCAGCTGAGGTCGAGTAACTAAACCTTTCTCCACACTCGTTTGATGTACTCCAAACAACTTACTTTCCCAAGTAACGCTTTGATTTTCCAAAGCATTACATTCGATAATAAAATCAGTAGAAGCATTCTCGCCATCAAAATTATAGAGTACTACTTGGTGATGATTGATAGCTGGTTTCGGGTTTTTCTTTATACGAACAGGACTAATAAAGCCAAGTGTATTTATTCTTGGTGCCCAATCCCAGCCAAACTGATATTGCGGTTTCCTAGTTAAAGAAGCCGTTTTTACTGTTGAAATATCATTTGGTGCCGGGTATGTAAAATCTTGCTTTTTATCTTTATGATATAAAACAGGTGGAGTAAAAACGGCTACTATTTTATTCTCTCCTTTCTTAAGAAACTGAGTGATTTCTAGCGTATGAGGTAAGAATGCATTCTCTGCAGTATAAACTAAAACATCGTTAATAAAAATAGAACAATATGTATCTATCCAATCGCACGTAAAAAAATAATTATTTAAGGCGTCGCCTACCGTAAAAGTAGAATACAGCTCCCATTCATAGTCTTCTAACCAATAATAAGCAGCTTCATTTTCAGCTACAAAAGGATCAGGTAAAAGATTTTTCTTTAGGTAAGCGAATTGAATACTTCCTTCTTCTCCCAACTCAACAGTTTCGCCAGTTCTTGGGTCTATTGTGTACCAAGAAAGCACCTCTTCTTGTTGAGCCAAAAGTTGTAAAGAAAAGAAAAGAAGCAAAATATACTTTACCATTTCCTATTGTATTCTGCATCTACCAAATCAGCTCTACTTTCCGTTTGAATAGCATAGTTAAATCCATTGTAAACAGAATATGCACCTACTTCGCCAAACTTATTTATTGCTAAGAAACCAACTTGTAAATTAGTATGATCTTCATGCTTTTCCAAAATTCTTTCAACGGCTTCTTTACATGCTTCTTGTGGAGATTTTCCGTTGCGCATTAACTCTACAACGGTATGACTACCCGCAATTCGGATAACAGCTTCGCCCATACCTGTTGCCACAGCACCTCCAATTTCATTATCTACAAATAAACCAGCTCCAATAATAGGAGAATCTCCTACTCTACCGTGTAATTTGTATGCCCAACCACTAGTAGTGCAAGCTCCTGAGATATTTCCAAATTGATCTATTGCCAATAAACCAATGGTATCGTGATTTTCATGATTAATAGCTGGTTTTTCTCTTTTTTGATCTTTTTTCCAGTTTTTATAAGCTTCTTTCGCTCCTTTAGAAAGCATTTTTGTTGTGGGAAATCCTTTTTCTTTGGCAAACTTCTCAGCTCCTTTCCCAACAAGCATAACATGTGGTGTGTCTTCCATTACCTTTCTAGCAACGGAAATAGGATGCTCTATGTTTTGAACAAAAGCAACGGCTCCACATTGGCTTTTTTCATTCATAATACAAGCATCTAAGGTTACTTTTCCTAATTCATCAGGATTTCCTCCTACACCAACACTCCTATTTTCTACGTCCGACTCTGTAATTCTTGCTCCAGCTTCAACAGCGTCTAAAGCTGATAATCCTGCTTTTAATTTATTGAAACCAGCTTTATTCGCTACTATTCCATGATTCCAAGTAGAAATAATCGTAGGTTGAACAACCATTTTATCTGATGATTGACCAAGAATTTCATTTGCTCTTACAGGTTTTATCAAGCCAAGTGCCGTTAAACCTAAACCAAGTTTAAAAAACTTTCTTCTATTTGCCATTATCTAATGTTTTCTTTTGTTAGCCAGTTTTGATATATCCTAGCATTCTTGTTGTGTTCATTTATTCCATGAGCAAAATTATGATACCCAGAATACCCTGGCTTAGCACACATAAAATAGTAATTGTGTTCTTCTCCTTCTAAGATTGCATTTAGCACTTTTGCTGGAGGCACACAAATAGGCCCTGGTGGTAAACCCGGATATTTGTATGTGTTGTAAGGACAATCAATTTCTCTATGTTCATAGGTTAAACGCTTTACTCCGTCCAACTTATCTCCCCAGCAAAATTTGAAAGTAGGATCTGATTGTAACAACCAATTGTCTTTTACTCGGTTTAGGTAAAGCCTTCCAATTACTCCCCACTCTTGCTCTACTCTATTTTGTTCCTTGTATACGATACTAGCAATTGTAGTAAGATCAGATTGTGACTTTAACCCTAGCTTTTTCAACTTTTCCTTTCTTTCAGTTGTCCAAAACTTTTTGTATTCTTTCGCCATACGTGCTACAAATTCTTCTTCATTCGTATCCCAAAACATGTTGTAGGTATTTGGAAAAAACAAGGCAGGAATAGTTGCTTCTGAAAAACCATATTTATTGAGCGTTTCGGGATTTAATAAATAGTTAACCAACAAAGTACTATCTGCCATGATATTTAGTGTTGCTTTGCCTGCTAATTCGTAAATATCATCGCAAATATTAAAAGTCGATGTAACTTCAACCTCTGCGTTTCCATTACCATTACTATTTTTAGTAAATCCGTTTAAAAGAGTTTTAAGAGGTGTTTTTGGTGCTATTTGATATTTCCCCAAAGCAATTCGTTTTGGAGTTAATCCTTTGTACTCTCCAATGGCAATAATTGACTTAGTTTCGCTTATTATCTTTTGCTCCTGAAGCGCTTCAGCTAAATCAAGCAAAGAGACCTCTTGTTTAATAAAAAAATCAACTTGAGTTAAATTCTCTGTTTCTTCTTCACTAGCAAAATAAAGCAAAATTTTATCCTGAAAGTATACTGCACCAAGCGTAAGTAAAATTAAAACGCTTAAGCCAATCTTCACACTCTTTTTCATGTTATTATTTTTTGAAAAAACAATTCATTTACACGCTGATCACCAAAAATATACCAATCCTTTTTAGCTCCAGCCTGAACATATCCAAGTTGCTTAAAGAGTAGAATACTAGTATGATTATCTTCTTGTATATTGGCAAACAATTGTTCGAAATGAAACATGTTTTTTACATAATTTTCTAGTAGTTGCAGAGCTTCTTTGGCATAACCTTTATTTCGGTCTTCTATATTATTTATTAAAATACCAACGCCCGCTCGCTTGTGTCTAAAGTTCATATCAAACAAATCTACACATCCTACAGTATCTTCTTCATTAATTAAATCAATCATTAATCTCAGCTGACCAGAAGCTTTAAAGTTCTGTGCTTGTTCTATATAGAGATTAATTTCATCTAAAGAAAAAGGAATTTCTGTTCCAGACACTTTCCAATGATCTACATTATTTTCCCAAAGCATTAAACGAAATGCGTCTTCTTTTTCTACTCTTCTTAGCTTTATTTTTGTTCCGTTAAACATTGCGTAGTGTCTGTATTCTTTGTTGGATATCCTTACTAGAGTAAGTATTTAAACCTTTAAAACGAGGATATAAATTTAACCCAAAAAATGCTTTTATCTGATCCTGATCTTCTAAATCTTTTAGTAGCTCTGAAACGGTAGACAAAGAACTGCCTTTACCTAAAGCTTGAAGAATGGGAGTAAGACAAGATTCTCCTTCTCGTATACTAGAGTAGTTTTTAAATAATAGCTGTATTTCTGTCAAACTAACTTTAACTGATAATTGGACTGCTACAGAAGTTATTTTCTTTTTAAGAACAACATTTTGTAAAAGTTCCAATGGAATATTTTCGTCTTTACCTTCTGTTTTAAGACTAAAAAAATAACCTTGTACTGAAATTCCAATATGCGGAGGCGTTTTATCTGCGTATAATATCCAAAGAAAAGTACGAGACAAATTAGCAGCATGAATATCTTTGATATTATTGAACGTGTAGCTATAATTCATATACTCCTGAAAATACACTTTCGGCTGGACCCTTTAAAAAGATATTTGTAAACGTATCTTCTTTATTAAATCCAACTTGTAATTGTCCGCCCTTTACTTTTATATCTAATGCAATTAAGCCTTTCAAATTATTCTTTTCTGCATAGGCTAAAGCAACAGCAGTAGCTCCAGTACCGCAAGAAAAAGTTTCGGCTTCTACACCTCTTTCGTAGGTAAGCATTTCAAGTGTATCTTCTTGTACCAGATTAACATTTATACCTTCTGCTTTATATTTATCAGAATACCTTATTTCCTTACCTTTTTCTAAAATCTGTACCGTTTGGATATCTTTTACAAACTCTATGTAATGCGGACTACCTGTATCTGCGGTAAAAGCTACACCCTCTTTTTCTACGCTTGTTACGTCTGACATTTGTAGAGAAATAGCAGATTTAAAGAGCTTTGCGTGATGTTCTCCGTCAATTGCTAAAAAGTGAGCTTGGTCTTTACATATATTTAAAAATTCACTAAACCGAACTGCACACCTTGCTCCATTTCCGCAGAAACTCCTAGAACCATCTGCGTTAAAATAACGCATTTCAAAGTCTAATCTTGTGTGGTTTTCAATTAAAATTACTCCATCAGCACCTATACCAAATCTTCTATCGGTTAGTTTTTCTATTTGATTTTTACTTAAAGACAATTGATATGTTCTATTATCAATGAGTATAAAATCATTTCCTGTTCCTTGATATTTATGAAACTCTATCTTCATTGCTCTAATGCTGTAAACTTATTTGTCTTATAAAAAATGTGAAGTTCATCGTCAAAATAAACATCCAAACCTTTATCGTTTCTTTCTGATAAAACAAGCTGCTGACTTGGGTCAAAACCAAATAATTTTAATTTATTCTTAGACAATTCATATCCGGTTAATTGTAGCGGACTATTCCAATATTCGATTTGAATTAGCTCTGAAAATGAAGGTACGTAAACATTCAGTAAATAAGCAGTCGAATCTATCTCTTTAAGAGGATTTATTTTTATTGTTTTTGTTGAAATTATAGATTCTGTTAAAACATCGTCAATAGAAATTGTATCTTGTTCATTCAACGTATCTATTAAATAAGTACTTGTATCTTCTGCAGTCGTAACTACATTATCAATATTTTTAATTGTTCTTTTTGTTTTAAACTTTACAGTGTCTTTTTTTATCTTGATTATTTCCTTGTAAACCGGAACTTCCACTTTTTCAACAGAAGTAGGGTAAAGAACTAAAACAGCTGCTGCTCCAAGAAGAATTCCTAAAGTCAAAAAAAGAATATATATGACCAACTTAGTTTTCACGTTTTACAAATTTAAGTAAGTAAACTAATAAGCAATAAGAATGTGTATTTAATTGCATGTGTATCAAAAAATATAAGGCTTAACATTTCTTAACAAGAGACTAAGTAATTTTTATAGTTTCAAACGTTTATTTAGTAGTGTGAATTTAAAACAAAAAAGGATGAATAAATTTTTGAAAAATTTAAGTGTTGGTATAGTTGGTGGAATGATTCCGTTAGGAGCCTTTTTATTCATGCAAAATGATAACAATGAAAATGGCAAACTAACTGAATATAAAAATACAACTCTTTCAAATCAGGTTAATACAACTCCTGTTCATTTTTCTAACGCAACTCCGGCAGTAATTGGCGAAGATTTCACTGTTGCTTCTGAAAATAGCCTAAACTCAGTGGTACACGTAACCACTAAAGTGAAAATGACGTCTGTGCAAAGAGACCCCTATTTAGAGTTATTTTTTGGGCCTGGAGCTGGAAGACAACAAGAACGTTATGGCGAAGGGTCAGGTTCTGGAGTCATTGTAAGTGAAGACGGATACATTGTAACCAACAACCATGTAATTGACGGTGCAAATGAAATTCAAGTAACCTTAAATGATAACAGTACCTACTCAGCAAAAATTGTAGGTACAGATCCAAATACAGATTTGGCCGTTTTAAAAATAGAAGCGAATACATTGCGCCCTATTCAAATCGGTAATAGTGATAATATTCGCGTAGGAGAATGGGTTTTAGCTGTAGGGAATCCATTTAATTTAACCTCTACGGTAACAGCCGGGATTGTTTCGGCTAAAGGTAGAAACATCAATATTATAGGAAGCGAAGGAAAAAGTAAGGCTCCTGTTGAATCATTTATTCAAACAGACGCTGCAGTAAACCCTGGTAACTCTGGAGGAGCTCTGGTTAATACAAGAGGGGAATTAATCGGAATAAATACAGCAATTGCTTCTAGAACTGGTTCTTATGCGGGTTACTCATTTGCGGTACCTTCAAAACTGGTTCAAAAAGTAATGATAGACTTGATTGATTACGGAATGGTTCAACGAGGTTATCTTGGTGTTCAAATTGCTGAAGTGAACCAAGATCTTAAAGACAAAGAAGAACTATATGGATTGGATGGAGTTTACGTAGCTGATGTTATCGAAGATTCTGGAGCCGAAAAAGCTAAAATAAAAAAAGGCGAAGTAATTTTAAAAGTAGGGAGCAAGGCAGTGAATAGTCCTGCAGAGCTACAAGAAGAAATTGCAAAAAGAAGACCAGGCGACAAAGTACAACTCACAATTAGAAAAAAAGATGGTGCAGAAGAAATAAAAGAGGTTTTACTTCGTAATAGTGATGGTAATACAAAATTAAAGTCCAAAGCAGAGATAGAAAAATACAGTGCACTCGGAGCTACGTTTTCTGAATTATCCAACAAAGAGAAAAAAGAATTAAACATCTCAAATGGTGTTAAGATTAGTGCTCTAAATGCGGGTAAACTAAAAGCATTAGGTTTAGATGTAGGATATATAATTTCAAAAGTAAACAACACCATTATTACCTCAGTAGAGCAATTAACAGGAATACTAAACAAAGAAAATGGTGGTGTTCTTTTAGAGGTTGTTACTCCAAGTGGAGTTAAAGACTATGTAGGCTTTGGATTGTAAAGCATGACAGACAGAAAAACAGGCATAGTTTTTGACGTAATAAAGTTATCGACAACGGTTGAAAAAAAGATTTTTTTTTTGACAAAGAACGTCGTATCTTTGCACCCTCATTTCTGAGGAATAACAAATTTTTAGGAGGAAAATAATAAATGAGACAGCTTAAAATAACAAAATCGATTACAAATCGTGAGAGTCAGTCACTTGACAAATATCTTCAAGATATTGGTAAGGAAGAGTTGATTACTGCGGAGCAAGAGGTAGAATTAGCGAGAAGGATAAAAGCAGGAGACCAAAGAGCACTTGAAAAATTAACACGTGCCAACTTACGATTCGTTGTTTCGGTTGCTAAGCAATACCAAAATCAAGGATTAACTTTACCCGATTTAATTAACGAAGGAAACCTTGGTTTAATTAAAGCTGCCCAAAAATTTGATGAAACTAGAGGATTTAAGTTTATTTCTTACGCCGTTTGGTGGATTCGTCAGTCTATCCTCCAAGCCTTAGCTGAACAAGCGCGTATTGTAAGACTTCCGCTTAATCAAGTTGGTTCTTTAAATAAAATAAACAAAGCTTTCTCTAGGTTAGAGCAAGAATACGAAAGACCTCCTTCTGCCGAAGAATTAGCAGAAGCTTTAGAAGTTCCAGAAGAAAAAGTGAAAGAGTCACTCAACGTTTCTGGTCGTCATGTATCTATGGATGCGCCATTATCTTCTTCTGAAGACGGCGGTACACTAATGGATGTAATGGCTAATGGAGATTCACCAAAAGCTGATCAGCAGTTAATGGCAGAATCTTTACAAAAAGAAATTGAGCGTTCACTTTCTACCTTAACAGATAAAGAAAGAGAAATTATTCGTTTGTTCTTTGGAATAGGGATGAACCATGGTTTAACACTCGAAGAAATAGGTTCTAAATTTAACTTAACTAGAGAGCGAGTTAGGCAAATAAAGGAAAAAGCAATTAGAAGGTTACGACATACTTCTAGAAATAAATTGTTAAAAGCTTATTTAGGATAAGATACTTTTAGGGCTACCATTTTTGGTGGCCCTTTTATTTTTTTATATAATTTAATTATAGTTTAATGGAGGCAGCAGTAGGCTACGAAAAAGAACTTAACGAACACGTAAAAAGAGAACGTGCAGCGGTTAAGTTACAAAGTAAAACTGGTCAACTTTTATATGACCAAGGTATTGAATTAGTATTGTTCAGAAACCATTTAGATGGTATTACAATCGCTGAAATTTTAAATCTGCATAGATACGCAGATAAAGTAGTTAATAAACCTGTAGATGTTTTTACAACATCTGATCTTGCAGAAGAGCTCTTAAAGTTAAATCTTGCTCCTTCTAAACTTGACATTGGAAAACTCGCAAGTGAATACCTAGCAGAACAAGCTAACTTCGCGACTCAGGCAGACTTTTTAAAATCAAAGCTTAGCGACTTTATAGGTAACACAGCACATACCTTTGAACCAAGAGATGTTATTTTATATGGTTTTGGAAGAATTGGTAGACTGGCTGCAAGAGAATTAATAAAGCAAGCAGGTAAAGGTCAGCAGTTACGCTTAAGAGCTATTGTAACGCGTAAGGCAGATGTTGTTAAACGTGCTGCTTTGTTAAGAAACGATTCTGTTCATGGAGCTTTTGATGGTACTGTTGTTGAAAATGAAAACGACAAAACGATTTCTATCAACGGACAAATAGTTCAAATGATAGAAGCAAATAATCCAGAAGACATTGATTATACAGCTTATGGAATCAAAAATGCTTTAGTAATTGACAACACAGGAGTTTTCACAGATAGAGAAGCTTTAGGCAGACACAAACAGGCAAAGGGTGTATCAAGAGTTTTACTTACTGCTCCAGGAAAAGAAATTCCTAATGTTGTTTACGGTATTAACCACAGAGAGTTGGACTTAGAATCTGAAAAAATATTTTCAGCAGCATCTTGTACCACAAACGCTATCTCTCCTATTCTAAAAGTAATGACTGATGAGTTTGGTATAGACAAAGGACATATTGAAACTGTACATGCTTACACGAATGATCAGAACTTGTTAGACAATATGCACAAAAAACCAAGAAGAGGTAGAAGTGCAGCAATTAACATGGTAATTACATCTACTGGAGCTGGGAAAGCTGTTACAAAGGTAATTCCTTCTTTAGATGGTAAGTTAACGGCAAATGCTGTTCGTGTTCCTACACCAAACGGATCTTTGGCTATTATATCGTTAAGCCTTAACAAAGCAACTTCTACCGAAGAAGTAAACGAGAAGATAAAACATGCTGCGTTGAATGGTGATTTAATAAACCAAATTTACTATTCAGTTGATGACGAACTCGTATCAAATGATATAATTGGAAACACATGTTGTTCTGTATTTGATTCGCCAGCAACGATTGTATCAAATGACGGTAAGAATGTTGTTTTATACACATGGTACGATAATGAGTACGGTTACACAAAACAAGTAATTAGAATGGCTAAATATATTTCTAAAGTAAGAAGATTAATTTATTACTAGAAATCTCCATTTTTAAGATATGATGTCCCTCTCGCTTTTTGTGAGAGGGATTTTTTTTGAAAAGTATCTAAACTACAAATAGAACCTTACTAAATAAGTTTATACTTTCGTAAAAAAGTATAGCTTGAGCAAAGAAAGAATTTTTGGACTTGACATTTTAAGAGCACTAGCAATCTTAATTGTAGTGTATGGTCACGGATATATTGTTGCTCCAAACTTAGTCGTTAAATACTTCCCCTCATTTCCTCTTCCTGAAGGAGTTGATTTATTCTTTGTTTTAAGCGGTTTTTTAATCGGAAATATTATTGTTAAACTTAGCAAAGAGAATAAACTTAATTCTTTTTATAATATCAATAATTTTTGGAAAAGACGCTGGTTACGAACGCTTCCGTTATACTACTTCATACTCCTAATTAATCTCTTACTTTCCTATTTAAATGCTATTCCTTCTGATATTCAGTATTTCGATTTCAGTTTTTTTATTTTTTGCCAAAATCTCTATACAGGTTTTGTTGGATTTTTCTTTGAAAGCTGGAGTTTATCAATTGAAGAATGGTTCTATTTACTCTTGCCTATTCTGCTTGTTTTGTTACTTAAACTTTTCAATTCTCAGCGTGCCCTATTCGCTTCTATTTTAATCATGATTGTAGTTCCAATTATTTATAGAACTATCTTATTTGACTCTACAATAGACAGCTTTTGGTACAGTGTTAACATCAAAAAAGTAGTACTCACTCGATTAGACGCTATCGGTTTTGGACTTTTAGCAGCCTACGCATTTAACTATCACAAAAATACTTGGATAAAGAATAAACTAGTTTTTCTGTTCATTGGACTGGCTATAATCTTTTACGCGACGTTTTTTGAACCCTCGCATCAACAATTTTACGCACAAGTGTTCTTTTTATCACTTTTGCCAATAGGTACTATGCTAATACTTCCATTCCTCAATTCAATAAAGCGAACACGTTTTAATTGGTTAAATAAAATGGTCACTTTCATAAGTAAGATATCTTATTCAATGTACTTGGTTAATTTATCCATTGTAGGATTGCTTATTGCCGAGTTTCTGCCAGAATACAGTTTTTATAATGGAGTAAGAAACTATGTTTTATTTTGGTTTTTCACAGTTTCTCTGTCAACTCTAACTTATTATTTAATTGAAAAACCATTTCTAATTTTACGAGACAAATAAAAAGAATATATGATTCATACCGAATTTAAACCCTTTTCAGAACTCACTTTAAATGAGTTTCACGACATTATTCAACTAAGAATTGAAGTGTTTGTAGTAGAGCAAGATTGTCCGTACCAAGATTTAGATGGTAAAGACAAAAAATGTTACCACATGATTTGTAGGAACGGACTAGGAGATTTAGTCGGAACCTTAAGAATTTTACCCGCTGGTTTAGCTTACAATGAAATTGCTATTGGCAGAGTTGTACTCAATCAATCTGTTAGAGGTACCAACCAAGGTCATTCAATAATGAAAAAAGCAATGAAATTTATAGCTGAAGAATTCGGTGAGTCCGCCATTCGAATTTCCGCACAAAAACACCTTGAAAAATTTTATGCTTCGCATCAATTTAAAAGTACGGGAAAAGAATATTTAGAAGATGGAATACCACATATTGAAATGCTCTACGAACCTTTTATATAATTAAGTGGATATTTAAAAATTGTTGACCTATTTTTACAAAAAACAAAAGAAATGAAAAAACTACTTTTATTTAGTCTTTCACTATCCATGCTTGCAGCGTGTGGTACTAAAGACAATTCATCCACGATTAAAACAAAAAAAGGATCTAATATATACAGTACTATTAATACCAATTATATAGACAAATCTGTTAGTCCAAAATCAGACTTTTTTCAATATGCCAATGGCGAATGGGTAAAAAATAATCCAGTACCAGCCAGCGAATCAAGATGGGGTAGTTTTAATGAGCTTGACAAGGCAAACAAAATAAAAATCACCAAAATTCTCGATCAAGCAGCCAAAGAAAAATCTGAAAAAGGTACTACAAATCAACTTTTAGGAGATTATTACACGTCATTCATTTCAATGGAAACAAGAAATAAGGTTGGGTTTAAGCCTATTGCAGATCTTGTTAATAATGTGGGGGAAATAAGAGACAAAAGGAATTATGCCAACATTACAGCAATTCTGCATGAAAGAGGAATTTCTGCATTTTTCGGTTTTGGTATAGGTCAAGACCTTAAAGATGTAGATAACCATATTACCTATTTCGGTCAAGGAGGTATTGGTTTACCAAACAAAAACTATTACTTCGATAAAGATAAAGATGAAATTAAAGAAGAATATCAAAAACACATTGTACGTGTATTTGAGTTGGCAAAAATTCCAGATGCAAAAAAACGTGCTGAATTTGTACTGCAGGTAGAATCAAGGTTAGCAAATAATTTTTACAAACCTGATGAAATGCGTCAACCTGAGTTAACCTACAACAAAATGGGAAGAAATGAAATAATTAAAGCATTTGGAGATTTTAATTTTGAAAACTACTTAGGAAGAGTTGGTGCTCAAAGCTTTGATACGATCATTGTTGGCAATGTAGACTACCCAGTTGTTTTAACAGAAATTATTGAGACTTTTGACGTAGAAGCAACAAACAGCTACCTTCAATGGTGCATTTTAAATCACTATGCCGGACACTTAAATCAAGACTTTGTTGATTTAAACTTTGACTTTTACGGCAAAACCCTTTCTGGAAAATCTGAAATGAAACCGATAAAGGACAGAGCTATAAATGAAATCACAGGTATGCCAATAGCAGAAGCTCTTGGCAAAGCCTTTGTTGAAGAACATTTCTCTGAAGAAGCAATGAACCGAGTAAACACGATGGTAGACAACCTTTTAATTGTTTTTGAAGAACGTATCAATAACCTAGATTGGATGACGAGTGAAACGAAAAGACAAGCACTTCAGAAACTCAATGCAATCGGAAGAAAACTCGGTTATCCTTCGAAATGGGAAGACTTTAGTTCTATCGATATTTCTGCTTCAAACTACATTCAAAACATAGACAACCTAATGCTTTATTCGCATAAAAAGAATATGTCTGAGCTAAACAAACCGGTTGATAAAGAAGAATGGGGAATGCCTGCACACATGGTTAATGCATACTACCATCCACTTTTAAATGAAATCGCTTTCCCTGCCGGTATTATGCAACCGCCATTCTTTGACGTAAACGCCGAAGACGCTGTAAACTACGGCTCTATAGGAATGGTAATTGGTCACGAATTCACGCACGGTTTTGATGATATGGGTTCTAAGTTTGCTGCAGATGGATCTTTTACAAACTGGTGGTCTGCAGATGATAGAAAAGCCTTTGAAGAAAGAACAAGTAAATTAGGACAAACCTTTGAGGCATTTTGTCCAATTGACGGACATTGTGTTAACCCAAATCTAACAATGGGAGAAAATATTGCAGATTTAGGAGGAATAACCCTAGCTTATCATGCATATACACGAACGCCAGAATTTAAAAAGAACGAAATTAGAGAAGGTTTCACGCCTGCTCAGCGCTTCTTTATCAGCTACGCACAGCTTTGGAAAATAAACTATACAGAAGAAGAGTTGAAAAACAGACTAGAAAATGACTCTCACTCTCCTGGAATGTATAGAGTAAACGGACCATTAATGAATTGTCCAGAATTTTTCGCAGCCTTTGATGTTCAAACATCAGATAAAATGAGAAACGATGAAGCTAAGATTTCTAAAATCTGGTAAAAAATAAATAGTATTTTTGAAACGTCCTTTATTGATGAAGGGCGTTTTTTTATGCCAACTCCAGAAGAAATATTACAAGAATTACACAAAAAAAGAGATTTTCAGAAGCATCTCTCCTATTTTGAGAAAGACAAACAGTTAGTTGAGGTATTTATTGGATATTGCAAAGCAACAGATTACCCAAAACCAGAATATGCTTCATGGCTATTTTCTCATTTGGCAGCAAAACACCCGCAAGCGCTGTATAAACATTATTTCGAATTAATTGATATTTGGATAGCGTCTGAAAACCACACCTTACACAGAAACTTACTAAAAACAATAACGCTATTGCCTTTTAAACCTTACCGAGAAGGAGAATTTTTAGATGCATTAATTGAACACCTATCAAATACAGAAACAAAAGTAGCTGTAAAGGCTTATGCTATGGACTTGTTGTTGCACTTTGTAAAAAAATATCCTGAAATTATTCCTGAATTAAAAAGTAGCGTAGAAGCACAATTCGAAAATTCTACTCCTGGCTTTAAAGCAAGAGGAAAGAAATTTTTGAAACAGATTGCAGGTTAATGGTTTTAAGAACTTGTTAACTGAAAATTCAATTTATTTCAAAAATAAAAAATCGAATAAATCTCAATAAAATTAAGCCTTTAAGACCTTAAACAATGCTTTAAGAAAATAATTTAGTACTATGTATTGCAAAGTACTATTTAAAATACATATCTTTGTAATGTAAAATAGCTCTAAAATGAAATTAGAAAATACAAAAGCACAAATGCGAAAGGGAATACTAGAGTATTGTATCCTTTCCATTTTAGAAAAAAAAGAAGCATATCCATCAGAGATTATAGAAGAATTAAAATCTGCAAAATTAATAGTTGTAGAAGGCACCTTATACCCTCTTCTCACCCGTTTATTAAAAGCAGAATTATTAAGCTATAGGTGGGAAGAATCTACAGGCGGACCACCACGAAAATATTATTCGCTTACAAAAATGGGTAAAGCCTTTTTAGAAGAATTAAGCGATACTTGGAAAGAATTAAGCAAAGCAGTAAACACCATTAGCAAAAAGTAAGATGAAAAAGACAATATCAATCAATTTAAGCGGAATCATATACTACATAGAAGAAGATGGTTTCGAAATTTTAAAAGAATATTTAGACAATATCAGAAGTCAGTTTAAAAATAAAGAAGAAGCTGACATGATTTTAGAGGATGTAGAAATTAGGATTGCTGAGCTTTTTAGCGAGAAACTCTCTACATCAAAGACTGCAATATTACTAACAGATGTACAAGATGTTATTGCCGTTATGGGAGATGCTTCCGATTATTCTATAGACGAAGAAGAAGAAGACACAACCGAAAATCGCACAGAAAAAACTACATATGAGCACAAAAGAAAGCTATACCGAGATCCAGAAAACGGTTCTTTTGGAGGTGTTGCAGCAGGTTTAGCAGCGTATTTTAATGTAGATACAATGATTTTACGTGTAGCTTTCGTTTTACTTGTAATTGCTGGTTTCAGTGGTTTTTTAATTTATATCATACTTTGGATTGTATTGCCTAAAGTAAATACTACAAGCGATAGACTGAAAATGTCTGGCAAACCTATTACGGTAGAAAGCATCTCAAAGCAGGCGAAAGAAACAGGTTATAGAATAGAAAAATCTACACGTCAATTCTCTAAAGAATTTACAGAAAAAGTAGAACCAAGATTTAAACAGTTAGGAGCAATACTCTCAAAACTAATAGGCATCGCTTTAGTATTATTCTCGGCTTTTTGGTTAACTCTTTTCTTGATTTTCACAATCGGTCAGTTTGGCTTAATTGGGTCAAACACAGAAAATGAATTGCTCTCGTTATATGATCTCGCTGAGCTCACTTTGATTGAAGGTACGCTAACTCTAAGTTGGATAGTAAGTTTTATAGTAGTGCTTTGTCCGCTTATTGGTTTAATTGTCTTAGGCTTAACCTTATTGTTTAAGTTTCAAACAAAAACCACGAAGCGTATTTACTTAACCTTATTTAGCTTTTGGATAATTGCGGTTATAACAGGTGGTGTTGTTGCAACAAAAAATGGTTTGCAGATGGTTGAAGAAGAAAAAATTGAATTAGAAATTGCAACGCTCAGTACAAAACAAGTCAATATAACTTGGCAAACTTTAAATCCAGAAATAAGAAGTTATGATTTTAACCGAGATGAGGTGTTGAAGGTTAATGAAGACAGTATATTTTTAAGTGTTGACAGAATTCGAATATTTCCTTCCAAAGATAGTCTAACACACGTTTACGTTCAAAAATCTGCGCATGGTAAGGTTACTCAAAATGCTCTAAATAGAATTGCCAACATAAATATTCAAACAAAAATAGAGAATAACAAAGTACAAATACCAGCATATTTTGGTTTCCCGAAAACAGATAAAATAAGAAACCAAAACGTAAATATTATTGTAGAAATGCCTTTAAGTACAAACACAGCCATTACATTGGGTAGCCAAACGCGTATTTTCTCATTAACAGATAAAGAAGATCGAGTGTATCTTCATCGCTTTGATTTCGAAAACCAACGCAACAGAAAATGGGACCATTAAAAACAAAATAAATCTTATCATAAGCCCTATTCGTTACATTGAGAATAGGGCTTTTTTATTATCTTTGTTCCGCGAAAAAAAATACATCTATGGCAAAAAATACAGACACTATGGAAGCTCCACACAAAGAATTACAGGCATACAAAGAAGAAGTTTTAAACGACTATAAACTTGCATGTATTTCTAGAGAAACCTCTCTTTTAGGAAGAAGAGAAGTACTTACAGGAAAAGCCAAGTTCGGTATTTTTGGAGATGGTAAAGAGCTCGCACAACTTGCTTTAGCAAAGCAATTTCAAAATGGAGATTTTAGATCTGGTTATTACAGAGATCAAACCTTAATGATGGCCATTGGTCAACTCAACGTTCAAGAATATTTTGCTGCCCTATACGCACACACAGATATCGCCCATGAGCCAGCCTCTGGTGGTAGACAAATGGGTGGACACTTTGCAACCCGTAATTTGGACGAAAATGGAGAATGGAAAAACCTGATGGAACAAAAAAATAGTTCTGCAGATATTTCTCCTACAGCTGGTCAAATGCCAAGGTTATTAGGTTTAGCCCAGGCTTCTAAAGTATATAGAAATCATCCAGAATTAAAAGAGCTAGAGCAATTTAAGAAATTTACAAACGGTGGTAACGAGGTTGCTTTTGGTACAATTGGTGATGCTTCTACATCTGAAGGTCCATTTTGGGAAACCATGAACGCTGCCGGAGTTTTGCAAGTTCCAATGGTAATGTCTGTTTGGGATGACGGTTACGGTATCTCAGTTTCTAGAGAACACCAAACTACTAAAAATTCAATATCAGATGCATTGTCTGGATTTCAACGTACAAAAGATACTCCAGGGTTCGAGATTTTTGTGACTAAAGGATGGGATTATGTTGATTTATGCTTAACGTATGAAAAAGCAGTAAAAATTGCAAGAGAAGAGCAAGTACCTGTTTTGGTGCATGTAAAAGAAGTAAACCAGCCGCAAGGTCACTCAACTTCAGGCTCACACGAAAGATATAAATCTGAGGCTCGCATGCAATGGGAACAAGATTTCGATTGTATAGCAAAGTTTAAAACTTGGATTTCTGAGCTAAAAGACCAAGATGGAAAAGCATTAATTACTGCTGAAACGTTAGAAAGAATTGAGAAAGATGCTAAAAAATCTGTGCGTAACGATAAAAATGCTGCCTGGAAAGCCTTTACAGATAACATGCAAGCAGATTTAGCTACGGCTGTTCAGTTAATGAAGAATGTCGTCGAAGAATCTCCGAACAAAGTATTCATTTCTAAAGATATTGAAGCACTAGAAAAAGCATTTGAACCGATAAGAAAAGACGTGTTAAATGTGGTAAGAGGTGTGATAAGAAAAACAAGAGGAGAACAAAATTCACACAGAACAACATTAAAAAATTGGTTAAACCAACAATTAACCGATAACGCAGATAGATATAGCTCATACTTATATTCTCAGTCAGAAAAAAACATATTTAACATAGAGCCAATAGCTCCTGTTTATAATGATGATAGCAAAGAAGACGGAAGAATTATTTTAAGAGAAAATTTCGATAAAATATTTGAAAAATATCCGGAAGCCTTAACCTTCGGAGAAGACACTGGTAAAATTGGTGGTGTAAACCAATCTATGGAAGGCATGCAAGAAAAGTATGGCAAACTAAGAGTAGCAGATACGGGTATTAGAGAATGTACAATTCTAGGTCAAGGAATCGGTATGGCAATGCGTGGTTTAAGACCAATTGCTGAAATACAATATTTAGATTACTTATTGTATGCCATCCAAATCATGTCAGATGATTTATCTACTGTGCAATATAGAACCAAAGGCGGACAAAAAGCTCCGTTAATTATCCGTACAAGAGGTCACCGTTTAGAAGGTATTTGGCATTCTGGTTCTCCTATGGGTATGATTGTAAACTCTATTAGAGGTATGCACGTGTGCGTGCCTAGAAACATGACGCAAGCAGCCGGTATGTACAACCTATTAATGGAAGCAGATGAGCCTGCTTTAGTTATTGAGCCTTTAAATGGTTACAGAACTAAAGAACCAATGCCGTCTAATCTGGGGGAATATAAAATTGCACTTGGTGAGCCAGAAGTTACCAAAGAAGGTACAGATTTAACTATAGTCTCTTACGGTAGTACATTTAACTTATGTACAGCTGCAGAAAAACTAATGGCAGAAACAGGTATGAATGTAGAATTAATAGACGTTCAAACCTTATTACCTTTTGATGTTAACCACACAATTGCAGAATCACTAAAGAAAACAAATAGATTATTGGTAGTAGACGAAGATGTAGAATCTGGAGCAACAGCTTATATCTTAGATCAAATTTTAGTGAAACAAAATGGATATTACCATTTAGATTCTAAACCTGTTACGGTTTCGGCTAAAGATCACAGGCCTGCTTATAGTACAGATGGAGATTATTTCTCTAAACCATCCGTTGACGATATTTTTGAAACAGCATACAACATTATGCACGAGTCTAATCCCACAGACTTCCCCGCATTATAAAAAAGATTAATTGAATATATAAAGGCACATCTAATCTCAGTATGCCTTTTTAATATCACTAATTAGACAATTTTTATTACTTCGGCGTTCCAAGCCTTAACCCAATCTATTTTTAATAAATCAATTATACCAATGGCTTGGCGGGCTATACGCACTCGCTTTATTACTTAAGAAGGCTTAAGCAATAAGAGCTTAAACAAACGCTCCTATCCCTAACGCAACTAATAGAAACATTTAATTTTATAGAATAAATAAATACATCCTAAACCAAATCAAACAGTCTCAAATTAGGAATTAAACAAAAGATAACTATATTAAGATTTCAAACTAAATACAAAAATTAACAAATGAAAGTACTCGTAATTGGAGCCGGAAATATGGGCCTAACCTATTCAGAAGGAATTGTAAACTCAGGATTACTGAATCGAAGAAAGCTTATGATTCAAGATCTAAGCGCTGAAAAAATTACAGAACTAAGAGAAAATCCAAAGTTTGACGTTCACGAGCAATTAGATACTTGTTTACCCCAAGCCGATATTGTCTTCCTCGCCGTTAAACCATATCATGCAGAAGAGCTCTTCGCAAATATGAAAGAGAAGATTAACAATCAACAAATCTTTGTATCACTAATGGCAGGTATAAAAATAGAATATATACAAAAACATCTCACTGTTAAAAAAGTCGTAAGAACAATGCCCAACCTACCTGCAAAAGTAGGATATGGTGTAACGTCATTTACAGAATCACAAAGTGTCTCTAGAGTAGAATTGTTAATGATAAGAAACTTGCTAGATACTACGGGAACCTCTATACACGTCAACTCGGAAGAATATATAGATAAGTCTACAGGCATTTCTGGCAGTGGTCCAGCATATGTATTCTACTTCATGCAAAGTATGCTAGAAGCAGCCAAACAAATGGGCTTTTCAGACTATGACTCTAAAGTACTAGTAAGTTCAACTTTCGAAGGCGCTGTAAAACTCTTTAATGATGCAGATTTAACGCCAGAAACATGGATGAATAGAGTTGCATCAAAAGGCGGTACAACCAGAGCCGCACTAGATTCAATGAAAGAAAATAACGTCAACCAATTAATAAAAGATGCAGCATATGCAGCATTCAATCGGGCAGTTGAACTCGGTAATGAATAAAGCGTAATTACATTTGTTTCGCCTATCTTGTAATCATACCAAGTATTATCACGTTATATATATTTACATATTTAGTAAATAATGGGTGATTTAGTCTTATGTTGTTTTGAAGTTAAAAACACAAGTACTTTC
>CBFHKX010000006.1:0-112586 GCA_965656535.1 Lishizhenia sp.
TGCGGGAGTAGCTCAGTTGGTAGAGCGTCAGCCTTCCAAGCTGAGGGTCGCGAGTTCGAGTCTCGTCTCCCGCTCTAAAAGGTCTTAATTTATTAAGGCCTTTTTTTATGCTCCATACTTTTTAAAATAATCAATTGCCATTTCATAGCTGCGCAGGCCAAAACCAAAAATAGATCCAATACACACAGGAGCAATCAGACTATTGTGCCTAAAAGATTCTCTTCCTACAATATTTGAAATATGTACTTCTATAACAGGTATAGAAATAGCTTCTATACAATCTCGAATAGCAACCGAGGTATGGGTATAGCCACCTGCATTTATAATAATACCATCTACAGACGCGTTTTGCATTTCTGTAATTAATTCTCCCTCAATATTGCTCTGCTGGTATAAAATTTCCAAGTCTTCAAACTTGAGTTCATCCAAAAAATCTTCAAAAGAGATAGAACCATAAATTTCTTTATTTCTTTTTCCTAAAAGATTTAAATTAGGACCATTGATTATTAGTATTTTCATTGCCTATGAATTGGGAGCACTATATTAAGAATTTTGTTTCGTACTTGAAAATTGAAAAGGGTCTTGCAGACAATTCTATTTTCGCATATCAACGCGATGTTCTAAAGTTAAAAACATATTGTGAAAATAAACACAGTTCTCCGTTAACCTTGAAATATGAAGATTTAAAATACTTTATTTCAGATTTATATGATTTAGGACTATCTGCACGCTCACAAGCTAGAGTTATTTCAGGCGTAAAGCAATTCTTCTCTTTCCTAATTCTCGAGGATGAGCTAGATACAGATCCCTCAGAACTACTAGAAATGCCAAAAATAGGTGAAAAACTACCGGTTTATCTTACGCTAGAAGAAATAGATGCTCTCCAAAATGCAATTGACCTCAGTAAACCAGAAGGTCATAGAAACAAGGCTATTCTAGAAACGCTATACAGTTGTGGTTTACGTGTAAGCGAACTTATTCAACTCAAATTTTCTCAAATCTATTTCAAAGAAGGATTTATTCGAGTTATTGGAAAAGGAAACAAAGAAAGACTGGTTCCCATTTCACCCACTGTTGAGAAAGAAATCTTATTATATACAGAAGGAAACAGACAACATATGAAAATTGAAAAGGGACACGAAGACTTTGTATTTTTAAACAGACGCGGTAAAAAACTAACTCGGGTAATGATTTTTACCATTGTGAAACAATTATCTGAAAAAATTGGATTACAAAAAGTGATTAGTCCACATACATTTAGACACAGTTTTGCAACTCACTTGATTGAAGGCGGAGCAAACTTAAGAGCAATTCAAGAAATGTTAGGTCACGAATCAATTACCACTACCGAAATCTACACCCATTTAGACAGAAGTTTTCTGCGTGAAGCAATTATTAGTTTTCATCCTAGAAACAGAGCCTAGCAAACTTAATTGTTTCTTTTTTATAAAGAAAACCATTCACAATTAAACCTTTTGAATTGTACTTAGTCTAATAAGCGAACATTAAAAAAAGAAAATATGAAAAGTTTAATTTTAGGAGTAACATTAATTATTGGTGTTTTTGCCTTTGGACAAGAAGCTAGAGAAAAATTAACCCCAACAGAAAAAGCACAAAAGAAAACCGAAAAACTAGCCAAAACGCTTGACTTAAACGAAACTCAAAAAGAAAAGATACTAGCTATTAATCTGGAAGGAGCAAAAGAGCAAGAAAAACTTAAATCGGAAATGCGTCAAGTAAAGCAAAAAATGAAAGCTGCACGAGATAAAAATCAAAAAGAAGTGGAAGCTATCTTAACGCAAGAACAACTAGAAAAACTCAATGTCTTAAAAGCAGAAAGAAAAGAAAAAAGCGACGATAAAAGAACGAAGGGCAAGAACCTAAGGATGCAGAAGTAGAGATTACTCAATTTCGCGATCAAAAAAAGGCTCAACATTTGTTGAGCCTTTTATATATAGTTAATTCTTATTTACTACATTAACATTCCTCCGCACACATGCAAAGTCTGACCTGTTACGTAGGCTGACATATCTGAAGCTAAGAAAACAGTTGCATTTGCAACATCTTCTGGACTTCCCCCTCTTTTTAAAGGAATACTGTTTCTCCAGTCCTGTACAACTTTTTCATCTAATGCTGCGGTCATCTCAGTTTCAATAAAACCAGGTGCAATTGCATTGCAACGAATGTTTCTAGAACCCAACTCCTGTGCAACAGACTTTGTAAAACCTATCATACCCGCTTTTGAAGCAGCATAGTTAGCTTGACCTGCATTACCTGATACACCAACAACTGAAGACATATTTATGATTGATCCTTTCCTAGCTTTTAACATTGGTCGTTGAACTGCTTTAGTTAAGTTAAAGGCAGACTTTAAATTGGTGTTAATTACCTCATCCCACTGTTCTTCAGTCATTCTCATAAGTAACGTATCTCTAGTAATTCCGGCATTATTAATTAAGACATCAACCGTACCAAAAACTTCCATTACCTCATCTACTAATTTTTGAGCAGCATCAAAATCGCTCGCATTTGATTTAAAACCTTTGGCTTCTCCTCCATTACCAGACAATTCAGTTTCTAGTGCTTTCGCTTTTTCCTCAGAAGAAAGGTAGGTAAATGCAACCTTAGCTCCTTCGCTCACACATTTTTGGGCGATTGCTTTTCCAATTCCTCTAGAAGCTCCTGTGATAATAACAACTTTATCTTTTAATAACATACTATTCTATTTTTCGATTACAAATATAAACAATAGCACGTAACCACAAGTTTAGAAAACCACCTAATAAAACGAGCAGAATAGAGGCAGTTTGCACGTAATCATTTTTCTTTTTATCGCTTGTAAAAAGAAAAATATTCTTTATATTTGTTATAGGTTTAGTTGTAAAAGGTAGGTTAGGTTAGATTGAAAGGAATAGGACGCCCGTCTTATTCCTTTCAACATTTTATAGCGTATGGTTAATAAAAAAGAACTTATTGTAATTGGCGGGCCAACCGCTAGCGGAAAAACTGGATTATCTATATCCATAGCAAAATCACTTAACGCTCCTATTTTATCTGCTGACAGTAGACAGTTTTATAAAGAAATTAAAATAGGAACTGCCAAGCCTAGCCTAGAAGAGCAAGACGGTGTTCCACACTACTTTATTGATTCTCATCATTTAGAAGATAGCGTTTCAAGTGTTCGTTTTGAAAAAGAAGCGCTACAACTTTTAGATAAGCTATTTGAAAAGCACAACTATGTTATTCTTGTTGGAGGATCTGGAATGTTTATAGACGCATTGCTCTTTGGCACAGATAATTTACCTAAAGATGAAGCAATACGCGCCAAATTAAACGAGCATTATAAAAACGAAGGAATTTGTTTCTTACTAAATCAACTCAAAAGAAAAGATCCGATTTACTTTGATCAAGTAGACAAGAGCAATGTTCCCAGAATAATTCGTGCATTAGAAGTTATTGCCATCACGAAAAAAACTTTTTCTGAGCAAAGAACAGGCAAGAAAAAAATACGAAATTTTAATCATAACATATTTGTAATCGATCATCCGAGAGAAATTTTATACAACAGAATTAATTCAAGAGTTGATCAGATGATGGCAGACGGACTCGTTAAAGAAGTTGAATCTGTAAAGCACCTTTCTCATCTTCAAAGTCTAAATACAGTTGGTTACAAAGAAATATTCTCGTTTTTAAAGAATGAAATTGACAAAGAAGAAGCTGTAGCACTTATAAAACGAAATTCTAGGCGTTACGCTAAAAGACAAATTACTTGGTTTAAACGCTATGAAAACGCACATTGGTTGGCATATTCAAATGTTAAAGAAATGTCTGCACAAATATTGGAAAAATACAACGCTTAAAACTATTCACTCTTTTGGTTTTTCAAGTATATTTGAAACATGTGTGGAATAGTTGGTTTTATTGATTTTTCCTCTCAAAGTTCAGAGAGTCTACTACTTGAAGTTACGAATACACTTTCGCACAGAGGTCCGGATGGAGTTGGCACCCATTTTTTTAAAAATAATACTACTCAAATTGGTTTGGGTCATAGACGACTAGCCATTCTAGAATTATCTGAAAAAGGCAAACAACCTATGCAGTTCGGCTCATATTGGATAACGTTCAACGGAGAAATTTATAACTTTAAGTCCATAAAATTAGAACTCGAAACCCTTGGACATACTTTCTTATCTGATTCTGACACCGAGGTTATACTCCATGCTTACCAAGAATGGGATGAAAAAGCGCTATCGAAATTCATTGGAATGTTTGCTTTTTGTATTTTTAATCAAGATAATGATACATTTTTTATTGCCCGAGACAGAACCGGAATAAAACCCTTATTCTATTCTTTTCAAAATAATGTGTTCTTCTTTGGTTCTGAACTGAAAGCCTTAACAAAGCACCCTAAATTTGATAAAGCGATAAACAAAGATGCAGTTGCTGCATTTATGCAGTTCGGACATATACCACAACCGCATTGCATTTTCCAAAACACATTTAAGCTAAAAGCCGGACACTTTTTAAAGTTTTCTTTAGCAGACAAACTACAAGAACTGCAACAAACATGTTACTGGAACGTTTATGACTATTACAACAAACCCAAGTTAAGCATAAGCTATGAAGATGCAAAAGAACAAACACATGCACTCTTAAAAAATGCATTTGAACTAAGAATGGTTGCAGATGTTCCTGTTGGCATATTTTTAAGCGGAGGCTATGATAGTGCTTGCGTTGCTGCAATTTTACAAAAAGATAAAAAGGAAAAGCTCAAAACATTTACCATAGGCGTTCCTGATATAGGACTAAATGAAGCTCCTTATGCCAAAGAAATTGCAAAACACTTAAACACCGAGCACTCTGAATATACCTGCACAGAAAAAGAAGCAACTCAGTTAATAGCCCAACTACCCCATTACTTTGACGAGCCCTTTGCAGACAGTAGTGCATTACCTACAATGCTCGTTAGTTTAATGGCTAAAAAAGAAGTTACAGTAGCACTTAGTGCAGACGGCGGAGATGAAATTTTTGCTGGATACAACCGATACGACTTTATTTCCAAATACCAACCAAAGCTGCAAGCTGTACCGAGTGTTATTCGTAAAACAGTAGCAAAACTAATGGATTTTGTACCCTCTAATTCCATACCTATTGCCAAAAACAAATATAATTTCCATAATCGATACGAGAAGTTAAAAGGACTGTTAAGAAATCCTTCAAATGAAAATATAATGCTCAGCGTTAGTGAACAATTCACCAAAAAACAGCTACAACAACTTTTTGCGCACTCAATTGTTCCACTACAAACAGCGTACGCTTCAAAACAATTAAAAACAGGTGCCAGTGCATTGAGTTATATGATGGCTATCGACTATGAAACATATTTACCTGACGATATTTTACAGAAAGTAGATAGGTCAACTATGTTTGCAAGTTTAGAAGGCAGAGAGCCTTTTCTAGACCATAGAATTTTAGAGTTTGCTGCTCAGCTTCCAGATAATTACAAATACCATAAAGGAGAAAAAAAACGGATAATTAAAGATATTGTTCACTCTTACATCCCGCAAGAATTAATGGATAGACCAAAAATGGGCTTTGCTATTCCTATAGGGAATTGGATGCTTACAAGTTTAAAAGGTCTGGTTGACACTTATATAAGTAAAGAAAAAATAGAGCAACAAGGCATTTTTAACTGGAACTTTGTAGAACAATTAAAAACAAACTTTTACTCGGGTAAAAAAGAGCTAGATACTAAAATTTGGTACCTGCTAATGTTCCAAATGTGGTATGAAAAGCACATGCTATAACCTTGGTTTAATTATTGTTATTGAGAAATAAAACTATGAATATGAAAAAGGTGCTTGTACTACTATTTATCGTTATTTGTAACTTAACCTCTGCTCAGAATCCCTTTGGAGGAGATGGTCCTTTAATTAAAAACAGGGTATATACTGAAGTAGGTCTAGAAACCTATAGCACTCAAATCGGATTTAGTGTTGGCCCAAGATGGAAACTTGGTGGAAACGTCTACTTTTTAGATCGATATGTTTATGCTTTAGGTATTAATTTTAACGTTGCAGCGCTGTCCATAGGATTTGGTCCAAACGCAACTTTTCAGTTAGCACTGCCTGGAGTTGGTCCGAGTTTTATTCTAAGAACAGGCGAAGAGCACGGTTTAGAGTTCAACCTTCCTTTTGGGTATGGAATTTACAGTACAGAATTTATTGATGGTGGAGGTTTGTATTTTACAAAAGAAATTAAATGGAGAAATAAAGACTGGGCATTTGGTATAGCCTACAATGGTTTTTTTAACGCAGATAAAAACAATAGAGATTACTTTGACTCTTTTGCGCTTACAGCCTGTTGGCAGTTTAGTTTAGAACGCTTTGCAAATGTTACGCGCAATTTCACCGGCATGATGGTTCTTTAAGACTTATAAGTTTAACTCTTGACCACCAACATACCCGAATAAACTTATTTCATTACTTTTGAAACAATGAATATTCGACCTGTACTCTACTTGTCTTATGATGGAATGACCGATCCTTTAGGCCAGTCTCAAGTTCTGTCTTATTTGGTAGAATTAAGTAAAGTAGGCTTTCAATTTCACTTAATAAGCTTTGAAAAAAGTAAACTATTCGAAAAACACGGCGGCTATATCCAAACCATATGCGATGAGTACAATATTGACTGGACTCCTCTGACCTACACAAAAAAACCACCGGTTATTGCTACGTTAAGAGATATAAGAAAAATGCAACAAAGCGCCTTCTTATTGCAACAGAAACACAACATTAAGTTGGTGCATTGCAGAAGTTACATCGCTGCGCTTGTTGGTTTAAAATTAAAAAATAAAAGAAAAACAAAACTATTATTCGATATGCGCGGTTTTTGGGCAGATGAGCGCATTGAAGGCAAAATATGGAATAAAAAAAATCCACTTTTCAAACTAATTTATACGTACTTCAAAAAAAAAGAACGTGCTTTTCTTAGCCAATCCGACACGACCATTTCATTAACACACAATGGAAAAAAAGAAATTTTGAGTTGGAAAACGAAAGATTTCAATCCGGCCCCAATAGAGGTAATCCCCTGCTGCGCCAATTTAGAACTTTTCAATCCTAAGACTATCTCGGCTGAGCAGAAGAAAAATAATAGAAGTGCATTAGAGATAAATACACAAACAAAGGTTTTAGGGTATGTAGGATCTATTGGAACTTGGTATATGCTCGAAGAAATGATGACATTTTACACCCATTTTAGAGCACAATTCCATGAAACACGTTTTCTTTTTATTTCTGGAGAAGATCCTAGAACGATAATAAAAGAAGCCAAAAAACAAGCTGTCCCGCTAGAAGAAATAAGTGTGATTACAGCAATACATAAAGATGTACCTACTTATATATCTCTGTTTGACTTTTCGGTTTTCTTTATTCGTCCAACCTATTCAAAAAAAGCTTCTTCTCCAGTTAAGCAAGGAGAATTAATGGCTATGGGAATACCCATAATTTGTAATGAAGGTGTAGGAGATACAGATTTAATAGTACAAGAAAGTAAATCAGGAATCACAATAAACAAGCTTACAGAAACATCATTTTCTCAACTCGATTTTAAACATAAAAACTTTGACGCTGAACATATACGCGAGCAAGCAAAACACTATTTCTCCCTTGAAGAAGGCGTAAAAAAGTATGCACGTATATATTCTAAGCTGCTCTTAAAACCATCTGAATCTTAAAATTTCTTTTCTCTTCTAAAATACTTTACAAAAGTAAAAACAAGCATTAGCATAGTTACAAAACCGAAAGATCTACCTATCCAATCGCCATAAGTAGCATAAAATGTAAGCTTTGAATTTAATTGAATGGTTTGTTTTAAAGCAGCCTCAACATTATAATCTGTTTTTTGAACAATTTCTCCTCTCGGACTAATAAACGCACTAGAACCAGTATTTGCCGAGCGTGCAACCCACCTTCTATTCTCTACAGCTCGTAATTGAGCAAAAGCCAAATGCTGTTTGTACCCTGGTGTATCTTTCCACCAACCATCGTTGGTAACAATAAAAATCGCTTCGGCACCTTGCCTGCATTGTCTGGCAATAAAGTCACCGTAAAGAGACTCATAACAAACTACAGGAGCAAAGGTTATACCTTTAGAAGTAATCACTTTTGGACCATTTTTTTCTACGCCTAAAGTACCATCTGTACCTCCGTTAGAGAGTGCTAAATCTTCCAAAAATGGAAACCAACGAGCAAAAGGAACTTTTTCCACACCCAAAACAAGGGCTGACTTATGCACAAAACCAGAATTATTATTTTCTGAAATAACTAAAGATGAATTATAGGATTCATACCATTTTCCATTCCTACTTAACTTGCTTGCACTGCTGTAAGGCTTATCAAAAAATCGGTGGGTTGAAGCTCCAATATAAAGAGCTGCGTTTCCCCAATTTTGCGTTGCAGCTATTAAGTTGTCATAGATTCCTGTATAGAAAAATTCATCTTCATCTATTGATGAGAAATTGTAATTTCTAATGGCTGTTTCTGGCGCTAAAACAAAAGCTGTTTTCGCCGTAACTTTTTCATCTGCCAACGCTACAATTTTATTTATCTGTTTTGATACAGGAACCGTGAACTTCTCGGTATATACTTCATAATTAGGTTGCACAACCACGACTTCTAGCGGGTTATTTTCATCTTCGAAAGAGCTATATGACCAAACGGATAGCAAAGAAGGCACTAAAATAAAGAGAGAAAAAATCCAGACGATAGGAGTTTGAATTCTCCAAGTTTCTTTCTTAAAATAGACGTTTGCCAGTATTTTAAATGCAATCATGTTTATAAAAAGTATCCATAATGTACCACCCAGTACTCCTAAATAACTGTACCACTGAACTATTTCTGGAAGCGTGCTAAATACATTACCAAAATTTAACCAAGGATAACTTAATTCCCAATGATAGTGGAAAAATTCAAAAGCAATCCAATAAATAACTAAACCTACATAACCTTCCTTTTGTCCAATATACCTTTTTGTCCAAACAAAAAATTGAAAGAAGACAGCCATTAAAAATGCATTTAGGAAAAAAGCCATAAGCGCACCTCCAACACTTGCATTCCAGATCCACCAGGTAGAGATAATATTGTAGACAGAAAAGGTAATAAAGGAATGAATAAATACTTTTATTGGTCTATATTTTTTTACAAAAATGTAATGCTCCAAAAATAAAAGAGGAACTAAAGCAATAAAAATAACGGGTGTTAAACCACCTGTAAAAGGAAAAGATAAGCCAAGTAAGGTTCCGCTCAAAATACTTAAACCGTATCTTCTAGTTTTAGAAATATCCATGGTGTAAAATTAAGATTTGTTTTACTTGAAAACAATGTAGATTTTTAGAAAAACACAACTAGAAACTCAACAGACAATTGAACCAAAATAAACAGAAATAAATATGTTAAAAAACCCTATCAAATTAAAGGGTTAACACTAAACCTTTCGCCTACTCGTTTGTTCTAAATAAACAAAGACAAATTACATGAAAAAAGAAAAGCTAATCGCTGCGTATATCGACTTCGTTTTGTCTAACGGCAGAGAACCACATTCGGTTTATGAACTAACAAAATCGATTAAAAAAGAGGAAGCTGATTTTTACACCGTAGCCAACAGTATTGCACAACTGCGTAAAGAAATTTTAGTAGAATATATCAATAAAACATTGGTAGATTTAGATGCAGATAAAGACTATGAAACCTTCAGTTCTAGAGAAAAACTTTTAGCCTTGTTCTTTACGCTGTTTGAAAACTTAAAAGCAAACCGGAGTTATTTAATTGAGCGTTATAATAAGATAGACGTTAAGGAATTAGGAAGTGCTAAATCAGACTGGCAGTTATTTTTCAATCAATTCCAAGCAAGAGCCGAAGCTATTTTAGCAGAAGGTAAAAATACAGAGGAAATTAAAGATAGACCTTATATTGGTGAACACTACGCAAAAGGATTTAAACTGGTTTTCACCTACGTTTTTAGAGTTTGGTTAAAAGACGAGTCTACTGAATTTTCTACAACTGATGCTGCAATTGAAAAGTCTGTGAACTTAGCTTATGATATGTTAGGTCAGAGTCCACTAGACTCTCTTATAGATTTCGGAAAATTCGCACTCAAGACCAAAGTAATGTAATGGGAAAAGAAGACAAGCAAAACAAAATACCCACTTCTAAAGTAAAACGTGCAGCCAAAATAATGGGTGCAAGTGCTAAAGTTGGAGGCAATTATGTAAAGTACTACGCAAAAAAGGTAGTTAACCCGTCTACCTCTAAAGATAGTTTACATAAAGACAATGCTGAGGATATTTACAATTCATTATCAGAATTAAAAGGTAGTGCTTTAAAAGTAGCTCAAATGATGAGCATGGATAACCAGATGCTACCTCAAGCTTATCAAGATAAATTCTCTATGGCGCAATACTCTGCTCCAGCGCTAAGTTTTCCGCTTATATCTAAAACCTTTGTTCAACAACTCGGGAAAAAACCACATGATATTTTTGATGATTTTTCTAAAGATGCCGTAAACGCAGCATCAATTGGACAAGTACACAAAGCTAAAATTAAAGAGCACATTTACGCTGTCAAAATTCAATACCCAGGTGTTGCAGATGCCATCAGTTCAGATTTAAAGTTAGTAAAACCGCTAGCCGGAAAATTGCTAAACATGAAAAGTGCAGATATGGAAATGTATATGTCTGAAGTAGAATCTAAAATGATAGAAGAAACAGACTATGCACTAGAACTTAATCGGTCAACTTTTATTTCTGAAAAATGTTCATTTATCTCTAACCTTAAATTTCCAAAGTATTACAAAGAATATTCTGCAAATAGGGTATTAACGATGGACTGGATGGATGGTAAAATATTTCCTGATTTCATAAAAACTAATCCGCCACAAGAAGTCAGAAACCAAGTTGGACAAGCTATGTGGGATTTCTTCCTCTATCAAATGAAAGAGCTAAGAATGGTGCATGCGGATCCACATCCGGGAAATTTTATTGTAGACCATTCTAACAACCTTTGCGTACTTGATTTCGGTTGCGTAAAAGAAATACCAGAAGACTTTTTCAACAATTACTTCCAGCTCTTGCGTCCGGATATTTTAGAACAACCAAATTTGCTAAATGAGGTTTATGTGAACATGGACTTTTTTAGACCAGATGACACGGAAAAGCAAAAAGAAAAGTTGAAGGCGATGTTTCAGGAGATAATCGGACTTCTTGCTAAGCCTTTTCATAACGCGGTGTTTGACTTTGGCGACGACAGCTATTTTACCAAGATTTATACTATGGGAGAAGGTTTCTCAAAAGATAAGGAGTTTCGTAAAATGAATAACGCCAGAGGAAGTAGACATGCAATTTACGTAATGCGTACATTTTTTGGACTTTACAGCCTATTAAACCAGCTAAAGTCAAAGGTAAATATGAATTATCAACTCTATTGATACACTTTTTTAAAAAACAAAAACGCTTTTTATTAAGCGTTTTTTTTTGCGCAAAAAATGCCCAATTCCTTTTTACTTTAGACTAATAACAATTTAAGGTGCATAAAAATAAAATAAACCTTAAAAAGCTACTCCTAATGTAACTACCTTTAAATAGATAAATAGGCACAAAACATGAAACTCAAAAGAGAACACACAGTAGAAGAAATTGCAGCCTTAATTGACGGTAAAATTATTGGCAACAAACACCAAATTGTTTCAGGAATCAATGAAATTCATCGGGTAGAATCTGGCGATTTAGTTTTTGTAGATCACCCGAAATACTACAAAAAAGCACTAAATAGTGCTGCAACTATTATTTTGATTGACACAGCTGATGTTGAAATTCCAGAAGGAAAAACATTAATTATAACCGAAAAACCCTTTGACGATTATAATGCTCTCACAAAATACTTTTCTCCTTTTATTCCTCCAACAGCAAATATTGGAAAATATACAGAAATTAATGCTACGGCTATCATTTTTCCAACTGTATTTATTGGAAATAATGTAAAGATTGGAGCAAATGTTACACTGCATGCCGGGTGTGTAATCATGGATAATACTACGATTGAAGACGATGTAATAATTGGTCCTAACTCCGTAATTGGTCATTACGCATTTTATTATAAAAAGAAACAAGATGGTTTTGATAGAATGCACAGCTGCGGTGGTGTATTAATTAAGAAAAAAGCTGAGATCGGTGCTTTGTGTACAATTGATGCAGGTGTTTCGGCTGTAACAACAATTGGGGTCGGAACTAAACTAGATAACCAAGTACACATTGGGCATGATACCCTTATTGGAGATCACTGTTTGTTTGCAGCCAATGTTGGAATTGCCGGCTGTGTAACAATTGAAGATAAAGTAACCCTTTGGGGACAAGTTGGTTGTGCAAGTGATGTTGTACTGGGAGAAGGTTGTACGGTAATGGCACAATCCGGAATTGCCAAAAGTTTAGCTCCAGGAAAATCATATTTCGGTTCTCCATGCAAAGAAGTTCGAAGCGCTTACAGAGAACTAGCAGCACTAAAAAAACTACCCGAAATTATTGAAAATCTTTAAACGATGAAAGATAAGTTTGTTGTAGCCTTAGAGAAAGAAATTAAGCTTAAAGATTTTAAGCTCAACTCTCTTTTGGAGATAACAAACAGCATCAATACAAACCCTTCGGTAGAAAACCTGCTTCGCATTTATGAATTTATTCTGAAAGAACAGCTTGGTTTTGAAAAATTTGTACTTTTTAATAAGCAAGATACCTGGGATAGTATTTTAAAGGTGGGCTTTAAAGGGAAAATAAAAGACATAGACGTTGATCGAGATTTAATGCGGTTCAAAGATATTACTGTTATAGAATCTTCACATCTTCCTGTACTCAATCAATTCGAAGTTGTTGTGCCTATTTTCCATAAAAATAAAGCGCTTGCATTTCTATTAATTTCAGGTATAGAAGTTAAAACACTCAAACCATCTAGCACCTTTGAGAACCTATCTTTTATTCAAACCTTAACAAATATTATTGTTGTTGCCATTGAAAATAAAAGAATGGCCAAGGAAGCTCTGCAACAGGAAAGAATCAAAAAAGAGTTGGAGGTAGCTTCTGAAATGCAAAAACTACTCTTCCCGTCTGATTTACCATCGGATAAACGTCTAGACTTAGCAGCAACATATAAATCAAGACACGAAGTTGGCGGGGATTATTATGATTTTATTCCGCTTTCTGACGATGAATTTATGATTTGTATTGCAGATGTTTCTGGCAAGGGAATTAGCGCTGCCATGCTAATGGCAAATTTTCAAGCAACTTTAAGAACGCTGCTTAACTATCAATCGTTTGAACTAGAATTTTTAGTAGAAGAGTTAAATACGAAGGTGATGACTAGTGCAAAAGGCGAAAAATTCATTACTTTCTTTGTTGCAACCTATAACTCAACTACAAGAAAATTAAAATATATTAATGCCGGTCACAATCATCCTATACTTACTAATGGCAGAAAAGTAAAGAATTTAAAAAAGGGCTG
This sequence comes from Lishizhenia sp., assembly GCA_965656535.1. Lineage (GTDB taxonomy): Bacteria > Bacteroidota > Bacteroidia > Flavobacteriales_D > Crocinitomicaceae > Lishizhenia. The sequence continues at coordinate 13,545 of CBFHKX010000006.1, forward strand.
TATTGGGTTAGGTATGTTAGACGAGATTCCATTTCTGGAATCAGAAACGATAGATATAAAACCCAACACTACTATTATTCTATACACAGACGGAGTTGTAGAATTAGAAAATGAAGAAGGAGAATATTTTGAAACTGACCGGTTAGAAAAGATCATTAAGACATTCTATCCTTTGAATATGGAAGACATGAACAACCTTATCTTTTCTAAATTAGACGAGTTTAGGGGTGAAAATGATTATGTAGATGACACCGCGATTTTTAGTTGCAGAATATTCTAAGGAAGAATATCAAACGTAACGGTATAGGTATCTGGTATTTTTTCAACCAAAACCCAGTTATCTGTAACAATTGTATTTACGCAGGTAGGACACTCATTAATTCGAATAGAATAATTTGCAGTTTGGTTATCATCATCAATAACAACAGTTCTATCAAAGGTTGCGCTACAATTTGTTCTCGTTTTCATAGCCATTAGAGAATAACTACTAAAATCAATTGGCACAAAGTTCAAACCACCGTCAAAAGAAACATCTATAGAGTCATAAACTATATTCGTTGCGTCATCATTAACTAAAACGGTGTCAAAATTAGTTAATGCAGTTGAATTCTCTCTAACCACAACGTTGTGTATAATGTTACCCGATTGCGTAGTTTCTGGAATTTCGCACTTATCGCAAGCCAAAAAGCCAAAAACAAGCAGTAAAAAGATAGAAAAGTGAAACAAATTTTTCATAGTATAAATATAGTAGATTTCTAGATTGTAAAATTAATTTTTCTTTCTTAATTCAAAATTTTGTCCTAAATACACTTTTCTAACCTGCTCATCTGCAGCTAACTCCTCTGCAGTCCCTGATTTCAAAATATTTCCTTCAAATAAAAGGTAAGCTCTATCTGTTATTGAAAGTGTTTCTTGTACGTTATGATCCGTAATAAGTATTCCAATGTTTCGTTTTTTTAATTCTGAAACAATAAATTGAATATCTTCAACGGCAATGGGGTCTACACCAGCAAAAGGTTCGTCTAACAAAACAAACTTAGGATCTGTAGCCAAAGCTCTTGCTATTTCTGTTCTACGCTTTTCTCCACCAGATAATCTAGCGCCTAAATTTTTTCTGACATGCCCTAAACTAAACTCTTCAATTAGGCGCTCAAGCTTTACTTTTCGTTCAGACTTTGTGAGCTTTGTCATTTCTAAAATGGCCATAATATTATCTTCTACACTCAGTTTTCTAAAAACAGATACTTCTTGAGGTAAATAGCCTAAGCCAAGTTGAGAACGTTTGTACATAGGCAAGTTGGTAATCTCTTTGTTGTCTAAAAAAACTTTTCCAGAATCTGGTTTAACCAAACCAACAATCATATAAAAAGATGTTGTTTTACCTGCACCATTTGGGCCTAACAACCCTACAATTTCGCCTTGATTTACTTCTACGGTAACTCCTTTTACAACTTGCCTACCCTTGTAGCTCTTTTTTATTTCTGTAGTATAAAGTTTCATGTTAGGCAAAGTTAAAAAGTTACAACCAATTTTCCTCTTATTGTAAAGGGAGATTGGTTTGGTTCTAAATGCGTAAGTCTCCAAATTGCATCTAACCGTAAAATCTTGAATATATTTTCAACCCCTACACCCGTTTCCATGTATGGGATATTACCAAAGCTTTTTATGTTTTGTGGAATTATCATTTCTTTCGTATGTCTGTCTGAAATTGTACCATAAACCATTCTGTAATTGGTTACTAATCTCCACTTAAGGTTTCTAACCAAAGGAACTCTATCTAAAAGTAAACCATTCCAATGGTGTTCTAGGTGCGCTCCAACATATTGATCCGACACAAATTCAAAAAAGCGCATATTATTGTAAGCAGCAGACTGAAGTAAAAAGGTTTGGCTACCTTCATGTACTTTTAGGAAGGGATAAGCTGCTGAGCCGAAAATATATCCTCCATAAAAATTATAAACCAACCTACCGAATATTCCAATTTTAGGATTGTGGGTAACTTGAGCTTCAAATTTCTGATAGCTATAATCAGAACCCAATACTCCTTTAAGTCCGAAAATACCTTGCACTGAAAAGATTGGCCATTTAGAACCGAGTGAACTTCTATCAAAAGAACCACTCAAGAACTCTTCATTTTTACCATACCTTAATTTAAGCAGTAACTCTGTGGTTTGTATGTGGTTGATGTTAACAACATTGCCAAACTCATTTTCTTTTTGATAAACTGAAAGTCCCAATGGTGTAAACTCCTTCCATTCAAAACCGGTTGTAACAATTAAATCTTTTCCAATATCTTTCTCTAAATTTAAACCCAGCTTTTCTACAAAAGTAAGTTTATCTAACGGGCCTGTTCTAAGCAAGGTTCCTGGGGAAGATCCAATTTCAGTTGAAGCTGCTACTTGCCCTAACTGTTCTATATCACTTTGATAATATAGAGAGAGCATTCCTCTTTTTTTTGGTGTAATGTTATACCTAATCTTTCCTCCGTATTTAAATGTTTTATCTAGATGTCCGTAAGCTAACTTTACCGAAAGTTCTACTCGCTTACTAAAAGCATTTGAAGTTCTTAATTGAATTTGATTTCTAAAACCTTCTATTCTATTAAATCCGATTAAGTTTTGATAATTCCCAATCTCAATTTTTCCAAATGGATAAAAACCGGTAGATAGCATATAAACTGCATTTTTTGCAAATTTGAAAAAACCTATATTATTTAAGGAATCAATCATTTGATCAATACCTTCTTCGGTACCACTTAGTTCTTCATGTCGGTTCTCTTCCCAATACTCATCCGAGCGTATTTCGGCATCCTCAAGAACCTCTACATTTTCACTTGTTTGATAAAATGCTTCTGGATGAGGCGCGTTAATTACAAAGTTTTTACGAGTTGCTAATTTCCTAGCATAAAAACCAAATGTTTTACTACCCCTAGCTACGTTTAAATCTGCAACTAACCTATCTTTGGTTAGCATCCACACTTCTTTTTCAACTAAATCAAACTGCTGTTCTAATAGAAACGCATTTATAAAATTGATATTCGCGTTTTCTGGTACTGTGGCCGACCATCTTTTAACTGCATAAGTAGTATCGTGTATCCACATCTCTCCTACGAATACAAGGTCTCCTTTTCGCTTAGGTGCAAAACGTAACTTGTAACACCATTGACTGTCTATAAAACTACTGTCTTCTAAATAAAACTTGTAAAAACTAAAGGCTGCAGAGCTAATCGGACTCACAAACGACCTTCCAAACATTGAAATGTTATTGTCATACACATTTATATCCTGATACATATCCCCTGTAAACTGACTTAGTTCTAGATTATCTACACCTGTAACTCTACTTGCTTTAACAACCTCTTTTCTCTTTTTAGGATTAGTTCTGTAATAAAAATCAGAAATAGATTCAGATAAAATTAAAGGGAGCACCTTCCCAGTGCTGTCATTATCAATGTAATCATCCAAAGCACTGAGTTTTTGAATTACTTTTCTTTCCTCAAACTTGTCGCCAATATTATTTAAGTCTAACTGTAATTTATTATATACTTCGAACTGATAGGCTGCTAATTTTTCTTTGTTATTAATTGGTTTATTTTTTATAATTCGTTTGTGAAGTCTTTGAGAAGGAGTCTCATCTGGAGCTTCTATTACAACCATATCCATAGCCTGTATAGATGCTTGTAAAACCATTTTGATTTGGAAAACCTGTTTCTTTTTGGTCTGGTTGACATCCACAAAAACTGTAGTATCCTTATAATCGGATACTCGAAAAACTAAAGAATCTGAAACGTAGTAACTTTTAATTGAAAACGCACCCTCAAAATCGGTCTCAGTTCCCGTTTTTGTACCCTTAAAAAAAACTTTAACAAAGGGCAAAGGCTCTGCCGTTTGAGCATCTACAACTTGTCCTTCTACCTCAACCGTTTGGGCTTGTGAAAGAACTGAACAGAGCAGCAATAGAACTATGAAGTAAAGTTTTAGCATTTACCGGATAAATGTACGAAGAGTATATGTAATCCACTTACGAAAGGTGGAAAATATAACTCATTTTTAATACGCTTAAAAAATACTTAACGAATTTGGTAGTAGCTTATTTCAATTCAGCCTTAGTTCTTTGTTTTTCAACGCGGGCAGAGAGTAAAATACCTATCTCATATAAAATAATAATAGGTATGGAAACAATAATTTGTGAAATAAAATCTGGAGGTGTAATGATTGCGCTTAAAACTAAAACTCCAACAATTGCGTGTTTTCTGTATTTTCTTAAAAAACCGGGTGTCATAATTCCAATCTTTGAAAGAACATAAATTAAAATGGGAAGTAAAAAAAGGAGTCCAGTGTAAAAAACAGAACTCGTAATTAAGCCAATGTAGTTATCTATTCCAATATTGTTCTCTATTTTTTCAGAGATTTGGTAAGCACCAAAAAATTGAACACACAAAGGCGCAACTACAAAGTAACCAAATAAAACGCCTATAAAAAACAGCACAGAAACGTAAAAAACAATACCGCGCATCATACGCATTTCTGTTTGACGCAACCCGGGTTTAACAAAAGCCCACAATTGGTAAAAGACAAAGGGAAAAGCAATTATAAATCCGCCTAGAATTGACATAATAAGAGAATACGTAAATTGAGTAGCCATCTTAAAACTTTTCAATTCTACTTTGATCTCTTCAATACACATCCCAAAATAAGAACACATTACTTCAAAAGAGATAAAATCTTTATCCATCATAGCAATAAAAATATTGTCCATGATCCATTCTAAAAAGAAAAACAGTGCGGTAGCAACCACAAGTATTGCAATTACTGATTTCACAATGCGCCATCTCAATTCTTCGAGATGATCCAAGAAAGACATGTCTTGATTCTCTTCCATTTGGCGTAAAATTAACGATTCTATTTGTTAACCTTAGTAATTAAAAATAGGATTATTCTTTTTTTCTAAACCAATATTTGTTTCATGCCCATGACCACAACACACGATTGTTTCTTCTGGCAGAGTAAACAGTGTTTCGGTTATAGATTTCTTAAGTGTAGCCATGTCTCCACCTGGTAAATCTGTTCTACCAAAACTCCCTTGAAACAAAACATCTCCATTAAATAAGAGGTGATTTTCTTTGTTATAGAAAACGACATGACCTGGAGCATGACCTGGAGCAAATAGCACTTCAAAGCTTAATTTACCAAACTGTAAGATTTGTTTCTCTTTTAATAGCACGTCTGGCTGAGGAGCAGAAATAAATTCATCTAAACCATACATCTCAGCAGACCTATCGGCCATGGCAAGTGTGGGTATATCTTTCTCATGTAAATAAAAAGGAACATTAAAATTATTCTTAACAAAGGCAACCCCAGCGATATGATCTAAATGCGCATGTGTATTTAAAATAGCTTTCAACTCAATCTTCTCTTCTTCTAAAAACGATTTTAAAAGGGTATTTTCTTCTCTAAAATAATTTCCTGGATCAATGATTACACCTTTGTTATCTTCGTCATACACCACAAATGTATTTTCCTGCAAAGGGTTAAACGTAAATTTCTGAACCTTCATACTCGTATTTTCCCACAAAATTAATATAACTTTAGCGTTACAGAAGTTTACGTCACGTATAATGAATAGTAAAATGACATTAGCAACAATAATCGGTCTATTAGCCGTAGGAGTTTTAGCAGGAGTTTTATCTGGATTTGTAGGAATAGGTGGAGGAATATTGGTTGTTCCTGCATTGGTTTACGTTTTTGGCCTAACACAATTTATGGCACAAGGCACTAGTTTATTTTTAATGCTCCCACCAATTGGAATACTTGCCTTTGTTAATTATTACAAGGCTGGAAATGTTAATATCTCATACGGAATTATAATTGCACTAGCTTTTATAATTGGTGGTTATCTTGGTAGCAAACTCGCTTTAAGAATGAATGAAAATATAGTGAAGATTATTTTTGGAGCAATAATGGCCTATGTTGCCTTTAAAATGATGTATTCAGGTATAAATACGCTTAGAAATGAATCCTAAATTAGTAGAAAAAATACGTACAAAAAGCAGTGGACTCTTTGAAGAAGTTAAACAGATTCGAAGATACTTACATCAACATCCAGAACTTTCTTACCAAGAGTTTGAAACAATGAAGTTTGTATCTCAAAAGCTCTCTAATTACGGCATTGAACACATAACAGAAGTTGCCAATACAGGTATTGTTGCCTACATTCGAGGAAAACAACACCTTAATAATGAGAAACACGTTGGTTTAAGAGCAGACTTAGATGCATTACCCATCTTAGAAGAAAATATAACCGAATACGTTTCAAAAAACGAAGGTGTAATGCATGCCTGCGGACACGATGTTCACACTTCCATTTTACTGGGTGCATCGAAAATATTGCACGACTTGCGCGATGAATTACCACAACCAATTAAACTGATTTTTCAACCGGGAGAAGAGAAAAACCCTGGAGGAGCTAGCTTAATGATAGAAGCTGGTGTATTGGATAATCCTATTGTAGAAAAAATGTTCGCTTTACATGTATTTCCTGATTTACCAGCCCAAGAAGTTGGCTTTAAAGAAGGTTTATATATGGCGTCTTGTGACGAAATATATATAGACATTCATGGAAAAGGCGGACATGGTGCAACTCCTCACAAAACAGTTGATAGTATTTTAATTGGAGCCGAAATTGTAACTTCTTTGCAGCAAATTGTAAGTAGAAAGTGTGACCCAACGATTCCTTGCGTATTATCATTTGGCCATTTTGAAGCACTCGGAGCTACCAACGTAATACCTTCTCATGTGCATCTAAAAGGAACTTTTAGAACCATGAACGAAACATGGAGAGCAGAAGCACTAAAACAAATTCAAATCCAAGCACAAAAAATTGGAGAAGCGCATGGCGGAGACGTTATTGTTACAATTAGTAAAGGATATCCTTTTTTAGAAAACGATATTGCACTAACCCAAAATTTGAAATCAAAAGCAACAAGCTTTCTCGGTAAAGAAAAAGTACATGAACTTCCTCTTCGCTTAACATCTGAAGATTTTTCATTTTATGCACAAACTATTCCAACTTGTTTCTTTAGACTAGGAGTTAGGAATGAGGAAAAAGGAATTGTTTATGGCGTACATCATCCAAAGTTTGATATTGATGAACGTGCACTTGTTACAGGGATGCAGATGATGTGTTTAGCAGTACTTTAAGCCTTAGCTGATGTGTAAAGTTGAATGAAATTATTCCAAAATTTAGAATAATTTTTGGTGTTTTTGTTTTCTAAACTTAGCATAAAATCGCTGTAACAAATTTCTACAATGTTCCCACTTATTTTATACATAAGATCTACATAAGGAAAGGCTGCTATAAAATCATTTGATTCATTTTTCAAATAAATTAAAAGACCTTTTTGTCTAAGTTCTATGTTTACAAACTTTCTATCTGCCGACTGTTTAAAGTAAGGTTTAATTTCGTCGCTCAACGCACTCACAAATAATTGTGGCGATCCATTTCCTCCCATTTTAATTTTATCAAAAAAAGAAAAGGATTTTCCAACACGCTTTTCAATTTCATATTGCACTTTTCGATCTGTGCCGTTATATGTAAAAATAGTCTGCATATACAGTAAACAAGTTAGCTCGTAAAAAGTTGTATGCCAAATTGATTTCATAAAAAAAGGCGAGCTAGTTAGCTCGCCTTTCCTTTAATATCTAAATACTTACTTCACAATTGCAGCAAATGATGCGTTGTCTAAGTATTTCATAAATTCTCTATCTTCAGAAGCCATTTTCTTGTAAGATCCATCTTGTGCAAACGCTTTCTTAAGATTATCGATGATATCTCCTAAGTTGTCTTTACGTGCACCAGCTATCGCTTTTAAGTAGTATCCTCTAGCTGTTTCGTTATCTGCAGAAGCATTAACAGTACTAACTGCTGCTGCTTCATTTTCGTTTAACAACTGTGCTAATGCTTTGTTGTAAGTAGACTCTGAACCAAAGTTAGAAACTGCAGTATCATACGCACCATCTTGTATCGCTAAAATACCCTTGTTGTAATCTACCTCTTTTCCAGCTCCAGTTGCACCTGCAATTAAAGCCTTAGCTTTTGATCTGTCTCCAGATGCTCCAGCAATAGCAGCTAAGTTATTTAAAGAAATAGCGTTTTCTTCTGTATTATTTGCTTTCTCAAATGCAGTTTTAGCTTCAGCCATTTTATTTTGCATATACAAAACTGCTCCAATGTTGTTGTGCGTTCTATAATCGTTAGGGAATAAACGAGCAGACTCTTTGTAAAGTCTTAATTTCTCATTTAAATCATCTGTCAACGTAGCTGTAAATAAAATTTCTTCTACTGTTAATGTATCAATGTTAGATTTAGAAAGAGCTTTCAACTCTTCATCAGAGAATCCTGTCTTATCATAAACTACATTAATTTCAGTTCTTCTTTGCTTTGGGAATACATTTTTATCTAACGTTGTAAATGTTTTTCCAAGGTTTCTGATTTCTTGTTCTCTTTGAGAAGGATCTTTAATCGTTTCTAAAATTCTTAATACCAACTGCTTGTCAGAGTCAGAAATATCTGTTGCTGTTTCAAGTGCAGCTTTGAATCCGTCAAAATCCTCTCCACTTCCTGCAACTGAATATCCTGCATCAGTTTGAGCAGTTTCATTTGCTACTTTTTTACCTGCAGCCATTTTCATGATTGCAGCCTTAGCAGCTGTTGCTCTGTCTGTAGATAAATTGCTGTTTTTAGCAACCTCACCTTCGATAGACGCAAATCCTGTTAAATTAATTGACTTTAATTTAAGTTTTGGGTTCATTTGCTCTTCAGCTAACCATGCACCTAAATCTAGAATATCTTGATCTTTTAATTCTCCAGATCGAATCTCAGAACGACCTTTCAAGAAATTGATAGCAGCTTTATAATTTTGCTCTGTAACACGTACAAACTTATCAGCAGCATAAATAACTCGAAAGTCTTTGTTTACTAATAATGGAGTAACAATTGTCGCATCAGCAATTTTTGTTTTTTCAATATCTCCTTTTTCTTTGTCCCCTTTAAAAACTTTTCCAGTTACATCTAGAGAGGAAACTTTCATATCTGAATTGTAAGCAACTACATCTTCATATACAACTGTACCACCTGATTTATATTGAACTACTGTTCCATTTGCGGTAGCTTTTTCTCCAACTACAGTAATTGGTTTCAAGGCAGTTTCTCCTAACATCGGAGTAATTTCTGCATATGCTTTTTTGTTAATTCCTTTTTCTGGGAATTTAACGCTTACTTTTACGCGTACACTATCTCCGTGCATCTCTAATGGATCCGGAGTTACGGTGTAGTCTAATTCTTTAATTAAGTCACAACCCGTAGTCATAACACCGGCAATTGCCATTAAAGCTAAACCTTTGATACCTTTGTTTTTCATTATAACTGATTAATTCGTTCTGTTTTAATGTGCAATAATAAGTATTTTTTTACCTACAATAAAATCGGACAACATATTTCTTTCAAAATATAGCACAATGTTAATATTTAGCAAGGACACTCGAATCTTTACACTCTTTTAAAAGAACAGAAATTGTTTTCTTAGCTATTGGATCTACCCAAAATGGCCAGATTTCATTAAAAGGAACCAAAACAAAGTTTCTATCATACATTCTTGGGTGCGGTACGTGTAGATTTTTGGCTTCAATTTTTTGATCTCCGTAATAGAGAATATCAATATCTATGGGCCTAGAAGTGTAACCAACCCCAACCCTAATTCTACCTAAGTCTTTTTCAATACCTTGAATGAATGTTAGCACTTCAACTGCCTTTAACTTTGTTTTAATCTTACACACGCAGTTTACAAAGTCTTGATCAGCTTCAAAACCCCAAGGCGCCGATGAATAATAGGAAGAACACCGTACATCATCAACCGCTATTTTCTGTAAATTAGAAATTGCAACTTTTAATAATTCGATAGAGTTATCGTGATTCCCACCCAAACTTAAAAAAACCGTATGCATCTTTTAACGTTTAAAATTCTTTGTTAAGATTTGTTAGTAACCTCTTATAAAGAAAAGAGGTAAAAGTACAAAACAATGATGTACTTTTGAGTGAGTATAAAATGAGATTATGAGTGAAAAAAAAATAAGTTTTGGAAAAGTATTTTGGCCCAGTCTTTTAGCCAGTAGCATAATTGCACTTCTCATCTTTTTAGTTGTTTTTTTATTGATTGGCGGACTCTTCCCCGAAAAACCAGCCTATAAGGTAGAACAGAAAAGTGTTTTGCACGTGCAATTGAAAGGAGATATAAAAGAGAACAGTAAGATTGAGGTAAACCCTACTTCTTTAAGTATAGATAAAACATTAGGATTGGCAGACATACTTTATGGTATCGGAAAAGCTAAATCTGACCCAAATATTGAAGGGATTTTTTTGGAGGTTGACAACCTATCTTGCGGTTATTCAAGTAGTTCAGAAATAAGAAACGCATTGAAAGACTTTCAAAACAGCGGAAAATTTATTCACGCATACAATAAGGGAGAAGTTATTACACTAAAGGAATACTACTTATCTTCTGTTGCAAACACTAATTACGGATTTCCTTCTTCTATGATGGAATTTGGTGGTTTAGGGGTTGAACTCATGTATTACAAAAATATGTTAGATAAACTAGACGTTGAGATGCAAGTTATTCGCGGAAAAAACAACGACTTTAAATCTGCAGTTGAGCCCTACTTTCGATCAAGTATGAGTGATAGTTCTCGATTACAAACAGAAACCTTGCTAACTGGAATTTGGAATGTTGTACAGTCTGATATTTCTCTGTCGCGTTCCATTGAAAAATCTTTACTCAAAAAAATTGCAGACAGCACCTTAATCAGAAGAGCTTCAGATGCTGTTAAATATGATTTATTAGACGGAGTAAAATATAGAGATGAAGTGTTAACTGAAATCGCAAACCAGCTTTCTATCGACAAAGTAGAGGAGCTAAGCTTAGTATCTTTTCAGGAATATGCAAAAAAGAAATTTTACAACAATCAGTTAATCAATAGAAGTAAGAAATCAAACGTAGCAGTAATTCTAGCAGAAGGAGCTATCGCAACCGAAGGAGCTGATTTCACCTCTAAAGAAATTGTGAAATTATTTAGAAAAGTACGTTTAAACGACGACATTAAAACCGTTGTATTTAGAGTTAATTCTCCAGGTGGAAGTGCATTGGCAAGTGATGAAATTTGGCGCGAGGTAAAACTTACAGCAGCCAAAAAGAAAGTAATTGTTTCTATGGGAGATGTTGCAGCAAGTGGAGGGTACTATGTTTCCGCTCCGGCTCACAGAATATTCGCAGAAAAAAACACAATTACAGGATCAATTGGTGTTTTTGGCGTTATTCCTTACACTGGAGAACTATTTGAAAACAAAATTGGAATAACGTTTGACTATGTCAAGACGAATCCACATGCTGTGTTATCTCTAAACAAAAAACTTACTAAAGATGAATTTAGTACTATACAACAAGAGGTTAACTTTATTTATGATGAATTTCTAGACCGCGTAGCTGAGGGTAGAAACATGACGAAAGAAAATGTTAATAAAATTGCTCGAGGCAGGGTATGGACAGGAGAAGATGCACTACAAATTGGTCTTGTAGATGAAATTGGAGGTTTAACTGATGCGCTAAACTATGCCATTAAAGAAGTAAATATAGATAAAGCCATCATAGAGTATTTCCCGAAGAAAAAAACCGAACCGTGGGAGGAAATCATAGAAAACTTAAATGAAGAAAAAAGTGTAAACATAAAAACTTCAGTTCCCCAAGAGCTTTTAGAGATGTATCAAAGAGCTAAAGAAATTGAAGGACATACCGGTATTCAAATGAGAGGTCCGGCATACATTTTCAAATAAAAAAATGAACGACTTAAAAAAAAGACTCAAACCAGTAGGATTGAGTCTTTTTTTTAATTTGTTGTTTCTTGAAAAATGCCCTCCTCTATGAAATAATCGATGATTGCTTCTTTCATTAAATGTTGTTGTTGTCGGGTATCTAGTTGTGGTAACTCTTTTATTAATTCAAAGTGAGGCCAGTTATCTTCATCTCTACCCAACGACTTATAATAGCCGTATTTCTCGAGCAGGGTACAAACGGCTACATGCATTAGTTCTGTTTTTTCTCTTTTAGAAAAATTCTGATAACCTTGTCCAAGTTCTTGTACACCAATCAAAAATAGAATAGCTTGCACATCTAAATCTGCATCAAACTTTTCGTTTAAAATTTTTACCAATTTCTGAAATTCTATTTCTACTTGAAAATCCATATTACAAAGTTACGATTCATAGATATATCTAGGTCTTCTTTTTTATAAATAAAAACAAAAAGCTCATTCGGCAAACCGAATGAGCTTTTCTAACTATTAACATTGATGTTATTTAGACTCCTCTACTTCTTCGAAATCTACATCTGTAACCTCATCTTCAGCAGCATTGTTATCTGCTCCACCTTGATCCGCACCTGCTGCTCCACCATCTTGATTAGCTGCATTATACATATCTTGTGAAGCTGCTTGGAATACTGTATTTAACTTTTCCATTGCTGGCTCTAAAGTTTCCATATTCTTCGCTTCGTAGGCTGTTTTCAATTCAGCTAATGCCGTTTCAATTTCCCCTTTTTTATCTTCAGGTAATTTATCTCCGTACTCTTTTAACTGTCTTTCTGTTTGAAAAATCAAAGAGTCTGCCTTATTTACAGTTTCTACTTCTGCTTTCTTTTTAGCATCAGCATCTGCGTTCGCTTCTGCTTCTGCCTTCATTTTTTCTATTTCTTCTTCAGATAAACCAGACGATGCTTCAATTTTAATTGACTGCTCTTTTCCTGTTCCTTTATCTTTTGCAGAAATATTCATGATACCATTCGCATCAATATCAAATGTTACTTCAATTTGAGGAACTCCTCTTGGCGCTGGTGGAATATCTGTTAACTGGAATCTTCCTAACGATTTATTATCATTTGCCATTGGGCGCTCTCCTTGCATTACATGGATATCAACCGACGGTTGGTTATCTGCAGCAGTTGAAAACACCTCAGATTTTTTAGTAGGTATAGTAGTGTTTGAATCAATTAATTTAGTCATTACACCACCCATTGTTTCAATTCCAACAGATAACGGAATTACGTCTAATAAAAGAACGTCTTTTACCTCTCCAGTTAAAACTCCACCTTGAATTGCTGCTCCAATAGCAACAACTTCATCTGGATTTACTCCTTTAGAAGGCTCTTTACCAAAGAAATTCTTAACTGCATCTTGTATTACTGGTATTCTTGTAGAACCACCAACTAAGATAATTTCATCAATATCACTCGTTGACAATCCTGCATTTTTCAAAGCAGATCTGCATGGTGCAATTGTTCTTTCTACAATAGAAGAGATTAGTTGCTCAAATTTAGATCTTTGTAACGTTCTAACTAAGTGCTTTGGCACACCATCAACTGGCATAATGTAAGGCAAGTTAATTTCAGAAGAAGTCGTAGAAGACAATTCAATCTTCGCTTTCTCTGCTGCTTCTTTTAACCTTTGTAATGCCATTGGATCTTTCTTTAAATCAAGACCTTCGTCTTTCTTAAACTCTTCCGCTAACCAATCAATGATTGCATCATCCACGTCATCTCCACCTAAGTGCGTATCTCCATCTGTAGAAAGTACTTCAAAAACTCCGTCTCCTAATTCTAAAATAGAAACATCATGTGTACCTCCACCAAAGTCAAACACAACCACTTTTTGATCTACACCTTTCTTATCTAAACCGTAAGCTAATGCAGCTGCAGTTGGTTCGTTGATAATTCTTTTAATCGTTAAACCGGCTACTTCTCCAGCTTCTTTGGTTGCTTGTCTTTGAGAATCATTAAAATAAGCTGGCACAGTAACAACTGCTTCACTTACCTCTTGACCTAAGTAATCTTCTGCTGTCTTCTTCATTTTCTGAAGAATCATTGCTGAAATCTCTTGAGGTGTATAGTTTCTATCGTCAATCTTTACTCTTGGCGTGTTATTATCTCCTTTCACTACTTCGTAAGGCACTCTAGAAACTTCATTTTTCACGTCATCATAAGAAGCTCCCATGAAGCGCTTAATAGAGTATATTGTTTTTGTAGGGTTGGTGATGGCCTGACGTTTTGCAGGATCTCCAACTTTTCTTTCTCCTCCATCAACAAAGGCTACTACGGATGGCGTAGTGCGTTTTCCTTCTGCGTTAGTAATTACTACGGGCTCGTTACCCTCCATTACAGATACGCAAGAGTTGGTCGTACCTAAGTCAATTCCAATTATCTTTCCCATATCAATTTATTGCTTAAATGTTTAATTTTCAAATTTGATTTCAAATACTCAATAGTTGTGCCATGCCTTTTTTTCTGACATTTTGACATTTCGCACTATAATTAACGATAAAAGAAAGCTAATTCTGACAAATTTCCAGCTTAACGGCTGACATTCACACCAACATTTTTTCAATAGTCAAGCACAACATGCTATGTTTTTGTTTTTTGCTTACAAAAGCTTTGAATTTACAGATGAAAAAGAGAAGATCTTAAAACTTTCAAAAGCAGAACACAATATATTCGTATTTTTGGCTTTCGTTTATAAAATATACTAATGGATTTTTGGATTAGAGCTGCTCAGCTTTTATTATCACTTTCTATCTTAATTGTTGTTCATGAATTTGGACACTTTATTCCGGCTCGATTATTTAAAATTCGAGTAGAAAAATTTTACCTGTTTTTTGATCCTTGGTTTTCCTTATTCAAGAAAAAAGTTGGCGATACTGAATGGGGTATTGGTTGGTTGCCATTAGGAGGTTATGTAAAAATAGCCGGAATGGTAGACGAATCGATGGATAAGGAACAAATGGCACTACCTCCAAAAGAAGACGAGTTTAGAAGCAAACCCGCTTGGCAGCGCTTAATTGTAATGCTCGGAGGTGTAACCGTTAACGTTATTGTTGGCTTTTTAATATATATACTTGTTATTTTCGGATATGGAAAAGATGTTGTAACAAGTGATAACTTACCACACGGCATTGCGGTTCATCCAAAAATTATGGAGCTAAACCTCGGTTTTCAGGATGGAGACAAACTAATTTCTATTGATGGAGAACCGATAGAGAACATAAGAGATATAAGAATACAACTTTGGCTAAGAGGGAAAAGAACACTTGAAGTAGAGCACCAAAATGGAGCTCGTGAAATAATTACGTTTCCTGAACAAATTGGTGAAGGAGAAAATGCACAAGATTTTGATAGATGGCTTTTTGCGAATGACGCAATCAACTCTTTTCGTCCGCGTATTTTGCCAATCGTAGACAGTAATTTATTAGAAACTCCTGAAAACGAAAGTGCTGTTGGTAGATTAGTTCAAGGAGACCAAATTTTAGCTGTTAATGGAGTCTCTACACCCTATTTTCATTTGCTAACGAATGAACTTTCAAAATATAGCGACACCATTCTTCCAATTCAATTAGTGCGAAGTTCTGACACTATTACAGAGCGCTTAAAAGTTTATAACGACCATACGCTAGGTTTTAGAATAAGTAACCAATTTGATTATACGCATATCGACTACACATTTGCACAAGCTATATCAGCGGGAATTAAAACAGGTGCTAATACGATGGGGGATTATGCAGGTCAGCTCAAATACATATTCACAAAAAAAGGAGCATCCAGTATGGGTGGTTTTGGAGCAATAGGTAAAATGTTTCCTACATCATGGGATTGGGAAGCTTTTTGGTTAAATACTGCTTTCATCTCCTTAGTACTTGCTATAATGAATATACTACCTATTCCTGCTTTGGATGGAGGACACGTAGTATTCTTAATCTACGAAATTATTACAGGTAAAGAAGCACCACAGAAGGTCTTGGAATATGCTCAAATTATTGGATTTGTATTTTTATTGAGTCTATTACTTTATGCAAACGGAAACGATGTGGTAAAAGCCTTATTTGGTAATTAACACGAAACACAGGTAATGTCACAAGTTGGCATTTAACGAGAACAAAAAAAGAAAATTAAAAAAGAATCTATAAATTAGTCAAAATTAAAGGTATGAAAAAATTAATAATCGCGTCTTTCCTATTGATTGGCGCAACAACATTTGCTCAAAAAGTTCAAGGTAGAGTATTTTACGACATTGAGATTTCTAGTGACAACCCTCAAATGAAAGCGATGCTTCCTCAAATGGAAGGTAGTGCCTTAGAAATAGCTTTCATTCCAGGTTTTACAAAAGCTATATTTGATATGGGAGGAATGATGACATCCACCACCATTACAAGTAAAGAAGCTGAAAACTCTTTGGTTTTAATGGACGGAATGATGGGTAAAATAGCGATGCAACCCAAAATGTCTGATCTTACAGAAGAAGAAAAAGAACTCACAAAAAGAGAAGTTGAATTAATTGATGGAACAAAAGAAGTAATTGGTTTCACTTGTAAAAAAGCAATAGTAACAAGTAACGAAGGTATGGAAACAACTATTTGGTATGCACCAGATTTGTTGCCGGATTACAGAGAAGAAAATATGTATTTAATGGAAGAGATACCTGGATTACCTTTGGAGTTTACGTTTTCACAAGGACCTATGACTATGAAATGTACAGCCTACGAGTTCTCTAAAAAAATCAAAAAGGCAGATGAATACTTTAACATGGAAATACCAAAAGGATATACGTTAAAAACCACGGAGGAAATGCGCCAAATGCAAGGTCCAAGGTAAACCAACAAAAATTCACAAAACACATCTTTAAGATGTGTTTTTTTTTGCAATCTACTCAACTAAAACACAAACCTGTACGTCTATTAAAAAGCAATGCTTATATTAGTAATTATATGAAATTCCTGTTGGTTATCTGGACGTTAACGGTTCTAAGCGCTTCTCTTTTTTCTCAAGAAATAGAGCACAACCATACGTTACATCATTCTTTTATAGAAAATAAAGGTCAATGGAAAAAAGAAGTGCTATTTAAAAAACGTATTCCAGGTGGAAATCTTTGGGTAGAGCAACATAAAATGATGTTTCATCTTCAGGACTACTCCGCTTTAGAAAGTATGCATCTACCCAACTCAAAGAAAAAATACGCTTCTACTGATTTCAAACAAGATTTGATTCACCTTAATTTTTTAAATTCCAACGAAGTCAAACAAATAGAAAAAGAAAGAGAATCACAAGAAACATATAATTTCTTTTTAGGCAACAATAAATCAAATTGGAAGTCTGGAGTAAAAGGTTACCAAGAATTTATTTTAAAAGACCTTTATAACAACATAGATTTTAAGTGTTTAGAAGAAGAACTTACCGTTAAATATGAATTCCATGTGAAACCAAACACCTCTACGGAAGTTATACAGTTAGAATATGTTAATCAACAACACATTAAAATTGACAAAAAGGGAAATTTAATTGTGCGCACTTTACTGGGCGATATTATAGAACAAAAACCATATGCCTATCAGATAAGAAATGGGAAAATCATTGAAGTTCCATGCGATTTTAAACTCTCTGAAAATGTAGTTTCGTTTGCGCTTGGAGAATACGATAAACGTTTAACGCTAGTAATAGATCCTGTTTTAGTATTTGCAACATTTTGTGCATCTACTACAGATAATTTTGGAATGACAGCTACCTACGGTTATGACGGAACAGCGTATAGCGCAGGAATGGTTTACGGGAACAACTACCCTACTCCAGACCCAAATGCTTTTAACGTAAGCTCTAACTTTACAATGGACGTAACCGGTTCTCCAACAACAGACGCCTTTATTTCTAAATACTCTGCAGATGGAACCAGCATGATTTGGACTACTTTTATTGGTGGAGGAGATAATCAGCAAGGCACAGAAACAGCTCACTCCTTAATTTGCGATAAGCAAAATAATGTTTACCTCTACGGTGTAACCTCTAGCTTAGACTTCCCAATTCAAAACGGATTTCAAACCACACATGCAGGAGGGTCGACCTTTAGCGTAGTCTCAAACGGAACTAACTTTGGTAACGTTGGAACAGATATTTTCATTACAAAAGTGAGTAGTAATGGTCAGAATTTACTTGGCAGCACCTATATCGGAGGCTCAGGCAACGATGGTGTAAACTACCAAATCTCATCTGGCAATTATGCGGGAGTTGGGGCTTATGACTCTTTAACTACAAATTACGGAGATCAATTCAGAGGAGAAATAATGCTCGACTCAATTAACAATATTTTGATAGCATCGTGCACAAGAAGCCTTGATTTCCCAACCTTAAATGCTTTTCAAAATGGAAATAATGGACAACAAGATGGGATACTTTTTAAACTAAATAACGACTTTACATCATTGCAATTTAGCAGCTACTTTGGTGGTTCAGAAAATGATGCGTGCTACTCCGTTAAGATAGATTCTTCTACCAACATCGTTTTTACAGGTGGAACATCTTCTTCTGACCTACCCAATACTTCTGGAGCCTACCAATCAACCTATCAAGGAGGAAAAACCGATGGTTTTATCGGTAAGCTAACACCTAATGGAAATACCTTAGTACAAACAACCTACATCGGAACAGCCAATTATGATCAATCCTTTTTTGTTGAAATAGATAGACTCGATAATATCTTTGTAGTTGGACAAAGTGTTGGCGGACTCTTTCCGGTAACACCTGGTGTTTACTCTAACCCTGGCAGTAGTCAGTTCTTAGCAAAACTCACTCCCGATTTAACCACAGTTTTAGAATCCACTGTATTTGGTAGTGGATCACCCAACTTCGATATTTCTCCAAGTGCCTTTTTAGTAGATATTTGTGGTAATATTTATGTTTCTGGATGGGGTGCAAATATTTTACAAAGTACTCCAATTGGAAATATGCCAACAACTTCTAATGCGTTTCAAACCACAGCTCCAAATGGTTTCGACTTCTATTTAATTGTATTAGAAAGGCAAATGCAAAGTTTATTGTATGGTACTTTTATGGGTGGACCAACCTCTCAGGAGCACGTAGATGGCGGTACAAGCAGATTTGACAAAAACGGTGTTGTTTACCAGTCTGTTTGTGGAGGATGCGGAGGAAATAGTGATTTCCCGACTACACCAGGAGCGTGGAGCGATCAAAATTTGGCAAGTAACTGTAATAATCTCGTTTTTAAATTTGATTTTGAATTGATACCCAAAGCAGAATTTACCATTGATGACAATATAGGTTGCGCCAGCTTTGAAGTAGCGTTTGACAACTTTTCTTCACAAGGAGATCAATTCTTATGGGATTTTGGAAATGGCAATTTAGACTCAACAACATTTGAACCTACCATAACATACAACAATCCAGGCACATATGATGTATTCTTGTTTGTTACAGATTCGGTTTGTTTAATTACAGATACAGCCCAACTACAAATAACAGTTGCACCACCATTACAGTTAGATGTTCTGCAAGATATCGTCTTGTGTTCTCCATTAGACACTGCATTTACAGCTAACTCTTTTGGCACCGCTGATTCTTTTATTTGGTCTTCCAACATTAATTTTATCGATACCTTGAATACGTCGGTTCAAGATAGCACACTTTCTATTTCTATAGATTCAGATTCTACTTTTTACCTCTTGTTAAGCAACGCAGGCTGTGAATTAATAGACAGTGCATCTATTTCGTTCACATCCGCTGCAATAAATCTCGATGGCACAATTAATATTTGTTTGGGTGATAACGCTACGGTTAACGCAACTTCAAACGACGCCAATTTAACACTATCCAATTTTAATTGGTCTGGAGATTCTATTTTAGTAAGCGGAGAAGGAACGGCAAATGCAATTTTTAATCCAACCGTTTCGCAGTACGTTTACCTTACCGTAGATGTAAGCAACGGTTGTAATTTAACCGATTCAATCTTTATTGCTGTTAGCAATATAAACGCAAGTTCAGTAATTGGAACTGCTTCCTCTTATTCTGTACCCAACACTTCTGTAGTTACACTTTCTGCACAACCTTCTGGATACAGTTACAGCTGGACTCCAACAACCAACCTTAACTCTCCTACTGCACAAGAAACTACTGCAACTATCAATGAAACCACCTTATTTACGGTGGCTGTAAGCGACGGAATTTGTACGAAACAAGACACTGTTTTAGTGAAAGGATTTAAAATTATTTGCGGAGAACCTTTCGTTTATATACCTAATGCATTTTCGCCGGATGGTGATGGTAATAATGACATTCTTTTTGTAAGAAGTACAATTGTAGAAAGACTAGTATTTAAGGTTTTTAACCGCTGGGGAGAATTAGTTTTCGAATCAAATTCTCTTAACCGAGGATGGGACGGAACCTTTAGAGGAAAGCTTTTAGACCCCGACACATATGACTATTATATAGAAGCCGACTGTATCGATGGACAACAAGAGATTATAAAAGGAAACGTAACTTTAATTAGATAATGAATAGTTGCCTACCTTTCTAATTTTTTTTCCAAAGTAAGGCATGCAAATAAGTTAAAATTGACGATACCGAACCTCTAAGGATTTGAGCAAATACATGAATAAATCAATTTACATACTAATTTTACTTTTGAGTTCTCTTTTGTGTTTCTCCCAAGATATTCATTTCTCACAGTTCGATTATAACCCTGTATTTCAAAACCCTGGAAATGTTGGACAATTCAAAGGCGATTATCGCTTGCATTTTAATCATAAAGACCAATGGAGAAGTGTAACTGTGCCCTTTCAAACAACATCGTTAAGTTTAGATGCAAAACCATTCCAAGATAAAAAAATAGCAATCGGACTAACAGTATTTCATGATGTAGTTGGAGATGGAAATCTTAGAACAGTAGAAGTAGTACCTTCTCTTTCATACCAAATAAGAATAACCCCAGACAGCACGCACACGCTCAGACCAGCTATTCAACTAGGTCTAAACAACCGTTCTTTATCGTTTGAAAACTTTTACTTTGATACACAATTTAACGGAACTGCTTTTGATCCTACCTTACCCACCAATGAACTTCTAATAAACGACCAAAGAACTAATTTAACTGTAGGCATTGGGACGGTTTACGAATGGTATAAATCAAAAAGAAAACGCATAACTGGAGGTCTTGGGCTCTTCAATATTAATAGGCCTGACCAAGGTTTTTTTGGACAAACCGTAAATAGAGATTTACGCTTTAATATGTTTGCCCGTATGCAGTATAAAATTGGAATCGACATAGATATTATTCCATCATTGCAATTTAATGTACAAGGGAAATACAGAGAGCTAAATATAGGCTCTCAGATAAAATACACGATCAAAGATAAAAACGGTGATTATAGCGCTTTGTACGGAGGCTTATTCTTTCGGAATAAAGATGCAGCGTATCTTTTATTTGGATACGAATGGCAAAATTGGTGGGCAGGTGTAAGTTATGACATAAACGTTTCACAATTAGTGCCTGCAAGTAACTTAAGAGGAGGATTAGAAGTTAGTTTGCGCTACATTTTCACACCTTTCAGACCGAAAAAAATAATACACAGAGTATGTCCAGATTATATTTAACCCTTTTCGTTTTCTTACTCTCTTTTTCCGTTTTTTCCCAAACAGAACTTAAGAAATACCTCGATTTTGCCAAGGAGCAATACCAACAAGGAGATTATGTTCATGCGTTGGAGTACTATCAAAAGGCAATGAAAATTGATTCTAATAGCGTAAATACACTTTGGGCCTATGCAGAAACTTTACGTGCCTACAAAGATTACCGAAAAGCAGAATATTACTACCAACAAGTTTATCATAGAGAAAATACAGCTCTATTTTTGAATAGCCTTTTGAATTTAGGCCTAATGCAAAAACAAAATGGAAAATACAAAGACGCGCTAGAAACATTCAAAAAAGCTAAAAAAGTATATCGAAAATATAAAAGAGAATACGTTTATATCAAGGCAAAACAAGAAGTAAACGCTTGTATTTGGGCATTAAATAACCAAATCGAAAACGAAGATTGGATTTTAGAGCAATTGCCAAATGAGATCAATACTACGGATGCAGAATTTGGACACACCTATAAAAACAATACACTTATTTTTAGTTCACTTAGAGCAGATAGTATATCTAGCAAAGAAGAAGTGTACAGCACTTCATATAAAACCCATCTTTTTCAAAGTAAAAGAAAAGATAGTGTTTTTGATTCGTCTACTGAAATAAAAACACTCAAAGAAACTGACTTTTCTACGGGTAATGGAAGTTATTCTTTAGACAACTCAAGGTTTTATTACAGCTTATGTAAAGACGAGAGCTACAACTATCAATGTAAAATAATGGTTGCCTATTTAGAAAATGGGCAATTTAAGGATGTAGATACATTGGGAGAAATTATTAATGCTCCTGGCGCGAATACTACAATGCCATTTGTAGGAGAATGGGAAGGTCAAGAAGTACTTTTTTTTAGTTCTAACCGAGAAGACGGAAAGGGCGGAATGGACATTTGGTACAGTTTTATTAAAGATGGAAATCAATACAAGAAACCAAGAAACGTTAGAAGCATTAATTCGATAGAAAATGAACTCTCTCCATTTTGGAATGCAAAAGAAACAACGCTCTACTTTAGCTCTAACTGGGAAAAGGGATTTGGAGGATATGATATTTTTAAAACAAAATATACTACTCAATTTACTGAAGTAGAAAACTTAGGACTACCTATAAATAGTCCGGCAAATGACCTCTATTTTTTCAGCTCAGAATCGGGAGATAGTTTATTCTTTTCATCTAACCGCATGGGAGTAAACTATACTAAAAACCCAACTTGCTGTTCGGATATTTTCATGCTCAGAAAACCCATTGTAGCTGAACCTGAAACACCCAAAGAATCTTTAGCCGAATTAAATAAAAGACTACCTGTAACGCTCTACTTTCATAATGACATACCTAATCCACGCTCTTGGGACACCACAAGTAGCGTCAACTACATAGACAGTTACTCAGCATACATCGCTATGCTTCCTAAATATAAAAAAGAATATAGCGCAGGATTAAATGGAGAAAAATCAGAGGATGCGAAAGATGATATAGAAGACTTTTTTGCCGAGTATGTTGAACAAGGTGTAAGAGATTTAGAAATATTTAGAACACTGTTATTAGAAGAATTAGAAAAGGGAACTAAAATTCAATTGACAGTTAAAGGATTTGCTTCTCCGTTGGCAAAAACAGATTATAATGTAAACCTTACCAAAAGAAGAATAGCTTCGCTCAAAAATTACTTATACAATTACAATAACGGTGTTTTTAAACCCTACTTTGATAAAACTGCAGAAAACGGAGCTTACCTTAAAATTGTGCAAATTCCTTTTGGAGAATATACGGCCAATCAACTCACATCTGATAATCCAAACGATACAAAAAACTCCGTGTATTCGAAAGCAGCTGCAATCGAGCGAAAAATAGAAGTGCAAACCGTAAACTTAATAGAAGACACAAGTAAAATTGAGGTAAATGTAAGTTTAGATAACCAAGTTAAAGATTTTGGAACTATCTCACAAGGCGAAAACATTACAAAAACATTTAGGATAACCAATAACGGAAAAGACCCTTTAGCAATAGAAAAGATAGATATTCCATGCGCATGTAACACTGTAGAAAAATTTCAAAAAATTATTAATCCTAGTGAAACAATAGAAATCAAAGTGAATTTCGACTCCAAACTCTATAAAGGAAAAGTAGTAAAATCGGTTTTTGTTAAGTTTCAAAACGGCGATAAGGGTCTGAGACTAATTGTTACAGGAGAAGTTTTACAATAATTTTTGAACCCAATTCAGCATTAAGTGTACGGATAGAAAAATCAATTATGAAAAAATTAGTACTTCTTGCTTTATTAGCAATGACTGCAAATGTTTTTGCACAAACAAAAATTATAGCGTTAAAAAGACACAGCGCAACGATTGAAAACATCAATTCAGAACAGGCTCACAATTTTGGAGAGTATAATGCGAGATTTGTGGATACAATTGTATACGTTGGAAAAGGAGTTGTTGTAGAGAAAGGCAGTTATACTTTTCAAGGTAGATTTGAAGAAAAAAATAAGTCGCACCGTGTATTCTCTGCATATACCTACTCGGTAGAAGAGATTAAAAAAATGTTTGGGAATACAACAGTTCTCATCAATTTAGAGTTGTATGAGAAGGAAAGAAAAAAGGAATTAAAAAACGTGAAGAAAAGTTCACCTAGATGGTTAGTTTTACTTTTGCCGTTGCTCTTTTTTGCTAAACCAAAGAAAAGAATGTGCTAATTCACTTTAAAAACTGGATAGGGTTGTCTTTAGTACTTTTTGGTATACTACTTCCCTATCCTATCTACTCTTTGGGTTTAGAAAAGGGTATTTTGTTCCCACTGGTAGAACCCATTTTATTTTATTTGTTAGACCTTCTTTTTGATTATCAACCAAAAATAATCAACGGATATTCTGATGGAAAAATAGTGTATCTACTCTTTTCGTTCTGTTTTATTTTGAGTTCTATTCTCCTTTATATTAATCAGATTTGGTTTAAAACCGCCAGCAATAAAATTTATATGTTTTGCGTGCGAATTTTAATTTTTTTAACCGCCTTTTTTCTTTTAAAATATGGCTTTGATAAAGTTATAGGAAATCAATTTCCACTACCCGAAGGAAATTTGTTAAACACCCAACTAAAGTATTTAGAAAAAGACATTTTATTTTGGACCGCCATGAGCGGATCTAGCGTTTACCTTCAATTTATGGGATGGATAGAAATTATACCCGCATGTTTACTCTTGATTCCTTTCACTAGAAAAATTGGATTACTTATTTCTTTTGGTGTTTTAACGAATGTTTTATTCGTAAACATTGGATTTGATATTACGGTAAAACTTATTTCTTTTTACCTGGTGTGTTGTGTGCTTTTTGTCTTAACCTATTATTGGAAAGCCTTAAAACCACTATTTTTTAGCGGATTTTCGTATCAAAAAGTTGTACTATCTCCACTCATCTCAAATCCTAAACTACGGTATACTTTTACCAGTTTAATTGTGTTTATTTTTTTGTTCGAAAGTGTTAAACCTCATCTTAAAGGACAAGAGAAGAACGCTATTAACGCCAGCTATACATTTAAAGACAACTCGCTGTATACTATTTTAAATATTGAAAATATTAAATCCATTCATGTTCATTCAGACCATTTCTTAATACTTGAACAATACGTTGTAAATCAACCAAATGCTTTTAAAAGTTTCCCTATCCAAATTAAAAACTTAGGTGATTCCGCACAGATTTATATTCCAGCATTGTCTAAAACATGTGTAATCAAAGGAAAAGATGATATTCAATTTATCGCTGATAAAGACACACTTTTACTTAAAAAAGTTGATTTCTCTAACCTTCCTTTTTTTAAAGATAATTTCAATCTCTTTTTAGAAGACTTTATGCTTCAACAATAAAATAGTTTACAGCGTAAATGCAAGAATTTCTTACTTTTACTTACTATGCGCATTCGGTTAATCTGGATTTCTTTGTTGGCTTGTTTGGTATTAATCGTTGTAAATGAATATAACTTACATAAGCTTAATACACCTCAAAACGATGGTCAGCTCATCTATACAGCAGATCAACCTAGCTATGTTGCACCGGCTCTGAACTTTCAATCAAAAGGAGTCTGGAAAGATAATTCTGTAGGTTATTCTTCTTACTATCAGAGAACACCTGGTTACGGTATATTCTTCTATATCGCTCAGTATATCTCACAAAATAACGCCTTCCTAATTCTCAAAATTATTCAAATTGCTTTGTTCGGTTGTTCGGTTTATATTTTCGGACAAATATTGCTGCTCTTAAAAAACAGTTACACTACTACTCTAATCTACTCATTTCTATACGGAATACTTCCTTTTTTTAGCACTTTCACTTACTTTGTACTATCAGAAAGTATTCTTCCTTTTTTCATTTTACTTTCTACTCTTCTTTATTTGAAGTTTTACAACTCGACCACAACATTAAACGGGTTGCTTCTTGGATTAGTTTTAGGAATGGCTATTTTGGTAAGACCTCAACTTGCCTTTTTAATTACTCCCACCTTATTTTGGATCATCTACAAACTCGTTTACAAACCATTCTCTATATCCATAAATAAATCTATTTTACTACTCCTTCTTTGCTTAACTCCTCTCTTGTGTTGGAATATCCGCAACTACTACGTCAATAAAGAATTTGTTGGATTACATCCTATATATCATTACAGCAACAACCATATGTACAGACCAATACACAGAGAAATGTCTAACTTATTTAGAATTTGGGAGTCAAACACAGAGAAATTTCATACCAATATGTACCATTTATTTAGCGATACAACAACAATGCAGAGAGAAAAAGTACTACAATCAGTGCCATCAGACATAAAGAAAGAATTTAAAAAAGAACTCTTTGCAGTTTTTGAAAAGTACCAACATGCCAGCTATCAGCTACTTAACCAATTTAACCGAGAAAGCTATTTACAGGCCGACGCAATTCCATTAGAAAAAGAAGCAACTAAACAGGTTGTAGAATTAAAAGAGCGCATAATTCGTCAATTTAAATTTATGCATTACATAAAAACTCCTTTTCAATCATTACGCAAATTTGTAGCAAGCTCTCATCTTGGACTATTTATTTATCAATCCACCTTTAAAGGAAATATTTCGATGGAAATAGTTAGATGGTTGAGCTTTTCATTTTTATTCCTACTCCTTTTTGCCAGTTTTCTTGTACTCTTTATCCCTAAACTCAACTCACCAATTAAAACATTGCTGTTAGGTGCATTCGCTTATCTTTTTTACCTCATTTTTTTCCAAAGGCTAAACGAAGAAAGGTATTACTACGTGCTTTTTCCTCTTTTTTTTGTTGGAAGCATTACACTCCTTCGTCATTTATCTCAAAGAAAAAAAAGGAGCTAAATATTATAACTACCTTTGTTTTTTAGAATAACAAAAGAACCATGACAACAACAAAAACAGGCTTACTTTCGCTTATTTTGTTTCTTGTTATGTGCTGTAATTCTACACAAAAAACAGAATCAAACAACGTTAAAATGAGCAACCCAAAGCAAGAAAATAATACAACTCCTAAATTTACCAATACGCTAATTGAAGAAAGTAGTCCGTATCTTTTACAACATGCACACAATCCTGTGAATTGGGTAGCTTGGTCAGAAAAAGCTTTCGAAACTGCGAAAAAAGAAGATAAACTTGTTTTAATTAGTATAGGATATTCTGCTTGTCATTGGTGTCATGTAATGGAACATGAATCGTTTGAAGACGAAGAAGTTGCCAAAATAATGAATGACAATTTTGTATGTATCAAAGTAGACAGAGAAGAAAGACCAGATGTTGATCAAGTTTATATGACTGCGGTTCAACTGATGACTCAAAGTGGAGGTTGGCCTTTAAACTGTTTCACTTTAGCGGATGGCAGACCCATTTACGGAGGAACATATTTCCCAAAAGACCAATGGATAAACGTTTTGAATAGCTTAGCAAATGCATATAAAAACGACAAAGAAAAGGTATTGGAATATGCGGAAAATCTTACAAAAGGAATTCAACAATCAGAATTAGTAGATACTCCGACAGAAATAAACCCTGTGGAAAAGGAAAAAATCAACGAACTAGTTCTGCGCTGGAGTAAAACTTTTGATATGCGCGACGGTGGCCCAACACGCGCTCCTAAATTTATGCTGCCCAATAATTTCGAGTTTCTGATGCGCTATGCAGACTATTCTAACGATCAAAAAGTAATTGAATACACAGAACTTTCTTTAGACAAAATGGCAATGGGCGGAATTTACGATCAAGTAGGCGGTGGCTTTGCACGATATTCTACCGATATGCTCTGGAAAGTTCCGCATTTTGAGAAAATGTTGTATGATAATGGTCAGCTAGTAAGTTTATACAGCAACGCCTATAAGAAATTTAAAAAACCGCTTTACAAAGAAATAGTATACCAAACTTTAGGTTGGGTAGAAAGAGAGATGACCACAAAAGAAGGTGCTTTTTACGCTGCCTTAGATGCAGATTCTGAAGGTGAAGAAGGGAAGTTTTACGTTTGGCAAAAGGAAGAATTACAAGAACTATTACCTAAAGATTTCGATTGGGTTAAAGAATATTACAACATAAACGGAAAAGGGTTTTGGGAGCACAACAACTACATCCTATTGCGTGATAAAGATGATAGTACATTCGCAAAAGAACAAGGAATTACCAGAAAAGAATTACGAAAAAATGTAAACCGAATTAATCAAATTTTATTAGATGAACGCGCGCATAGAGTAAGACCCGGTTTAGATGATAAGTGCCTAACATCTTGGAATGCTATGATGTTAAAAGGCTACGCCGATGCATATTTAACGTTCAAAGATGAAGCTTTTTTACACGCAGCGCTCAAAAACGCAAAATGGATTCGAGACAAGCAATTAAAGTCTGATGGAAGTTTATGGCATACTTACAAAGAGGGAAAATCTACTGTTAACGGATTTTTAGAAGATTATGCACACGTCATTGATGCATACACAAGGCTGTATGAAGCTACTTTTGATTTAGAATGGTTGAAATTAGCAGAGTCACTAACAGCTTACACTATTGAGCATTTCCAAAATGGAGATTCTAAAATGTTTTATTTTACTAATATTGAGAGCGAGTTGATCGCACGTAAAATGGAAATTAACGACAATGTTATTCCGGCTTCTAACTCTGTAATGGCGAATAACCTGTATAAATTAGGAACTTATTTTGATAACGAAACGTGGAAAAAACATGCTTCTCAAATGCTAGCAAATGTGTACGATAGCATGGAAAAATATGGTTCTGGCTACAGCAATTGGGCAAATCTAAGTATGAATTTTTTACAACCCGTTTATGAAATTGCAATTGTTGGAAGAAATACAACTGAAATCAACTTATCTATTCACGAAAATTATATTCCAAATGCTGTTTTTATGGGTGGAGAAACAGACGAAGGTTTAGCTCTATTAGAAGGTAAATTAATTAAAGGCGAAACCAGAATTTACGTCTGTGAAAACAAAGCTTGTCAGCTACCTACTTCAGAAGTTGCTGTTGCGCTTAATCTAATTAAGAAAGACTGAAGATTTTACTATTTTTGACACGATGAAAGCTTGGACAAAAAACAAATTAAAAGATAAATTTCTAATTACTAAAATTAGAAATCGATTTAATCCAAGTACGCAAATTACGCAACGTCAGCTTTTCCACCAATACCAAGATTATGCAAAGCAAGGTAATTTTCCAAAACTTACAGACTGCGGATATAGAGTTTTTTCGCAATATGAAGAAGACGGTAAAATACTTGCCATTTTTGCTGCAATTGGTATGAAGAACAAAACGTTCTTGGAAATTGGTGCAGATGATGGTGTAAATAGTAATTCTGCTAACCTGTATTTCAATTTTGGTTTCACAGGAACTTTTATAGACGGAAACCCAAAAGCAGTTAAGCGAGGAAAGAAGTTCTTTTCGAAATATCCACATCCGTGGATGCACGCACCGCAATTTATATGCGACATAATCAAAACTAAAAATATTAACGCCTTGGTAGAAAAATCTGGACTAAAAGGCGACATTGGCTTTATGTCTATTGATATAGATGGAAACGATTATTGGATTTGGGATGCATTAAAAGTTGTTACACCCGATATAGTGATGATAGAAACACACAATGAATTTGGTCTAAAGAATATCGTTGTTCCCTACGATGAGAATTATATGTACCCGGGAAAACATCCAATTTATCATGGAGCATCGCCAATTGCAATGACTAAATTAGCGGAGAAAAAAGGATATCGTTTAGTTGCAGCAAACGAACTCGGTTTCAATTTTATTTTCATTAAAAAAGAGCTAGCTGTAGACCTAATCCCTACTGTATCTGTAGAATCCTTGCTACAACATCCATCCAACATAGATGCGCAAAAGCGATTTGAACCAATTAAAGATTGGGAGTTTTTGGAAGGATAGGATAATTTATCCCTCTAACTCTATAACTACTTCATTTCTTCTGTTTACAACTTCAAAAGGTGCATTGTACCCGAAAAAATAGAATTTATTGGTGTAGTTTACGCCTTCTTTTTCTAATGCCTTAATCAATTTTTGTTTGTACTTTTCTATCTTCTCATCATTTGCCCAACCACTAAAACGAATTGCTGCCATTCTTTTAGCTGGCATTTCTACAAATTCTATCTGTCTTTGATTCGGTTCTGGAAGTTCGTCTTTCTTATAGGACTTTGGAACCATGAACATCATTGTTATTGAATCTTCTAAAGACATACTTACTGGAGCAGTCATTGCAATTTTCTCTTGCTTTTCATTTCCTCCGAAGATGTAGCCAGCCAAAATTGAAAAGCCTTTACTCGAAGCACCTTTATATGTATCAGCTCCCAATTTGACAGAAGAAAATAGAGTGGGCTCATACAAGCGTATTTCAAACGTAGGAAACTCTTTCTCTACAGTATATGAATAAGTTTCTATCCCTTTTTGAGCACGCGCAAAATAGAGCTGAACAACGATAAAAGCAACCAACAAAATCCCAACAATGATGAATACAGCTTTCATAAATTTAGATTTAAACATGCGATATTAACATGTCTATATCTAATTTTGTTTAGCATGCACTCGAATGCTTAAAAAAGCAAACAAAATAGCAAGGTGTAACGCATTAGCGTCTATCTATTGTAAATCTAGTCTATAAAACAATCCAATTTTAAAAAACCACGTATCTTCAAAATCTTGGTTTAATTGTGTTCTAGAATCATTGAAATAAACCAATGGAAGCGCAAACGAAACACGTTCATCATACATTCTATAAGATCTAGCAATAGACCTACCCAATCCTACCTGTAAATTTAAACCACCATCTAAACTATACTGCCAATATGTAAAAGCATCATTAGTAGAGCGTGTAAGATAGGTGGTCTTATTCCCAGACAAATCATTTAAGTGATAGCTTCTAACCTGACCCTTAAAGTTTAGTCCTACCCTCATTTTATTTGCAATTACATAATTCAAATCTCCAGCCAAGGGTAAAAGCAACTTAATTTCTAATTTTTTTGACTTATTCAAAAAATAAAGCCCAAACATTGGCACTAAAATAGTGCTAAACAACTCTCTATTTGCATAAACACCAAACTTGTAGTTCAAAAATTTAGACTTTTGATATTTCATTAAAACAGCTCCGCCAAATTGAAAATCTGTACGATTAATCCTTCTTAAATCTGAGGCTAACTTGGGTAAAAACAAATAGGTTCCGCTAAGTTTAGAAGTATGTTTTATGTTTAATCCTGCTTTTAAAGTAATCCCATGAAGAGCTATTTTAGCTGCGTTAGGAATAAATGATGCATGAGTTAAGTCGTAAACCAACCCCGTTAAAATTGCTGTTTTTTCTGTGACAACGATAGGAATAGAGAGATCTGCATTTACCTCTTGAAGTTGTGTAGTATTCTGAGTGGAATCGAATGTTGCAGGTGTATTTAAGGCATAATCTATTTTAAAAATATCTAGATAATTTTGGCAAAATGTGAACAATGAAGTAGAACCAAATAAGACAATTACACTTAGTATTTTTAACATAAACGTATTTTTTAGTTTAGTTAAATTTAAGTAATTATTGCGTTACTGAAATCTTTAAAAGAAATAATCGTTATTTCTTACCTTTACGTTTAACAAAAATTTGGTCTGCTATTTTCTTTGAATCAACACAATATTTATCGTCTCCTTTTTGATTCCATTCTCCTGTAGTGTTGATATAATGCTGTACCGTTTTTTCAATAACCTTGTCATATCCTCCAAAACCATCAAGCATAGCTTTCACTTCTTTTTGATAATCGTTATTATCGAGTTCATCATGCTTCACCAAATCCCACTGCCTATTAATTCTTTTCAGCTTTTCTTTATAATCTGGATTTTTTGTCTTAAAAGCCATTAGAAATAGCGAAAGTGCTTTAGCTTCTGGTGTTGGCTTGTCTGAATTTTTGACCATGATACTCTGTGATATTATTATTTCTGGTAAAGGTAGTTTAATTAGATTACCGGTACATGTGATAGCTAGATATTCTTAGTGCAAAATCGGCTGAGATGATATATCGTTAAGTTAACTAACATAAACGCACACATTATAGGGCTAAATAAAAAAAGACCTTATTTTTGTTGTAAAATTATACGCAATGCCAACAAATTTTATTGAAGAGTTACGCTGGAGAGGAATGGTACAGGATATTATGCCAGGTACAGAAGAACAACTTTCTAAAGAAATGACTACGGGTTATGTAGGATTTGATCCTACGGCAGACTCACTTCATGTTGGTAATTTGTTGCCTATTACTTTATTAATGCACATGCAACGTGCTGGCCACAGACCAATTGCTCTGGTTGGTGGTGCTACAGGTATGGTTGGAGATCCTTCTGGAAAATCTGCAGAGCGTAATTTATTAGACGAAGAAACACTTGCTCACAATATTGCCGGACAAACCGCACAATTAGAAAAGTTTTTAGATTTTGATAAAAGTAAAGACAACGGCGCACTTTTAGTAAACAACTATGATTGGATGAAGAAATTCTCGTTTATAGA
Organism: Lishizhenia sp.; assembly: GCA_965656535.1. Taxonomy (GTDB): domain Bacteria; phylum Bacteroidota; class Bacteroidia; order Flavobacteriales_D; family Crocinitomicaceae; genus Lishizhenia. The sequence goes on from CBFHKX010000006.1 coordinate 46,118, forward strand.
ATTTATTAGAGACGTGGGTAAACACATTACGGTTAACTACATGAGTGCAAAGGATTCTGTTAAGAAGCGCGTAGAAACGGGTTTATCTTTCACAGAGTTTTCTTACCAATTATTACAAGGTCATGATTTTGTGCACTTATACAAAACGCTAGACTGTAAATTACAAATGGGTGGTTCTGACCAGTGGGGAAATATTACTACGGGTACAGAATTAATTAGAAGAATGACTGGTGGAAATGCTTACGCCTTTACTTGTCCGCTACTTACTAAAGCAGACGGAGGTAAATTTGGTAAAACCGAGTCTGGAACAGTTTGGTTAGATCCAGAAAAAACATCTCCATATGAGTTTTACCAATTTTGGTTAAATGCGAGCGATGAAGATGCAAAAAAACTGATTCGCTTTTATACTTTTTTAGACAAAGAAACGATAGAGAAAATAGAAGCTGAACACAATGAAGCTCCGCATTTAAGAATACTACAAAATGCAATTGCAGACGATGTTACGGCCAGAGTGCATGGAGAAGAAGCCTTAAAAACAGCCAAATTGGCTACTAAGATATTGTTTAGTAAATCTACAGAAGAAGATTTAAAACAATTAACAAACGAGCAGTTCTTATCTATTTTTGACGGCGTACAACAAGCAACAGTTGAGAAATCTAAAATTGATGAAGGGTTAAGTATTATACAAGCTTTGGCATCTGAAACCGGTTTCTTAAAATCTAACGGAGAAGCAAAACGCGAGTTAAAAGGAAATGCAATTTCTGTAAATAAAGCCAAGGTAAAAGAAGACTTTATGATAACACCAGAGCAGTTAATCAACGATAGGTTTGTGTTACTTGGAAAAGGAAAAAAGAACAATTATATACTCGTTGCAGAGTAGAACATATTAAAATGCTTGCAACGGAAAAAAACTATATAAAAGCACTCACATTTCCTAGATTTGTTCTGGCTCTAATGGTAGTTATTTTTCATTATGGTAAAGAAGCTTTTCCGTTTGGACCAGAAGATTACGGCTTAACAAAGTTTGTATTATACAGCAATTTAGCTGTTAGCTTTTTCTTTTTCCTTTCCGGATTTATTTTAATTTATAATTACTGGAACAAAAAGGTAAATGTAAAAGAGTTTTACCTAAAACGTATCGCAAGAATTTATCCTATTTATCTCGTTACACTCTTAATTGTAGCTGTGTTAAGCATTATCTATTCTACCGTAGCTTATGAAGGAACAACAAACTTACTTTTTCATACCTTAGGTTTACAAGCATGGATACCCGGAACAGAGTTGTATTTTAACTTTCCTGCATGGTCTATCAGTGTTGAGTTTTTCTTTTATCTGTTATTTCCCTTCTTATTATTAGTCTTAAAAAGATTAAGTATACAAACAAGGACCTTGCTTATCTTGGGCATTTACTGTTTTAGTACACTTCAGTTTTATTATTTCGCGGAGTATGCATGGAAGCCTAATGCAGAGAGTTGGAACAGTTTTCTTGTATATTTTCCAGTATGGCATTTAAACACTTTTTTGATGGGAATGCTAGGCGGATTAATTACATTGAAGCTAAAAGAATTTAAAAAATCGAGTTATTTGTGGTTTTTTATAGCCGTAATTGCTAGTGCGTTATTCGTTCTGATACTTGGTACTCAAAACCTAATTACACGTTATGCTCACAATGGTGCTTTGGCTCCTATTTTTATTCTAATTACCATTGGATTAGCGAAAGATCGTAGGGTTTTAAACCGAATTTTTGGTTGGAAACCATTCCTATTCTTAGGTGAAATTAGTTACGGCGTTTACCTCTGGCAATTTATCGTCTACATTTTATTTACGCAGTTTACGCAGTTTCCATCTGCGTATGGTAGGTATTTTTACGTGTACTTGGTTGTTTTAATCTTTACTGGGTCAATTTCTTACATATACATAGAAAAGCCAGCAAGAAAGTGGATACTTAAAACATGGCAAAAGAGATAACTATTTCTTTTTCTTCTTTTTCTTTGCTCGTTGTAATTCCTGAAGGTGCATATCGTAAACAATACCATCTGATAAACCTATTTTTGGAACAAAAACTTCTTTCGCCTTTAAGGTTTTTAAAACGTAATTGTATATTTCGCAAGCTGGTACAATAACGTCTGCCCTATCTGGTTTTAATTGATATTTTTCTACTCGATCTTCTAATGACATCGCATTCAAACTGGTGTGCAAATTTTCTAATTCGCTATAAGCCAATGGCTCCATATGTTTCTTCCCCAGCAACTTGTGAATTTTATTGATATTACCTCCGGTAGCAAATACTTTGTGTATCATTTTTTCATCTACTACCTCTTCTACCCACGTCTTTATATCTTTCCAAATATCTTGACTGGTTTTGCCTTTTAGCAATCGAATGGTACCAACGTTAAATGATTTCCCATCAATTCGTTCTCCTTTTTCGAATACAGAAATCTCTGTACTACCCCCTCCTACGTCAATAACTATAAAAGGAGAGTGCTTATCAAAATCAAGTAAAAAGAAGGTTGCAAAAATAATATTCGCTTCTTCTTCACCGTCAATTATATCAATTTCAATACCCGACTCTTCTAATATTTGACGTTTAATTTGTTTTCCATTCTCAGCTTCTCTCATCGCACTTGTTGCACAAGCACGTAAACCTTCAACTTTAAAAACTTCAGAAATTAATTTAAAAGCCTGCATTGTTTTAGAAAACTCTTGTGCTTTGACAGACGAGATTCTGCCATCCTCAAATACTTCTAAACCTAAACGCAACGGAACTCTAGTATAGCTTATTTTTCTTACAAATGAATGACCATTCTCCTTAACTACCTCGCCTACAAGTAGTCGTGCAGCATTTGTTCCAATATCAATAGCTCCGTATTTCAAACTCCTTACTTTTTAGGAGGTTAAAATATTAATTCTCTTGGGATTTTTCTAATAAATCTCTGTAATAATTGTACGTTTCATATTGAGAGCGGAAGGGTTCTTGACCAGTTTCTGGTTTTATATGTTTATTTCTTTGCGAAATATCTAAAACCCTAGCTTTCGCAGTATCCTTCCATTGGATTTCAAAAATATGGGCAATTTCTGCCTGTATTGATTCATCTAAAATAGGTGCTGAAACTTCTATACGTTTGTCTAAATTTCTTGTCATCCAATCAGCAGATGATATGAAAAATTCTGGTTTTCCGTTATTATGAAAAATAAAGAAACGCGTATGTTCCAAAAATCGGTCAACAATACTAATCACTTCAATATTCTCTGATTGCTTTTTCACTCCAGGAACTAAACAGCAAATTCCTCTACAAATAATCCTCACTTTAACTCCCGCCTTACTTGCATCGTAGAGCTTTGTAATCATCTTTTTATCTACTAAGTTATTCAGCTTAATGTCAATTTTAGCAGGCAGTCCTTTTTTCGCGTTTCTAATTTCGCGCGTAATCAATTCAATAAATTTTCTACGCGTATTAAATGGTGAAACCATCAAACTTCGGTAAATTCCTCTATCAATATTGTTCTCCAACAATGTAAATACTTTGTCTACTTCTTTTGTGATGGCAATATTAGATGTTAGGAGTCCAAAATCTCCATAAATTTTTGCTGTTCCTCCATGGAAATTTCCTGTACCTACATGTGATATAAATTGTGTTTTCTTGCCCGATATTCGCGTAATATGAATCAATTTTGAATGCACTTTAAGACTAGGAACACCGTAAATAAGTTTTGCTCCATGCTCTCTTAAAATATTAGACCAATACATATTATTTTCTTCGTCGAAACGCGCTTGCAGCTCTACTACTACCGTTACTTTCTTTCCATTCTTTATTGCGTTTACTAGGGCATTAATTACTTGCGACCTTTTTGCTACACGATAAATATTAATCTTAATACTTTTTACCTTTGGATCTATAGCTGCTTCCCTTAACAAATCAACGATGTAATCAAATTTCTGATACGGATAGTGAAGTAAAATATCTTTGCTTTGTACCGTTTTAATTACCGATTTTTGATTTTCTAATTCTGGATGATTTAAAGGAGGTAAATTTTCATACACAAAGTCCGGATTATTAAAATTTGGAAAGCGCATAAAATCTTTAAAGTTATGGTATCTTCCAGAAGGAGCAATATGATCGTCTTTCTCAATACCCAAAGCATCCATCAAGAATTTTAATAAATCTCCAGGCATATTTTCATCATAGATAAAACGAACTGGTTCACCTTTTTTACGGTTTTTTATACCATCTTCCATTTTTTCCATCATAGAGATAGAAATATCATCATCTAAGTCTAACTCTGCGTCTCGAGTAAATTTAAAAGTATATGCTTCAATCTTGTCGTACTTAAAAATAGAGAAGATTTTTCCAAGGTGTAGGCGAATAATATCGTCTAATAAAATTACATGCTCTTCGTTCTTTTTTCCTGGTAAAGATTTGAACCTATCGTGCGATGAAGGAATCTGAATTAAAGCATATTGTACTTTACCTCTCTTAATTGAGAACTTCACGGCCAAATAAATTCCCTTATCCTGTAATCTCGGAAACTTTCTTTTCTTATCTAGAATAATAGGTACAATATCCTGTTTTAAATCATTAGAAAAGTATTCAGAAAGCCAAACTCTATCGGCTTCATTTACTGTTTTTTCGTTGACATGGATTACATTTCGACTCTCTAGCTCTTTCATTATACGCTGATAAGCTAAATCAAAGACGCGTCTTTGTTTCTTTACGGTTAACTGAATTTCATCTAGTAAAGCCTTTGGCGAACCGTCAAACCCTTCTACACGCTTATCTTTAAGAGCAATCATTCTGTTTACAGAAGCAACACGTACTCGGAAAAATTCATCCATATTGTTGGAGTATATTCCTAAGAATCGAATACGTTCAACTAAAGGCACTGTTGCATCTAAGCTTTCTTGCAGTACACGTTCGTTAAAAGATAACCAACTCAGCTCTCTATTTATTAATTCCATGGTAAACAAATCGGGTTAGACAAAGATTAATAATTTAATCCTTGTAACATAAAAAAGGAGAGCCTAAAATGGCGTCTCCTTTTAAATTTAATATTTATTTAATATGTGTTTTTAAATCTTCATTCCTTTAACAACTCTGTCTTTACGCTTATTTTGTTGCCATTTCTTGAGTTTCACTTTCAAGTATGTATTGGCAGCTTTAGAGCTCGTAGAATAAATTTCATTCCCGTACTCTATTTCTCCTTTACCATTTCTCCAAATAGCTTGTAAGTAATATTGACCGTTATTTATATTTTCTTTCAAAGCAAAACGCAATACTTTACCAGAACCTCTTTCAAAACGAATCAGTATTGCACCGTCTTCTGCAAACTCTTCAAAAATACAAGGCGTACTTACAGGAATAATAACACGTTCAGATTCAGAACTTTCGTTTACTACTAAACCTCCATCTGCTTCTGTAGTTTTGGTTCCTTTACTCGACTTTTTTTCAAGTACAACGGGTTGAGAAGTATAAAACTGTACTTTTTTAATTTTAGTCTCATCCAATTCAAATTCTTGTCTAATTTTTTCTGTGTAAGGTATTTTTGTAGCGCAAGAAGCTAAAATAAGCACTCCAATAAGTATAGATAAATATTTCATTTTTTTGTTTTAATTTATTTGTAACAAATATTATTCCTTTATTTTAATTTACCAACAAATTGCACCCTCTAATATCACTATTATCAAATCTACCCACAATTTTAAATCCATTTTCTTCAATTCTTCCCAAATCTTGTGTGGCAATAAAACTGCATGAATATAAATTGGCTAAGTCAATTACATTTACTCCTCCAGTTTTGTTTAAAGGCAAATAAGAAAATGCATCATTTATGTCTCTAATGATTATTTTCATCCAATTCGGAGCTAAAAATTTTTGTTGGGCTACACTATAAGCTTGAGATAGTAATTCAGTCATCCCGTATTCAGAAGAAATAACAGGTACATCAAACGCTCGTTCTAAGGTTTCATGCAATTGTTCTTTGGTCATTTCTTTTCTTCTTCCCTTCATTCCTCCAGTTTCAATTACTGTAACATCACTTAAATCAGGTTCAAACTCTGCCAAATCCAATAGAGCATAAGAAACACCAATTATAACAATTTTCTTTTGCGGATAATTCGCCTTAATGTCGTTAACATATTTAGGTAGATTAGAAACTTGATCTAAAAAATAGCGCGATAGTTGATGGTCAGAATTTTCAATAAGATGGTCTACCATATAAAGTAAAGAAGACTCTCCTTGCTCTACATAACTCGGCAAAAGAGCTATAATTATCTGATCCTTCGGGTTTCCGATTGAATTTTCATAGGTAGAATAAAAAGATTGTTTATACAACTTTAAGCTCGCCACATGATGTTGTGACCTAACACTACCCGTTGTACCCGAACTTTTAAAGGTTTTTTCTACCGTCAAACCTTGAGCAATTATTTTCTCTGATTTAAAAAAAGAAACAGGTAAAAAAGGAATTTCGGAAATGCACGTTGGATTTGTCCTACCTAGTAAATCACAAAATTTTTTATAAGGCAAGCAATGTTTGTATTGGTAATTAAAAACAGATAGCGCAACTTTTTCGAACGTTATATCCGTAACGTTAAAAATTTGTTCTTCTAAAGCCTCATTTATTACCTTATTCACATTGCAAAAATAGCAGAAAAAAAGGCTTTAAAAAGAATAAGAGCTTTAGACGGGCGTCCAAAGCTCTTATTACACTAATCAACCTAACCTACTACTACTTCTACAAATGTAAGGCTTCTTTGACAGAAAAATAAACTTTTTGATTATGAAAATCTCCCGTTAAAAATTTCAAGAATCTAACAATCAAGTCATTTATTAAAATAATTCAATCGACAATTTTAAAATATTAATCGACACATTTTTATTTTTAATGTGTAAAAATTAGATGTTTTATTTTCATTATCATTACAATTTGAGCCTTTAAAAACACATTAGGAGTCCAATATACTCGTATTTTTGGTATTGAAAAAAGTCTTAATTTTACGGAAAATCGCAGAATGAAGAAAATTATCGTTATTGACGACGAAGGAGACATCAGAGATCTACTTTCTTACAACTTAAAGAAAGAGGGTTTTGATGTACAAACCGCCGAAAACGGAAAACAAGGATTAGCATTAATAATAGAACATAAACCCGACCTCGTCTTATTAGATGTAATGATGCCAGAAATGGATGGAATTGAGGTGTGCGACTCTATTCGAAAAACAACCGGCATGGAGGATGTGTTGATTTGTTTTCTTACCGCGAGAAATGAAGATTATAGTCAGATAGCTGGATTAGATGCCGGTGCAGATGATTATATCTCAAAACCGATTAAACCTAGGGTTTTAATCAGTAGAATTAATGCTTTATTAAGAAGAAAAAAGACAAGTGTAACAGCAGAATCTCACAATGATGAAGTATTGCTTATAAATCGCGATCAATATTTAGTTACACTAAGAGGTAAGCAACTGCATTTACCAAAGAAAGAATTTGAACTGTTAGCTCTTTTATCCAGCAAACCAGGAAACGTTTTTGAACGAGACATTATTTTAGACCGTGTTTGGGGTTCAGAAATTGTTGTAGGAGATAGAACAATAGATGTACACGTAAGAAAACTGAGAGAAAAAATTGGATCACAGTACATCAAAACAATTAAAGGAGTTGGATATAAATTCATTTTAGACTAAGGTTGAGAAAGTCAAAACCCATACATGTAATACTGGCAGGAAGCTTCATTGTTTTTTTTCTGCTATTGCTTTGTTTCGCAATTTTAAAAGCGAGCGGTACATCTATTTCTCTGCTTCAAATCTTTTTGACTAGTATAGGAATTAGCGTTGCTTGTTTTATTGTTTTCTATCTTTTGGTAGAACGTTTTATTAGTTCAAAAATAAAAGTACTGTATAGAAGCATTAGAAAATCTAAAATAACAGACCAAAACGCTTCGGTTTCTATGTACAAAGACGTTTTGGCTAACGCAGCAGACGACACAAAAAAATGGGCCGACGAAAGAAACTCAGAAATTTCAAAACTGAAAGAGCAAGAAGCATTTAGACGTGAATTCTTAGGGAATTTAGCCCATGAATTAAAAACACCGGTATTCAGTATACAAGGCTACATCTTAACACTACTAGAAGGTGGTTTAGAAGACGAAACAGTAAACAGGTCATTTTTAGAACGCGCCTCAAAAGCAACAGACAGAATGGCGTCTATCTTAGAAGATTTAGACGAAATAACCAAAATGGAAGTTGACAGAGTAGAATTAAATATAACTAAGTTTGACCTAATCGATTTGGCACAAGAAGTAATGGAATCTTTGGAAATGCCGGCAAAAGACAAACAAATAACCTTGCGCTTTAATAAAGACTATGACCCAATAGAAGTATTAGCAGATAGAGGTAAAATAGGTCAAGTACTCACCAACCTTATCTCTAACTCAATTGCATATGGTAATGAATCTGGCAGAACTCAGGTTAAATTTTATTACATGGATGAAGCCATTATGTGTGAAGTAGCAGATAATGGTCCGGGTATTGAGGAACACTTATTACCCAGATTATTTGAACGATTCTATCGTGTTGAGCAATCAAGAAACCGAAATGAAGGAGGCTCTGGCTTAGGATTGGCAATAGTAAAGCATATTATTGAGAGTCACGAACAAACCATAAATGTAAGAAGTACAATCAATGTTGGCTGCACATTTTCATTCACATTAAAATTGGCTTAGATCTAATGCTCTAAATTCATCTTCATTATAAAAATTCCATTTTTGATGATTTTTATGATAAGAAGAGAGGTAAAGCTGTTCTTTCTGTCCGTTAGTAGGAATCAACAAGGCTTTTTTATTGAGAATAGTCAAATCCATAAACGTAGTATATCCTGCTCTAGAAATAACAAACTCCGTTTCATTTAACACCTGCTCCATTTTGCTGTGACTCGGATTTACTAGTACTATACAATTATTTAAATTTCGAAAAGAACGTTTAGCTAAATCTGTATTAGAGACAATCACACAAGGATGATTTGAAACCATCAGCTTGTTCTTAACCTCGTCAAAAAAGTCTTCTGAATACGGCTTGGGACCAGAAATAATAGCGGTAAATTTATACCTAAACGAAGGCACTTCTTTTAGATTAAACCGACTCAAAATACCCAAATAACTACAATTGTTTTTTGCATAAGACAGCTTTCCTGCAAGCGGATTCTTTGAAGAATCATACACCCAAGTGCTATCAAACTTTTGAATAAAATAACGATTAATAATCTGCCCAACTCGGAAAATCCCTTCTACTGGCAAAACCAACTGATGCGTAATAAATATGCTCGGAACCTTAGGACTCTTAAATCCATATCTTTGATCAGAAAGAATCAGGTCTGGATTGAAAATTGAGACATATCGACTCACTTCCAATTTCTCTTCCTGTAAACGTTTTCGAAGCTTCGTAAAAGATCGCATTAAATCTCCCTCCCACCTTCCATTTCCTCGAAAAACAAAAGGATAACCTTGGTGTGTTACATACCACAAGGAAGGAAAAAAAGTGCGAAACATTTCTTCTTGCTGTTCATCGCAACAGATAATTACTTCATTCTTGTTTTCCAACAACCTCTCTATCAATGGAACGCAGCGCATAACATGACCCAATCCCCAATTCAACGGACTAATTAGCACGCGTTTATTTTTAACCGAAGACAGAGAAATATTCAAATCCAAATTAAGATGTTTATTTTTGCACTTCCAAATTAGGAAAAAATGGCAAAGAACAAGCTTAGAAGGTTTAATGAAATGAAAGAAATGTCTAACGTTTTTGAACCAACAATGGAATCAATTAAGTCGGACAGCTTTGAATTGAAAGGAAAATGGAATGAAAAACACTTTAAAAACGACCACCCGATTGTTCTTGAACTCGGATGTGGTAAAGGAGAATATTCTGTTGGACTAGCCAGAAAGTATCCTAATAAGAATTTTATTGGTGTAGACATCAAAGGAGCTAGAATGTGGGTTGGAGCCAACGAAGCAAAAGATGAAAACTTGGATAATGTTGCTTTTTTAAGAACCAAAATAGACTTTATTAGTAATTTCTTTGAGAACAACGAAGTAGACGAGATTTGGTTAACCTTTAGCGATCCACAACCCAACAAACCAAATAAACGTTTAACTTCTAGAATTTTCATAGAGCGCTACATGAAGATTTTGAAAAAAAATGGATTTATACATCTTAAGACAGACTCAAATATCTTATTTGAATCCACTGAAGAACAAATTGCTGAACACAACTATCCAACAGACTTTTTCACTTGGGATCTGTATGGTGACGTTACCAAACTACCCGAAGAAGTACAAGATATTATGCACATAAAAACGCACTACGAAGAACTTTTTACGCGCAGAGGGTCACAAATAAAATATTGCAAATTCAAAATTCACTAAATTTTGAAACCAATAAAACACTCAGATAAAAACCGCGATTTCTTTGACCAAGTGTATCAAGTGGTAAAACTTATTCCAAAAGGAAGAGTTACTAGTTATGGAGCTATTGCGAAATATTTAAGTACCGCAAGCGCTTCCAGAATGGTCGGATGGGCAATGAATGCATCACACAATAATCCAGAAATACCAGCTCATCGTGTGGTTAACAGAAATGGGTTACTTACTGGAAAAATGCATTTTTCTACACCTTATGAGATGGAAGAAAAATTAAAGCAAGAAGGCATAAAAGTAGAAAATGACAAAATAATACACTTTGAACAATACTTCTGGAATCCAAGAAAAGAACTCGAACTTTAAGGAATTAAGGCCAACTCTTTCAAAAATGTAGCTTTTGAGCCAGAAAGCTCTGCACAAAAATAAATCTGCTCTTCGATCGCCTTTACCGTTGACATATCCAAACTATCACGCCGAATCGTTAACTTATGCTTGTGTTGTATTGCTGACTGCATTTGCCTATCATATTCCGATTGACAAGAGAACAGCAAACATACCCAAAGAGAAACAAATAGTAGTAATTTCATAATGTAGTAGAACTTAAAAACACTGCAACCAACAGCATTTTTAATCGATTAATGTCGTAAAAGTAATAAAACTAATTTACTCTATTACATTTTTTTGAAGAACGGCATTATCTTTACCAAAGATTACTCAATAAATAAGCATTACCAAAAAAACACTTTCATCTATGATATTTGTAACTGGCGGAACAGGTTTAATCGGATCACATCTATTGTACTTACTATGTAAAACAGAAACCACCCGTATAAAGGCTATTTATCGAGACGAATCAAAGATTAAAAACGTAAAAAAAGTTTTTGAACACTACGACAGTGTCGCTGGATCAGAGTTATTTAAAAAAATTGATTGGGCAGTTTGCGATATCTTAAACTTACCCGAATTGAAAGAAGAAATGACAGGAACAGAATATGTATATCACTGCGCAGCTCTCGTTTCATTTCGAAAAAAAGACTTCAGAAAACTCATACAAATCAATCGAATTGGAACAGCCAATATTGTAAACCTAAGTTTAGACCTAACGATTAAGAAACTATGTTATGTAAGCTCAACGGCTGCAATAGGAAAACCAATTAATACAGTAAGTAGAGAACTTACAGAGGATGAAAAATGGAATCCCGACACAAAAGTAAGCGGATACTCTATGTCTAAACATTTGGCTGAAAAAGAAGTATGGCGTGGAATTGAAGAAGGATTGTCTGCAGTAATTGTGAACCCTAGTGTTGTTTTTGGCGCTGGTGATTGGAACGAAAGTTCACTAACTATTTTTAAAAATGTAAATAAAGGACTGGCTTTCTATCCACCTGGAGGAAATGCTTTTGTAGACGCAAGAGATGTAGTTTCCGTTATGATGAATTTAATGAGAAGCGATAGTAATGCAGAACGCTACTTGTGCATAGGAGAAAATGCTAGCTTCAAAAAAATGCTCTCTACTATTGCAACTGAACTGAATAAAAAACCACCAAGTATAAAAGTGGGAAAATTTTTAATGGGTATCGCCTGGCGCCTAGCTTGGTTGGTCAGCTTATTCAGTTCTAAACCAGCTTCACTTACAAAAGCTAGTATAAAATCTTCTTTTGAAACCACTCATTTCAGTAACGAAAAAGTAACAAAAGAACTATATTACACCTTTAAAAAACTGGATGAAATGATAGAGAATGCGGTAAAAGGAAAAATTAATTAAACTGCTCCTTCGCTGCTTGGTTTATCTGATCTATATAGTTTAGTAATTTCTCTTGACCAAATTTACTCGTTGCACTTGTTGTAAAAACCGGCGGTAATTCCTCCCAAATTTTGAGCATCTCTTTCTTGTAAACAGCTAAATTCTTTTGTAACGCAGTTGAAGAGAGCTTATCTATCTTTGTAAAAACCATAGAAAAAGGAATCTCGTGGTGTCCGCACCAATTCATAAATTCTAAGTCTATTTTCTGTGGTGGTAACCTAGAATCAAGTAAAACAAACGTATTCATTAAATTCTCTCTATCAACCAAGTATTCCTGTATAAACTGTGTCCACTTAAACCTATTTTCTTTAGACGTTTTAGCGTAACCGTAACCAGGCAAATCTACCAAGTACCAATCCTGATTAATTTCAAAATGATTTATCAATTGAGTTTTACCTGGTTTACCAGATGTTTTAGCCAGCTTACTAAATCCAGTAAGCATGTTAATTAAAGAAGATTTCCCAACGTTAGATCTACCGATAAAAGCATACTCTGGCTTACTTGGAGCCGGACATTTATCTACTTCCGTATTACTAATCACAAAATTTGCTTCTTTAATTTTCATGCATTTTTTTTTGCAAAGATAAGCAAATTTCAAGGCTTATAATCTTCTATTTCGCTAAAGGTGAAAACGAATATTTTTTCAACAAAAAATTTAATTACCACTTTTTACCACCATTCTAAAACACACCTAAAACTCAACAAATACAAGTCTTTTTAAAAAACAATGTAACCTAAACTATCTAACATACGTATCAAGTTATTAACAAGTAGTAATTAAGTGGTAAAATGTGGGATTATTTCTAGTATTTTTACCCATTATTAACTGTCATGTCAGGATTAGTAGGAGAATACGAAGTAAAATTGGACGCGAAAGGTCGTTTCCTGTTTCCATCAGATTTGAGGAAGCAACTTTCTCCTGCTGCCCAAGAAAAATTCATGTTAAACAAAGGTTTTGAAGATTGCTTAACATTATTCCCGATGAATGAATGGGAGAAATTAAGCGCTAAATTGAGTAAGCTCAATTTATTCAAACCACAAAACAGAATGTTTTATAGACTCTTTCATCAAGGTGCAAAAAACACTGCGCTAGATAGTGCTGGAAGAATAAACATTCCTGTTACACACATGGAAAAAGTTGGTTTACAAAAAGAAATCGTTTTGATTGCTTATAACGACCGAGTTGAGATCTGGGATAGAGCCAAGTACTTCGAAATTATCGAAGACAACATGACAGATTTTGCTGATTTAGCAAATGAAGTAATGGGTGATATTGGAGATGACATTGAATAAAGACTACACATACCATAATCCAGTGATGCTCGCAGAGTGTTTGGAAGGCTTACGAATAAATCCGGAGGGAACTTACATTGATGTAACTTTTGGAGGTGGTGGTCATTCCAAAGCTATCTTTGAGCAACTTACAACAGGAACACTTATTTCTTTTGATCAAGACCCTGATGCAAAAAAGAACGCTTGGACAGCTCCAAACTTTCATTTTATCGCTTCTAACTTCGCGTTCATTAAAAACCACTTACGTTTTTTAGGTATTGAAAAGGTAGACGGAATCCTTGCAGATCTTGGTGTCTCATCTCATCAATTCGATGAAGGCGAACGCGGTTTTTCTATTCGAGGAGATTTTCCTTTAGATATGCGTATGAATCAGTCATCAGATATCGACGCTAAAAAAATTGTAAACGAATATTCAGAAGAAGAACTCATTTCAATCCTTAGAAAATACGGCGAAGTTGAGCGACCAGGTAAAATTGCAGGAACTATTGTACGAGCAAGAAGCAAAGGCAGCTTAAAAAGAACTGGAGAGCTAAACGAAATTCTTACACCTATAGCTCCTAAAAGGAAAGAAAATAAATTTTTAGCGCAAATCTATCAAGCCATAAGGATAGAGGTTAACAATGAAATGGATGTTTTGGAGAAGTTTCTACTCCAAACTTCAGACGTACTTAAACCGCAGGGAAGACTAGTGATAATGTCTTATCACTCCTTAGAAGATAGATTGGTAAAGAACTTTATGAAACGTGGAAGTTTTGATGGTAAAATAGAAAAAGACTTCTTTGGAAATGTACTTAAACCTTTTACTGAAATTAATAGAAAACCCATTTCACCAACAGAAGAAGAGCTGGAAATAAACAATAGATCAAGAAGTGCAAAACTGAGAGTAGCCGAAAGAAACGATGGGTAATCAATTAAATAAAATATCGCCCAAAGAGTCTGCCGGTAAAACTACCCAGAAAAAGACGGAGAAAAAGAACTCTAAAACACTTGCTCAAATTGTGAATGGAGATTTTTTAAAGAGAGATTTTGTACTCAACAACCTAACATACATCTTTTTTGTACTTGTTCTGCTCATCATCTTGGTAGGAAAAGGCTATTACGTAAGTCAATTATCAAAAAACATAGAGAACACAGAGAAAGAAGTAAACCAAATGAATTCTGATTATGTAGAAGCGAAAGCTAAGTTGGAAGAGCAAACCAGAAGAGCAAAGTTAGTAGAGCAGCTTACACCACAAGGGTTAAAAGAAACATTAAAACCAACTAAAGTTATTCGAGTAGAGAAAGAAAAGTAATGGAAATCAAAAAGAACATAATACTTAAAACGTATGTGATTTATATCGCATTTGTACTCATTATGATACTTGTTATCGTAAAAAGTGTTATGATACGATTTGATGGTAGAGAAAATGTTTTTTCTTCAAACTCGGATAAAATCGAATACCGAACGGCTGAAATAACACCGAGAAGAGGAGAAATTCTTGATTGCAATCTTAGTCCGCTCGTCACCTCTGTTTCATTCTTTGACCTTTACATGGATACTAAAACTGTTAAAAAGGAGCTTTGGGTAGCGCAAATAAATGGCTTGTGCCAAGGTTTGTCAGAACTTTTCCCAGAAAGAAGCACACGAGAATGGTATGAATATTTGAACAATAGACGCAACAAAAATAAAGGTGCTCGTTATGTTTTAATTAATAAAGGAGTAACAAACGAGATTCGCCAAAAAGTAAGAAAACTACCAATTTTCAAAGAAGGACAGTATAAAGGAGGACTTATAGACAGAGAGGAGACAATTGTAAGAAAACGGCCACATGAAATGCTTCTACAACGTACTTTAGGTTACGTAAAGCCTCCAAAAAAGAACCAAAATAAAGACACTCTTTTGGTAGGTATAGAAGGTGCTTATAACACATACTTAGAAGGCGAAGTAGGTCAAATTGTTCAACAAAAGATATCTGGTAGCTGGAAACCTACTGGATCGGTAATTAAAGAGTCTGTAGAAGGAGCTGATGTAGTTACAACTATTGATAAAAACATCCAAGAAGTTGCTCATTCAGAACTACTTAACCAACTGAAAGAAAAAGGAGGGAGATATGGCGTTGCAATAGTAATGGAAGTGAAAACGGGATTCGTAAAAGCCATGGTAAACCTTAGCCAAGGAAAAGACAATGAGTACTACGAATCTTACAACCATGCAATTGGTACAAAACAAGTACCTGGATCTACTTTTAAACTTGCCTCATTAATGGCTGCACTTGAAGATGGAAAAGTAAATATTAAAGACTCAGTAAACGCTGTAGGTAAATATGAGTTTTACGATAGAAGCTTAAATGATGACAATAAATACGGATATGGAACAATTACCCTCAAACATGCATTCGAAAAATCTTCGAACGTAATTGGTAAAGTAATTTTTGATGCCTATAGAAAAGAACCACAAGATTTTTTAAGTCGACTAGAATCATTCGGACTAACAGAAAAACTAGGCATAAATGTTTTAGGAGAAAAAAAACCATATCTCGCACAACCCGGAACAAAAGATTGGTGGGGAGGTTCGTTAGCCTGGATGTCTATCGGTTACGAAGTACAACAAACACCACTTCAAACCTTAGCTTTCTACAATGCCGTTGCAAATAACGGAGCCTTTGTTCAGCCTCAATTTGCCTCAGAAATTAGACGCGGATCTCAAGTCATTGAAAAATACGACCCAATTGTTCTAAATGCCAAAGTATGTAGCGATAAAACCTTATCTATTTTACGAGACTGCTTAGAAGGAGTTGTAGAACATGGAACAGGGAAACAGCTTAAAAGCTCTTACTTTAAAATTGCCGGAAAAACTGGAACTGCAAAGATTGCACAAGGCAACCAAGGTTACGGCGTTGATGGAGAACAAAAATACATTGCGTCTTTTGTAGGCTATTTCCCAGCAGAAGAACCTGTGTACTCATGTATTGTGGTGGTGTCTGACCCAACTAAAGATATCTACGGAGCTTCTGTGTCAGGAACGGTATTCGCTGCTATCGCAAACAAAGTTTACGCTACAAGTCTGCAGTATCAAAAAGCAATCAATGAAGGTAAAAGCTACAAGTCAGTTCCGTATTCAAAGGATGGAAATCGTTTTGACACTCAAGAAGTTCTTCAAACTCTAAAAATTAATAACTACAGTAAATACAGCTCTGAGTGGATCAGTACAAATCGTAAAGAAGACGGAATTATCCTAACACCGGTGAAAATTGAAAAAAACAAGGTGCCTAATGTTAAAGGAATGGGATTAAGAGATGCACTTGTACTATTAGAAAAAACAGGAATGCAAGTAAGATCTACAGGATATGGAGCTGTTGCCAATCAATCTCTTGCACCAGGTTCAGCAGCAGTAGCAGGAGGAATAATAGAAATTGAATTAAGATAATGCAAAAACTAAGAGACATACTTTACAGTACAGCAATAAAACAAGTAATTGGTTCAACCGATGTCAACATTAAATCAATTGTGTTTGACTCGCGAAAAGCCAATGCAGATACTGTTTTTGTTGCCATTAAAGGATCTGTTTCTGACGGACATGAATTTATAAAAAACGCAATAGAAAAAGGTTGTACAACTATTGTTTGCGAAATGCTCCCTACTGAAATTTTAAATGGAATCAACTACGTAGAAGTAGAAAATTCGCACAGAGCACTAGCCATTATGGCCAATAATTTCTTTCATGAACCAAGTAAAAAAATAAAGCTCATTGGAATTACGGGTACCAATGGAAAAACGACCACAACTACCCTGCTACATAAATTGTTTTCTCAACTTGGCTATAAAGTCGGCCTGCTTTCTACAGTAATTAATAAGATAGGAAATGAAGAGATTAAAGCTACACACACTACGCCAGATCCCGTTAGTATAAATGAACTACTTAACGAAATGGTCGAAGCCAACTGCACGCATTGTTTCATGGAAGTAAGCTCTCATGCAATCCATCAAGAAAGAACAGCAGGTTTAAGCTTTTTAGGTGCAGCTTTTACCAACATTACTCATGATCACTTAGATTATCATAACACATTTAAAGAATACATACATGTAAAAAAGAAGTTTTTTGATGAATTATCAGAAAATGCCTTTGCACTCACAAACGCAGATGATAAAAACGGACAAGTTATGCTACAAAACTGTAAAGCAAAAAAATACAGTTTCAGTTTAAAGACAATGGCAGATTACCGTTTAAAAGTATTAGAAAATCAATTTACAGGACTCGTACTTTCGATTGAAGGAACTGAATTATGGTCGAGACTTATTGGAGATTTCAATGCATACAACTTACTCACTGTTTATGCTATCGCAGATTTATTGGGAGAAGATAAAGTTCAAACACTTACAGCGTTAAGTACTCTTGAATCTGTAGAAGGCAGATTTCAATATATAAAAAGTAAAAATGGTGTAATGGCTATTGTAGACTACGCGCACACACCAGATGCACTCGAAAACGTATTAAAAACGATTAAAAACATTCGAACGGGAAACGAAACCGTTTTTACAGTAGTAGGATGTGGAGGAGACAGAGATACCACAAAACGTCCGAAAATGGCTTCAATCGCTTGCGAACTGTCAGATAAAGTGATTATAACATCGGATAATCCAAGAACGGAAAATCCAGAACGGATTATTGAAGACATGATGACCGGTGTTGGCGGTCAGCACTTCAAAAAAACACTTGCTATTACCAACAGAAAGGAAGCGATTAAGACTGCATGTGCCATGGCAGAAAAAGATGATATCATCTTAATTGCTGGAAAAGGACATGAAAAATACCAAGACATTCAAGGTGTTAAGCATGATTTTGATGATTTACAAACCGTAGTTACACTACTCAAACAATTAGAAAAGTAATGTTGTACTATTTATTTCAATATTTAAACGAATTAGATTTTCCAGGTGCTGGAGTGTTTAACTACATCTCTTTTCGAGCATCAATGGCATTAATCACTTCTTTAATCGTATCTATATTTTTCGGAAAACGCATCATCAACCTATTGAGAAAACAACAAATAGGAGAATCTGTAAGAGATTTGGGCTTAGACGGACAAAAAGAAAAGGAAGGTACGCCAACCATGGGCGGATTAATCATCCTTGGTGCTATACTCATTCCAACTCTATTGTTTGCAAAGCTTCATAATATTTATGTAATAACCATGCTTATTGCAACTGTTTGGTTGGGAGCTATAGGATTTCTAGACGACTACATTAAAGTATTTAAACAAAACAAAAAAGGACTTGCTGGAAAATTTAAAATAATAGGACAAGTCGGCGTTGGGATAATTGTTGGATCAATTCTATACTTTAGTGATAATGTCAAAGTACATGAACAAGTTTCTGAAAACTATGTGATGCAAGCCACAGACAGAGATGTAACAGATTTACACGCAGAATTCACAAAAGATAAAGGCACAAAGTGGATAGAAACAAAAGACATGACAACCACTATTCCATTTGTCAAAAATAATGAAATAAACTACAATTGGTTTTCTGGAGAAAATTCGTGGATGGGTTGGTTAGTATTTACGGCAGTCGTAATATTTATCGTAGTTGCCATATCTAACGGCGCTAACATGACAGACGGTTTAGACGGTTTAGCCACTGGAAGTTCTGCTATAATAGGAATAGCCCTTGCCGTTCTAGCCTATGTAAGTTCAAATATTCGATTTGCAGATTATCTAGACGTGATGTACATACCCTTTGCAGAAGAAATGGTAATTTTTATTGCAGCCTTTGTAGGAGCTTGTGTTGGATTTCTTTGGTACAACTCCTATCCTGCTCAAGTCTTTATGGGTGATACAGGTAGCCTTGCTCTTGGAGGTATTATTGCAGTATTTGCCATTTCTATCCGAAAAGAACTATTAATACCCGTTTTATGCGGTATTTTCATTATTGAAAATGCTTCAGTAGTACTACAAGTAGGTTGGTTTAAACTCACTAAACGCAGGTTTGGAGAAGGAAGAAGACTCTTTAAAATGGCGCCTTTACATCATCACTACCAAAAGAAAGGTATTCACGAAGCAAAAATCGTTGCGCGTTTTTGGATAGTAGCCATCCTGTTAGCAGTAATTACAATCGTAACACTCAAACTAAGATAAGAGTTGGATACCCGAAACGGACATATCGTAATAATTGGCGCAGGTGAAAGTGGAGTTGGCGCTGCACTATTAGCTCAGCATAAAGGCTGGCGCGTTTTTGTATCTGATTTCGGTCAAATTAAAAGTAAATTTAAGACAGAATTAGAAGCTAACGAGATAGAATTTGAAGAGGGAAAACACAGCGAACCAAAAATTCTAACTGCAACGCTCATTGTGAAATCGCCCGGTATTCCACCTCACGTAGCTATCCTTCAGAAAGCAAAAGAGCTTGATATCAAGGTTATCTCTGAAATTGAGTTTGCTGGATATTACACGAAGGCTAAGATGATTTGTATAACCGGAAGTAACGGCAAAACTACAACAACGCTACTCACACATCATGTGCTAAAAAAAGCAGGACTCAATGTAGGTTTAGGCGGAAATATTGGACAAAGCTTAGCCAAACAGGTTATTCAAAATAAACACGACATATACGTATTAGAATTAAGCAGTTTTCAGCTTGATGATATGTATGAGTTCAAAGCAGACATAGCTGTGATTCTTAACATCACACCTGACCACCTGGACAGATATGATTACAGCATGGAAAATTATGCTAATTCAAAGTTTCGTATCGCACAAAACTTAACAAAAACAGATTGGCTAATTTACAATTTAGATGATCCAATAATTGCAAGTAAAATACAAAAATCCAACACTCAAGCGCAGTTGGCACCTTTTTCTTTAAAACAAATAGTAGAACAAGGTGGATATGCAGATGAACAACAATTAACAATAACAATAAAAAACCAATTCAGTATGTCAATTCACGATTTAGCACTAAAGGGTAAGCACAACACGCAAAACTCTCTAGTAGCAGGTATCTCAGCAAAGCTATTAGATATCAGAAAAGAAACCATTCGCGAAAGTTTAGCCGACTTTACAAACGTTGAACACCGTTTAGAATTTGTTGCCAAAGTACACGGTATTGCATTTATAAACGATTCAAAAGCAACAAACGTAAACTCCACTTGGTTTGCACTAGAAAGTATGGATAAACCAACCGTATGGATAGTAGGTGGTGTAGACAAAGGTAATAATTACGAAGAGCTTGCACAACTTGTAACAGACAAAGTTAAAGCCATTATTTGCCTAGGAAAAGACAACAGCAAAATAGTAGAAGCGTTTACCGGTAAAATCGAAACAATTGTAGAAACACAATCGATAAGAGAAGCTGTTGCCTACGGATATAGATTTGCTAAAAAAGACGAAACGGTCTTACTTTCTCCTTGTTGTGCGTCTTTTGATCTATTCGAAAGCTATGAAGACAGAGGAACGCAGTTCAAAGAAGCTGTACGCGGACTATAAAACCAAATACAATGGAAAAAATTAAAAAAGATACCTTATCCGAACAGCTCATTGCTTCAAGACAAAAAGGGTTAGACAATAGAAATCAGAGCGGAATTAAACATCATGGCGAATACTACGGCATGCAAATGTATAGCTTAATTCAATCTGATATATCAACAACATTAGACGAATTAAAGTCATTAGAAAATCCAGTAATATGGGTAATGAGTGCGGATACGCAACATGACTTTACGGAAAATAAAAATTGGTTATCAGAAGAAGTTGAGGCGATCATTGCTTTTGGTAAAAAAAATAAAAGCTTGCGTTACAGCATTGAAAGTGCCGTTTCTTTCTATGCCCGAAAAGACGATTTAAAAGAAGCTTTAAAATTACTTAAAGCAATTGCAAACAATGGAAACACCGTGTTCTTTTCTCCAGGAATAGGTAAAGAAGGAATACAGTGGGAAGCAGAATTTAATCACTTCTTAAAAGAAGGAAAATAGCTTGAGAGAAGCACTGAAATACCTTAAAGGAGACCCGGTAATTTGGGTACTTGTTTACTTTTTGTTAATGACTTCATTAGTAAGTGTATACTCGTTTGTTGACATACTGGCGAGAACTGAAGGTGGTAGTCCGTTAGGATACTTAGCAAAACACACCGTACATATTGTTATTGGAGGTGTTGTTATGTTTTTAATCCACAAACAAGATCCAAAATACTTTTCTAAACTCGCGCGGTTTATTTTTATTATCTCCATTTTACTTCTGGCGTTTACAATGCTTTTCGGTGTAAAAGTGAACGAAGCATCCCGATGGATTAAAGTTCCAATTGTCGGTATTTCTTTTCAAACTTCTGACTTAGCGCGTTTGGCTCTAATTCTTTATTTGGCCAAACAACTTGTTAAGCGTAAAGATTATTTATCAGATTGGAAAAAAGGCTTTATGCCTATCGTTCTTCCTATTCTGTTAGTGTGCGCACTAATCGCAAAAGATAACTTCTCAACGTCTGCCATTATTTTTACAATTTCCTTAGGCGTTCTATTTATTGGTCAATTCCCATTCAAAAGAATTGCAGCCCTTATTGGGTCAGGTCTCGCCCTCTTTGGTGTTATAATTTTACTTCATCTGGCTTTGCCCGCGGCTAACTTACTTCCTCGATTTGACACTTGGATGAGCAGGTTTTTTAAAGCCTACGGAGAAACACCAAACCTTGTAGATAACGCCCAAGCTATTAATGCAGAGCTAGCCATACACAGCGGAGGCTTTTTTGGTGTAGGTGTGGGAGATGGAAAACTAAAAGAATATACACCGGAAGCTTATGCAGATTTTTATTTTTCTTCCTTTGTAGAAGAATTTGGGATTATTGGCGCCGTTGTACTCATCTTGTTGTACCTTATTTTATTGTACCGAATTATACGCATTGGCTTAAATGCAGAAAAATTATTCGAAACCTACGTTTGTGTAGGAATAGGAATGTTACTGTTATCTCAGGCTGCCGTAAATATGCTAGTTTGCACCGGAATTATTCCTGTAACCGGACAAAATATTCCGTTTTTAACAATGGGAGGTTCTGCCATGATTATGGCTTGCGTTTCCATAGGTATTGTACAAAGTATTGCTGCAAAACAAACTACACAAAAGAAAAGTACGCAAAACAATCTGGCATGAAAAAAATTGATAAAGTAATTATTTCTGGTGGAGGTACAGGCGGACACATATTTCCGGCGGTTGCCATTGCAAATGAAATAAAAAAACAAAATCCTGAGGCCGACATATTATTCGTTGGTGCAGAAGGAAAAATGGAAATGGAAAAAGTTCCGCAAGCCGGATATACAATTATAGGGTTACCCATTCGTGGTTTACAACGGAAATTTACGTTAAGCAACTTTTTACTTCCATTTAAAATTATAAAATCACTGCTAAAAGCACGTAAAACAATTATAAAATTTCAACCTCAAATAGTAATTGGTGTAGGAGGCTACGCAAGTGGTCCAACTCTGTTGGCTGCAAGCTGGAGAAAAATACCAACTATAATTCAAGAACAAAATTCATTTGCCGGAAAAACAAACATTATTCTCGGTAAAAAAGCACATAAAATATGCGTAGCATATGCAGGTCTCGAGCAATTTTTTCCCGAAAACAAAATTGTAATTACAGGAAACCCTGTAAGACATGAAGTCGTTGACATTAATGGTAAGAAGGAAATAGCCCTGCAAAAACTTAACTTTACAACAGCAAAAAAAACTGTTCTTGTACTTGGCGGGAGCCTAGGAGCAAGAACTATTAACAACGCATTACTCAAGTATATTCACCTTTTTCAAAAAGAAGAGATACAGGTTATTTGGCAATGTGGTAAACTCTATAAAAGTGCATTAGAAGAAAAGTTAAAGCAATTACCAAAAGACGGTTTAATTCTTACAGACTTTATAGCAGATATGGATTTAGCTTATGCAGCTGCAGACATAGTAATCTCTAGAGCTGGTGCAATCTCAGTTTCAGAGCTTTGCATGGTTGGCAAACCAACCATACTTGTTCCTTCTCCCAATGTTGCCGAAGATCATCAAACGCACAACGCTATGGCTTTAGTTAACGAGAAAGCAGCTATTTTAATAAAAGATAAAAATGCTGTAGAACAATTAGTACCAGCAGCTATTGAACTAACTTTAAATCCAAAACAACAAAAAGAACTTTCTTCAAATATTTCTAAGTTAGCTAAGCCAAACGCTACACGAGACATTGTTAACACTTTAAACGAGGTACTCGTATGAATTTATCTACTTTCAAACATATTTACTTTTTAGGAATTGGCGGAATAGGAATGTCTGCTCTTGCAAGATACTTCAATGCAAAAGGATACTCCGTGTCTGGATATGACAAAAGCAGTTCCATGCTTACATCTCAACTTCAAAACGAAGGAATATCAATTCATTTTGAAGACAAAGGTTTAGCTATCTTAAATGAACTTAACCCAAAAGAAACCCTCGTAATTTACACGCCAGCCGTTCCACAAGATTTAGGAGAATACCAAGCCTTACTCAACAGTCAAATACCCACTATTAAACGAGCTAAAGCGCTCGGAATCATAACACAAAACAGTAAAGGTTTAGGCGTAGCAGGTACACATGGAAAAACAACTACCTCTACCCTTCTAGCTCACGTTTTACACCAATCACCTATTGGTTGTAATGCTTTTCTAGGTGGTATAGCAAGTAATTTTGATTCGAATTTAGTACTAAATGAAAACTCAACACTAACCGTAATAGAAGCGGATGAATTTGACCAATCCTTCTTAGAACTTTTTCCGTACGCTTCTATCATCACATCAACCGATGCTGATCATTTAGATATATATAAAAACGCCAAAACACTAGTAGACTCTTTCCAAGCATATGCAAATAAAACCAAAGAAAACGGTATATTAATACGTGAAATAAACACGGTAATTACTGCTTCTAACGCAATAACATACTCAACCAATGAACCACAAAGTAATGCAGACTACCAGTGTTTTAACATTCGGTTTGAACAAGGAGAGTTTATGTTTGACTGTATTTGCAAAGGAAAACTTTGGGAAAATATTGTACTAGGCATACCCGGAATTCACAATGCGTCTAATGCAACCGCTGTTATAGCATTATGTGAGGCTTTAGGTTTAACAGAATCCGAAATTAGGACAGGGTTAAGTACTTTTAAAGGCGTAAAACGCAGATTCGAGTACCATATAAAAGAAGAGGATAAGGTATTTATAGACGATTACGCACACCATCCTACAGAAATAAATGCCTTGGTAAACTCTGTACGTTTATTGTATCCAAATAAAGAAATAAGAGGAATTTTTCAACCTCATCTATACAGTCGAACAAAAGACTTTTTAGAGGATTTTGCAACAGCCTTAAGCAAACTAGACGAAGTGATACTACTTCCCATCTATGCAGCTAGAGAAAATCCCATAAAAGAAGTAACGAGCAAAGTACTTCTTGCTAAAATTGAATGTCCTAAAAAGCAGGTACTATCTAAAAACGAAACAATAGACTACCTAAAGCAATCAAAAAAATCTGCCGTTTACTTAACCATTGGGGCAGGAGATGTTGACACGCTTGTACAACCCATTAAAGAGATACTTTTATGAAAAAAGGTCTGAAAATAGCACTATGGACTTTATTTGGGATAATCGTTCTCACACTTTTAATACTTGCTAATAACAAGTGGAATAAATCTATTGCCCTTGTCCCAACAATAGAGATCACAGAAGAAGACGGAATGTCTTTTTTAACAGACGCTGAATTACTTCTAAAGCTAAAGAGAGCAAAGCTATGGGACGATAACTTAAGTTTTGACAGCTTAAAAATTTCAGAAATAGAAGCGTTTGTTGCAAACTTAAACGAGGTAGAAACAGTTGAAGTATTCACAGAATTGGGTAATAAATGGACGATTAAAATTAAAACAAGACGACCAATTGTTCGCATACTGCCAAAGAACAATTCTGGCTTTTATATGGATGATAATGGTAAGTTTATGTCTGTATCAAAATATCCAGCACAAGTACTTGTTGCAACCGGCTTAGATAATTTGACAATCAACGATTTAAGCTACGAAGAACTAATTAACAACGACAGTTTAATAACTATAAAAACTACCGATGATTTGTACCGTATTTCAAAGTATGTTTGTAATAGTAGCTTCTTTAATGCGCAATTGACACAAGTTCATTTTGACGAAGAAGATGGTTTTATACTTATACCACGCATTGGCAATCATAAAATCATTTTTGGAATGGCACCATCTGATCAAGACGTTGAAGAGAAGTTTGAAAAATTAAAGCTCTTTTATGAAGAGATCATACCGTACGAAGGTTGGGGCAAATACACCACGATAGACCTTCGGTTTGATAAACAAATTGTAGGAAAGAAAAATTAAATATATGTCTGAAATTGTAGTTGGCTTAGATATTGGAACAACCAAAATAGCCTGTTTCGTTGGACAAAAAAACGAACATGGAAAAATAGAAATCCTTTCTATGGGAAAAACAGAATCTCTTGGAGTTACCAGAGGAGTTGTTACCAACATTGAAAAGACTGTTCAATCGATTAAAGCAGCCGTAGAAGAAGCTCAAAATCGTGTAGAAGGTGAACTTACAATTGGCGTAGTAAATGTAGGTATTGCTGGCCAACACATTAGCAGTTTACAACACAGAGGAATTCATACACGTTCTGCAACAGATGACGAAATATCTCAAGTAGATATAGATGCACTTATTGAGGATATGTATAGACTTGTGATGGAACCTGGTGAAGAAATCATTCACGTTTTACCGCAAGAATATATTATAGACAACGAACAAGGAATAAAAGATCCTATTGGTATGTCTGGAGTGCGTTTAGAAGCAAATTTTCATATCATTACTGGTAGAATTGCTGCAGCTAAAAACATTCAGAAGTGCGTAACAAAATCAGGGCTAGAAGTTGAAGAAACTATCTTAGAACCACTTGCAAGTGCAGCTGCCGTTTTATCTGATGAAGAGAGAGAAGCAGGAATCGTATTGGTAGACATAGGTGGAGGAACATCTGATATTGCTATCTTTCATGAAGGAATTATTAGACACACCGCAGTAATACCTTTCGGTGGTAACGTTATCACAGAAGATATTAAAGAAGGTTGTACTATTCTCAAAAGGCAAGCAGAATTATTAAAAACAAAATTCGGCTCAGCTCTGGCATCTGAAAGTCAGGAAAATGAAATTGTTTGCATTCCAGGTTTAAGAGGAAGAGAAGCTAAAGAAATTTCTATAAAAAACTTGGCAAGTATCATTCAAGCAAGAATGGAAGAAATCATAGAACACGTATACTATGAAATCAAAAATTCTGGATACGAGAAAAAATTAATAGGCGGTATCGTAGTTACAGGTGGTGGCTCTCAAATGAAGAACATTACCCAATTATTTGAATACATAACTGGAATGGATACACGTGTAGGATATCCAAATGAGCACCTTGGAAAATCTCCAATTTCAGAAACACTTACTAGCCCGATGTACGCCACAGGAGTTGGTTTAGTATTAAAAGGATTTGAGAAAAGTCAAAAAGTACAAAACGCAAACCGCGCAAGTGCAATAAAAACACATTCGAAAAAAACCAAAGGTTCTTTCTTTGATACAATTATCAATAAAGGAAAAAGTTGGTTTGAAGAAGATGAGGATTAATTAAAAAAATGTGTGAATCAAAAAAGAGGAACGCAAAAAGTATAAAAAGAATAAAGCAACCGCTATTTAATTCTTTACGAAGAATTGACTAGCATAAAAAAAACGAGTATGGAATTCGATATGCCAAAAGGACAATCTTCTATTATTAAAGTAATAGGCGTAGGTGGTGGTGGTAGTAATGCCGTTAATCACATGTATAACCAAGGAATCAAAGGAGTAGATTTTGTTGTATGCAATACAGATAAACAAGCACTCGATATTTCTCCGGTTCCATTAAAAGTACAACTTGGTCCTTCTTTAACAGAAGGAAGAGGAGCAGGTTCTATTCCTGAAATTGGAATGAATGCTGCAGTAGAAAATATAGACGAAATCAAAGGGTTCTTGGAAGAGAACACAAAAATGGTTTTCGTTACAGCTGGTATGGGCGGAGGAACCGGAACAGGTGCTGCTCCAGTAATTGCACGTATAGCTAGAGAATTAGGAATTTTAACTGTTGGAATTGTAACAGTGCCTTTCTCATTTGAAGGGAGAAAACGAAGACAGCAAGCCGAAGACGGATTAGAAAATATGCGCCAAAATGTGGATACATTATTGGTCATCAACAATGAACGATTAAGAGAAATTTCAGGAAATCTAACTTTAGGGAATGCATTTTCGCAAGCAGATGATGTTTTAACTACAGCTGCTAAAGGAATCGCGGAAGTAATTTCTGTAACAGGAGCAATAAACGTAGATTTCAACGATGTCAATACCGTTATGAAAGATAGTGGAGTTGCCATTATGGGATCCGCTATTGCAGAAGGAGAAAACAGAGCAATTGTTGCCGTACAAGAAGCACTTTCTTCTCCATTGTTGAATGATAATGATATTTCTGGAGCTAAGTATGTGTTATTAAACATTACTTACGGAGATAAAGAAGTCTTAATGGATGAAATTTCTGACATTACCGATTACATCCAAGATGAAGCAGGTTCTACTGCCGATGTTATTTGGGGACATGGATACGACGAAACACTTGGCGATAATTTAAGCGTAACACTTATTGCAACGGGTTTTAATTCTAGTCCTGTTACTGGATACGAAAAAGCACCTGAAAAGAAGAAAGTAACCTTAGAAGAAGACACAAGAAGAGAGATAACACAACCTTTAAACCAAGCTACAGCTAACAATCAATATGTACCCGAAGCACCAGTAGAGGATAATAAAATTGAAGCTAAAGAAATCGAGGAGCCTTATTTAAAAGAGGAGCAGCAAGAAGTAGAAGAAGCTGAACAAAATACTCCTAATTATGACTGGGAAGTAAAACCAGCAGCGGGTATAGAAACTGAGGAAGAAAAGAAAGAAGAAGTAGTTGAGGTTAAAAAGTATTTTTTAGACGATGAATTTGAAGAGTCAAACGCAACGGTAGAAACTACACCAACAGAAACGAAAACAACATTATCTTCTGAAGAAGTACAGCGTAAAACCCAAGAACGCATGAACAAAATTCATGAGTACACGCACAAGATAAAATCAACAGATGGTATATCTGAAATTGAAAATGTGCCTGCTTACGTTAGAAAAAAAATTCAATTAGAAGATACTGAGCATTCTTCAGAAAACAGCACTTCTAGGTTTAGTGTCTCTGAAGGTGGAAAAGACGATACTACTTTAAGAGGAAACAACTCTTTTTTACACGATAATGTAGACTAAATTATGAGCTTAACAGAACAAATAAATACAGACATCAAAAATGCAATGAAAGCTAGAGAAAAAGACAAACTAGCTGCATTAAGAGATGTAAAATCAAAGTTATTACTAGAAGCTACTTCTGGCGGTGATGGAGAGATATCTGAAGAACAAGAAAACAAGATTGTAATGAAACTATACAAGCAACGTATGGATACTTACAAACTTTATATAGAGCAAGGTAGACAAGATTTAGCCGATGATGAACTTTTTCAAGCTAAAATTATTGAGGCATACATGCCTAAAATGATGTCTGAAGAGGAGATAAAAGAAGAAGTTACAAAAGCAATTAACACCTTAGGTGCAACCGGACCACAAGATATGGGCAAAGTTATGGGAGCTTTAACAAAAGCATTGGCCGGAAAAGCAGACGGAAAGATTATTTCCTCTCTTGTAAAAGACACCTTAAGCAAGCTATAAAAGATGCTTTATTCTCCCTTGTCGAAAGGCAAAGGATACTTAAAACCTCAATAGAAATATTGAGGTTTTTTTTATTCTCTGAAAATAAGTAGAATTTTTTATGGAATACTTAGAAGTCCATCATCTTAAAAGGGAACAATAAAACTTTTAAGTATGAAATCAATTATAACAACACTCGTAAGTCTACTATTTGCTTCATTGGTTTTCGGACAAAACTCATTTGGAGAAATAACTGGATATCTATTTGAATCTAACGATAGCGATGCATCTCCCGCACCTTTTGCAAAAGTATGGGTAGAAGATAACGGCTCAAAAATCGGAGCGCTAACAGATGAAAACGGTAAATTTAGAATATCTGCAGTACCTGCCGGTTTATATAGATTGTATGGAAATTACAACGGTGATTCTCTAGAACACTACCTCACTTTTGAAGTAGTAAGTAACGGAATTGAAAACATAGGAAGAACATATATTCTTAAAGATGTTCAAGAGGAAGATGAATTTACGCTTTACGCTCCTCCTTCTGACCTAATAAATATAGACGACATTGGTGAACAGAGAATATCTGCGCTCGACATTAAGAATAGTCCCAACATTAGACAACCTGCTCTTTTAATCGCTGGTAGAAACTCAGAAATAAAAGTAAGTGACAATGGTGATTTAATGATTAGAGGTGCACGTTCAGGTGATATGGCTTATTTCATTGATGGAATTAAAATGAGAGGAATGTCTGGAATACCTGGAGCAGCAATTGGAGGTATGACGGTTTACTCTTCTGCTATTCCTGCAAAATATGGAGATACGGCTGGCGGTGTAATCGTAATGGAAACTAAAAGTTATGCCGACCTATACAGACGTTGGAAAATTATGACTACGCGTCCTGACTAATAAATATTTCTGCGCTATTATGAACAGTTAGCAACAAAGCAAACGCAGAAACAAGGCTGCCTCATTAGAGGTAGCCTTTTCTATTATACAAGTGTATATTGATAATCTTCTAGTAAGGCTTTAAGATGAGGATCAGTTGGTCCTAGGTACGTTTTTCCAAAATTATCCCATTCTTCTTTTGTTTCGGTAGAGATATGCTCTTGTAGATAATCTATCAATGCTTGTCCCATTACAAAAGGAGGTTGACCAGGTAGAATATCTTCTCCTAAAAAATGTCCTACAATATGATACTCTTCATTCACCTTTATCTCATTGGAAGAATGCAAACACTTCTTTTTCCAGTTGCTTTCCCAATCTGAGGAAAAAAGTTGGGCGCGTTTTTGCATGATTGACTCACTCATCATCGTATTCTGAATAAATGCTCTCGACTCTTCGCTAATTTTGTCTGCTTGATTTTGAGCACAATTCATGCACATTGCTAATTCAAACAAGGTTAAATCTTCGCCTTCCTCTGTTCTTTTGTACGCTTTTTCAATAATGTAAGGATCTTTGCCTTCCGTTATTTGTTTCTCGCAAACTTTACACGCTTTAAGCGGTTGATTATCTAAATCTGAATAAAAGTCTTTTGGAATATTTCCCATGTATCACTGTAATTAATCGCGTGTAAACTTATGTAAAGGTACGATAACAACGCAGAGTAGAAAATTAGAAAAGCCTAATTTATAGCTGATATTAATTTTTGTAATTTACTTTAACTAAAAACTATCTATCTTTTCTATTCCTCTAACAATTTCAAATACTTTTTCAAGTTTTGCTCGTCTGTTTTATCTAAAATCAATAAACGGTTATCAGACTCAACAATTATATGATGATCTAAACCTTGAATTATTGCTTGCTTATCTTTCGGAAGATTAACAATACAATTGTGCGCATCTATCATTTTTATATTTCCGCCAGTAACGGCATTTCCATTGTAATCTTTTTCAACATGATCATACAAAGAACCCCAAGTTCCTAGGTCAGACCAATCAAAATCTGCCAATACAACTTCTACGTTTTTAGCCTTCTCCATTATCGCAAAATCAATAGAAATATCTTCTGCATTTCTAAATGCTTCGTTCACGTACTCTTGCTCGTTAGAACTGTTGTACACATGGAAATCTGAACAAAAAAGTTGATATAAATCTGGTTTAAATTTTTGTAATGATTCTAAGATAGTCTTGGCTCTCCAAACGAAAATACCCGAATTCCAATAGTAGTCACCACTAGTTAAAAATATTTTTGCTAGTTCAGAATTTGGCTTTTCGGTAAACTGCTTTACTTTTTTTATTTGTCCGCCAATACGATCACCTTCTTGATAAAACTGTATATAACCGTAACCTGTATCTGGTCGGGTTGGTTTAATACCAAGCGTTACTAATTTATCGTTATTCTTGGTTGTATTTAATGCAATGTTTAAAATACGTTCGAATTTAGACTCTTGTAAAATTAAATGATCTGAAGGCGCTATAACTAAGTTTGCGTCCTTGTTAATAGAGTAAATTTTGGCAGCAGCGTAGGCAATACAAGGTGCAGTATTCTTTCTTTCTGGTTCTGTTAAAATTTGATTATCGGTAAGCGCTGGTAGCTGTTCTTTTACAAGATCAACGTAAATCTCATTGGTTAGAATAAAAATATTCTCTTTTGGAGCAATTAGTAACAGTCTTTCATACGTAAGTTGAATTAAGGATTTTCCAATTCCTAAAACATCTAAAAACTGTTTTGGGCGCTCGGGGATAGACATCGGCCAAAACCTTGAACCTATTCCACCTGCCATTATTACTCCAAAATTAGTATTCTCCATTTTTTGTATTTACTTTATTTACTTGTGCTAAACAATGCACCAAATATAACTTTCCTGTATTAATTTCTGTACACAGGTATCTTTTTCTGCGCAATTTTCCACGCTGATAAGTTTTACCATTTAACTCAAAAATTTGTTCTGCTTTCAGGTCTTCTACGGCAACTGTACTATTTTGTTGCATATCATATCTCCTAAGCACGCGAGATAGACGTACATCCGAACAAGAACTTGCAGTGGTTTGTACCATTGTGTTTTTTAAAGCTAATCGAATATCGGTTGGAACAGTTGTATCATTTAACAGAGGTGTTAACAATGTCTGAAATGATATTTTCCATTCTTCGCCATGACTTTTAACCCGATTACCGTAAGCAATAAACGTGTGCATGTGTGCAAACTCGTGTAAGGTCGTAATTAAAAAAGACCATGGATTTAAATTGCTATTAACAGAAATCTCATGATAATCTCTATTGCGTTGAGGAGGTCGATAATCTCCTAGTTTTGTTTTCCTTGGTTTACTTACTCTAAACTTTACTTTTTCAGAAAAAATAAGTGTAGCAACCATTTGTGTGAATTGATCTGGCACAAACTTTTTTAGTTGCTCTTGCACTTTTTTCTTGTTAGACATTTAAAGTATAAACGTTTGAGTGTTGTTAAGATTTTGAAAAGTAATCGTGTAATTTTTAAAATACTTAAGAATAAGCTACTATTTTAGCACAAAGTTATGAATTACATTCAAAACATAGGAAAATATTTTATGATGTTGCGGTTGGTTTTTTCTCAGCCTGAACAATTTAAAGTATACCGTAAACGCACGTTTGACGAAATCGAAACGATAGGATTAAACTCTATTGGTATCGTTGCCATTTTATCCGTATTCATGGGAGCTGTAATTGCCTTACAAACGGCTTCAAACATGGATAGTCCGTTTTTACCTAAATATACAATTGGCTACATTACACGTTCCTCTACAATACTTGAATTTTCGCCTACAATTATCTCCCTAATTTTAGCGGGTAAAGTAGGTTCAAACGTAGCCTCTGAGATTGGTACTATGCGTGTAACTGAGCAAATAGATGCTTTGGACATAATGGGTGTAAACAGCGCCAGTTTCCTTATCTTACCTAAAATTTTAGCTTCTGTTCTTTTCTTTCCCTTCTTAATCATTTTCTCTATGGGCTTAAGCTTAATGGGAGGTTACGTTGCAGTTGTAAGTTCTGGATTATGCTCACATGAAGATTATGTTTTTGGTATACGTGCCTTTTTCGTGGTAGGAAATATTAGTTATGCCTTAATTAAAACAATGTGTTTTGCATTTTTGATTGTATCCGTTTCTTCTTTTTATGGATACTATACAAAAGGAGGAGCGCTTGATGTAGGTAAATCTTCTACACAAGGTGTAGTTTGGAGCTCTATTACCATATTGCTTACCAACTTTGTATTAACTCAATTAATTCTGCTCTAATGATAGAAGTAAAAGAGGTAAACAAAACATTTGGCGATAATCATGTACTAAAAGATTTCTCAGCTACTTTTGAAGAGGGCAAAGTAAACCTTATTATTGGGCAATCTGGACAAGGAAAATCTGTACTTACAAAGTGTATTGTTGGCTTAATGGAAGTAGATGAAGGACAAGTGTTGTACGATGGCAGAGACTTTTCTTCTATGACAAGAAAGCAGCGTAAAGAAATTAGAAAAGAAATAGGTATGCTTTTTCAAGGCAGCGCGCTTTTTGATTCTATGACTGTTGAAGAAAACATTATGTTTCCGTTAGACATGTATACCAACATGACCAAGAAAGAGAAGATTGATAGGGCTAATTTTTGCTTAGAAAGGGTAAATCTAGAAGGTAGAAATAACCTGCTTCCTGCCGAATGTTCTGGAGGTATGCAGAAAAGAATTGCTATTGCTCGTGCTATTTCCATGAATCCAAAATACCTTTTCTGTGATGAGCCCAATTCAGGACTAGATCCTAGAACATCTATTCTAATCGATAATCTCATCAAAGAAATAACCTACGAATACAATATTACAACCGTTGTGATTACGCATGACATGAATTCTGTAATGGAAATTGGTGATACAGTGGTGTTTATTAATCAAGGGCAATCTTGGTGGAGCGGAGATAAATCATCTATACTATCAACGGAAAACCAAGAGGTGGTTGACTTTGTTTATGCATCTTCGTTTATGAAGAATTTGAAGGGTGCTCTTAACGCTAAAAAGTAAATTAAGGGTATAACTCGTAATTATCGAGTTTCAAGATGGTCATGTAATTACTTGCAATTTCGCGTGATAATATATAATCCAAACGAAGCGTTCTTTTATCGTAAATTAGTTGGATTTGTGCAACGTGTTTATCTTCCTTGAAACTATTTTTTGTGTCTAAGTTTCCGTAATTATCATAAATAAAACTTACCGCGCTACTGGAGCTAGAAGTCTGATTATTTTTGATGTAAATTGAGTCGAGGTAACTCTTTTCATTATAAAAGTAACTCGTTTTTTTAATACCTGAGGTACGCTGTAAACGATCTACTTTTTCGCGCACTGTTCCTGCGTTATCGAAGTAAGTAATCTCATCTCTATACGGATATCCATAACTGTTATAAAAAATTCTTTTTTGCTGACCCTCGTAATTTTCATAAGTACTTGTTTCAAACGTTACTATGTACTCTTCTCCAAGCGCAAACTTAATTCTACTTGCATTTTGATTGAGGTGTCTCCTAATTTCTTCTCGCACAATTCTCCCCAAACTATCGTAAGAGAAATGAATTGCATTGAAACCAAATTGATCAGATTTTCTTATCACTTTCAACTGGTGTTTCTCCGTATACTCATACTGTGTTACAAGCGTATCGTAACCACCTTTCGCTTCTACTGTTTCGTATTTTTGTATGAGCCTTCCTAAAGTATCAAACAAATACTCTCTTTTTAAGGCTGTTTCTCTCAAAACATCGCCCATTTTTTTCTGTGTAAAGAAGCCTGCTATACGTTTAATCTTGTTGGCTTTTATATAATTTTGATTAAAAAATGGAACGTCTGTAAATGCTTCACCAAATGAATTATCTAGCATTTGTGCATTTCCAAAAAAGGACAGAAAACAATATAAAGCGATTATTTTTTTCAAGATTACAAAGAAAGTAACAATATCTGTTCCTTTTCCTAAAAGGAGGTCTATTTTATTCGTTCTAAAATGTTGATAAAGCTACCGAGGCTAAAATTGAAATTTCATATTTCGCCTATCCAACATGGCAAAACTTACTTTAAAAGCAGTTCTAGGATCAATTTGATTCCCATCAGAAACTACACCGTAAACACCAATTCGTAATCGTCTTTTTGCTATTTTAAACACCCGTTCTAATCCAGCATACATTTCTGCGTGCTGCCAATTATGTTCGGGTATATATAAATAACCACCACCTAGAACGGTTGTAATTCTGGTTTTCTTCATAAATGGAATTTTATTAATTAGAGCGCCATTAAAATGATGAATAAAATGCGTTTCTAAGTAGGCGTCTAGCGTTGGTAAGGCGGTATCTAAATCTTGATACGAAAACAAGGGATTACTGAACCAAATTGGGTCTGACCTTCTGTGGTATTTATAATCAATTTCCCTTAGTACCTTAGACCTTAAAAATTGTCCGCCTGTTACATGATAAGTAGTTGTACCGAAAGTAGAGATTTTGAAAGTTTGTCTAATTCCAAACCTTAAATAATCATGATTAACATCGCTTCCTAAAACGGATGGTAAACCAATCTCATAGTAAGCATAAAAAGTAGGCCATTTTGAGCCCAATAATACCTTTCTGTATGGTTCTCTCATATATTTTTGAAACGGGGTATAGGATAATGTAAAAGTAGGAATAAAGGCCTGATAAGTTTTAAATTGTTCTGGAGGTGTATTGTTTCCTAACTCATCATCTAGCCAAGTGATAAATTTGGTGTTTTCATATAAAGATCTTCTTTCAGTAAACTTAATATCTGCATTAAAATACAAGCCATTTACCAACTCCGTATTATAAAACAAATTGAGTTCAGTAGTTTCTATAAAATTATCACGTAATAAAATCTGACTAAAGGCATCGTAACCGCGGATGACGTCAAAATCATGATCAATACCCATTCCGACGGTAGAAAATTTAAACGGATTAAACATATATCGAAACCACGCTTCGCCTTTGACATCCTGATTTAAAAGTCCAACCGACGTTTCTATATAACTATCAAACGTTCTTTCATTTTCCCATTTTTTAAAGAAGTCGAATCCAGGGCCTATTCTTGGTCCGGCAATATAAACCGGATTTATACTAGAAGCCAAAGAAGTAAATCCCCATTGCACCTTTTTTGCTCTATTACGATGATCTACACCAAACCAAAGTACTTTTAGCACATTAATTTTATTAAATACAGAATCGATAGAATCTAAATACTCCGTTCTATTTAAGTAATCATTAATACTATCTCTTTTTCGGATATACAGCTGTTCCTCTTCCGTTAGCGCTGTAGTTCTGGTATTTTCCCAATAAGAAGAATCTCTTTCATAGGCTTCTTTTGTTGTAACTGCAAGTTCGTTTCCGAAATGCTTTTTAGGAAAATTTACATTAAAATTATAGTTGCGATATTCTGCTCTTGTTTGACATGTATGCTCCGCTTTTTTATATTTTAAACCATATGACATTACCTGATCTTTAAGCAAACAAAGTGTGTCTGAGGAAGTATCGAAGGCTTGCTCTATTTTAAAATAATCATACTGGTATAGATTACCTTTAACTAACTCTAATGCTAAATTTTGAACCAAAAAAGTAGAATCTTCAACCCAAATAAAACCTTGCAATGTGGAAGTAGCAGAAGATCTTGCTTTAATTTCAATTTTATGAATTTTAGGTTTGCCTTCGCGCGCTATTTGTTCTACCAACTTATATTTATAAGAAAGAATACCAACTGCAGATATTGGAGAAGGTATTGGCGACTCATTTAAATCGTCTAAATACAAAATGTTTTTAAAGAAATTAAAGTTAGACTTGGCAGTTGTAGTAAAATAAAGTAAGTTGTTCTCTCCTCTCTTTTCGAAAGCCGTTCTGGTTTCTCTCACCTTATTTAAAGGCGCATAATCGCGTTGAAGCTGAACTTCAACCATTTTCATATTATTAATTTTAGCAAGCGCTTGCTGTTTGGCTCTTTTCTCGGCTTCAAAAGGGTCGGTTGTAAGATCGTCCTCATCTTGTTTGTTTGTACGGTCTTCTTTTTGGTTTCTGTCTATCTTTTCGGTTGCTTTTATATAAACATCACATGAATATGCATATTGATTAAAGTCTAGCGTATCTTTCCGTTCTACTACTTTTAAAATAATATCTCTACCAGGATTTCTGTCTTTTGCGGAAACTGTAAATTCTTCTAAGTCTGTAACTTTAATAGGAAACAGCTGTATATCCTTTCTATTCTCTCCTTGTTGAATAATTACAAAGCTTTCTCTATCTTCAAAACCCATTGCAGAAAATACAAGCTGATAATCTCCTGGTTCTAGACGCATTAAATAGTTACCATCAATATCGGCACGTGTTCTTAACTCTGCTTGATTTTTAACATAGATATCTGCGAATGGAATAGGTTGTAGTGTTTCATCATAGATTTGGCCGGCGAGCATATCTTGGGCATGTATTGAAAAACTAATCAATACCACACAAACAAAGGCAAGAAATTGTAACAACTTGCTCATACTGGGTTAGACACTTTTTAGTTAAAAAAGTTACATATTTTTCTGTTCAAACGTGTATGCAACGCGTGTAATTTCACTTTTTTCTTTGAAAATCAAATCAATAGACTCTTCAAAGATAGCAGAGCTTTGGTAATTAACCAGATAAAATTTGTTCAAAAGTGAATCGTGTGTAAGAATAAAATATTCTTGAGGATAAGCGGTTAGTGTAACAATATCTTCAGTAAACAACTTTCTATCGTGTTTATCTTTATAACCTGTAAACTCATCTTCAAACTCAAAGCTAATTGCTTTACCACTCCAGCCATATAGATCTTTAGAATAAAATGTAAAGTTACCCATTTGCTTTTTGTAGCCCACTATGGTATTTTCTATTCTTAGTCTATACAACTTTTCCATCACTGTTGTTTTTCTTTTTGTTCTTGTATCCAAGCGTTGTGTTTTTCCATACGCTTCATCATCCATCGCTTAACGAAATACATAAGAAAGCAGAGTCCGGCCATTAAATAATACCCTACCCATTTACTAAAACCTTCTTTAAACCCTAAAAAGGTAATGACTATGGTTAGAACTACACCCATTGCCAGCCAGAAAAACTGCATTACTTTGTTGTAACTTTCCATATTATTTTGTGTTTCTTCTAATTTTTGCTTTTGGTTTATAAATGTAAGCCGTGTCAAACGTTTGTGTAGTTCTTGCACCGATTCCATAGATAATAAAATCTTTAGATAATATTTCTACGGGTTTGTCTGTATAAATTGAATCACCGCTTGCGTTCCAAAAAAGTTCTTCGGTCTCTAGCACTTTATCTTTTTCTTTATTTTCTAAGCGTACAGAATCGCGTACAAACATGTTTCCTGTATTGTCGTCTATTTCGCCATATTGCGCAGTAAGAACAGATGTAATTATACCATTTTCATCAAAAAAATTAACTTGTAAACCGTCTTTTAATTTAGTTTTTTGCTGTTCTCTATACGTTTCAGCTAAAGTTGCAAAAAGTTCAATTTTTGCATAACCTGAATCTGTATACACCACATGTAAACTTGCCGAAGATTCATCGGGTGCATTTTCTATAGAAACAATTTCTCTAATTCTTTCCAAATCGTTTACACAAGAAAAAAGAAAACCTGCCGTGACAAGCACAGCAGGTAATCTAAAAATATGTTTGGTTTTTATCACGAAGCTTTTACAGTGTTACAGAAACTCCCCAACAAGAAAGCGTAACTGTTGTACCTTTGTTCATTCCTGCATTAAATAAATCTGTACTTGTTGGTGCTTGACTTTCGTAAGACGAAGCACTAAAACCATATTTATTTGCTATTTGCACGGCATAGAGTGCATTGGCTTTTCTATCAATTGTTGTATCTCCACAACTATCCATTAATTTAATTACGGCATTTGCAGCTAATTTTGCACCGTCTTTAGAAAAGCTTCCAGAAACAGCTAATCCAGCATCATGGGCAGATTTATATCTACCAGCATCGTAATACGCTTTTGCAATTGTATATTCGATTTCAGAAACTTTTTCAGCATCTTCTGTTAGACCTTTTGCCTCCTTAAATACACCGATTGCTTCTGTAACGTTATCTTGTGCCATTAAGTATTTTGCCTTCGCAAGCT
Organism: Lishizhenia sp.; assembly: GCA_965656535.1. Taxonomy (GTDB): domain Bacteria; phylum Bacteroidota; class Bacteroidia; order Flavobacteriales_D; family Crocinitomicaceae; genus Lishizhenia. The sequence continues at coordinate 85,475 of CBFHKX010000006.1, forward strand.
TAGCATCTAAAGAAGTTGGATTCATTTCTATCATAATATCTACCAATGCTCCGTACTCTTCACTTTTAGTACATCCTTTATTTTCAAGTAAAGACATAAAGTTTTTAACCGCCGATGTTTTAGAATCTTTATCTTCTGGTAAAGTCTTTGTAAAGCTTGCTATTTCAGGTAAAATTGAAGCACAATCTGTTACCGCTTGATCAAAATAAGAAGTTACTGTTTCCATTGTTTGCGGACTCATTTTATTCTTAGCAATCAACTCAGACAATTTGAAGTATTCAGAAATCATTTCTTTTTTAGCCTCAGACAACTGATCTTCCGGAGTAGTTGTAAACTTGTAGTACAAGTAGTAATAATATTGTGATACGAATGCTTCCGTTGGCTCTTCATCGTGGTACAATCCTTTACCTAAAAGCTGTACAATTTTATTTACCTTATCTTCTCTATTAGAAAGCATATAATAATATCCTTCGTATGTTTTCCAATCCATTTGTTCTCCATGCTGCTCTTGCGCATTGCTGTAAACTGTCAACAAGGTATCAACATATGCAGCTTGAGCTTCACCCTCTAAACCGTTTGCTACAGTTTGTAAAGCGTATATCATTGGCTTGTAAAACGCTAATTCTAAACCTCCGCATTCTTTTTCTGCTTTAAGATAGTTTGATGCAGCCTTACTAAAATCGTTCGCATTATACGCATTACCTGCAATAGTTTTAAATCTATTACATTCTGTTCTTTCCACCTCATCTTGTGCAATTGAGAAGCTTCCTAAGAACAACATTGAAGCAAGTATTAATTTACCAAATTTCATTTTTCTTTTTTTTAATCGTATTTGTACTTTCTAAACCAGCGGTCAAATCCGGGCGACAAATGTACACCAAAATTTATTCCCCAGAAGTTTTCGTTTATTGTATTAATGTTACCATTTCCTCTCTGCCCATAACTGAACCCTAAATTTACCGAAGAAATTGCTCTATTTACTACAACTGGTAATCCCATTCCAAAACTTATGCCAAACTCCTCTAAAGCTTCTCCTTGCGAGGTAAATGGAAGAGTAGACCTATAATATCCAGCACGATATTTAATTTTAGCCGGATATTTTATAAACGTTGATCTATCGAGAGTATTTCTGTGAGGCGTATACTCAAAACCAATTCTGAAGGTAGACGAATTGCCTAACAATGATGTATCAATCTGATTATTAATTCTAGACTGGAATGTTGACCAATCTGAGCCTTCATATTCTCCCGTTAACAAAAAGCTAGGTTTTAAAATTCTATTTTTTGTACTATCGTCTTTTGGAAAGAATTGATAAGTTAATCCAAACTTCAATTCAGCAGGCATAGTAATCTCTCCTTCTTGATCTGAAACATTTGATAAGGTATCATAACTGTTCTCATCAAAGAAATTAAAGTGATAAATTGTATAATTATTTCTTTCTTGGTTAAGCGTTAACTCCGGTCTGTAAGTTATACCCAAAGTAATTCGGTGAGCAGTAGAGGGCATAAAGGCATAATTTACACCTGTTTCTGCAGAGAAACCTCTGTAATTTGTAGTCTCCTGAATTATACCTCCCGCCTGAGAAGTACCAAATGTTTGATATGTCCGTCTAAGTTTATCAGAAAAACCAAATAGGAAATCACCATTTACACCAATTCCTAGCTGGTGTTTATTTGTATTAAGCAGTTTAATACTTGCTCCCAGAAAAGCTTGCTGCAATCCGCCAGTTCCTTGATACTTGTAAAAAGTTGTATCGTTATTTATCAAACTAAAATCGCTGATATCATATCCTATTCGGGTTGTAGGACGAATACCAAACCCTAATCCAAAACGTTTAGCGAAAGGAACAATTAAAGAAAAATGTGTTAAGTTGGCAAAACTAACAGTAGAATTTGTGCCATTGAACTCGTACTCAGAGCTACGAAAAGAGTACCCCATACTGAATTGTGGTAGTCCTTCCGCCATAAAAGCATAAGTTGCTGGATTAAAAATATTTGAAATAGTGCTGTCTAATAATGATACTGAAGAACCACCCAAAGACTGAAATAAAGAGCTTCCAAAGAATGAGGTTTCTCCTAATCCCTGAGAACTATAAGGAGAAGATGCAGCGTTTTGCGCTATAGATGCGCTTCCAATAAATAATAAGAATACTAAAAGTCTAATCTGCATGCTTTTTTAAAATTATATGTAAACCTTCGAGGGTTAAATTTTCGTGGACAAAGATGCTATTTTTTAGAGGTATATCAAATAAATCTGCATCTCCACCTGTCATAAAAGTTGTTAATCCGTCATATTTCATCTGATATTGGTTAATCATCTCTGTAATTTCTGACTGAATTCCGTTAATCACACCTGAATGCATACTCTGCTCTGTACTCTTGCCTATCAGATTAGTTCTCGTTGTTTTATCTATTAACGGTAACTTTGCTGTAAAGTCGTTCATAGCCTTATACCTCAAGCGTACACCTGGAGAAATAGAACCACCTACATACTCATTGTCTGAGTTTACAAAATCAAACTTTATACATGTGCCAACGTCTACTACAAGTGCGCCTTTACCCTTATTTTCCTTCATAGCATAAGCTGCATTACACATTCGATCTGCACCAAGAGTTTCTGGCGTTTGGTATCTCATTTTCAAATGTGAAAAATGGTTATGCTTTAAGAGTATAACTTTAGAAAACAGGGCTAAGAGCTGATTCGTCTTCTCCTTTGTAAGCACACTGGATAGAATTGTACTACGTGCTTGATTAATTTCAAAAATTACTTTTGGATTATTTATGAGTTCGTCAAATGTAAATTTCTGGAGACTAAAGAAGGTATCTTGCTTAAAACAAGCTACTTTGATTTGGGTATTTCCTGCGTCTATGCAGTAATTAATTTCTTTTCTTGACATACGGTGCAAAGATAATTGAAGAAAAACGAAAAAAAATTTAAAAAAGTGTTTCTAGTAAAGAATAAGTTTATAACTTTGCGCCCACCAAATAGGTTGGTGATGTAGCTCAGTTGGTAGAGCAAAGGACTGAAAATCCTTGTGTCGGCGGTTCGATCCCGTCCATCACCACATAAAAAGAGCAGCGCGAGTTGCTCTTTTTTTTTACAACAAAACCATGTACTACGTTTACATTCTATTTTCAGAGAAGTCTAAAGTTTATTATGTTGGAATGACTAAAGATGTTTTAGCTCGACTAAAAGAACATAATCGAGGTAAAAGTAATTTTGCGAAGGGACATTTACCTTGGACATTGGTTTATAAAGAAGGTCCGTACGAAACGAAAGAAGCTAGAAAATTAGAGAAATACTACAAAACATCCAATGGAAAAGAAAAATTAAGGTCAGAGCATTTGTTGGACTGAAAATCCTTGTGTCGACCGGTTCCCTGTCTGCCGACAGGCAGGGATCCTTCGTCCATCACCACTTAAAAAGAGCAGCGCGAGTTGCTCTTTTTTTTTATAGCAAAACCATGTACTACGTTTACATTCTATTTTCAGAGAAGTCTAAAGTTTATTATGTTGGAATGACTAAAGATGTTTTGGCTCGACTAAAAGAACATAATCGAGGTAAAAGTAATTTTACGAAGGGACGGATTTCATGTTCTGCATATCGACAAAGAAAAAAAATGCAATTACTGCAACCTTCTTAGGACTATTACCGTTTGAAAAACGGTAATTCAAATCTAATATTCAGAAGAAAAAAATACTACTATGAAAAAATCAACAAGCACCTTTGTTTTAATTGCAGTATTTACTCTTGGATTAGCTGTTTCTTCTTGCGGAAGTTCTAAATCTGCTACAAAATGCGATGGTAGAAAAGGAACTAAAACCAGAATGGGTAATTTATAAGTCCAGCTTATTTCTTAAAAATACTTTGTATGCTTCTCTTTTAACGAGTTGTATTGCAAAACCCTCTGAGTCAATATTAGCAGTTGGAAGTTGGTAGATGCCTACTATTTTTTCGCTTAAATCTATTAAGTAACAAAGCTTTAATAAATCGTTTGGAGAGTTGTTATTTATTTCTGTAATTATCTTTTCTGTTTCTTTGAAAATAGATGTTGGGGTAAGATTTTCTTTAAATTTAAAATCATAACCGCATCTATTAATATCTTTTTCTAATTGCTTGGATACTTTTAAGATGAAATCTTGTTGTAATAATTGATTATTTAACTCTAATTCGTTCAAATCTTTAACATTTAATAAAAACTACTTTTTCATAAAGGTAGAACTTTTAACTTCGCTCAAGAAAATTTTTGATTATGCGTATTTTTAAATTTGGAGGAGCTTCTGTTAAAGATGGTTCTGCTGTGCAAAATGTAAAAGATATTTTATCCTTATACCCTAAAGATAATTTGGTAATTGTAGTTTCTGCAATGGGTAAAACTACCAATGCAATGGAGCAAATTACAGATGCGCTATATCATAAAGATTTTGAAACTTTTAGAAACCTCGTTTTAGAGAGAAAAGCGTTTCACTTTTCTATTTTAGAAGACCTGTTTAAAGAAAAGAATCATCCCATCTTTAATGAGGTGCTTACTCTTTTTAATGATTTAGGAAACCGAGTAAACATTCCAATCTCTGAAAATTATGATTTTGAGTACGATCAAATTGTATCTCTTGGTGAAGTAGTTTCAACAAAAATTATTGAAGCTTACCTTTCTTTAAATAGCAACGAAATAGTTTGGCTAGATGCTAGAAAAGTGATTAGAACTAATAATAAGTATAGAGAAGGAGAGGTAGATTGGAGCAAAACACAAGGACTTTTACAAGAACGTATAGACGCGCACGCAGATAAGCGTGTTTTTGTTACTCAAGGTTTTTTAGGTCATACCTCAGAAGGTTTTACAACAACTTTGGGTAGAGAGGGTTCTGATTACACTGCAGGTATTTTTGCTTACTGCATAAATGCAAGAGATGTAACCATTTGGAAAGATGTTCCGGGTATGCTAAATGCAGACCCGAAATGGTTTGATAATACTGTTAAACTAGATACTATTTCTTTTAAAGAAGCTATAGAACTAAGTTATTATGGTGCATCTGTAATTCATCCTAAAACAATTAAACCGCTACAGAATAAGTCTATACCGCTGTATGTAAAATCTTTTTTAAACCCAACAGCAGACGGCACGGCAATCCAAAGCTCTACAGTTAACGATAATTTGGTTCCTAGTTTTATATTTAAAATGGATCAAATTTTACTTTCTATTACACCTAAAGATTTTTCTTTTATAGTAGAAGAAAACATGAGTGATATTTTTAAAACCCTCGCTCAAGCTAATGCTAAAATAAACATTATGCAAAACTCTGCACTTAGTTTTTCTGTGTGTTTAGATAAAAGCAAGGTAGATTTAGAACGGCTAACGGCTTCTTTAAGCACAGATTTCAATGTAAAATACAACGATGGTTTAGAGTTAGTAACCATTAGGCATTATGACCAAGCGACTATAGATAGAGTTACCGTAGGTAAAGAAGTTTTAATGGAACAAAAAACAAGGCAAACGGCTAGATTGGTATTGAAAAACATTAGATAAGTGTTTGGTTATAAGTTTTGTAATTTAATTAGTAGGTTAAACTAGATTTAAACCGAGTTAAAGGGCACTTTGGTTGTTAAAGCGAAGGAAGTATCTTAAAATCACCTTTTATTGGTTTATTTTCAATGTTTGAGGCTCAAGTAAAATAGTTTAATTGATTACCTCTACCTCTACTCTTTTCTTTAAGGCTTGATTCATTTCTATAAAACCAGCTTTGGTTTCTACATTAAGCTTCTTTTTGAATAATGGCACTAAAATTCCTTTGAATTTTTCTGAGTGCTTAAGAAGTGTTCTATTATTTTCTAAAGCTATTAATTCAAAACCATGTTCGCCATCAAACAAACCTTTTAACCATAACTTTCCTAACCAAGTAAATTGTTTGTTTGGTTCTACTTTTAATACCGTTGGCGAAAATTTCATTCCACCCGGATTTACATTAATCACTTGTTTTTCAACAACAAAACCGTTCGCTTTTGTAATAAATGGATTCCAATTTTTGTAGTCTTCAAGGTTAATTAATACTTCCCAAACTTCATTAGTAGATGCGTTAATTTCAATTTCAGTTCTTAATTCTAACTTCGGATTTTTCATGTATGCTTTTTTTTACAAAGTTGAGCATACACCAACTATTTGCTCTTGATGTAAATCAAGAAAACTTACATGAGGTTTATAAACTCATAACTAATTGATAATCAAAGATAAAAACGTTCGCTGAAAATCTAGAAAAAATAACCAACCCTAATCTTAAAATTATTTAGCTCTTATTCTACTTAGAGTTTCTGGCGACATGCCCAGCATAGATGCGATATATTGATGCGGAACAAGGTTGAATAGTTCTTTTTTATGTTGATAAAAAGCCTGATAGCGCTCTTAGGCAGAATTTGAGAGGAGTTGATAGATTCTATTTTCTACTTGGGCAAAGCATTTGGCAATAAAGTCTTTTTCTATTTTAGTCCAGTTTTCTACTTTCAAATGCAATGCATCGTAGTCATTTTTAGATAGTGCTAAGCCCTTTACTTCTTAAAGAGCTTGTATGTTCCACCGTGATTGTTGGTTAAAACAACTTAAACGCTTGTTGCGCCTGCTCTTCTTGAAGAGAAAAATAGTGAGCTAGAAATTCTTTGTCTGTCATTTAACTGAATCTAGCTAAAAATAAGTAAATAGTTAAAACCAACTGAGTTTGTATCCTATAAAGAGGATGATAAAGGTGATAAAAAACAAAACTGCTGCAACCTGATTAACAACTCTACTTCTCATAATAATCTGTTTAGGATTAAAAAGTTAAGGGAATTTTTTGGGATATTAAAATTTAGGATTGAGAAATTTTTGCTTTGTGTTTTTGACTTCGATATATGCGCCAGTTGGCGGAATACTCAGTATGCAGATTATAATTAGCTTGATGGAGGTTTGTTAAAACATTCTCGCCCCAGATAGGAACGGTAGCTTTTTGCAGGCTTTTTTTAGGTTTACTTATAAATAAAAGGCGACCATAGAAGCCTTTTAGTTATTTAGTAAATATTGAGTAGACAAGAAAACTTTAGTGTATAGCTGGATGAAGGCGCACTTTTTAAATTAAGAATGGAGAAAATCTATAACTGAATCATTTTGCTTCGTGCCTTTGGACTTCGATACATTCCGATTAAGAATTGGAATACTCAGTCCGCAGGTTTTATTTCGTTTGCATCCTCCGTCCGTTCCTCGACACCTCCTTCAACAAGGAGGTATAGTTTACTTCCTGTGTTGATCTCTATCTTTTGGACTTCGATACATCCGCCGGCTGGCGGAATACTTAGTCCGCAAGGTTTTGCTTCGTTCGCATCCTCCGTCTCGTTCCTAGACACCTCCTTCAACAAGGAGGTATAGTTTACTTCCTGTGTTGAACTCTATCTTTTGGACTTCGATACATCCGCCGGCTGGCGGAATACTTAGTCCGAAAGGTTTTGCTTCGTTTGCATCCTCCGTCCGTTCCTCGACACCTCCTTCAACAAGGAGGTATAGTTTACTTCCTGTGTTGAACTCTATCTTTTAATTCGTTTGTATCCTCCGACTTTTATTCGGATAAATCCTCATAAAACCCAACTCCTTCAATGAAGGAGGTATTTACTTGAAAAACAGCTATGCTAGGGATGAACCTAACCAACGTTCCATTTCTTCTTTAGATTTTCCTTTTCTTTTGGCAATATCTTCTACTTGTTCCATTGTAATTTTACCTACACCAAAATATTTGGCTTTTGGATGAGCAAAGTACCAACCCGAAACGGAAGCTGCAGGCAACATGGCTAAACTATCTGTTAAACTCACGCCTGTAATTTCTGTTGCATCCAAAATTTTAAATAAATCTGGTTTTTCTGTGTGATCTGGACAAGCTGGATAACCTGGTGCTGGTCGAATTCCTCTGTAATGCTCTTTGATTAAAGAATCATTCTCTAGGTGCTCATCCGAGGCATATCCCCAAAACTCTTTTCTAACTCTTAGGTGCATACATTCTGCAAAGGCTTCTGCCAAACGATCTGCTAGGGCCTTCAACATAATCGAGTTATAATCATCATGATCGTCTTCAAAACGTTTTACGTGTTTTTCTATGCCTAAGCCTGTTGTTACTACAAATCCTCCGACATAATCTTTTATTCCAGATTCTTTTGGTGCTACAAAATCTGCTAATGACATATTATCTGCACCGGCTGCTTTCTTTAATTGTTGACGTAAAGTGTGTTGAACGGATAGAACTTCTGTTCTTGTTTCGTCTGTATAGATTTCTATATCATTACCTACAGAATTTGCTGGAAACATTCCAACTACAGCTTTGGCTGTTAACCATTTTTCATCAATAATTTGTTGTAACATTACTTTAGCATCTGCATATAACTTTGTTGCTGCTTCTCCAACTACTTCGTCTTGCAATATTCTTGGAAAACGTCCTGCTAACTCCCAAGTCTGGAAGAAAGGCGTCCAATCTATAAACTCAGCTAATTCTGCCAAATCATAGTCTACAAAAGTTTGTTTTTCTAATGTTTTAGGAACAGTAATATCTTCTTGTTTCCAATCAATTTGGAATTTATTTTTTGTTGCTTTCTCTAAAGATAAATAGGTTTTCTTTCCTCTATTTTTTGCGTGATGTTCTCTTAACTTCTGGTAATCATCTTTTATTTCTTTGACGAAATCTGTTTTACGTTTTCCTAATAAACTTTCTACAACCGTTACAGAGCGCGAAGCATCTAAAACATGAACTGTTTGATCATTTCTAAAATGTTCTTCTATTTTAACTGCGGTATGTACGCGGGATGTTGTTGCTCCACCTAGAATTAATGGAATTTTAAGGTCTGCTCGTTGCATTTCTTTGGCAACGGTTACCATTTCATCTAAAGAAGGAGTTATTAGTCCGCTAAGACCAATTACATCTACATTTTCTTCTATGGCTTTGGCGATAATTTTATCTGCAGGCACCATCACTCCCATATCTACTACTTCGTAATTGTTACAACCTAAAACTACGCTTACGATATTCTTACCAATATCATGCACATCTCCTTTTACGGTTGCCATTAATATTTTACCAGCAGATGAGCTTTCGCCTTCTTCTTTTTCTTCTTCTATAAACGGAAGTAAATAAGCTACAGATTTTTTCATTACTCTGGCAGACTTTACAACCTGCGGTAAGAACATTTTACCTGACCCAAATAAGTCTCCAACTATGTTCATACCTGCCATTAGGGGACCTTCTATTACTTCTATTGGTCTATCAAATTGCTGTCTGCATTCTTCTGTATCCTCTTCTATAAATTCAACAATTCCTTTAACTAAAGCGTGAGAAAGTCTTTCGTTTACTGGAGCATTTCTCCATGCAAGATCTACTTCTTTCTTTTTGCCATCACCCTTAACCGTTTCTGCAAACTCGAGTAATCTTTCTGTAGCATCTGGTCTTCTATTTAAAAGAACATCTTCTACATACTCCAGTAAATCTTTTGGAATATCTGAATATACTTCTAGCATAGAAGGATTTACAATCCCCATGTCCATTCCATTTTTTATGGCATGATACAAGAATGCAGAATGCATTGCTTCTCTTACAGGGTTATTTCCTCTAAAAGAGAATGAAACGTTAGAAACTCCACCAGAAACATGTGCTCCGGGCAAATTTTCTCTAATCCATTTAGTAGCGTTAAAGAAATCTACGGCATTATTATTATGCTCATCCATTCCTGTTGCAACTGGAAAAATATTTGGATCAAAAATTATGTCTTGAGCTGGAAAACTAACTTCATCGACCAAAATTCTGTAAGACCTTTCACAAATCTCTATTCTTCTTTTATAGCTATCTGCTTGTCCATTTTCATCGAACGCCATTACGATAACAGCAGCTCCGAATCTTTTAATCTTTTTGGCTTGAGCAACAAAATTTTCTTTACCCCCTTTTAATGAAATTGAGTTTACAATACCTTTTCCTTGAATACATTTTAAACCAGCTTCTATAATTTCCCACTTAGAAGAGTCTATCATTACCGGAATTCTAGATATATCTGGCTCTGAAGCCATAAGATTTAAGAATTTGACCATAGCTTCTGCTCCGTCGATCATTCCCTCATCCATGTTAACATCTATAATCTGTGCTCCTCCTTCTACTTGCTCTAACGCAACAGAAAGTGCTTCTTCGTAATTATCTTCTTTTATTAAACGTAAGAATTTACGAGAACCGGTGACATTGGTTCTTTCACCTATGTTAATAAAATTAGTTTCTGGTGTTACAACTAATGGTTCTAATCCTGACAGTTTTAATGGAGGGAGCGTATTCATTTTAAGCTAATTTGAAATAATATCTGAATTTAAACCTTGACTTTTCTTGGTGGATACTTTGCTGCTTTTTGTGCTATTGCTTTTATATGTTCCGGTGTTGTACCGCAGCATCCGCCAATAATATTTACCAAACCTTCTTTTAAAAACTCTTCTATTTGTGTAGCCATCATTTCTGGCGTTTCGTCATACTCACCAAACTCGTTTGGTAAGCCTGCATTTGGGTGTGCACTCACTTGAAAAGGTGCTTTCTTATCTAATACTTGCAAATAGGGTCTTAACGCTGATGCTCCAAGTGCACAATTTAAGCCCACACTTAATAAAGGCATATGTGATATTGAGATTAAAAATGCTTCTGTTGTTTGTCCAGTAAGTGTTCTCCCAGATGCATCCGTTATTGTACCAGAAACCATTATTGGCATATGTGTACCTAATTCTTCTTGCACGGTGTCTATTGCAAATAATGCTGCTTTTGCATTTAATGTATCAAAAACGGTTTCTACTAAGAGCAAATCTACTCCACCCTCTATCAGCGCTTTGGTTTGATGTGCATAAGCTGCAACTAACTCATCAAAAGTTACGGCTCTGTATCCTGGATCATTAACATCTGGCGAAATACTTGCCGTTCTATTTGTTGGTCCGATTGAGCCCGCTACAAAACGAGGTTTATTTGGCTCTTTTGCAGTAAACTCATCTGCTACTTTTCTTGCAATTTTAGCCGAATGAAAATTAATATCATACACTGCAGATTCTAAATGATAATCTGCTTGCGCAATTGTCGTTCCAGAGAATGTGTTGGTTTCGCAAATATCTGCGCCTGCTGCATAATATTGGGCATGAATATCTTCTATTATATCTGGTCGGGTTAAAGAAAGTAAATCATTGTTTCCCTTTAAGGAATACTCATGTTCTTCAAACCATCCTTTTCTAAAGTCTTCTTCTTCTAGAGTATGTCGCTGAATCATGGTTCCCATTGCACCGTCTAAAACCAGTATTCTTTTGGTTATTGCATCTTTTAACAATGCGGTTCTTTCTTTAACTTTATTAATGTCTATCATTTCTATTGTTTCCCAATTTAGAGTGGGATTTAGGGAGAATTTTACTAAAAAATAATCTCTTGCCTTTATTAATATTTACAAAATAGCTCTACTTAAAACCTAAGTCTAAACCTTTACTTTATGCTATCCCAGAAATGTGTTTATTAAATTACTACTCATCTTTTCTTCAATAGTGAAGATTGGAATTAGCACCGGAATCAAAAGGAATTTTGAAAGGTTGCTAAGACGTCATTGGGCCATTCCCTCTGTCTTTCTTTATAAGCTTATGTTTAAGAACTGAATCAAAGATAATTAGAAATATGAAAGTTAAACGAATCTGATCAATTTGTTTAGTAAATTTTTGACACTAAACATCTGATTAGTGTTTTCTAAAAAACTTTTAAAAAAGGTTTAATATATCTGTTTTACTTTATTTTTGACAGAGTCGATTAATTATTGTAATGAAATGAATGTTAGCAGGATGAGGTGATTATGTCGATGGTAGGTGATTCCAGACCTTACTATCAGGCTGTTTTACCGTTAACCAATTATCAATATAATTACTTAATCTTTGAAAATAGATCACTATACCATTACTCAATGTTCCTCCCAACATCTTTAAACCTCTGGAAAGTCTATTCTCCATCGATTTAAAAAGGGTTCAACTAGTTGTACTTTCTCCTTTTGGTTCGTCCGACAAATAAGAACCTTTCCGTATCCAATTCTTCTAAATTCAAAGCAAAATATAACACAGTACTTTTTCTTATTACGCATCTTGGAACCAGATAAAACTCGAAAATCAAAACCAAATTCAAACAACAGATCTTCACTAATAACCAAAGACTTTGTCTTATCTCCCATTATACCAAAAAGAACAATCAAATTGCGTCTCAGTCTTTTTTTCTGTATCTGATAAGGTTTAATCATCAATCTGGCCAACCGATGATGCTCATTTTTGCATTCTATGCTACAGTATCGCTGGGTACTTTTACCTATTAATTTAAATGTTTTGCAAGTAGGACATATGTCGTCGTTACTTTTTTGGTTGTAAAAAGTCATAAAAGTTGTATTAAGGTTACTTAAATTTATGAAAATAGAACCAATAAAAAAAGAGAAATCAAATCGATTTCTCTTTAAATGAAATATATAAAAATTATGCTTCTGGCGCTAACCTCAGTATTACACCGTCTAAATCTTCATTGATTTTTAATTGACATCCTAAACGACTATTATCTTCTACATAAAATGCTTGATCTAACATATCTAGCTCATCATCAGATTGCTCTGGTAACTCGTGCTCCGACTCCAAGTAACACTGACAAGATGCACACATTGCCATTCCTCCACACGTACCTTCTACCGGTAATTCATATGACTTACAAACTTCCATCACATTCATATTCATATCCGTAGGAGCTTCAAGCTTGTGCTCTATTCCCTCTCTGTCTATGATGGTTATATTAATGGTATCCTTCATTCTAATCTTTTTGGCAAAAATAGTAGATATTTTCTATTAACTATTGATCAATATCACTAACAGTCTTTGTACTTAATTGTTCTGTATAAAATAGAAGAACACAACTCCTTATGATACACCCTCTATTTCTATACAAAATTACTTCAGACGAGTACAAAAAAAAGGCCTTAACTAAAGCTAAGACCTTTTAATGTTTTATGATACAATTAGAAACTCCAAACGTCGTGTTCAATTAATCTAATCTCTTCAGTAATTTTTTTAGACTCCATGAGCGCGTCAACACCAACTCTATATTTTTCGATGTCACGATCAAATACGTTGCTCTTTTTGTCAATCGTTGAGCTGAATCTTCTCTTCCAAAAGAAATCATCAAAACTCATCCAGCGTGCGTCATTCTGTTCATTGTAAACAAAGTAGTTGTTAAATACATATCTACACTCTGGAAAATAAAGCCAAAAAAGTTCTTCTTTTCCAATGATATTTCCTGTACTAATATCCTTTTTAAAGATTACAGGAGCTATACCAATAATACGCACATCCAACACTGATCGCTCTTTATCTAAGAACCAATCCTCTTTTAGTCTGTACTGCTCTATATCCTCAGAATAAAACCAATTTGTATCCACCGGTGGATAAACATAATCAAAATCTCCCGTTTCTTCGTTGGTAATGATTGTTGAGTCCTCACCGTATTGGTTAACTAATGGTATATCAGAAGATTCTCCTAGTTGACCCAAATATGGATAAATTGTATCTCTAAAGTTCTTATCGTTGTAGTAATTTCTACCTGGTGTAGGCAAAAGTGGATACTTGAACTCGTCTCCGTCTCTTACTGTATAAAGTAGTGGATTATAAGGACTGTAAACCGTTAAATCACCAGACATAACGTGTGTTCTAATAATAGTCCATAAACTCCAGCGTGAAGAATGTTTAACCCAGTTTCCATCCGCGTCTTCATAATCAAACGGGTAATAAATTGGATGATTTATTTTCTCACGCAAATCCAAAGTTCTCCAAACACGCTTACTCCAAATTACATCCGCTTCTCTAACGAATTCGTAAGGAACCAACTTTTTCGTTGGAACATGTGTTTGCATATAAACTCCATCGATAATACCAGTTTCTGGTCGCGTATTTAAAGGCCCACCATTTATATCTGGCTGCGCAACGCTTGCAAAAACGAACATTAACGATAAAATACTAACAACTAAACCTTTCATATCTCTATTTTTTTAAGTTTACTAACGGATAGTAAAACTCATATTTCTTTTTCTTGAACCTCCATCAGGTCCCTTCACTACAGTGTTAACCTGTACTATACCACCTTTAGGCGCTTGTTTCAACAAACTTCTTCCTGCTCCAGTGAATGATGAACCAGAACCCTTAATTGGTCTAGGCGCACCTGATACTCTTAGTTCCCAAGAAACAACGCTAAACGTTACATCTAATGGAATTTCTGGACCGTACTTAGCAAAGAATTTTGTTGCACCAGCAATTTGACCTTTAGAAATTGCATCTCCAGACTTAATGTTTCCTAACTGAACGTCTGGTGGTGGTAATGCAGAAACTCTGTACTTAAACGTACCTAAAGAAGCTCTTTTATCTCCTGAAATACCAGTAATCGTTATAGCAGATTCTCTACCTGAGCCAGGTTTTGCAATCCAAAACTGACCACTCTTGGAAATCGAACCATTTGTCATAGACAAGCTGTACGAATTATATCCAGAAGCAGCACCTGTAACCTTGTTTTGGTAACCTCTGTATAACATGTTCATTTCTGGAAGTGATACTGCACCAGTTGGAGCTCCAACTTCGTAAGAAAACTCCCATGGCTTCCAAGAAATTTCTCCTCTTTCCTTCACACCAATTGTTCCTTTTACCTTGTGTACACCAGGTCCACCTCTTAAAGTAATTCCACCACTAACTTCTTTCATATTAGCTGGCATTGTATCACCGTCTACACCATAACGAATTTTAGAAACTTCGTTACTATCATATGCAGCAATCATTACATTTAAATTCAAAGAATCTCCTTGGTTAATGTAACCTGTTGACGCAAATGCTAATGGTTCAATTTTATTAAAGTTGAACGTTGGTGCATCTACTTTAGATAACATGTACTCTGCTGCAACTGATTCTGCATTTTTAACATCTAACTTAATAGAAGTAAACATTGCTGCTGCTGCAACAACCGGAGCATGATCAAATAATACAGATACCCACGGCATTTTCACTTTGTCTCCACCGTCAACTACTTCTATCGTTTCAGGCATTGTTGTAGACTTGTAGAATTTAGCAATTTTAGCAGTATCCTTTGGATTAGCCGTTAATAAAGCTGTACTTAAATCTTCAATCTTCTCAGGCGAAACGAATGACCATTTTTTTGATCCTTCTTGGTATGTTCCCATTAATCCCGCAATTTGGTCTCTAAATTTATGTATAGAATCCAAAATAGCTGCACCTCTTGCATTCGGTTTTTTAGGATTACCTCCAACGAATAACTCAGTAGACTTATCGTAATTATCCATTGCATTGATCTCCATTAATGAGTTCAACTCTAGAATATTACCATTATCATCTTTTTCTTTTACCCAATCTTTACCTTCTACAGAAGAAATCAAATCATTTGATTCTCCTAACATAAAGCCTACTAATTGAGTAGTTCTTTCTTTTACTGTTAGCGCTTTAGCCTCCCAATAATTCAATATTCCCATATCTCCTTTGGTAGCTTTTAAAGCAGCTCTCTTTTTATCAAATTCTCCGTAGATACCAGAGTTGGTATTACTTACAATTTGCTCACTAGCATCTATCTTATCATTTATTGTAACAAATGCATTCAAGATAGATTTTGATACGTTTAGGGCTAAAAGTGCGGTAAGTACTAAGTACATCATACCGATCATCTTCTGCCTTGGGGTTTCTTTACCTCCTGCCATGACTTAATTAATTTTTTTAATTTTTATATAATCAATTAATGCGTATACCACATTAATAACGAAAGTTGAATTAATCGTTACTATTTTGTGATTGTCATCGCTTTCAACATGTTACCGTAAACAGAATTCAAATCAGTTAAATTCTTAGATAACATAGACATATTCTCTTTATACATTTTCGTATCTTCAACAGAATCTGATAGATTTTGCATCATTTCTGTAACTTGTCCTTGGAATTTTTCAGTAGCTTCTAAGTGTGATGAAGAACCTTTAAGTTGCAATTCATATACATTGTTTAATGCTGCTAAATTCTTTGACACCTTCTGCATTTGCTCTCCAAAAGATGCTCCTTCTTCAGAAGTAGAAGTCATTCCTGAAATAGCAACAGACGCTCTTTCATATGACTCAGACAACGTAGCTACTTTATCTGAAGCTGCTTGTAAACTAGAAACATAAGAATCAGTTGCAGCTGCTGCTGTTGTAACTCCTTTAAGTTGAGAAGCATTTTCTCCTAGTGCTCTCATTCCATCTCCCAATCGTTCAATTAATGCAGAATCTATTTTTGCTTCTTCAAGCATTTTATCTAACTCTCCTGAAACACCAGAACCTCCTGCTCCACCTCTACCACGAGCTGCAGTTGGTAATGATTCGTGATCAAAGTCGTCTTCGTGCCCTAATGCTAATTCAGGATATACAAGTTCCCAATTTGGATCTTCGTGAATTGGCTCAAATGCTGAGAAAATAAAAATAATTGCCTCAGTACTTAAACCAATAACTAACATTGGTCCTGCACCTGGCCAGTGCATAATTTTAAATAACGCTCCAATAATTACAACTGCAGCTCCGAATCCGTACAATTTCGCCATAAAGGCTTTCCATGCTTTACTTCCTGGTTTCATAGTTTTTCCTTGTTTTAAGTTTTAATACCGCCCAACCACAGGCGGGGTTTTATTTGTTTTGATTTGTTTGCTTGCTTATTAACGAAGTTGGATATCTTGTTTCATTTCTTCTCCTCCTTCTTCTTCAAAGTTTCTACCCCCTCTACCTAAGTGAGTTTGAACACTTCTTGTTCCTATATACGACTTGGCAGTATCTTGATACTCATAAGTTCTAGAACTTGTTTGTAAGTAGTAACCTATATCTTTCCAAGAACCTCCTCTAATAACTTTTCTTTTCATTGATGGTGGATCCCAATCCATAGCATTGTAGGTGTAATCCGTGTTTAAGTCATGAGAAAACTCATACATCGACTCATCATAAGCTGTTTCACACCACTCTGCAACATTTCCTGCCATACAGTATAATCCCCAACCGTTAGGGTTGTAAGAGAAAGCTTTAACCGTATGAAAACCTCCGTCTTCGAAGTATCTTCCACGCATTGGCTTAAAGTTCCCAAGGAAACAACCTGAATTATTTCTGATGTATGGTCCACCCCAAGGATACGGCGACATAGCTAAATCACCTCTTGCAGCTCTTTCCCATTCTGCTTCTGTTGGCAATCTAAAATCATTCACATAAATATCTCCCATTGACACCAACCAAGTATTTAAAAGTTGTGTTCTCCAAACATTGAAGGCTTTTGCTTGAACCCAAGTAATACCGACAACGGGATAATTATCATAGCTTGGATGCCAAAAATACATATTGGTCATTGGATCATTAAAAGAATAAGTAAAATCTCTAACCCAACATAGCGTATCCGGATACACTTGAATCTCTTCATCGATTATGAAACGTTGACGATTCTCGTGACCTCTTATAGCGTTATTTTGACCTTTCTTATTAAAATAACCTAAATCAAGGTCTTGACCCTGTGGATCACGCGTAAAAGGATGATCAGGAGTATCTAACATTCTGTGGTCATCATCCATTCTGTTACCTTGATAGTTGTAACCATCAGGCTTTATATGAACAGAACCTCTTCTAGCAGCTTCTTTAATATCTACCCAGTAGTATTTAAATCTAAGCTTACGTGTATCTATTTCTTTTCTTTTGTAATATCTTTCTGGCTGCGGGTAGTACATATCTGCCAGAATAGGAACTAAATCCGGATCACTGTAAGAAAACTGTCTATCCCAATTTAAAGAAAACTGTTCTCGGTTAATGAAACGGTCAGAACTTTCATATTCTACCCATTCTAAAGCTCCTTCATCAAAATATTCTTCTTGATAATTAATGAATCTTTCTGCTTCCTCATCTTCTTCTAGACCTTCGTAAATTCTTTCACGTGCAATAGAATCTCTAACCCAGTTCACAAACTGACGATATTCATTGTTCGTAATCTCCGTTTGATCCATGTAAAAAGATTGCACAGAAACAGTTTTAGCCCTAGTTTGGTGCAAAAATGGAACGTCTTGATCATTTTGACCCATAGTGTAAGAGCCCGCTGGAATGTAAACCATCCCCAATGGAACTTCTGGGAAGTAAACTCTTCTTCCTAATACACCTGTAAGGTGACCGGTTCTTGTACTACATGATATTAAAATCATGCAAACAATACTAAATAACAACAGTTTTTTCATTCTACCTCTTTTTTACTTTCCGAATCTAATCATTAACGTTCTACAGGAATCACTAATATGGATGATTATAACGGAAGCTTTGCCCTTTTGGTTACAAAGATTTAAAAAAATTTAATTTATTACAACCAACGTGGGTTTCTTGTTACAGTTCTTGGTACTGGTGGAAGCATGTAACAATACTTCACAAATAATTCATGCGAACCCCAAGAATTACCTTTTAATCTATTAACCGTTACGTCGTAAGAATATCCACCGGATATAAAGCCAGGACCAACATTAAACCCAGTAACTCCGGCCATTATACCAATAGCATCATTCGGGCGAAACGTTAAACCTCCGTAAAAATTATTTTGATATATACCACGTACATTAATATCTGAACTGAACTTTACAGCATCTGTTCTAACCAAAACATTTCCTTCTATGTCAATATCTGAATTCAATTCGTATGTGTATCCTCCCATCGCATAATAATGTCTTTTCGTAGTAAACGTTAAAAGATCAAGCTCAGTTTCAGACAAATGAACTGCAGACAAACCAGCATACCAGCCATCGTTGTGTTTATAATATAAACCGAAATTCGCATCCAAACCTGCTTGCGATATCTTCGTGTCGTTCAAACTTGGATCTAAAGCAGCAGGTGTATTGACAGGCTGCCAAATTGGATCATTACCATAAGACACCATACCCACTGCTGCTCCTATACCTAAAATTCCATTTGCTACTGGCAAATGAAAAGAATAGTTAGCCGTTAAGTTGTTTTGCCTATTAAATCCGATAGCATCGTGGTAGTAAGAAATACCTACCGCACTTGGAAAGTACCTTGATAGATTTGCTTCTACATTAAACAACACAGAATTAGGTGCGCCATTTACTTTATCCCATTGGTTCCTGTAGATAGAGGTAGCACAAATACCATCAACTATATCTATACCTGTAGCTCCAGGATTGATAGACATCTTATCAAAGATAAAATTAGTTAACAGCTTCTCTTGTTGCGCTTGAACAGAACTTATTACAGAAAATAACAGTACGCTAATAAAAAGTATTCTTTTACTCATAAAATCAAATAGTTAGCACATAGTTTACAAAAACTTGTCTTAAAAGAACAAGCAATAGGCGACTAAAATAGTTAAAATTCTTTTACTTTAAAACTTTTAACAAAATATTAGTGCCGTTTTCAACAAATACATGTTTACATCTGTGTAAAACGAAATTTTAACCGAAAGGTTACAATTAGCTGAGTCTTTGGTAGGTTTTATACCATAAATCAGGTATTTCTGATTTCGAAGCAGCAAGATAATCTTCATAGGAGCAAGGCACCATCTGGTGTCTAATATATTTATTACTACCCTCTCCTGGATAAGGTACGTTTATCCACCAGCGGTTTGATTTATCGCTTTTATAGAAAACAATCTCCGTGTCTAAGGCTTCTAAAAAGACTTTATATTTTTTATATGACTTCGTACTTCCCTTTGGAAAATCGCCCAACCTATTTGCATAGCCATCTATAAAATACCAAATAGCTTGTGCAACTAATTCATGTACTACTTTGTGCTTATCATCTCCAAAAAGATTAAAAATACCAAAAGCGGTTAGTTTATCGCTTATCCCAGCATATCGAGTGAGTTGACACATTTCATTTGCAAAAAACCCGTTGGGAGAACTGTAAGCGTGTGAGTTAAATTCTGACGAGCGCAAAGCAGTTAAATCTAAACTTAAAATATCTGTATTCCTTAAAACTGGCTCAGCTTCTTTAATGTTTGTGTTTAAAACACCCAGTCTGTGAATGTCAAAATAAAGCTTCTCAAATAAATCTAGCGTAGATGGAGCGTTGAAATGAGCCTGACAACCTAGGTTGGAGTAATTAAATAAAAAACTAGGTTGATGCATCACAATATTGCTAAGCCAAGCATTAGCATTTATTTCCGCATCAGCCTGACCTAAATCTAATTTTGAATCTATCGTAGTTAAATTAACGTACTGCTCTAATTTTTCATAAGCCTTGTATAATGCAAAAGTTAAATCTTGAGAACCGCCTACAATGATAGGCACCACATCTACTTTATTTAATTCTTGCACCACATTTGACAATGCATAAACGGTATCTTCTCTTGTTTCGCCAGGAAGTAAATCCCCTAAATCATACACCTTAAAAGTCCAATTAAACTGAGGAAATAAATCATACAAGACTGTTCTAAAAGCATCTGTCCCTTTCGGCTTAACCTCTTGAACACCCCTATATTCAGGGCAATAAATAAGCGCTACACCTTTTTCTTTTATTTCTGGAAAATTGTCGTCAACATGCGCATCAATAGCTCTTCCTAAGCTTTCTGCATTTTTTTTAATTCTGTTTTCCGATACGGGCGAAAAGTAGATTGATAATTCTTCCATGTACTTACTTATTTCAAACAAAAATAGAAGAAAAGGGCTTTTTTGAAGAAGTATCTTTAAACAAACAATAAAGAGTAGAATGTTGGTAAACCAAAAACGCAACCCAAAGGTTGCGTTTTTTTATTTTTTCTTAACTGCTTTTTTCTTTGCAGGAGCTTTCTTTTTTGCTGCGGGTTTCTTTTTTGCCGGAGCTTTTTGTTCGATAATCGTTTGAACTTCATCTAAACTTAAAGCAACTGCATCTACTGTTTTTGGCAATTCAATTTTCACTTTACCTTTTATAATATTATGCCTTCCCCATCTAGCTTTTTCTACTCGAATACCTTCTTCTTCCCAATTGTGAATTACTTTTTCTCTTTCTTTTTGAAGCTTTACTTCTATCAACTCCTCTATATCAGCTTGTGTAAGATTGTCAAAATCATATTTCTTATTCACGTTAATGAAAATATTATCCCATTTAATGAATGGTCCAAATCTTCCAACTCCTTTCTGCACGGGTAATTCTTTGTAGTGCGCAATAGGAGCATCCGCTTTCTTTTTCTCTTCAATACATTCTATAGCGTCTGACAATTCTACATCTAGCGGTTCTGTACCTTTAGGCAAAGAAATAAAAGCACCTCCAAACTTTACGTATGGACCGAATCTACCTATATTAACCAACACCTCTTCTCCCTCATACTCTCCAAGCGCCTTAGGAAGTTGAAAAAGTTCCATAGCTTCCTCGAAAGTAATTGTTTCAATTGACTGACCTTTTCTTAATGAAGCAAACCTTGGTTTTTCATCTTCGTTTTCTGACGTCTCTCCAATTTGCACCATTGGTCCGTATCTACCAATTCTCACAATTACTTTTTCACCTGTTTTTGGGTCTTCTCCTAAATGTCTTTCTCCAGAAGCGCGGTCTGAATTTTCAAGTGTATCTTCAACATTTTCGTGAAATGGATTGTAAAACTCTTGAATCATTTGTGTCCATTCCTGCATTCCTTTTGCAATTTCATCAAATTGCTCTTCAACTTTAGCTGTGAAATTATAGTCTAGAATTCTACCAAAGTTTTCTACAAGAAAATCTGTTACCACCATACCTATATCGGTTGGCGTAAGTTTATTTTTATCTCTTCCGGTAATTTCTGTATTGGTTACTTTTTGAATCTCTTCATTTTTTAGTCGATACACTTCATATCGTCTTTCCGTTCCTTCGTGCTCAACTTTTTCTACGTACCCTCTTTTTTGAACAGTAGAAATTGTAGGCGCATAGGTTGACGGCCTTCCAATCCCTAATTCTTCTAATTTCTTTACAAGAGATGCTTCTACAAACCTTGGAGCCGATCGGGTAAAACGTTGTGTAGCCGTGATTACATCTTGTATTAAGGTATCTCCTACCGCAACAGATGGCAATAATCCTTCAATCGCAGCATCTTCATCGTCTTCATCTAAACTAGATTCGAGATATACTTTAAGAAAACCATCAAATTGAATTACTTCTCCTTTTGCTTGAAAAATATCTTTTACGGCTGGAGCACCAATTTTAATTGTTGTACGCTCCAATTTTGCATTAGACATTTGAGATGAAATCGAACGTTTCCAAATTAAATCATACAAACGCGCCTCATCTGAACTCATATTTACTGTATGATTAGTAAAGTTTGTTGGACGTATAGCTTCGTGTGCTTCTTGTGCGTTAGAATTCTTATTGGTATATCTCTTTCGATTAGCATATTCTTTTCCGTATGCTTTTTCTATTTCTTTTTGAGCTGCATCTAGAGCTGTATCTGAGAAGTTTACAGAATCTGTTCTCATGTATGTAATGTGTCCAGCTTCATATAACTTTTGAGCTACAGACATAGTTCTTGTAACCCCAAATCCAAGTTTCAAACTTGCTTCTTGCTGAAGCGTGGATGTAGTAAAGGGTTTAGATGGAGATTTTGTAGCAGGTTTTTTAACAACATCTGTTACACTAAAATCTGCACCGTTACAGCTTGACAAAAAAGATTCAACCTCTTTATCAGATCCAATATTATGCGCCAAGTCGGCCTTAATATTATCTTTACCTTTTTTAAATATCCCCGAAATCTTAAAGTAAGATTCAGGCGTAAAACCTTGTATCTCTCTTTCTCTTTCAACAATTAATCGAACAGCTACAGATTGCACTCTACCAGCCGACAAAGATGGCCTTACTTTTTTCCAGAGTACTGGCGAAAGTTCAAACCCTACCAATCTATCTAAGATTCTCCTTGCCTGCTGCGCATCTACTAATTCTTTATTTATTTCCCTCGGATTTTCTATTGCTTTTAAAATCGCCGGCTTTGTTATCTCGTTAAAAGTAATTCGTTTAGTTACTTTTTTTTCAAGGTTCAACGTTTCATAAAGGTGCCAAGAAATAGCTTCTCCTTCGCGGTCCTCATCCGTTGCTAACCAAACTACTTCTGCTGCTTTTGCTAACTTCTTTAACTCCGTAACCAATGCTTTCTTATCAACACTCACAGCATAATCTGGTTTAAAGTTATTCGCAACATCAATCGCCATCCCTTTTTTTGCCAAATCTCTTACGTGTCCGTAGCTCGACTTAACAATAAAATCTTTACCTAAATATCCTTCTATTGTTTTGGCTTTTGCGGGGGACTCAACGATTACTAAATTTTTTGACATTGCTTATAAATTATATGACTAAAACCTAAATTGGGCACAAAATAAGTTTAAATTCTCTCTAAAACCAAACGTAAAAAATCATACAAATGTTTCAGCTCTCTACTAATTCTATAGAATTAAGTTCAAAAATCCAACTCGATTAAAAATTAAATTGACAATAATTAACGAAAATTACTATCTGCCATTTTGACATATTCAAGAGTTAATCACTACTTTTGCCCTTCAAAGTAGCTAGAAAATGAACAAAACAGTTTTTACAAACAAAGAGATAGACGAAAGCAGACAAGGAGAAGCTATTCAGCTAAGGGCTGCAGCAGAGAGCAACGGAAAAAAATTGTTTTTAGAAAGTTATGGCTGTGCAATGAACTTTGCCGACAGCGAAGTAGTAGCTTCTATCTTAACACAAAAAGGATATACCACAACAACAGACGAAAGTGAGGCGGATGTTATTTTAATTAATACCTGCTCAATACGAGATAACGCAGAGCAACGCGTAAGGAAAAGGTTAACAAATTTTAAGAACCGAAAATTAAGAGAACCCTCTTTAATTGTTGGTGTTTTAGGCTGTATGGCTGAGCGATTAAAACAAACTTTTTTAGAAGAAGAAAAGTTGGTAGACATTGTTGCTGGTCCGGATGCATACCGTTCTTTACCTGATTTAATTGAAGAAGTTGAAGGAGGTCAAAAAGCCGTTAATGTATTGCTTTCTAGAGATGAAACTTATGCAGACATTAACCCTGTTCGTTTAAACAGTAGTGGAGTAACTGCATTTGTGAGTATTACACGAGGCTGTGATAACATGTGCTCATTTTGCGTTGTTCCTTTTACACGCGGAAGAGAACGTAGCAGAGACCCCGAAACCATTGTACAAGAATGCAGAGATTTATTCAACCAAGGATACAGAGAGGTTACGCTACTTGGTCAGAACGTAGATAGCTATCGTTGGAATATGACAGCAAAAGGCGACATAAAAGAAGCAGAGAAACCTACAACTAATTTTGCCCAGCTAATGGAAAAAGTTGCTCAAATAGATCCATTGCTAAGAGTAAGGTTTTCAACTTCGCACCCCAAAGATATGACCAACGAAGTAATTGAGACTATTGCGAAATACGAAAACATTCCAAACTACGTGCATCTACCTGTTCAATCTGGAAACTCTGAAATTCTGAAAAAAATGAACCGAGGTTATACACGAGAATGGTATTTAAATAGAATTGAGGCTATCAATAGAATAATCCCGAACAACGCTATTTCTACTGATATAATAACTGGTTTTTGTGGTGAAACCGAAGCACAACACCAAGAAACAATAAGCCTTATGAAAGAAGTGAAGTTTAACTTTGCTTACATGTATAAATACTCTGAACGTCCCAAAACACTTGCTGAAAGAAAGTATGAGGACGATGTTCCAGAAGAAGTAAAGCAACGAAGATTGACAGAAATAATTGATACACACCTTGCTCAGTCAACACTATTTAATCAATCACTATTAGGCACAATAAGTACCGTTTTGGTAGAAGGTACTTCAAAAAAATCTACCGAAGAATTAGTAGGAAGAAACGAGTTTAATGTAAAGGTTGTATTTCCAAAAATGGACTACAAAAAAGGAGATTATGTGAAGGTAAAAATTACTGATTGTACCTCTGCAACATTAATCGGAAAAGCAATATAAACATTCGAAACGATGAATATTCAACAAATTAAACAACGTTTTGGTATTATTGGTAATGCAATACAACTTAACCGAGCATTAGAAGTTGCTAATCAAGTAGCTCCTACAGATATATCTGTTCTAGTTACAGGAGAAAGTGGAACCGGTAAGGAGATTATACCGCAAGTAATTCATCAACTTAGCGCACGTAAACACGGAGAATACATAGCCGTAAACTGCGGTGCTATTCCTGAAGGTACAATTGACTCAGAATTATTCGGCCATGAAAAAGGAGCTTTTACAGGAGCCAGTGGTAGTAGAAAAGGATATTTTGAAGTTGCCGATGGCGGTACAATATTTTTAGACGAAGTAGCTGAGCTTCCAATGCAGACACAAGTACGTTTATTACGTGTTTTAGAAACAGGAGAATTCATTCGTGTAGGTTCTTCAAAAGTTATAAAAACAAACGTACGCGTAGTTGCTGCAACCAATGAAAACATGCATCAAGCAATTCAAAAAGGAAAATTTAGAGAAGATCTTTTATACCGTTTAAGTACCGTACCTATCCAGCTACCGCCCTTAAGAGACAGACAAGATGATATACATCTATTATTCAGAAAGTTTGCCCATGATTTTGCAGAAAAATATAGAATGCCTGCCCTAAAACTAAGCGAAGAAGCTGTTGTTTTACTAAATGCTTACAATTGGCCAGGAAACATTAGACAGCTCAAAAATATTGTAGAACAAATTTCTGTAATAGAAAACGAAAGAGAAATAGATGCTTCTAAGCTTGCATTTTATCTACCTAAAAACCAAGCCGGAAATCTACCGGCAAAAATAGACAGACAACAAGAAGAATCTTTTTCTGACAGAGAGTTGATGTACAAGTTTTTATTTGACATGAAAAGTGATTTAAATGACTTGAAAAAATTAGTTATCGACTTAGTTAATTCGAATGGCGATATGACACTGAACTCTTCTCAAAAAGATGTGCTGACTAAAATGTACCCAGAAGTTCCGTCAGATATTCAACAACGCTATCTACCTAGTTCTGAAAAAGAAAAACCAGTTTACACACCAAATATCCCTCAAGATAATTCGTTTGAGGAAGATCATTTTGAAGAACACATAGAGGTAGAAGAATCGTTATCTTTAGAAGACAGAGAAAAAGAACTTATACAAAAAGCGCTAGAAAAGCACCGAGGCAAAAGGAAGTATGCAGCGAAAGAATTAGGAATTTCTGAAAGAACCTTATACAGAAAAATAAAAGAATACGATTTAAAATAAAAGAATGAAGGTATTTATATTAATCGGTTTAGTTGTATTACTTCAGGCATGCTGGCCAACAAGCGTAGGGTTTAAAGATGGCAGCGTGCCTCCTGAGTGGGAGTACTTTTTTGTAGATGTTTTGGAAAACAATGCGCCTAACGCACCCATAAGTTACTCTCCTAAATTAACAGAAGAATTAAAGGATGCCATTCAAAATAGATTAGGTATTAAACTTGCTCCAAATGCCAATAGTGAAGCGCAATTTACGGTTACAGGAAAGATAACAGACTACGCTGTATCGCCCGTTGCCATTTTAGATAATAATACGGCTGCAAAAAACAGACTCACCATAAGCACAGCTTTTGAAGTATTTATTGAAAAAACAAAAGAAAAAGAAGAAGAAGTTATTACTTTTACCAGTGTACGTTTCGTTGATTACGACTCAAACCAAGATCTTGGAACGATACAAGAAGATTTATTTATTGAAATAAACGACCAAATTATTCAAGATGTACTAAATAAATTGACAGCTAATTGGTAAGATGAACAAGCAAAAACTGATAGAAAAAGTAATAGACCCCGTTTCTATTGAGCAGCACGACTTGGAAGAGTTAAAAAAGTTGACCCATAAACATAGTTATGCAGCTGTGTTTTCTATCCTATATCTATCTGGTTTATCTCAAAATGGCGATTTTGCTTTTGAAGAAGAACTAACTAACCACGCGTTTAAAATTCCTAATCGCATACAACTGTATGAATTAACGGAAGGTCTAAAAACGAAACCAGAAGCTGTGGAAGCTGTGGAAGCTGTGGAAGCTGTGGAAGCTGTGGAAGCTGTGGAAGCTGTGGAAGCTGTGGAAGCTGTGGAAGC
>CBFHKX010000006.1:112685-175914 GCA_965656535.1 Lishizhenia sp.
CTGTGGAAGAAAAAATTAAAGAAGAAATTTTATCTAAAAAAGATATTCACCAAACAGATAAAATTGATAACACCGAAAAAGAAATAGAACTAAGTGGTAATGAAACACAAGAAAAGACGCAAGAAAAGGCGTCGCGCGATATTTTAGACATCGATATATTGGCTTCTGCGGTTAGTAAAACAATAGAAAATGAGATAGATGAAGAACTATCTTTTGAATTAAACACCCAAGAGAAAATAACCCCTGCCAAAGAAACTACTGTCATTGAGCCAAGCACACCTAACAGCTTCATGGAATGGCTGAAGCAACAGCAAAAAAGCAACAAAGAAGAACATAAAACGAACTTAGTATCTGAAGAGCAAAAAGAAATCAAAAAGTCGGCTGAGAAAGAAACAAAGAAGAAAATTGAAAAAATTGTAGAAAAATTTATTCAGGAAGAACCACAAATTTCAAGGCCAAAAAAAGAGTTCTTTAATCCAAGTAAAGTTGCAAAGAAAAGTCTAGACGAATCAGCTCTTCCAATAAGTGAAACACTGGCTAAAATATTTGATGCGCAAGGCAACTATCCTAAGGCAATTTTATCTTATGAGCAATTAATGTTGAAATTTCCAGAAAAAAAGAGTTTCTTTGCAAATCAAATTAAAATAATAAAGAAAAAAATTAATACTAAATAGAATGGGACCGTTGTTAACTATATTAATCTTAATCGCTAGTGTTTTACTAGTTTTAGTTGTTCTAATGCAGAATCCAAAAGGTGGAGGTTTGTCTACAGACTTTGGAGCACCTCATCAATTAGGTGGTGTTCAAAAAACAAATGACTTTGTAGAAAAGGCTACATGGAGTTTAGCTGGAGTTATTGCAGTACTCTCTATTGTAATGTCTCTTATGTATCAAAAAAACAACATTGAGATACCAACAGAAGAGGAACCAACCCAAACTGAAAACCCAGGAGATATTGATGCTACTGGACCGACAGGACAGGGTCAATAAAAATACAATCAACACGTTAAAAATGTCAGTATGTCACGCATATACTGACATTTTTTTTGTTTCTATACCTCACACAAGATTGGCACAAAATTGGTCGTACGCTCGATATCAAATTAATAAATAAAAACAAATAAATATGTCAGTATTAAAACCATTAGCAGACCGCGTTTTAATTGAGCCGGTTGCTGCTGAAGAAAAAACAGCGAGTGGAATTATTATTCCTGATACAGCAAAGGAGAAGCCTTTGAAAGGTACTATCGTTGCAGCAGGAAATGGAAAACCAGAAGAACCAATGACGGTAAAAGTTGGAGATACTGTAATTTACGGTCAATATTCTGGTACAGAAATTAAATTAGACGGAAAGACTTATCTTATAATGAAAGAGTCTGACGTTTACGGAATCTTATCTTAAATCAAAAAACTTTAGAGAAATGGCAAAAGAAATATATTTCGACGTAGAAGCGAGAGAAAAATTAAAAAAAGGTGTAGATGCATTAGCAAATGCAGTTAAAGTAACATTAGGACCAAAAGGAAGAAATGTTGTTATAGATAAAAAATTTGGTGCTCCACATGTAACAAAAGATGGTGTAACCGTAGCAAAAGAAATTGAGCTCAAAGATGTAATTGAAAACATGGGTGCTCAAATGGTAAAAGAAGTTGCTTCTAAAACTGCTGACATTGCAGGAGACGGAACAACAACTGCTACTGTTTTGGCTCAGGCTATAATTACAGCAGGACTTAAAAATGTTGCAGCTGGCGCAAATCCTATGGATTTAAAAAGAGGTATAGACAAAGCCGTTTCTGCCATTGTAGCTGAGCTAAAGAAAATATCTCAAGAAGTAGGTTCTGACAACGATAAGATTAAACAAATTGCTTCTATTTCTGCAAACAACGATGAAATGATAGGATCATTAATCGCTGAAGCAATGAAAGTAGTTGGAAACGATGGTGTAATTACGGTTGAAGAAGCTAAAGGAACAGAAACTGAAGTAAAAACTGTAGAAGGAATGCAGTTTGACAGAGGTTACTTATCTCCTTACTTTGTAACGAATACAGAGAAGATGATTGCTGAAATGGAGAATCCATACATTCTTATCTACGATAAGAAGATTTCTGCAATGAAAGATTTACTTCCTGTACTTGAGCCAGTTGCTCAATCTGGTAAAGGACTATTAATTATCGCAGAGGATGTTGACGGAGAAGCGTTAACTACGCTTGTAGTAAACAGAATTAGAGGTTCTTTAAAAATTGCAGCTGTTAAGGCTCCTGGTTTTGGAGACAGACGAAAAGCAATGTTAGAAGATTTAGCAATACTAACTGGCGGACAAGTAATCTCAGAAGAAAGAGGTTTTACACTTGAAAATGCAACAATAGAAATGTTAGGTACTGCAGAAAAAGTTGAGATTGATAAAGACAATACAACTATTGTAAATGGTGCCGGAAACAAATCTGATATTGCAGCGAGAGTTGAACAAATTAAAGTTCAAATGGAAGCTTCTACTTCTGATTACGATAAAGAAAAACTTCAGGAACGTTTGGCTAAATTAGCTGGAGGAGTAGCGGTACTTTATGTTGGAGCTGCTACAGAAGTTGAAATGAAAGAAAAGAAAGACCGCGTAGATGATGCACTTGCTGCAACGAGAGCTGCCGTTGAAGAAGGAATTATACCTGGTGGTGGAGTTGCTTTAATACGTGCTGAATCTGCATTAGCTGCAGTGAAAGGTGAAAACGATGACGAGCTAACTGGAATTGCAATTGTAAGAAGAGCAATTGAAGAACCGTTAAGAACAATTATTGCGAATGCTGGAGGAGAAGGTGCCGTTATCGTTCAGAAAGTAAAAGAAGGAAAAGACGATTTTGGATACAATGCCCGTACTGAAGTATTTGAAAACTTATACGCTGCAGGTGTAATTGACCCAACTAAAGTTACGCGTATAGCAATTGAAAACGCTGCTTCTATTGCTTCAATGTTACTTACAACAGAATGTGTTATAGCAGACGAGCCTGAAGAAGCTGGAGCAGGTGCTGCCCCAGCAGGAATGCCAGGTGGAATGCCAGGAATGATGTAGGATAAACTCCCAACTTCGGTTGGGAATCTCTGTTCATATTTCCCGAAAACAATCGGATAGTATGACTGACTATATATACAACTCCCTTGATTAATTTCAAGGGAGTTTTTTTATTTTCTGAGGCTAACTTAACATTAGTAAAACAAAAATATTAAGCTATTTTAGATGTCTCTATTAAAAAATAGAACTTAAAAACTATCTTGTAGCGTGTTTAACTTTGAGAAAATAACAGAGAACGAGGTTTCCGTTCATTTGATGTATTATCAAGAATTCGATATTGAAGATTACCTCTATCAACTGTTGCCAAAAGAAATTAAACGCTTAGCTGAGTTTGCAAATATCAAACGGAAAAGAGAGTTTGTGGCAACGCGCATTTTAAGGAGTTCTCTATTTGGAAAAAGTGAAATCAAATATTCAGATATTGGCGCTCCATTTATTGAAGAAGAAGGATATATATCTATTTCGCATGCATCTAATGTAGTTGGTATCGCATTTTCAAAAATACATGCCGTTGGATTAGACCTAGAGCCCATACGAGAGAAAATCCACCGTGTTAAACACAAATTTCTGAGCAATAACGAGTTAAAGCAGCTAGACATAAATTCTACGCACGAAATGATAAAAGTTTGGTCTGCAAAAGAAGCTCTTTACAAGTTAGCCAAAAGGAAAAAAATTATATTTGCTACAGAACTACTCTTACAAAAAATTGATGAGGTAAGTTGGATTGGAACAATTGATAACTTTGATCATAAAAGAGAAGTTTTGCTCAATATTCTTACACAAAAAGATTTTGTAATTTCATTTAATATTCAAGCACCGAATGACTACTACTAAAATTCTAGAAAGCTTTAAAGCTAAAAAAGGGCAAATTGCAGTTTTAATTGATCCTGATAAAGTACAGGACGAAAAAAAACTACTAGAACTTGTGGAAAAAGCGCGTTTTGCCGATGTAGACTATTTTTTTGTTGGCGGAAGTACAGCTACACGTTTAGAAGTTGAGTATGTTGTAAATTTCTTGAAATCAAATAGTATTATTCCAGTAGTGCTTTTTCCCGGACACCCACAACAACTTTCTGAAAAAGCAGACGCACTACTCTATCTCAGTTTAATATCTGGCAGAAATCCAGATTTTTTAATTGGACATCATGTAAATAGTGCACAAGAAGTGAATGATTTGAACTTAGAAAAAATTCCAACCTCATATATTCTAATCGATGGCGGAACAAAAAGTTCTGTTGCATATGTTAGTCAAACCACCCCCATTCCCAATACGCAAATTAAAATAGCTGTAAACACAGCATTAGCAGGCTCACTTCAAGGAAAGAAAATTACTTACTTTGACGCAGGATCAGGAGCAAAACAAGCCGTAAAGGAAGAACTTGTTTTAGAAACTCAAAAACAAATAGATACTCCCATAATAGTGGGCGGAGGAATTAAGTCTTGCAGCACTCTATGCGCACTGAAAGCAGCCAATGTACTAGTTATTGGTAATAAACTTGAAGAAAATATCGATTTTTTACTGGATATAAAACAATTCAAAAAAGAAAGTGAAGCTATTTAATTAATGAAAATAGTTCCAAATTAATTTTGCTTTTGCAAATCCTACAACCTGCTCCAACGCTTCTTTCTTTGCTATTTTTATTGCTGAAATTGTTTTAAATGAACGCATTAGATCTTCCTGAGTTTTAGGTCCAATCCCTTCTATTTGAATTAATTCTGAAACCAATGCCGACTTACTTCTACGATTTCTGTGGTGTGTAATTCCAAAACGGTGTGCTTCATTTCTCATGTGTTGTATCACCTTCAAACTCTCAGATCGTTTATCTAAAAATAAAGGTAAACTATCGCCTGGGAAAAAGATCTCCTCTAATCGTTTCGCAATTCCGACAATAGCAATTTTCCCTCTTAAATTAAGCTTTTCAAGTGCTTCTAGAGATGCGCTAAGCTGACCTTTTCCTCCGTCAATAATAATTAATTGAGGAAGTGGTTCATTTTCATCTAACAACCGTTTATAACGTCTATACACGGCCTCAGTCATAGATGCAAAATCATCCGGACCAACAACGGTTTTTATATTAAAATGTCTATAATCTTTTTTACTTGGTTTCGCATTTTTAAATACTACACAAGCAGAAACTGGATTTGTACCTTGTATATTCGAGTTATCAAAGCACTCCATATGTGTTGGAAGTTCTTTGAGCCTAAAATCCTTTTTTATGCCTTCAAGTATTCGTTCTGTATGTCGTTCTGGATTTTTAATACTCATTTGCTTGTATTTCTCAAGCCTAAAAAAAGTAGCATTCTTTTTAGAGAGCTCCACCAAGTATTTTTTATCTCCACGTTGAGGAGAAAAGAAACTAATCCCTTCTATATCCAGTTCAAGATAATCTTCTACCAGAATCTCTCTGCAATTACTTTGAAAGCGTTGTCGCATCTCCAATAGAACAAACGCTAAGATATCAGATTTGTCTTCTTGCAGCTTCTTTTTTACTTCAATTGTCATCCCATGAATAATAGAACCGTTGTTAATTACCAAATAGTTAACGAAGGCACTTTTATCGTCTTCTACCATGGTTATTACATCTACCCTATCTATTGTTGGAGAAACTACAGTACTCTTAGCTTTATACTTTTCTAACGTTTCTATCTTGGATTTAGTAAGTTGCGCTTCTTCAAATTGATAATTCGCTGCATAATCTGCCATTCTTCCCTTCAATAAAGAAAAAACAGGTGTAAGATTACCCTTTACAATGTTTTCGATTTGAAAAATGTATTCGTCATATTGAGTTCTACTCTCTTCTCCGATACATGCTCCCTTGCATTTACCTATATGATACTCTAAACAAACTTTATATTTTTTTTCCTCAATTTTATTTTGATGCAAATCTAAATTACAAGTTCTTAGTGGATACAGCTCGCGCATTAAGCCAAGAAGCGTGTGCATTACTTTTACAGAAGGGTATGGTCCGAAATATTTTGAACCATCTTTAATTACTCTTCTTGTAGGAAAAACCCTTGGAAATGGTTCTTTCTTAATACAAATCCAAGGATAGGTTTTATCGTCTTTCAGTTGTATATTATAGCGCGGTTGGTATTTTTTAATCAGATTATTTTCAAGCAATAAAGCGTCTAACTCTGTATCTACTACAATGTACTTTATATCTACGATATTTTTAACTAATACGCGTGTCTTAGCCGTATCGTGATTTTTTACAAAGTAAGAGTTAACGCGCTTTATTAAACTTTTGGCTTTACCAACGTAAATAATCTTACCCGTTTTATCAAAATATTGGTATACACCAGGTTTATTTGGAAGCAATTTAAGCTTCAACTTTATTTCTTCAGAAATCTTCAAAAGTTGTTTTTATTTTAACGACTTCAGTACCTTTTTTGCTTCTGCTATGTGACCAACCGGATCTGTCTGAGAATTAAAAATAGAACGCACTACACCTTGTTTATCAATAATGTAAGTAACTCTACCGGGTATCAACCCAAATAAATTTCCAGGAACACCAAAGGCTTTTCTTACTGTTTTCTTACTATCTGCTAGTAAATCAAAGGGTAACTTGTGTTTCTCTGCAAACTTTTTGTGCGATTTTTCATCGTCTGAACTAACACCAATTACTTCTGCATCCAATTCCAAAAAATCTTCATACGCGTCTCTAAACGAGCATGATTCTTTTGTACAGCCAGGTGTATCGTCTTTTGGATAAAAATAAATTACTAAGTTTTTATCTCCGATTAAAGAAGCACTATATACTTCTGAACCATTTTGATTTTTTAATTTAAATGCTGGAATTCTATCACCTACTTTAATCGCCATATCTCTTTTATGAATAAATAATTAATGCCAAAACTTCTGTTTCAAAGATAAGTAATTAACTGAGTGTTTCTTTGAAAACACGAATGGCTTTCTCTCTGGCAGCCTTATGTTCTACAATAGGAACTGGGTACTTACTGGTACCATATTCTGGTATCCAGCGTCTTACATACTGTTCATCTTTATCAAACTTTTTAAGCTGACTCTCAGGGTTGAAAATTCTAAAATACGGTTGAGCGTCTACTCCACTCGAGGCTGCCCACTGCCAACCACCAATATTACTTGCAAGTTCGTAGTCGAGCAATTTCTCTGCAAAATACGTTTCTCCCCATCTCCAATCAATTAAAAGATGTTTAGTTAAAAAAGAAGCTACTATCATTCTTACACGGTTGTGCATGAAACCGGTTTTGTTTAGTTCGCGCATGCCTGCATCAACCATAGGATATCCTGTTTTACCTGCTTTCCATGCTTTAAACAGTTGCTCATCGTTTTCCCATGGAATTTGATCGTACTCTTTTCTAAACGAATCTTCTGCACTATGCGGAAAATGATGAATAATCATTTGATAGAAATCTCTCCAAATAATTTCATTCAGATATGTTTCGTTTAAACTTTTCGTTGCGCCTACTAATTTTCTTACAGATAAGGTACCAAATCGTAAATGTAAACTTAAACGTGTAGTTCCCTTCTTTGCCGGAAAATCTCTTGTCTCGTTATAAGTTTTAACTATAGTTTTAGGAATTTCTCTATCTGGAAAGTCTTGTGTTTTTTCTGAACGAAAACCCATTTCTTCTAAAGAAATTAATTTAGAAAATTCGGTTACCTGGGCTAGTTTACTGACAAACTCTTTTGTAGAATAAGGCTTTATGTGAAAATCTTTGAGTTTTGACTTCCACTTGCGTGAATAAGGCGTAAAAACGCGATAGGGAGTTCCGTCGTCTTTCAGCACCTCATCTTTTTCAAAAATCACATGGTCTTTTGCTCCAAAAAATTCAATTTGACTCTTATTTAGTAACGCATAAATTTCTTGGTCGCGTTCTTTAGCATAAGGTTCGTAATCTCTATTGGTAAAAACCTGTTTAATATGAAAAGCTTTATCTTCTATCAACCGAGAAAATACCATTTTAGGTGATCCATAAAAAACCTTTAAATCTGCTCCTAAGCTTTTGTATTCGTCTTTTAGTCTTTTTATTTCAGTGTGAATAAATAATACACGTTGATCATCTGCTGGAAGTTTATCTAAAATATTTTTATCAAAAATGAATATAGGCTGTACATTTTTCTCGCCTTTTAATGCTTTGTGGAGACCCGCATTATCTTCAATCCTTAAGTCTCGCCTATGCCAAAAAATAGCTAAACTCATAGTTCCATATTTATTAATGGTTGATCTGGCTTCGCGTAACTAAGCCTTTCTAAGGCAGTTAAAGAATTGTAAGCGTCTAGACCAGTAACAGCAACAGCATTAGCTTGTGCAAGATTTACATAACCGTCAGATTTTATTATACCTTCAGGTAGATAAAGGTGTTGTACACTCCCTATTAGCAGTTTAGTACCGTTTATTTTTAAATCTACAACCTCTTCAAGTTGCAATCCCAACTTTATGTGCGATTCTTTAACATAAGGTGATACAAACGCTTCTTTATATTCTTCTGTTAAACCCACTGCGTCAAACTCAGATTGTTCTCTCTCATAACGTGCACTGGTCTGGTGAGCAGCTTTGTACATATCTGTATGAATATGATTAAGTGTATAAAATCCGGTTTGAATAATATTCTCAAAAGTATGTCTTTCTACTGTTGTTGGTCTTTGAATAAACCCAAACAATGCAGGATTTGAACCTAAATGGACTACAGAACTAATAACTGCTAAATTTGTCTG
The DNA here is from genome assembly GCA_965656535.1 of Lishizhenia sp. Taxonomy (GTDB): domain Bacteria; phylum Bacteroidota; class Bacteroidia; order Flavobacteriales_D; family Crocinitomicaceae; genus Lishizhenia. Next base: position 121,443 of record CBFHKX010000006.1, read on the forward strand.
TTTTTCTTGATTTATTGATCCGATTAAGTTGGCACTTTTAGCTCCAGAAAGCGAATTAATAAGTTGCGCTCTATATCGGTTGTCTAACCCTTCGATTTCTTTACGTGAAAATGATTTTTCTCCCATATTCTATTAACACGAAATAAGAAAATATGTTTAGGCATTCTCACCGTATTCTACCCAATTCTTTTCAGTTTCAAATAAACGAATACGCAATCCCAGTTTAGAGTCTATTTTTTTTCTTAATAATTGATAGCATACTACGGCTATATTCTCTGCTGTTGGGTTTAATGATTTAAACTCTTCAACGTCTACATTCAAGTTTTTATGATCAAACTTATCTGTAACCTCTTTTTTTATAATATCTTTTAAAATCTTCAAATCCATCAAGTAACCAGTATCTGGATCTATATCTCCCGTAACATATGTTTCTAAAACATAATTGTGTCCGTGATAATTAGGCGAGTTACATTTATCAAAAACGGCTAAGTTTTTTTCGTCGCTCCACGCTGGATTATTTAGTCTGTGTGCTGAGTTAAATGTTTCTCTTCTGCAAGCTGTAATTTTCATGTATTCTGTATTGTACTATTTTGTAAATGTTCTTCAACTATAATTCTAAACCAAGGTGTATATTTTTTTGGATTCTCTTTGATGTCTTTTTCTAGTTTATTTAAGGCTACAAATTCGAAATCCATTACTTCCTCTGGATTTGGTTTAGGAGTATCATTATAAATTCCTGTTACGATATGGTCGAACTCGTGTTCAATTAATCCATTCGAAAAACTAGCTTTATAAATAAATTGCTTTAATGGATAGGTTTTAACCGAAAAACCCATTTCCTCCATTAATCGTCTTTCAGCAGCTTGAGTAATTGACTCATTCTCTCTAGGATGACTGCAACAAGCATTTGTCCACAACCCACCACAATGGTATTTATCTGCAGCTCTTTGGTGAATTAGCATTTCTCCTTTATCATTAAAAATAAGAACAGAAAAGGCCCTGTGAAGCAATCCTTTCTGATGTGCCTCAAGCTTTTCCATTTTACCAATTTGGAGGTCATTTTCATCAACCAAAACGACAAATTCCATACTAAAATCTGTTTAAACTATGACGCACGTAAGAAGAAACGAATAAACTGTATTTTCTTCCGTCTGGAATCCTAATACGTTCGTTTAATACCACTTGGGCTGGGGTTTCTTTAATTTTCTTAAAAAGCTTGTAGTAATAAATGTAGGCCATATATGTTCCAAAGCGTGCGTTTTTAGGCAATTCCAGTATTCCCTGATATCCTGCAGCAAAATCTTTTTCTATATCTGCTTCGATTTCTTTTTTTATAACATCATTAAATTGCTTTAAATCTACACCTGGAAAATATGTTCTTCCCAACTCATGGAAGTCCGCTTTTAAATCTCTTAAAAAATTAATTTTTTGGAATGCAGAACCCAATTTCATTGCACTAGAAGTGAGTCTTTCGTACTCTTTTTCATCTCCACGAACAAATACTTTCAAGCACATTAAGCCTACTACCTCGGCAGAACCTAATATGTACTGCTCATACTTTTCTTGGTTATAAAATTCTTTGGTAAGATCCATTTCCATGCTATGCAGAAACGTGTCAATAAGATGTGTCGGTATAGCGTATTTGTTTACTGTTTCTTGGAAAGAATTCAGAATAGGGTTAAGTGAAATCCCTCTTTCAATTGCTTTATGCGTATCTGCCTTAAACTCTTTCAAGAGTTCCTCTTTTTGAAATCCATGAAATGAATCAACGATTTCATCTGCAAAGCGAACAAATCCGTATATATTATAGATAGGTGCTTGTAAATCTTTTGCCAGGAACTTTATGCCTAATGAAAAGCTTGTACTGTACCTTTTTGTGGTAATCGCACTGATATCAGTAGATAAATTATCGAATATGGATTTCATAGTGTATAGCGTGTTCTTATTTATTAATGGCTTTAATTACCTCGTTGGCAACAACCTTACCCGAAACAATACTGGGCGGAACTCCAGGGCCCGGAACTGTAAGCTGACCTGTGTAGAACATATTTTTTATCGTTTTGTTCTTTAACCGCGGTTTAAAAACTGCCGTTTGCTTTAAAGTATTGGCTAAACCATAAGCATTTCCTTTAAATGCGTGGTAATCTTTCTTAAAGTCATCTACGCAGAAACTTCTTTTATAGATTACATGCTCCTTAATATTTTGACCTGTATGTTTTTCAAGCCTATCCATTATAGAGTTATAATACAATTCGCGTTTTTCTTCGTCGTCTTGTAGATCGGGTGCAAGTGGAACTAATAAAAAAAGATTTTCTTTGCCTTCTGGAGCAACAGTTGCATCAGTTTTACTTGGGCAACAAGCATAAAAAAGTGGAGCGCTTGGCCATTGTGCATCTTTATAGATTTCAACTGCATGTTGGTTAAAATCTTCGTCAAAAAATAGATTATGATGCTCTAAATTGTCAATTTTCTTATCTACACCTAAATAGAATAAGAGAGAAGATGGAGCCATTACTCTTTTATCCCAATATTGTTCTGAATAATTTGCATTTTCTTTTAAAATATCAAAATCCGTGTGTGCGTAATCTGCTCCAGAAATTACTTGATCCGCTTCAAACAAACGACCATCTTTACATTCTACAGCAGTTACCGCATTTCCTTTGTATTGAAATCCGGTTACCTCTGCTTCTGTTTCTATAGTTACGCCTTGCTCTAATGCAATGCTTGAAAATGCTTCTATAATCTTGTGCATTCCGCCCATTGGATACCATGTTCCGAGAGAAATATCAGCATAATTCATTAATGAATAAAGTGCAGGCGTATCTTTAGGCATTGCTCCTAAAAACAATACCGGAAACTCTAACAATTCAATAATTTTTGGATGCGAAAAGTATTTTCTAATGTACTTAGAAAAAGAACTAAAAAGATGCATTTTAAACATTCCTTTTAATATACGTACATCTGCAAACTCGGTATATTTCAGACTTGGCTTTTGCACCAAATCATTCATCCCTACGTCATATTTATAAGCTGCTTCTTCTAAAAATTGATCTAATTTTGCTGCACTCCCTTTTTCTAGGGATTCAAACCAAGCTTTAAACTCATCTAAATTTGCTGGAATAGGATCTTTTGTACCATCTTTCCAAATTACTTGGTAGCTAGGGTCTAAGCGTTTAAGTTCGTAGAAATCTTCTACTTTATGATTAAAGTCGGCATAAAATTTTTCAAAAACATCTGGCATCCAATACCAACTTGGGCCCATATCAAAAACAAACCCATCTACATCAAACTTACGTGCTCGACCTCCAATTGTAGGATTTTTTTCTAGAATTTTTACTTGGTGACCTTCTTTTGCTAAATAACTGGCACAAGATAAACTTGAAATTCCAGATCCTACAATTATAATTTTCTTACTCATTAGTTATTTCCATATTGGTAATCTGGCAATAAATCCATCAATTTTTTTCTTGCTATGAAGATACGACTCTTAACCGTTCCTATCGGAATATCCAGTTTCTCTGCTATTTCCTTGTATTTAAACCCAAGGTAGTGCATTTCAAAAGGTTCTCTATATTCCTCTGCTAATTTATCTAACTGCTTGTTTACCTCGTTACTAGCCATGTAATTATACGGCGTATCTCTATTTTCTGTAGAGTTCGTTAGTAAATATAACTCTTTACTGTTATCAAAGATAGTTCCTGACTTAACTTTTCTTCTGTATTGGTTAATAAATAAATTACGCATGATGGTAAATACCCACGCTTTGAAATTAGTTTGCGGAGTGTAATAATCTCTATTACTCATCGCTTTTAGTATTGTTTCTTGTGTTAGATCTTTAGCATCTTCCTCGTCTCTTGTAAAACTCATAGCAAATGCCTTTAAATACGTCTCTAATCCAATCAATGTTTTGTTAAATTCTAATGTTGACATTTTGTTTTGTTTAATTATTTGATTTCAAACTTAAACAAATATTTTGTTTAAACAAAACAAAAAAATATTAAACAATTTTATTTTATTACCTAGGTAATTATAAACCCGCTTATTTACTGCGTTTATGTAAAATTAAAGACACAAAAAATTTTTACTCTAGTGAAAGAATAAATCAAAAAATGAGACTAACGTTTGAAATAGACTAAGGAAAATTAGTCTACTAATTGTTGAATAGAATTAATGTTGTTTGGCAATTTGGAAGAAAATTCATCAAATTGTCTGCCTGCAAAATATACTTGGGCATCTGTATATTTGGCAATTGTAGCGTAAATATCATGCACCATGTCAATCGTACATGCTCCTATAAATGAAACCACAACGCCGTCTACCTTATTATTTTCTAAATAGGCCTTTACGCCTCCAAGCGGTGTGTTTTGTCCCAGATAAATAGTAGCATTACCTTGATACCTTAGCTTGTAGTTGTAGAGCAATAAACTAATCTCATGCTGTTCGTGCTCTGGCAAGAATAAAAGATATTTTTTGCTGTCTGCTTCTGCATAAGGCAATTGATCCGTCTCAGCAATTAAAATCTGCTTAATTAGGTGAGAAATAAAGTGCTCTTGCGCTGGATTTATAGAACCTACTAGCCACATTACACCAATTCTTTCTAAGAATTGAAATACGTACTCATTAAATGCTTCTACTAATCCAAAACGTTTGATAAGGGCCTTAATCGTATTTCTGAATACGATTTCATCCATATTTACAAGCGATAAAATAAGCTTCTCAAAAGAGTCGTCTACGTCTTCAAACTTACTGAGCGACTCAACGGCTTTCTCTATTTCTTCTACGCTCAGTTTTGCAATATTAGAAATTTTCCAACCATTTTTATTAAGCATGGCGATGTTCAATAAAGATACCAAGTCTTCATCCGAATACATTCTAATTTGAGACTCTGTTCTTTCAGGCGTTAAAATTTCATACCTTTTTTCCCAAATTCTAATTGTATGCGCTTTAATACCTGTTAAGGTTTCAATATCTTTTATTTTATACAATCCCATGACATGATAAAACATCCAAAAACTAAAAATGTTCAAATTAAACACCTTTTTTTCAAAATAAGTGAATTTAAATTGATGTTTGTACTCAAAACTCTATATTTGCTAATCATTACACACTATTACGCAACTGCTCATGAAAAGCTTGTCAGTCATAATTCTACAACTAATTACCACAATTCTGATGGTTGGCTGTGAAAATTCAACCCCAGAAACCGCAACTAGTTTAGATGTTCAAAAGGAAGCCCAAGAAAAGGATAAATTTCTAGAAGAATTTGAAAGATTTAGTTTAGTTCCTTATGAAATAAAAGCAACTATTTACCTCCCTGGTGAAAAAGCAACAATTGGTTCTGCTATTCAACCAAACGTTGAACACGAGGAAGGTGGATTCAAATGGAAACTAACAATGGGAGAACAGTTCCAAATTACAATTGACGACTGGGGCAGAGAAGACATGATGGCCGACAAACGCAAAGCCTTAAATGGAGATAAAAAGTATTATGAAATTGAATACATAGAGGACACGTTATCCTTTATGAGTTACAAAAAGAAATTAAAAGTAAAAGGAATCGCTGAAGCTTCTAAAAATGTTGGTGTAGACCATACTTCTTACCATTGCTACGGACAAACAACTATTGAAGGGATAAATTACGTGTTCAGTACTACGGCAGATGGGGTTGCAAAACCCACCTTAAAATACATCTCAACATCTATTAAGAGCGTAACTCCTAATTCTATTCTAGCGAATCCTTAAAGGCATTTTCTTCCAAATCATTTTCTTTAAAAGCAGATGGCACCAAATCTGGAATTATCTTTAGAACCAAAGGAAGCAACAATGCACCACCAGGTAACATAAAAATAGCTAATGCTGGCATAGACTTAATGATATCTAAAAACTGTGTTTTTACTTTAATTTTTTCTTCAGAAGAGAGTTCTTCTTTTCTTGATTTAGCAATAAGCATCAAAAGCTCTTTACTTTGAGAGAGCTCTTGAACAAGTTTGTCTTTGTTTCTTCCTAATACCTTTACCCACCTTTTAGATAAATTCGCATAAAGTTTATCGTATCCAGAATTATCTTGTAAGAAGACCAATCTACCTTGATTTTCTAAAACAAACGTCTCTATCATTGCGATATTCTCGTGGAGGTCAGTTGTTTCAATTTCGAAGTAGTTACACAGCTCATAGAGATAATTAATTTCTTGATCCAAGGCATCATTATCAGCAAAAATAGTGAGCGCGCATAAACTGAGAATATAATGCTTAAACAACCAATCTCCTGATAGGTTTACATCTAAATCGTTTATCGTGAGGGTGTTCTTCTTAAATGCTTTTTCGAGTGTGCTTCGGTTATCTTCAGGCAAATTTGCAGATGCTAAGAACACATTGAACAACATTTTTTCTTTTTTATCTATCTCTCCGTCAGAATGTGCAGCCAAAATTATTGCTTGTAAAACTGTAACTGCTCGGTTTTGATAGTTGTTGTTAATCGTTTCTTTGTTAGATCGCAAGAAATTATGAAACAAAACAACGTCTAAATAGATTAAACTATTACTTAAATAATTAATCCACGCTTTATTCTCTAAATTCTTTTTAATATCTATTCTTTTCGCCAGCACCTTTTCTATACTCTCTTCTTGAGAATCTTTAAAGAAAATTCCTGTAAAGTTTAAAATAGACTTTGCGTTGTGTTCTTTATAAAACTCGGACAAAGAATTAATAAAATTATTTTTATCAAAAGTGCCGTTCTTCAGGGTAAAAATGTGCAGATGACTCTCAAACAAAACAATTTTTAAGTTTTCTTCGTTGGTCCAATTTCCATCTTCTATGTGATTCGAAAAAATTCTACTGTGTGGATAGCCGAAAAGCAATCCAGATTTGCTCATTTCTAAATGCACAAAACGCTTTTCGTCCATACCTTCTGGTACCACAGAGTTTATGGAAATAATACCTTCATCTATCAATTGAAAGTATTTTCGAATCCAACCCTTAGAACCTGGTGATAACATTTTAGAAAATTTTTACGAAGTTAGCAATTAATAAAAGTAAGTCTAAGGTGATTTGTTATTTAAGTATTAATTTTAAAAAATGAAACAAATCAATTTTGGTATTTTATTCTTGTTTTTGTGTTTTACAACCTTTGCTTTTGGTCAAGATCTAGTTTGCCAACTGTCTCCAAAAATCAAAGAAAGCTCTGGCCTTGTAGTTTTGAAAAACGGAAGCTTCATTACCATTAATGACGGTGGAAATAAAGCGGAAATTTATGTGCTAAATAGAAAAGGAGAACTCATACATACCTGTGAAATAACAGATGAAGATAATGTAGACTGGGAAGACCTTTGCTTAGACGACAAGGGTAATCTGTACATTGCGGACATTGGGAATAATGAAAACAATAGAAAAAACCTTAAAATTCTAAAAGTTGAATTAAAAGAAGTACTTACTCAAAAAAAGATAAAAGCAAAAAAATATAAGTTTAAATATCCCAATCAAAAAGATTTCCCACCAAGTAAAAGCAAACTTTATTTTGATGCCGAAGCACTTGTTTACTACAACAATCAATTATGGATTTTTACAAAAAACAGAACCCAACCATTTAATGGCGTTAGTTTGTGCTATAGTTTAGATTTTAACAAAGAAAAAATCTCGCAAGCAACTTCGCTTTTCTTTCCGAGCAGTAATTGGATGGAAGAATCTATTACAAGCGCAACTATTTTTGAAAACCAACTTTTTCTACTCACCTACTCGAAAATATATGTATTCGAAATTTCTGCTGGAAAATTAGAATGGAAGCAAACACTCTACCTTGAATTTTATAATCAATGGGAAGCCATAGCTGCTTCAAAAAACACTCTTTTTCTAACACATGAAACAAACCCTATTTCAAAGGCAAGTTTATATACCTTAAAATATGAAAAGTAAAATAGAAGCTGTAATTTTTGATATGGATGGGGTTTTAATTGACTCTGAACCGCTTTGGAAAATTGCTGAAACCACTGTTTTCAATCAAGTTGGAATTCGTGTTAGTATCAAAGAAATGGAAACAACTGTTGGCTTAAGAATTGATGAAGTTGTAGACTTTTGGAAAGAACGTTTCGTAAACTGTAAGGTAAGCACAGAAATAATTGTTGATGAAATCATACAAGAAATGATTTACCTCATAAAACAACAAGGAAAAGCACTTACTGGTGTAGAACAAGCGCTGCTCTTTTTCAAAGGGAAAGGACTAAAAATAGGACTAGCAACTTCTTCTTACACTAAACTACTTGAATGCGTGCTTTCTACTTTAAAAATAGAACACTATTTCGATTATACATTAAGCGCACAAAATGTTGAGTACGGAAAACCTCATCCTCAAGTTTACCTTGAAACTGCAACAATGCTAAATATAAAGCCTCAAAATTGCTTGGTTATTGAAGACTCCTTTAATGGTATGCTCGCTGGCTTAAGTGCAAAAATGAAAGTTGCAGTGATACCTGAAAAGTCTCATAGCATAAATAAAAAACTTACATTATCCGACTTCTATTTTACAGATTTAATAGAACTTGTAGAATACTTTAAAAAGAACGACTTTTAGATTGATTTTTACATAAAAAAAGGTGTTTTAACTGAAATAAAACACCTTTATAACTATAACTTGACTACTATTTATTATTGAATAACTCATCTACGCGCTTAAATCGATAATCGAATATTTCCTCCAACTTCTTTTTTACTATAATTGGGTGCATTATACGACCTAGGATACCTAAAGGTATTTCGTATGAAACTATATCGGTCATTTCAACGCCACCGTCAACCGCTTCAAAATGATGTTCATGGTGCCATATTTTATACGGACCTTTTCTTTGTTCATCAACAAAAAACTCTTTATCATGTACATACTTAATCTCTGTTATCCAATTCATTGGAATATTAAGCAATGGAGTTACTTTGTACTCTATCATAAGTCCTTCGTACATTTTTTCTGGTATCTCTGTTAAAACATTAAACCCCATATAGTCTGGTGTAATTTCCTTTAAGTTTCTTGGAGATGAAAAAAAATCCCAACAGGTTTGAAGGTCTGTTTTTACAAATTGTTTTTTGATAAGTTGATACATATTTCTTTATTGTATTAAAGGAACAAAGTATAAATGGTTTGGTTCGAAAGAAGGATAAATATTTTTTTACAAAAAAAGGACACCTAAATCAGGTATCCTTGTATTTAAACAATTACTTTTTTTATTTTTTCTTGAATGAATTTATTGCCTTAACTGTAAAATCAGACAAGACCAGCTTTCCACTTTTCGCAGCTCTCTCAGCAAGCAGTTCATCCCAATGATCTGTTCCTTGCCAAAAAATCTCTTTCAACATTGTCATGGCCTCTGGGTTGGATTTTGATAAAGTACTTGCTAGTTTTTCAATTTCAGTATCCATTTCTTCTACTGAGTCAAAAATATCTGCATATAATCCCTTTTCTCTTGCCCAATCTGCGCTTCTCCATTCTGTAGCATTTATGGCGAGCTGGCTCATTGCTGAAGTGCCAATCTTTCTTTCAACTGCCGGACCAACTACAAAAGGTCCAATCCCTACGGCGAGTTCAGAAAGTTTTACAGCAGCATGTTTTGTTGCATAACAATAATCAACTGCAGAGGCTACTCCCACTCCACCACCTACGGCTTTACCTTGTACGCGACCTATGATTAATTTAGGACATTTTCTGCAAGCATTAATCACATTAGCAAAACCTGAGAAAAACACTTTCCCGGTTTCTAAATCTTTTATAGAAATTAATTCATCAAAACTGGCTCCAGCGCAAAATGCTCTATCGCCGGTAGACTTTAAAACAACGACCTTCACAGCGCTGTTTTCTCCGACTTCTAGGATTGTATTTGCTAGTTTATTTAAAATCTTACCAGGTAAAGAATTACTCAACGGATGTCCAAACTCAATTGTAGCAATTCCTTTTTCGTTTACAGTATAATTAACGTGTCCTTGATCTATTGCGTTATTACTCATATTTGCGTTTTAAATTGTTTTGTAAAAATAAGAATTCAAGATTAGTTGTATTGACGTAGAGGATAAAAATAAGCTTCATCTCTAAGATGGTATTAAGAAAACAGTTGCTGTATACATTTCTCTCTCAGTTCCCAAACCTCATCATTAGTTAGATTTGTTTTATTCCAATGGTTAATGAAATTTTTATGATAACGTACTTTTTCGTTTAGCACATAATCAATTGATGCCTGTTGTTCTTGGATTAAAAAAGGAACAAAATCAAAACTGTTTTTAAGCGTAAAATCTAGTGTTTCATATTTTATTTTGAGATAAACATGAGCCTCAGGGATATAATCAAAAGTATAATCTTCAAAAATACTGGTCAGCTCAGGTAAAGAATTTGGTCCCATTTTGAAAACTCCAATCATTAACTCCACATCTAAAACTCCTTGCTCCTCAGCAACTCTTTTTAAAAAAGCATGTTTTGTAGAACAGGTTCCTTGTCTTTCATGAAAAACCAAGGAAATATCCTTTGGATCAGAAATTCTATCATAACGAATATCTCTAATAAAACGACATGCATCATTATACGATACAATTCCAGACTCTTGTAATAACAAAGAAAACTCGCCATCACTTAACAGCTCAAAATCATGCTTTATCACAGCTTAAAATCTTTGGTACTTATCGTTTTCTTTTCGTTCACCTCTATTTTTTTAGATAAACCAAGTACAGCGCCCTTCACCTTCCCTTTAATATTAAGCGTAACTTCTTTTTTAGACGCATAGCGCATTAGCTTAAACATGGCTCCATTTTCTAAAGTCAATTTCAATGGAATGCCATACAGAGCAGTTGTCTTTCTTTTCATTTTAACCTTCTGCAAAAGTTTTGCTAGGCCAATATAATCGTCTTCTACATATACTTCCACTTCAGAAGGCTTAACCGAAATAGCGTATCCATTAGGATTAAATAAGGTTACGTCAAGATCAAAATTAACAGCACCATCTTTAATGGTTCCCATTTTAAAATTGTTGATTCCTTTGAACTCTATATCTTCATACTCGAAACATCCAGAGAATAGGAATACAACACTTAGCAATAACAATAACTTAAACTGTTTCATACGTTTTGTGTAAAAGGTCGGCAAATTTAAAAACCGACCTTACTTTGATTAGCCTTTCGATAATTCTGAAAAGTAGTGATAAAAATACGGTATCGTTTCAATTCCTTTATAATAATTGAACAAACCATAATGTTCGTTTGGCGAGTGGATAGCATCACTGTTTAGACCAAATCCCATAAGCACAGTTTTTAAGCCTAACTCTTTCTCGAAGAGTGATACAATTGGAATACTTCCTCCAGAACGAACTGGAACTGGTTTTTTTCCATATGTTTTTTCCATTGCCAGACTTGCGCTTTTATAACCAACAGAATCTATAGGTGTAACAGCAGGCTCTCCTCCGTGATGTGGACTCACTTTTACTTTCACGCCTTCGGGAGCAATTGATTCAAAATGATCTTTAAATTTCTTTGTGATTTCATCTGGGCCTTGGTTGGGAACAAGTCGCATAGAAATTTTCGCATACGCTTTAGATGCAATCACAGTTTTAGCGCCTTCTCCAGTATATCCTCCCCATATTCCATTTACATCTAATGTTGGTCGAATAGAACCTCTTTCTGGTGTTGAATAACCAGCTTCTCCGTGTACATCGGCAATATTTAGTGCTTTTTTGTACGCTTCTTCACTGTAGGGTGCTTTTGCCATTTCGGCACGTTCTTCTTTTGATAATTCTTGCACATTGTCATAAAAGCCAGGTATGGTAATATGATTATTCTTATCCGTTAAAGAAGCAATCATATCTGCCAAAATATTTATTGGATTTGCAACACAACCACCGTAAAGACCAGAATGTAAATCTCTATTTGGTCCGGTTACCTCTACCTCAACATAACTTAATCCTCTTAAACCTGTTGTGATAGATGGTACATCATTCGCTAAAATTCCTGTGTCAGAAACCAAAATAATATCGGCAGCAAGTTTCTCTTTATTTTCTTTAATAAAAACTCCTAAGTTTTCTGATCCAACTTCTTCTTCACCTTCAATCATGAATTTCACATTACAAGGCAATTCATTTGCTTTCATCATCGCTTCGAATGCTTTGATGTGCATAAACATCTGTCCTTTATCATCACAAGCTCCGCGTGCAAAAATTGCACCTTCTGGATGAATGTCTGTTTTTTTAATAACTGGCTCAAATGCTGGAGAATCCCACAACTCTAGAGGATCAGCTGGCTGAACATCGTAATGACCATAAACCAAAACGGTAGGCAAGTTTGAATCGATAATTTTATCTCCGTAAACAATTGGATATCCTGCAGTTTGACAAATTTCTACATTGTCGGCTCCACAATTCTTTAACTCATCTGCAATAAAATCTGCTGTTCTAAGCACTTCTTTTTTAAAAGCTGGATCTGCAGAAACAGAAGGGATTTTTAAGAGTTCAATAATCTCATTTAGGAATTTATCTTTATTCTTGTTTATGTAATCTTGCGTATTATTCATTGTAAACTTGTTTTGATACAAAGTTAAAATTTTCTATGTGATACTATTGGGAATCTAATCGAACAAAAGAAATGAAAAAGACTTTTAAGTAATCTAGTACAAATGCAACTCTTTTTAGTTACTTTTCGTCTTATAAACACCAAATACTCAATTATGAAACAAATTATTACTTGTCTTTTCGTTTTAACCGGTATTAATTCTTTTAGTCAAATAAATACGGTTAATACTTTAACTCCAGAAGAACTGGTGCAGCAAGTGCTAATAGGCCAGGGTATCAACGCATTTAATGTTACCTTTAATGGTACTGCAAATAATGCTACGATTGCTAACCCATCTGCATTGCAGTTTAATGCACCAACCAATAATTTCGAGTTTCCGAGTGGAGTTTATTTAGCTACTCAAGGAGGAGCAACTATAGGAGATCCTGACGTTCAATCCTTAGCATCAAACAATGCAACAAATGGATCTGTACTGGAATTTGATTTTATAGCAACGGGTGATACTTTATCTTTTAATTATCATTTTGCTAGTGTAGAGTATGGTACTTATACTTGTTCAGGCTTTAATGATGTATTTGGTTTCTTCATTTCAGGTCCAGGTTTTTCTGGCCCGTATCAAAATGGAGCTGAAAACATTGCACTTATTCCAGGAGGTAACATTCCTGTGCAGATTAATACAGTAAATTCAGGTATACCTGGAGGAGCAGGTTCTGCAGCTAATTGCGCAGCAGCTGATCCAAACTGGTTGTCAAACACAATTTATTACACCGAAGCGTATGCTGGCACAGCTGGCTATATTTTCAATGGTGGTACTTTAGGGTTAAAAGCCAATGCAAGTTTAATTTGTGGTCAAACCTACCACATCAAATTAGCTGTTGCCAACATTGCTGATACCGGACTCGATTCTGGCGTTTTCTTGGAATCCAACTCTTTTAAAACAAATGCAGTAGATATTTCTATTGCAACCACTCAAAATGACACGATACTTATAGAAGGATGTACGGATGGTCAGGTTATTTTTTCTAGACCTGAAAACCAATCTACGGATTCTTTAACTATTTATTTCACAACTGGCGGAGATGCAACGGATGGTGTAGATTATCCGAGTGTAACCGCAGGAGACTCTGTAATTTTCTTACCTGGACAAGACTCGATTATTTTATTACTTAGCCCAATCGATGACGGTTTAATTGAAGGTCCGGAATTACTTACCATATCTGCTTTTACGGTAACTATTTGTGGAGACACCATACAAACGCAAGGTTTCACATATATTTTGGACGAACCCTTTTCAGATGTTACTGCACTAGACACAACGATTTTATGTGCAACAGACCAGGTTCCAATAAATGTTACAACTGACGGAGGATTTGGACCCTATCAATATGACTGGTTTTCTCTTCCTGATTCTACCTACGTAACTTCTGGAGACAATGTAAATCTTTCAGCCCTAAATGATGGTCCGCAAGACTATTTAGTAATCTCTGTTGATGCTTGTGGTTTTGATTACCTTGACACGGCTACAATTATTGTTGATCAAAGTTTAAATATAGATACTATGGTAGCGGAAACTGCATCTTGCGGTGTTCAAGACGGGTTAGTCTATGGTTTAATTAGTGGACAAACTGGTGTTCCAGATTATAACTGGTCTGGTCCTGGAGCCAATAGCCCTTTTAGCACAGATGCTTCTGCATGGTCTAACCTTGTTCCTGGTTGGTACTATTTTACTGTTACAGACGATATTTGTACAACCTCTGATAGTATTTTACTAACCCAAGATCCACCTCCAACAGCTAGCTTTACTGCAAATCCAACACAGGGATTTGCGCCTTTATCTGTAACATTTACTAACAACAGTACACCGAATGCGGATAATTATGCTTGGAATTTTGGTAATGGAACATCAAACACGGTAACCGATTTATCGAATCAGGGCGCAACTTATGACGAATCACAAGAAACATATACCGTTGAGCTTATTGTGAATGAAGGTGCTTGCTCAGATACTGCATATCAAACTATAATTGTAACTCCATTCTTACCTTTGAACTACCAGTTACCCAATGTGTTTACACCTGGAAGTTCTGAAGGAGTTAATGATGTATTTATGGTAAGTCCGGAAAATGCAGAAAGTTTAGATATGACTATTACCAATAGATGGGGGAATATTGTTTTTGAGAGCAAAGGAGACCCTTCAAATGCAGTTTGGAATGGAAATAACAAAAATTCAGGAGAACCTTGTATTGATGGTGTTTACTTTTACACTTTTGTAGTACGCGGTTTTCAAGGAGAAGAAATTGTAGAGCAAGGATTTATTCATTTAATTAGAAAATAACCATAAAAAAAGAGCTACTCAAAACGAGTAGCTCTTTTCATTTTATGTTAATAGCTTATATCAAGCTAACTCCATCCATCTCTTCTGGAGCTTCTATCTTAAATAAATCAAGTATCGTTGGAGCTATATCCGCTAATTTCCCATCGTTTATCTGCTTGTGATCCTCATCTAAAAGAACTATCGGAACAGGATTTAAAGAATGTGCTGTATTTGGTGACCCGTCTGGATTCAAAGCAAAATCTGCATTGCCATGATCTGCAATAATAATAAATGAATAACCTTCTTGTTTACCTGTTTCTATAATTTGGCACAACCCTTTATCAACTGTTTCAACAGCTTTCTTTATAGCTTCGTAAACACCTGTATGACCCACCATATCTGGATTCGCAAAATTCAAACAGAAAAAATCAGGTTTATTTTGTTGTATTTCGTTTATCATTTTTTCCGTAACCTCATAAGCACTCATCTCAGGTTGCAAATCATAAGTAGCAACTTTTGGAGAGTTTATTAGAATTCTTTTTTCATTTGAGAACTCCGTTTCTCTACCTCCAGAAAAGAAGAATGTAACATGCGGATACTTTTCAGTTTCTGCAATTCTAACTTGTTTTTTATTGTGTTTACTTAATACTTCTCCAAGTGTATTTTGTAAATTATCCTTTGTGAAAATCACATTTACATTTTGGAAAGAATCGTCGTAAGAAGTCATTGTATAGTAATCAATGTCTAAAGGCTTCATACCTTCATTTGAAATTTCTTTTTGTGTTAAAGCGATTGAAATTTCTCTTGGTCTATCTGTTCTAAAATTAAAACAGATAACGGTATCGCCATCTTCAATTTTAGCATTTTTAGAGGTCAATAAAGAAGGTTCTATAAATTCATCTGTAACTCCTGACGCATAGGAAGCATCAAACAAAGCTGCTACATTGGTGTGCTTTTGACCTTTAGCATGCACCATAAGATCATATGCTTTTTTTATTCTTTCCCAGCGGTTATCTCTATCCATTGCAAAGTATCTGCCAATAACAGTAGCTATTTCAGCAGTTGAACCTTCTATTTTATTACTTAATTCAATTAAAAATTGCTTACCACTTTTAGGGTCACAATCTCTACCATCTGTAAAAGCATGTATAAAAACATTCTCTAATTGATAGGATTTTGCCATGTCGCAAAGAGCATACAAATGCTTTTGAGAACTATGTACACCTCCTTCAGAAACTAGACCAATAAAATGTACTTTTTTCTTTGTTTTTTTGGCATTAGCAAAAGCTTTTATCAGTTCAGTATTTTCAAAAAAAGTCTTTTCTTGAATCGCCTTATTAATTCTCGTTAATTCTTGATAAACAATCCTCCCAGCTCCTATGTTAAGGTGTCCTACCTCAGAATTTCCCATTTGACCTTTTGGTAGTCCGACTTCCTCTCCAAAAGTTGTTAACCTAGCATTTGGGTGATTCGCCAATAAACTATCCATACATGGGGTTTTGGCGTTGTAAATAGCATCTGATTCTGATTTATCTCCAATACCCCAGCCATCCAGAATAATTAAACCGACTTTCTTAGACATTTTCTAGAACAATTTTAAAACACGCTCCATTTGGCTCGTTATTTTGATAAGATATTCTACCATTATGAATTTTAACAAGCTCTGAAACGATGTACAAACCGAGGCCTGTGCCCTTTTCGGTTCTTGTTTCTTCGTTTCCAGCTCTATAAAATTTCTTAAATATTTGCTTTTGATCTTCTTTCAATATACCTGGTCCTTGGTCGCAAACTGAGATTTGCAAACTTCTATCTATTAGTGAAAAGGACAAATTAATTCCGTTTCCTTTGGCATATTTCAAAGCATTTTCCAGCAAATTAACAATCATGATTTCGATAAGTACTTTGTCAACCTTTACCTTTTCGCGTACTTTATTTACAACAGAAATATCGCAACGTTGTTTGCTCCATTTTTGAACCAGATCTTCAGCAAATTCTGCTATATTTTCATCTGAAACATTTAGTTGTAAAACCCGATTATCTAGTTGTGTAGCTGTTAGAATATTCTCTATCATCTCTTGTAATCGCTTATTTTCTCCTAAGGCAGACTTCAATAATTCTTCTCTTTTCTCATTTGGCAAATTAGCACGTTTGAGTATAGTTTGAAGGTAAAGTCTATTAGACGCTATCGGTGTTTTTAATTCGTGCGTTACAGAGAGTAAAAAATTACTTTGTTGTTGAGATAGATCGAGTTCTTTTTTAATGGATCGTCTGATTCTCCAAAGTCCAAAAATAAGTAAAGCCAGAAAAACGGATCCTTCTCCAACGACCATCCAGGTTCTGTTTTGAGAACCTGGCTCATTCTTTTGAAGTTCATGCGATAAGTCTATCAAATGATAGCCCCACCAAGAAAACTGCAAAACTACATACGCACCTAAAAGATAGAAGAATAATGTAGTTTGCTTTTTCATATTTAATTAATAGGCTCGTTTATCGTTACCTTCTACAAAGTTAATAAATGCTTTATTCACCACTTTATTCCCACCGGGAGTTGGGTAATTTCCTGTAAAATACCAATCACCTAAGTTTTCTGGACAAGCCTTGTGTAAATTCTCTATCGACTGATAAATGATTTCAACTTCAGCTTTGATTGTCTTAGGTGTTAACAGTTCAGAGATTTTAGCTGAAATTTCTTCTGGTGTAAAAGGTTTGTATATCTCTTTTACATAATTTTTTATCTGTTCTTTTGGTATAAATTCTTGCTCTTTACATTTCTTGTAAACATCCTCAATGATATGTTCAAGACCCTTATCTTTAAGTAAAGAAATGGCAGCTTCAAAAGCAATAAAGTCTTTCATCCTTGCCATATCTATTCCGTAGCAATCAGGAAAACGAATTTGAGGTGCAGAAGAAACAACCACAATCTTTTTGGGTTCTAATCTATCTAAAATCCTCAGAATACTCTGTTTTAAAGTTGTTCCCCTTACTATAGAGTCATCTATTACTACTAAATTATCTTTTCCACGAACAACAGAGCCATATGTAATATCGTACACATGAGCAACCATATCATCTCTGGCGTCATCTTGGGTAATAAATGTTCTCAGCTTAGCATCTTTAATCGCTATTTTTTCAATACGCGCTCTTCGATTTAGAATAGCTGAAAGCTTGTCATCAGTAAAATCTTTGCCTAACGCTTTAATCGCATCAAACTTTTCTTGATTTACGTAATCTTCTAATCCTTTAATCATACCATAGAAAGACGTTTCTGCTGTATTCGGTATAAATGAAAAAACAGAATTGTCTAGATCATAATTAACTGCTTTTACGACCTCAGGTACAATTAAGTCTCCAAGCTTTTTACGTTCTTTATAAATATCATAATCGTTTCCTCTAGAAAAATAAATGCGTTCAAAAGAACACGCTTGTCTTTCTCTTGGCTCGTTGATTAAAACTTCATTTACCGAACCATTTTTCTTTACGATTAGGGCATGTCCAGGTGTTAATTCCTGAATATCTGACTGCTTTAGATTAAATGCTGTTTGAATAACTGGTCTTTCAGAAGCAACTACACATACTTCATCATCTTCGTACCAAAAAGCTGGCCTAATACCAGAAGGATCTCTTAGAACAAAGGCATCTCCATGACCAAGTAGACCAGACATAGCGTATCCGCCATCCCAATCTGAAGAAGCTTTTTTTAGGATTTTCTCTAAATCAATTTTCTCAGCAATACGCTTATATATTTCAGGCTTAGAATATCCTTGCGCTTTATATTGTTGATACATCTCGTCGTTCTCCTCGTCTAAGAAATGTCCTATCTTTTCTAGAACAGTAACCGTATCAGATTTTTCTTTGGGATGCTGACCTATTCCTTTTAAAACATCAAATAATTCATCAACGTTTGTAAGATTAAAGTTTCCTGCAACCACTAGGTTTCTTGTTATCCAATTATTTTGTCTAAGGAATGGATGACAACTCTCAATAGAATTTCGTCCAAAAGTTCCATAACGTAAATGACCTAAAAACAACTCACCAGTAAACCCTGCGTTTCTTTTTAAATAACCTACATCATTTAGTTTTTCTGGGTTCGTTTCTTCTATTTCTTGAAAACGTTTATTGATAGATGAAAAAATATCTTGGATGGGCTTAGGGTCTGTAGAACGCACCCTAGAAATATATCTTTCTCCTGGATCCATATCTAACTTAATGTTGGCAACACCCGCTCCGTCTTGTCCACGGTTATGCTGTTTTTCCATTAATAGATAAAGTTTGTTTATTCCGTAGAAAGCTGTTCCGTATTTTTCAAGATAGAACTCTAGGGGTTTTTTTAGTCTTAAAAGTGCAATTCCACACTCGTGTTTTATAGCATCACTCATCGTTGGTACGAGATATTTTTATTACAAATTTAACCTTTAATTTTAGAAGCAAAATGACATTTGGTAAGACATTTGCTATAAACTTCTAAAATTAGGCAACTTTAAATGAAAAAAACAGTTATTAATTAAAGATAAAACGGATGATGTCATAGATTAATTCGTTTGGTTGACTCACAAATACATTGTAAATTTAAGTCATTGATTAAAAAGACGCTATACATATTTTTATTACTAGTCTCTTTCATGAGTTTTACTCAAGAAGTATGGCTGCATCCTAACAAAGGACAATGGGAGGAAAAAATCTTGTATAAAGTTGATATGAACGCTGGAGCCATGTTTATAGAAAAAGATGGATTTGCTTATCATTTAAATAATTATTCGGATTTACACAATCACTCAGAGGAAAATCATAAACACCATCATGTAAATGATCATGCCGAGGAAAAAATCCAGAATTTTGGACTAAAATCTAAATTTCTAAATAGCAATTGGCAAGGAGAGTTAAAAGTATCTGACTCTTCCACTTTTTACAGAAATTATATTTTGGGGTCTGATTCTACAAAATGGAAAGGAAATATACACAGTTACAATAAAGTTGAATTTTTAGAATTTTACCCCAACATAGACTTAATAATAGAGGGAACCAAAGCCCTTAAATATAGTTTTAGAGTAAAGCCAGGTGCAGATATATCTCAAATTAAAATTCAATACGACGGTCAAAACAGCATCAAATTAGACAAAGGAGGAAACCTTAAAGTTCACACAGATTTAGGAATCTTAACAGAAAGCAAACCGTATTCATATCAAATAGAAAGAGATAAAGAAATAGAGAGTTCCTTTATTCTAGAAAATGGAATCCTTAGATTTGATATACCGAACGCACCAATAAATGGAACTTATGTTATAGATCCTGAAATAACTTTTTCTACTTTCTCAGGTTCTACAGCAGATAACTGGGGATATACTGCAACACCAGATCAAAACGCTAATTTGTTTGGCGGAGGAATCGTAGCAGGATCTGGGTATCCTCTTACTACAGGACCTTATGACGGCACATTCAACGGTGGAGAAGGACAATATCCATGGGATGTTGCCATTACAAAATTCAATGCACAAGGAAGTGCTTTAATTTATAGTACTTATTTTGGAGGCGCAGGAAACGAAACACCCAACTCAATCATTGCTAATGACGCAGGAGAACTTTTTATTTTTGGCGTTACTTCTAGTCCAAACCTTCCGGTAACAGCAGGTGCCTTTCAAACCGTTTTTAATGGCGGTCAGTTTACAAACGAAAATTTTGTTCCCCTCAGCGGTAGTGATTTATATTTGGCAAGACTAAGTGCT
The DNA here is from genome assembly GCA_965656535.1 of Lishizhenia sp. GTDB lineage: Bacteria > Bacteroidota > Bacteroidia > Flavobacteriales_D > Crocinitomicaceae > Lishizhenia. Next base: position 142,001 of record CBFHKX010000006.1, read on the forward strand.
GATGGATCTAATTTACTCGCTTCTACCTTCATTGGAGGTTCGGGAGTGGACGGAGTTAATATTGGAAGCTTAGCGTATAATTATGGTGATCAATACAGAGGGGAAGTAACGCTTGATAATTCAGGAAATGTTTATTTCTCTTCAACTACGCAGTCATCAAATTTCCCAACTGCGGGCAGCCAGTCAGACAATACACTATCTGGAGGTCAAGATGCAGTAATAGGTAAATTTAACCCTGCATTAAGCAATTTAAACTGGTGCACCTACTTTGGAGGATCTGGAATAGAAACTGGAAATGCGCTGCAAGTTTCAAATACAGGAAATGTTTATGTAACTGGTGGAACAACGTCAAACTCATTAGGTGTAAGTACTGGATTAGACCTAACATATAACGGAGGTATTGATGGATACTTAATAGAATTAGACGGAAACACCGCCAACCTATTAGCTGGAACATACATAGGTACTCCTAACTACGATCAAGGATATTTTGTTCAAGTAGATTTAGACAACAAGCCTTATGTCTATGGTCAAACCGACGGAAATATGGCAATTACTCCGGGCAAATTTGGAGTTGCAAATAGTGGACAATTCATAAAAAAATTCAATGAAACGCTAACGGCAGAAGAATGGACAACTTTAATAGGTGCTGGATCGGGAGCTCCAGAAATCTCTCCGACTGCCTTCTTGGTATCTGATTGTTATACCATTTATATAGCAGGATGGGGAGGAAATACAAATAGTGGTTCAGTTCCTTCTAGCACCACAAACGGTTTTCCGGTTACTCTTGATGCTTTTCAATCAACTACCAATGGCAGTAATTTCTATATTGCCGTTCTAGGAACGGACGCAACAAATTTAGATTATGCAACATTTATGGGAGGTACAAATAGCCCTTCTAACCACGTAGACGGCGGAACAAGTCGTTTCGATAAAAAGGGAAGAATATATCATGCTGTTTGTGGAAGTTGTGGATCAGCAACAGATGGCTTTACTACAACGTTGGGAGCATTTTCCAATACTGACAATAGTAACAACTGTAATATGGCATGCTTTAAGTTTGATTTAAGTAATATAGAATCTACTATTGGCACTGTTGCCCCACTAATTTGCCTACCGAACTCTGTTACATTTCCCAATAATTCGCAAAATGGAAATACCTTTTTCTGGGATTTTGGAGATAATAATTTTAGTACAGCTTTTAGTCCGACACATGACTATGCAGGACCAGGAAATTATACCGTTACTCTTGTTGTGGGCGATAGCTTAAATTGCTTCGAGAATGACACTACAACCTTTGATATAGTAATTGACATATTTGAAGGAGGAGTTGTAACTCCACCTACTCCAATTTGCCCCGGAGAGTCATACCAGTTAGAAGCATTTGGGGGTGCGACATATGAGTGGTTTCCTGCTCAATTTTTAGATGACGCAAATTCACCAACTCCTACCGCAAACATCACTCAACCCACTAATTTCACCGTAATTGTTTCGGACGTCTGTGGTGCAGATACATTAGATGCTTTTTTAGATGTTTACGGTGGAAACATAGAAACAATTGGTGATACTTCTATTTGCTTTGGAGAAGAAATTACAGTTTGGGCAACTGGAGGAGGGACATACGCTTGGAGTCCGCCAAATGGTTTACAAGCAACGAACTTAGATACCACAACTGCTTCTCCAGACGCTACTACAACTTACGAAATCCTAGTAACTACTCCTGAAGGATGCGAAATAAACGAATCTTTTACTATCGAGGTATTCTTCGATGTACCTAATCCTATGATTGATGATACGTTAAAACTGTGTAAGTTTTCTTCGGCAGAGATTACCGCTAGCGGAGCAGTTAATTATACTTGGAGTCCGCCAACAGGATTAAATACAACCGTTGGAAGTACAGTAATAACCAATACTATAAATGACATTACATATTATGTGGATTTCACAAATCCATGTGGAACTGTTCCGGACTCTACATATATTGAAGTGATTGAAGTAGACGCAAGGGCAGGAAACGATACTATCGTATGCCCAAGAGAGCCCGCTGAGGTCTGGGCTTCAGGAGGAATAAGTTACATGTGGTTTCCTAGTGCATTTGTAAGTAATTTCAATTCCGACTCAACAATTGTACAGCCCAACTACCCTACCAACTTTGGTGTTGAGGTGACTGATATTAATGGATGTAAGGACACTGCATTTGTATTAATAGATCATTTCCCTGAACCATTTGTTCAAGCCAATGGTGACTATTACGGTTTCACGGGAGATGAAATACAGCTAAATGCCGTTTCAAATGTAACAGGTTCTTTTACATGGTCTCCCACAGAGTTTTTAAGTTGCGTAAATTGCAGTGCACCTATAGCTACACCACTTAATAGCATAAATTATATCGTTTATTTTGTTGATCAAAATGGATGTAAAGACAATGATACCACGTCTATCTTTTTTGAAGGTTTGGTTTATGTGCCAAATACTTTTACGCCAGATGCCAACGAATTTAACCCGAGATTTTCAGTTAAAGGAGGGAATATTAAAACCTTTGAAATGCAAATTTTCAATCGATGGGGAGAATTAATCTATGAATTTTCAGATTTCTTTGATTCTTGGGATGGAACATATAAAGGTTTACCTTGTAAAGATGGAACATACGTTTGGAAAATGAACTATACCGATATCGAAGGAAATCAAGTTCAAAAGGTGGGTCATGTTAATTTGCTTAGATAAAAAAGGAGTATAAAGACTAACAAAAATTAAGTCTGACTATTTTTAACCATGCAATTAAAAGAGCCTAAAAAAAGCGCAACTCTTAATTGAACTGCGCTCATCTATAATATAATCCTTTTATTTAAACGAATCGTTCGTCTACTTCCATTACTGTTCCGCAATCAGAGCACGTTCTATTCTGCTCAGAGCCATAAAATTCTCTAAAGCGAGGTAAGAAGTCATCTTCAATGTTATTTAAATTAAACTTGTATTCTTTTAACTGATTGTTGCAGTTATCGCAAAACCACATTAATCCATCAATCAAATCCGTACCTGTTCTCACTTTTTCAATAACTAGACCCACAGAGTTTGCCGGACGAATTGGAGAATGCGGAATATTACCGGGTAATAAGAATATTTCACCTTCTTTTATATGAATATCACGTACTTTTCCATCTTCTTGTACTTTGACAAGAATATCACCTTCAATTTGAATAAACAACTCTTCCGATTCATTATAATGGTAGTCTTTACGGGCATTTGGACCACCGACTATCATAACAATAAAATCTCCAGCTTCTACATAAAGGTTCTTGTTACTTACTGGAGGTTTTAAAAGATCTCTATTGTCTTCTATCCACTTAAACAAATTAAAAGGAAGCTTCATAAATAATTTTTTGATAAAGTTAAGTATTAAATAAAAAACTGCATAAAAAAAAGGCTGGTATTACTACCAGCCTTTTTTAAATAATGCTTACCTATTAATTTTTCACTAATCTGTAAGTATTTGTAACTTTCTCATTACGTAAGTTAATCATGTAAATTCCTTTTTCAAAGGCTTCTACATTAATTGCTAACTCCGTACCAAATGTTAATTTTTCATTTGAAGTATAAACAACTCTTCCCTTGATGTCAGTAATTTGAACATTTAAAACTTCACTGTTTTCTGAAGCTATTGTTACAATATCTGACGTTGGGTTAGGGAAAACTGTAATTCCTTCTAACTTATTCTCATCCAAACCTAGGTAGTCACATGTACCATCTACCGTAATAACTACTAAAGAGGTATCATCTGGACAAACTCCGTTTCCTACAATGTAATCATAGTTAAACTGACCAGGGATTGAAGATGCAGATGGAGTTGCACCAATTAAAGCTGCATCTTGAGGATCATACCAAATTCCGCCAAAATTAACCACTCCGTTTAATGCATCAAATAAGTTAATAGGTTCATTTAAGCAAACTGTCGCCGAACCATCCTGACCTGCACTAGAAAGTGGGAAGATCGTAACATTAGACGTGATAGAATCGTATGCACATTGTCTTTCAACTCTGTACTCGAATGCATAGGTATTTGGAGCTAATACTGTTGTTGCAAAGAACTCATCGTTCAATTGCGCAGTAAACTGATTTTCTAACCAAGTACCATACTCAACATCATAACCTGTAATTGTATTAAACATATCCACAGTATCACCAATACAAGCATCTAAATCTGACACAAAGCTACCTGCGTTAAAGTCAATCTCTGTTAATGCAATTGAGTAGTTGTTCTGAGTGAATGTAAACTCATTTGAGTGTAATAAATAATATTGAGCACCTGGAGTTAAACCACATTGAATGTATGATGGAGCATTAGAAAATGCTTCAATATTATCATCGTTTGCACCAACTAAAGTAAATGTATTGTAATCTCCACAATCCGTCACTTCGTAAACTGCCATCTTGGTTGTCTGGTTATTATCTAACCCAGAAATCAATAAGTTCCCTGATGCTGGAGCTGTAAACGTAAACCAAGTTGTTTCTACTAAAGTTGAATTACCCCATCCATCAGGAGTATTGAATCCTGTTGCTGGCGGAGCAATTGCTGCTTCACCAGGAGAAACTCCTGTATTTAAGTTATTGAATTGATAAACCGTTCCGTCTGTTGCTAAATCAACTGCAAAACATGTAGAGTCATTCAATGCTGGAATTATTGCTGAAGCTGGTCCAGCATATAAACTTGTATCTGCACCACAAACTGCTTGTACATAAACATCATAATATGCTCCATATAACAATCCTGCATCTACAATCGTATCATCAAATATTATATCTGAAGTTACAGTTGTACCAGAATACAATGGCTCACCTTGAAGCATGTATTGAATATTAAATCCAGTAGGAAGTGAAGTTGGTGCTCCAACTGTCCAATCCCATGTTACATCTAACGAATCTTCTAAACCATTTGCAGAAACTGAGAATGGTGTAGCACAGACTGGTGCTGTTTGAGTAGTAATAACTGCTCCAACAGACTGTAAAGTCAAATCACAATCAGAGTAAACATAAACATCATAATCAGTTAATTGAGTTAAACCTCCAATTGTATCTTGTGTATTTGTTGTTGTAAATGTAGTTCCCGTACCTGGTGTAAATCCAGCAGGACCGTATTCAACAGTCCAGTTTGTTTCTCCAGCTAAACCTGCATTCCATGAAACAATAATTGTATCAGTAAAGTATCCTACAGTAGCTAAATTAACTACATTAGGACAATCTGTGTAGTATAACCTTGCACAAGAATTGTTTTGTAGAAAAACTGGATCATCGTTTGAGATAGTAATGTCTTGGTTTGGTCCTGATGCACCGATTGAAGCATTGTCTGCATAATCATCATTTACATTTGAACCTCCGAAAATCACATCGTCATACACATAATAAATCTCATTTGTTGCTTCTTCTATTTGCACTTGGAAAGTTACAGTTGGAGCTCCAATAGAACCAGAGAAGTTACAAATATTATCCCATTGAATAACTAAAACTCTGTTAGGAGCAGTGCCAGTAACTTCCCAATAAACGTTACCCGTCTCAGAATCTAAATCATCTCCCCAAGGGAAAAGTGTTCCATCAGGTAAAGTATTGAAGTTACCACCGTATCCAATGTTAGCTGTCAAATTCCCTAAAACCATACCTCCGTTATTACCAACTCGCATTGCATCAACCAATGTTTGTTGATATAAAATAGGGAAAGGTAATGGGTTTACATTTGCTTCAGAATCATCAGTTAATAATAAATCTGTTCCTGTAGATGAAATATCTATAAATCCTGCCGGTGGACATTGTACATCATAGTCCATGTAAGCTGCTTGGTTATATGTGTTAAATAACAAAGGACCTAAATAAGCTGAAGTATCCCCAGGACCGCAAATAACTCGAACATATGCCTCATAAAAAGTGTTTGTTGTCAACCCAGCTATGTTTGCTGAAGCTACTGCTTCAACTTGGGTTGTCCCTGTTCCTGGAGCGAATCCTATTGCACCATATTCAACTGCAAACTCAGAAGCTGTTGATGTCCAAGAAATATCCGCAGAGCTGTTATCTGCATCGACCAATGTTAAAGCAGATGCTGCAGCACATTGTGCAGTAACCGTTAAAGGTCCAGCAAAAGCACTTGTATCACCACTAGCGCAATCTAAATATAAGTAATAGTCATACACATTACCTGCTGTTAAACCAGTAACTTGAGCAGAAGTACCTGTCGCATTTAAAACGTTGTTAAACGTTCCTGGAGTAAATCCAGTAGGACCATATTCAATTATGTAATCAGTAGATGTATTAAGCGGATTAAAATCCCAAGTAAAATCTGTTGTAGTTCCTGTTGCTCCCACTGAAACAAAGTTAAGTGGAGCTCCGCAAGGGTTGCACGTTGCTGCTCCAGAGAAAACTACTCCTGTTGGTGGTCCAGCTGGTTGATTAAAAACAGAGTTTCCATCATCATCGAATAACTGAAACGAGACTTCACCATTAAATCCACCTGGAGTCCAATTTAGTTCAACCGTATTACCATCGGTAACATTAAACGTAAAAGTAAGGTTTGATGTTCCTCCAGGTAAAGTAAACGGTGATCCCGCAACAGGAACCCCACCATCTGTAACTGCTAGAAGACCTCCGTTCCATCCATCGCCAAAGCTATCGGCTCCGTCAATAGACCAAGTACACTGTGAAAGCGCCGAAAAACCAATCGCGAGTATGGCTGAGGCGCTAAGTAATAATTTTTTCATAAATTCATTTTATAGTTTATAATAGCACACAGTTCTCGTCAAGGCGAGATATGTTTCGTTTTAAACGGACTGAAATAAAAAAGGGTTGGAAAAACCAACCCTTTTTTTGAAAAAATTACACTTTAAATCTAATTCTTCACTACACGATAAATGTTTTCTACATTTAAGTTAGACAACCTAATCATGTAAATACCTGATTCAAAAGAAGACATGTTAATTGTCAACTCAGAACCAAAAGATAATTTATCTTTTAAATCTGCAACTACTCTTCCGTTAATATCTAACACTTGAACAGCTAACTCCTCATTATTCTCTGAGCTTAATGTTAAAATATCTGAAACTGGATTAGGGTAAATTAAAATACCTGCTAATTTTTCTGTTTCTAAACCTAAGTAATCACATGTACCATCAACTGTAATAACAACAAGCGCTGTATCATCAGGACAAACTCCATTTCCTACAATGTAGTCATAATTAAACTGTCCAGGAATAGATGAAGCTGTTGGTGTTGCATTTGGTAATGCTGCATCTTGAGGATCAAACCATGTTCCTCCAAAGTTAGCTACACCACTTAAAGATTCAAATAAATTGATAGGTGCGTTTAAGCAAACGGTTTGTGAACCATCCTGACCTGCACTAGAAAGTGGGAAGATCGTAACATTAGACGTGATAGAATCGTATGCACATTGTCTTTCAACTCTGTACTCGAATGCATAGGTATTTGGAGCTAATACTGTTGTTGCAAAGAACTCATCGTTCAATTGCGCAGTAAACTGATTTTCTAACCAAGTACCATACTCAACATCATAACCTGTAATTGTATTAAACATATCCACAGTATCACCAATACAAGCATCTAAATCTGACACAAAGCTACCTGCGTTAAAGTCAATCTCTGTTAATGCAATTGAGTAGTTGTTCTGAGTGAATGTAAACTCATTAGAGTGTAATAAATAATATTGAGCACCTGGAGTTAAACCACATTGAATGTATGATGGAGCATTAGAAAATGCTTCAATATTATCATCGTTTGCACCAACTAAAGTAAATGTATTGTAATCTCCACAATCCGTCACTTCGTAAACTGCCATCTTGGTTGTCTGGTTATTATCTAACCCAGAAATCAATAAGTTCCCTGATGCTGGAGCTGTAAACGTAAACCAAGTTGTTTCTACTAAAGTTGAATTACCCCATCCATCAGGAGTATTGAATCCTGTTGCTGGCGGAGCAATTGCTGCTTCACCAGGAGAAACTCCTGTATTTAAGTTATTGAATTGATAAACCGTTCCGTCTGTTGCTAAATCAACTGCAAAACATGTAGAGTCATTCAATGCTGGAATTATTGCTGAAGCTGGTCCAGCATATAAACTTGTATCTGCACCACAAACTGCTTGTACATAAACATCATAATATGCTCCATATAACAATCCTGCATCTACAATCGTATCATCAAATATTATATCTGAAGTTACAGTTGTACCAGAATACAATGGCTCACCTTGAAGCATGTATTGAATATTAAATCCAGTAGGAAGTGAAGTTGGTGCTCCAACTGTCCAATCCCATGTTACATCTAACGAATCTTCTAAACCATTTGCAGAAACTGAGAATGGTGTAGCACAGACTGGTGCTGTTTGAGTAGTAATAACTGCTCCAACAGACTGTAAAGTCAAATCACAATCAGAGTAAACATAAACATCATAATCAGTTAATTGAGTTAAACCTCCAATTGTATCTTGTGTATTTGTTGTTGTAAATGTAGTTCCCGTACCTGGTGTAAATCCAGCAGGACCGTATTCAACAGTCCAGTTTGTTTCTCCAGCTAAACCTGCATTCCATGAAACAATAATTGTATCAGTAAAGTATCCTACAGTAGCTAAATTAACTACATTAGGACAATCTGTGTAGTATAACCTTGCACAAGAATTGTTTTGTAGAAAAACTGGATCATCGTTTGAGATAGTAATGTCTTGGTTTGGTCCTGATGCACCGATTGAAGCATTGTCTGCATAATCATCATTTACATTTGAACCTCCGAAAATCACATCGTCATACACATAATAAATCTCATTTGTTGCTTCTTCTATTTGCACTTGGAAAGTTACAGTTGGAGCTCCAATAGAACCAGAGAAGTTACAAATATTATCCCATTGAATAACTAAAACTCTGTTAGGAGCAGTGCCAGTAACTTCCCAATAAACGTTACCCGTCTCAGAATCTAAATCATCTCCCCAAGGGAAAAGTGTTCCATCAGGTAAAGTATTGAAGTTACCACCGTATCCAATGTTAGCTGTCAAATTCCCTAAAACCATACCTCCGTTATTACCAACTCGCATTGCATCAACCAATGTTTGTTGATATAAAATAGGGAAAGGTAATGGGTTTACATTTGCTTCAGAATCATCAGTTAATAATAAATCTGTTCCTGTAGATGAAATATCTATAAATCCTGCCGGTGGACATTGTACATCATAGTCCATGTAAGCTGCTTGGTTATATGTGTTAAATAACAAAGGACCTAAATAAGCTGAAGTATCCCCAGGACCGCAAATAACTCGAACATATGCCTCATAAAAAGTGTTTGTTGTCAACCCAGCTATGTTTGCTGAAGCTACTGCTTCAACTTGGGTTGTCCCTGTTCCTGGAGCGAATCCTATTGCACCATATTCAACTGCAAACTCAGAAGCTGTTGATGTCCAAGAAATATCCGCAGAGCTGTTATCTGCATCGACCAATGTTAAAGCAGATGCTGCAGCACATTGTGCAGTAACCGTTAAAGGTCCAGCAAAAGCACTTGTATCACCACTAGCGCAATCTAAATATAAGTAATAGTCATACACATTACCTGCTGTTAAACCAGTAACTTGAGCAGAAGTACCTGTCGCATTTAAAACGTTGTTAAACGTTCCTGGAGTAAATCCAGTAGGACCATATTCAATTATGTAATCCGTAGATGTATTAAGCGGATTAAAATCCCAAGTAAAATCTGTTGTAGTTCCTGTTGCTCCCACTGAAACAAAGTTAAGTGGAGCTCCGCAAGGGTTGCACGTTGCTGCTCCAGAGAAAACTACTCCTGTTGGTGGTCCAGCTGGTTGATTAAAAACAGAGTTTCCATCATCATCGAATAACTGAAACGAGACTTCACCATTAAATCCACCTGGAGTCCAATTTAGTTCAACCGTATTACCATCGGTAACATTAAACGTAAAAGTAAGGTTTGATGTTCCTCCAGGTAAAGTAAACGGTGATCCCGCAACAGGAACCCCACCATCTGTAACTGCTAGAAGACCTCCGTTCCATCCATCGCCAAAGCTATCGGCTCCGTCAATAGACCAAGTACACTGTGAAAGCGCCGAAAAACCAATCGCGAGTATGGCTGAGGCACTAAGTAATAATTTTTTCATGTTTCAATTTTATAGTTATTAAACAAATATACAATAAAAAGTTATCTCTAACCTTAAAAGAAGATATATTTGACATTCCCACACCAAAAGAGTTTAGATAAACGTTTTAGATGAAGCACTTAAAATAATGTCTCTAAGAATAAAGAGTCTTTTACTGAAGAACGAAACGATAAAATTTTAACAACTAAATTTAACAACACAATAAAATTCATATTATCTCCAAGACTAATCCAAAATCCTTCTTAATTTCGCAATAAAACTGAAAGATGGAATTAAATTTAAAGAATAAAACTGCTTTAGTATGCGGAAGTACGCAGGGAATTGGATTAGCAACTGCTAAAACCTTAGCAAACTTAGGAGCAACTTGCATACTTGTAGCACGAACTGAAGAAAAATTAAAAACTGCCTGCGATAGTTTGAGTACGAATAAAAACCAGCAACACAGTTATTTAATTGCAGATTTTTCGAATCCAGAAACATTAAAAACGACAATCAACCAATTTGCTTCAGAAAATCAAGTTAATATTTTGATTAATAACACAGGCGGACCAAAAGGAGGTCCGATAGTTGACGCAGAAATAAATGAATTTACTGCTACATTTAACCAACACTTGGTTTGTAACCATATACTTGTTCAGGCTCTACTGCCAGGCATGAAAGCACTAGGTTACGGCCGAATCGTTAACGTTATCAGCACCTCGGTTAAACAGCCGTTAGATGGACTAGGAGTAAGTAACACTATCCGCGGAGCTGTTGCAAACTGGAGCAAAACGCTTGCCAATGAGCTTGGTCAATTTAACATAACCGTAAACAATGTTTTACCTGGCGCCACAGATACGGTTAGATTAAAGGAAATTATTGAAAATAAGGCATTAAAAACAGGGAAATCTGTGGCCGATATAAAAACAGCTATGGCAAATCAAAGCCCAATGAAAAGAATTGCTAAACCTCAAGAAGTTGCAAACGCAATTTGTTTTTTGTGTTCACCGGCAGCGAGTTATATTAATGGAATTAATGTACCCGTAGACGGTGGTAGAACGAAATCTTTATAGGGTTCTTACATTTGTGATTACTGTAGCTTTTTTTGGCTGCAACGAGAAAAGTATCTATCAAAAATTGGAAGATTCTAGAAACTTGGAAAGGATTTCAGCGTCTCTCAATTCTACACTAAAAGATGTCACAGATTTATCAATTAACGAAATAGACTCTAAATCATTGGTTTATGAAAATGGTCAGACCAGACAGCTTATCTCTATCACTTTTTTGATGTATTCGGATTTACTGGTTAAGCAAGATACACTAGAAGTTACGATAAACAGAGCCACAAGTTTTTCTAACTACAGCAAACCGCTAGAAGCTGAGAAACTAACTACTTTTAACTCTGACTACACGAGTGACTTTTTTTCCTTAAAGATTAGAAGTAAAGACAAAATAGATAGTCAATTATTAACTGATAATAACGACTTTTTCTACATAGAACTTTTATCAGAAACAAGCATTAAAGGCGTTCTCAACTTTGATGGTCTAATGTTACATATCTCTGAACAATATTAGCGCAAGACATTTACATGTCCGGTAATAGTTTCCTCATCATTATTTATTGAACGGTAGAATATTTTCCAGACATAGGTTCCGTCTGGGGCAGGTAATCCATTTTCATCGAATCCATCCCATTGAAAATCCACATCATTTGATTCATAAATTACTTCTCCCCAACGGTTAAAAATCATAATTTCAAATTCAACCACATTAATAGCGCTTACCTCGAAATAGGTGTTAAATCGGTTACCATCTGGCGTAAAAGTATTTGGTATGTATAAATAAAACTCAGGAAGAATAGTAATTGGTTTTGTTATAGAATCAATACAACCAATCTCATTGGTTGCAATTAACTGCACTTGATAGGTTCCTGGTTGATCGTAAACATGATTTGGATGAACATCAGATGAACCTGCACCCTGCCCAAAATCCCAAACATAACTAACTGCTCCGGTGGTTAGATTTTGAAAAGTAATAGGAAGGTCTTCAAACAATGTTTGAGAACTGATAATAAAATCTGCATTTGGTTGAACTACTTCTATCGTATTAAATCCAGAAACAGTAAATGTTTGGCAATCATCACTTACAATTACTTCATAAGTTGTTGTTACTAGCGGACTAACCATTACACTTTGAGTAGTTTCTCCACTATGAGGCCAGAAATAATAATAATCTCCAAAACCACCCGAAGCTAAAACCGATAACTCCAGCTCAGTATTTGGACATACTACAGGAAACTCTGGAACTTCTAAAGTTAAAGGCGGGCTTAAAATTGTAATCGTAGTGTTACCAATAATCACATTATCACACTGATCCGTCACAATTAAACTATATAAGGTAGTTACACTCGGTGCTACGTTAATACTTTCTGAAGTACCTAATATCCCGTTCCCCTGATTATCAAACCACTCGAACTGATACCCTCCAGCTCCTCCGCTTAACTCTGCAGTAAGGGTAAAGGGCACAAAAGGGCATTGTTCAACTATTGGGTCTGTAACTAAAATATCCAGTGGCTCATATACGGGAACCACCACTTGTCCTGCTCCCTCAGCCGTTTGGTTAAGACAATCATCAGTAACTTCAACGGTGTACGTTGTTGTAGTGGTTGGACTAACAATTATACTCTCTGTTGTAGCTCCGTTGCTCCATAAGTAAGTATAGGTTCCTCCACCACCAGAAGGCGATGCAGTAAGCTGTACTAAATCTCCAGGACATACAACATCCACGTCATTTACCTGAACTTCGACATCTTCTAGATCGTTAATAAAGAGATTCACAGTTTGTACAGATAGATTTCCACAAGGATCTAAGATTTGAAAATCGAGCGTAATTGATTCTTGACCCTCAGCTAAACCATCTTGTAACGCAGAAAAAGTGAACGTTTGAACCGTTTGATTTGCTGCAAAACTAACTGAATTAGGAACATTAGAAAAATCTACTCCTTCAGTAGCTGTGCCTGACAAAACAATTGGAATCGTAAGTGGATTGACAACATCAGGTCCGCTTCTTGTAATTGTAACCGTTGCATCCACACATCCTTCTGCCATTATATTTGGTTGACCAAAAGCTTCTTGAGAAATTTCATAATCAACAGTAACAGGCGTTTCTGATGTTAGACTTCCTCCTTCTAGAAAAATACCTGAATCCCATTGACCATCACCAACGTCGGCTATGGCCATAATTAAGTGATAAGTTTCTCCACACTCTACATCACTAACTGCCTGTAAAGGAGTTGTAAAACCATCATACTGAACGTAAAAGCTACTAGAATTAAAAGGAGCGCTGTTACCATCGCCGTTATTGATATAGCTTGCGCAACTTGTGCATGGTCCAACATTAGCAGGGCCGTTATTCACATTATTAATAGCCACTGGGGAAGTTGTTCCTGGAATAATTGCCATATTCTTTTCTCCTCCTGGAATACCAGGACCACTTATAAAAAAGGCAAAAACATCATTAAAATCAGAGCCAACAAACTCGGGATACTCTTCTGATGCAAACACGTAATTAAACTTTACAGTATCACTAAACGGCACAAAGTCAAACTCTAAAATAGTTGCATCAAAGGTAGAACTTCCTCCACCGAGTAAAGTATTTAACTTATTATATCCTGCTCCGTTTAAATCTACACCAGAACTAGGAGAGTTATTTGGACCGTGTGGTCCGTTTCCATTATTATTAATTGTTCCAGTCGTAAGTATAACTCCTTCATCTAACCCAATATTTGTGTTGGCTCCATTAAAATAACCTAAAGACTGAGACGAACCTGTATAATTAACATTAGAGATTGTTACTCCTGTACCAGCTAAAACATTTTGAACTAAATTGCCGGGAGTCATATTTGTAGTAACCAACTGAGCAGAAGCTCCAAAGGATAAAATTAAAAATATGACAAATAACTGTTTCATTTATATATATTAACGTACAAACACTCAGAAAGTTGCTAAAAAGAAAGCAAAAACTGAACCAACTTGTGTATATCTTGAGTAGTCCGTAATAAATTATGTCTAAACTGTAGTATTAATGCGTTAAACATTTAATTTTGTATGTGATGAAAGATAAGGAATCATTCTTAGATAAACTAAAAAAAACGACACGAATTGCTGGTTTTGACCCTCAAAATTTTCAAGAAAAGTGGGGAATTAATCTTACACGTTTACAATTAGTGAGCTTTATTTTACTTTTCGCGCTGATTGTAAGTACTTTAACGATAATCCTAGTTTCCTACACCCCTCTTAGTGCTTTGCTGCCTTATAACGGAAATTTTAGCAGCAGAGATCAAATTGAGCAACAATATATAGAAATAACAAAATTGAAAAAGTCTGTTGAAGCTCAGAATAACTACATCAAAAATATTCAAGAAGTTATTCTTGGTAATAAAACGATAGACTCGGTAATGATAGCTGAACCAGTAGCAATTGAGATTGAAACAACAACTATTGATACAGCACGAACGAAAAATGAACTATTACTAGCACAAGAAATTGAAACTGGAGAAGAAATTGATAAAACCAACGAACAGCAGTTATCTAACTTATTTATTTTAGTTGATCCCGTAATTGGCGTTATTAGTCAAAAATTCGACAAAAACAACCACCCAGGCATTGATGTTGTAAGTAAATTAAATGCACCGATTAAGGCGTGTGCGGAGGGTACAGTTGTATTTACGGGATACTCTGAAGACGATGGAAATTTTATTATTTTGAGTCATGCCAATGGCTTTTCTTCTTACTACAAACACGCTAGTAAAGTCTTAAAACGAACAGGGCAAAAAGTACAAAAAGGAGATCCTATTGCGCTCGTTGGAGATACAGGCGAACATTCTAGTGGACCTCATCTCCATTTTGAACTTTGGGAAAACAATACAGCTTTAGATCCACTAGAATATTTGAGCTTCGGAAATTAAAGAGATCAAAAAAGTTGGTCTGCATAAAGAATAGGAAAAAACTTTTATTTTTGTTGACCAGAAAAAAAAATATGGAAGAAAAAATTCAAAATATAGTAGATGCACTTAATAAAAGATTTGTATCACACCCTTGGCATGGCATTTCGATAGGAAAAAAGGCCCCGGAAAAAATAAATTCTTTTATCGAAATTATTCCTTCAGACACCATTAAATATGAAGTAGATAAAGAATCTGGTTACAATATGGTTGATAGGCCTCAAAAATACTCGAACAACATGCCGTGTTGGTATGGCTTCGTACCCCAAACCTATTGCGATACCTTAGTTGCAGCGTATGCCAATGAAAAAACTGGAAGAACAAATATTGTTGGAGATGAAGATCCATTGGATATTTGTATTATTTCTGAGAGACAAATTGATAGAGGAAATATTTTAGCAGAAGCTATACCTGTTGGAGGTTTTAGAATGATTGACGGTGGAGAAGCGGATGATAAAATTATTGCTGTTCTTAAAGACGATCAGGCCTATGGAGATTGTAAAGATATTTCTGAGTTACCCGAGAAAGTAATGAATAGAGTTAAGCATTTCTTTCTTACATATAAAGATTTTGAAGGAGGAGCTAAAGAAGTAGAAATTACCCATGTTTACGGAAAAGAAGAAGCTTACGAAGTAATTAAACGAAGTAATCAAGATTATATAAACAAATACGGTGATGCAAACGAAGAGCTAGCCAAAGCCCTAGTTAACGCACTGAAATAATCGTAATTTTGAATCGAACACTTTAAGCCTTCAAATTCTTGAAGGCTTTTTTTATGTTCATCGTATCCGGAACTTAAAAAAATAATAAAGCTATATTGGTACGAATTCTGTAACACGATAATCATGGATAAAATCATCTTACTACTATTCTTGTTTGTTTTCCAATTTGGAAAAGCTCAGATTCAATTTGACAAAACGCTTCATAACTTTGGGGAGTTAAATATAAATACTCCTCGTTTTGTGGATGTATACTTGAAAAATAACACTGATAAAGCGCACTATATTTTAAGTGTGAAAAATCCTTTGGAAGTTGTGTATATACAACAAAGAGCTTTAATCTTACCCGGAGAAAGTGTAGCAATACGTTTACAAGCCAACCCAAAAAGCAAAGGTAGTTTCTCTTACAATGTAGAGATTTTTACAAGTGATAAGCAAAATCCAACTGTAATTAAATTAAAAGGAAATTTACGAGTTGTACCACCAAAACGCGATAACAACTTTACGGCTTGTCCTAGTTTTGGGCAATCTCCGACAAATGGAAACCCTTTAGATTTTGAACTCACTATAATAACTAGAGATGGAGATACAAAGGCTCCATTAGGAAAATCTACCGTAGAATTAATTCAAAACGGAAGAGAAATTGGAGTATATAAAACAAATAAAGACGGTGAAGTTACCAAGCAAATACCTTTAGGCTACACTTATTTTTATGCAAATCAGGATGGTTACTCTCCAGGAGAACTAGGTACATATGTTAATTTTCAGCGTAATTATGTTGTGATTGATTTATACAAAAATGAGATTAAAGACCAGAATGAAGATATTGAAGTAGAAATCATTGAAGAAGAAATTCCCATTGAAACAGAAGTAGTTGAAGAAAATGTAATTGTTATTGAAGAAACCATTGAGGAAGAAATTGCAGAGGAAATAATAGAAGAACCAACTGTTGAAGTTGAGCTTACTCAAAATGAAACTCGCACTACTCCAACCTTAGAAAATTTACCAGAAGATAACTTTAGCGACGCATACTTCTTACCTACCAACGTTGTATTTGTAATTGATGTTAGTTCTTCTATGCGCAGCGCTGATAAGTTAGAATTGATGAAATACTCACTATACCAACTTACTGATATGTTGAGACCACAAGATAGAATTGGTTTAGTAAGTTATGCAAACAACGCAAATGTATTATTAAAACCAACATCAGGAAAAAACAAAGAAGAGATTAAAGGCATAGTAGAAGAGATGAAAGCATCTGGACTAACAGCTGGTGGAGCTGGCATAAAATTAGGCTATAAACAGGCGAAAAAGAACTTTCTAACCGAAGGAAAAAATCAAGTTATTATTATTACCGACGGAGGATTTAATAAAAATTCTGGCGATTATAAAAAATACATTAGAAAGTATAAACGTAAAGGAATTACACTTTCTGTGGTTGGAATCAAGAATAAAGATACTGCTGAGGATCAGATGCAAGAAGCAGCTAAGATTGGAGATGGACGTTATGTACCCATTTTTGGCTTGGAAGATGCTAAGACTAATCTAAAGCAGGAAATTAGGACTGCTTCGTTTAAATATTAATCTAGACTTCTTAATTATTACAGCAAAATTAGCTTCTTTAATTGGAAGAAAGGGAAATCTTAAAAAGTAACCCTGTATTGAACAATTGGTAGAAAACCAGTTTGAAAAGTAGTGTTTATATCTTGTGAAGTCTGATTGTACTCTTGAATAAAGACGTTTCTTCTATTGGTAAAGTTCTGAATATCTACACTCCATTCTTGCGTTGCTTTCTTTCCATATAATTTAAATCCAATCTTAAAATTACCTTTTAAATAATCTGCGTATGAAGCGTTAAAATTATTGTTTTCAAAATCGCGTATTTCCATTTGAGCAGCAATACTTTGTTGCAATAAAATAGGAGTATATCGGGCTCCACCATTCCAAACAAAGCTTGCATCGAATGTAATAGCTGAATTTGATTTTGCATTGGCCTTTGGTTTCAATCTCCATTCATATCCACCTAAAAGGTTTAACGTATGATTTGTATTAAAAGCAGTATTGTACCATTTATTATCAGCAGCCTTGTATTTACTTTCAAACAAAGAGCCTGAAAACAAGAAATAAATACCATTTTTCAGGTATTTCTCTATGGTCAACTCAACTCCATAGTTAAATCCGTTTCCTTCGTTTACCAAAGTATCTGGTGTAGCTGTAATAAAGGAGCTACCAAAGTTGAGTAAAGAATACTTTGAAGAAACTTCTATTGGTACATTAAATAAATACTGACCGTACACCTCCGATTTAATGTTGTACCCTTTCTTAAATGATTTAGAATAACCAATAATAAGGTGATGCGAACGTGTAAAATCTAAATTTCGATTCGGTGAATAATCTATTCCCTCTTCTGTTCTAACTTGCCTAAAATAAACTTCTAGCGGTGCCATTTGAGAGTGTAAGCCATAACCCAAATTAATGCTTTGTCCATTTTTCAATTTCTGATTTATTCCTACTCTAGGTTCTACACTAAACTGATTTGCTAAATTTAAAAATTGTCCGTAAAGTCCAGAAACCAGTGTTAAATTCTCCGTAACTCTATACCTATGTTGTATATGTGCACGTGTTAAAAAAGCTGTTCCGTCAAAACTTTGTAAAGGTCTATATTCTTGAAGTTCACTACTCCAAAGTGTGTCTTGTAGATCAAGAAAATAGATATCATTAATTACTCCAACTTTAATTAAATGTTGGTTACTGATCTTATTCTGATAGTTGAATACTGTACTCTGTTTTGTATTTACGACATTACTTGTATACGTTCTAAATACATTCTCAAATGCTTCGTTTAAGGTGTCATTGTCTACTGCGTTGTAGGCCGACTGAAGACCTGTCATAAGTTCAAAAAATGAATGATCATTGATTCTCTCCTTATGAGAAACTCCAATCATACCGGTGTTAGATGTAAAGTAGACATCGTTGCCAGGAAAGCCAAAAATAGAGCCTTCTTCGCTCAAATCTTTCGCTAACAAATTGATATTACTTAATCCTCCTAATCCAAAAACCTGTGTTACCCCTTTTTTTGACGGAAACCTTAATTTAAAAGAACCATCTTGATATCTTGGTTGTGCTGCTGTTCCAAAAGAAACCCCGATAAGATCAAAAACTTCTAGTGTAGAGTATCTAAAATTAACTAAATAACTACTCTTATTTTCCTTTGAAATTGGTCCTTCCGCCATCGCTTCTAAGCCATTAAACCCTATTTGAGCCATAAACTCATGTCTTTCATTATTACCGTGTCTTAATTTGAGGTCAAAAACACCTGCCAAGGCATTTCCATACTCAGCGGGAAAAGCTCCTGTGAAAAAATCTGAGTTAGCTAAAACATTATTATTAAGCATGGAAATTGGACCACCAGTTGTGCCAAATCTAGCAAAGTGATTCGGATTGGGAATATCCATCCCCTCCATTCTGTAGAGTACTCCAGTAGGAGAATTTCCTCTAATAATTATATCATTTCTAGAATCATCTGCACCCTGAACTCCTGCAAAATTTTGAGCCATTCTAGCCACATCATTTAAAGTTCCGGCGTAGCGTTGAGCTTCTTCTACAGAAAAATTTCTTACAGAAACAGTAGCCAATTCATTGTTTGCCTCATTCTTATCTTTTCCAACAACTTCAACTCCTTCAACCTCTTGTAAATCTTCTAAAAGCGTAATTTCTAGCACCACCTCTTTTGTTGCCGTAATTTCTATATTCGACTTTAAGTTTGGTGCATACCCGTTGTAGACCGTCAATAAATTATACCTACCTATTTTTACATTTGTGAATCTAAAATAACCTTCAATGTCAGATTGAGATCTTAAAGTATCCGAGTTATTCATCAAATACAGCTTAGCAAAAGGTATAGCACCCTCAGAATACGTATCAATTACTCTTCCTCTAACGGTTTGAATCAATTGAGAAGAAACATTAAAACTGGCAAATAAAAAGCAGATAAAAGGAACTATTAATTTCATAACACTGTGCTGAACTGGAGCACAAAATTAGCTGAATAATACCAAGTTAAAAGTAAACGGTTGACAATAACATCTATTTAACCCTACTACTTTTATAACTCAAAAATGCATCATATACATCGCAACTGCCAAAATTGCAAGAACTATTTAAAGGAAAGAATAGCCCTTTAAAAAGTATTTAGTGTAGTATTATCATTATTTTTGCTTCATAATCAGGAATGGAAAAAGAAAGAAGCATAGCGGTTATTGGAGGAGGAAGTTGGGCTACAGCATTAGTTAAAATACTATGTAACAATTTATCCAATGTAAATTGGTGGATGCGTAACGAAGAATCTGTAAAACATATTTTATCTTACAAACACAATCCGAGGTACTTACAATCTGTAGAATTTAACCTTGATAAAATTACCGTATCTACCGACCTTATTGCAACCATTGAACAATCTGAAATTATAATTATTGCAACACCTTCTGCATTTTTAAATGACTTATTCAAAACGGTAGACAAACAAATTTTTAAAAACAAGTTTGTTTTCTCAGCCGTTAAGGGAATTATCCCTGAATACAATGCAATACCGGCAAGATTTATTCACAAAACTTTTGAAATTCCATACGACGATATTGGGATTATTTGTGGACCGTGCCATGCCGAAGAAGTAGCCCTTGAACGACTATCCTATTTAACTATAGCCTGTGGTAATGAAGATATTGCAGATGAAATAGCGGAAATCATGGCTTGCAGATACATTAAGACTACAGTATCTGACGACCTATTTGGAACTGAACTGTCAGCAGTATTAAAAAATGTATATGCGATTGCTTCTGGTATTTGTGCTGGTTTGGGTTATGGAGACAATTTTCAATCTGTATTAATCTCAAATGCAATACAAGAAATTGAAAACTTTATAGACGAAGTTAGTCCTATCCACCGAGATGTAAAAACCAGTGCTTATTTAGGTGATTTATTGGTTACAGCATACTCAAAATTTTCTAGAAATAGAACCTTTGGTTTTATGATAGGAAAAGGTTACTCGGTTAAAACTGCTCAACTTGAAATGGATATGATTGCCGAGGGTTATTACGCAGTCAAATGTGTGATGGAAATCAATAAAAAATTTGAAGTAGACATGCCAATTGTTGAAGCCGTTCATAATATCATTTATGAGAAAATTGCTCCTGTAATTGAAATGCGCATACTAACCGATAAGCTTAGCTAAACAGGAAATTTTATTTTGATTTTCACACCAGAATCTGATTTTTGACTATATATACCGTTTATTTTTTTAGTCATCATTTGAACTAATTTATAACCCAAACTAGTTGTTGAGGGTGTTTTAATCATTCCAATTCCGTTGTCTCGATAATAAAAAGAAAAACAATTTTCTTCTTGTTTAAAAGAGATCTTAATATTTCCTGAATCTCTATCTGTAAAAGCGTGTTTACTTGTATTTGTGAGTAATTCGTTTAAAATTATACCCAATGATTGAGCTTGCTCTGCACTTAGATTAGCATTTTTGATTTCAGCTTTAATTTCTACGTCCTTGTTAAAAAACATTTGATTATAGGTAATAATCTTGTTTAGATAATCTCTAGAACCTACTTTTTTATTATAGTTACCTTGATAGATAACATCGTGTAGTTCTGATACGGCTTGAATACGCGAAATACCTTCTGCCAAAGCAGTTTGTAATTCTTTATCTTTTGAACTGTTAGATTGAAGCTGTAAAACACCAGAAATAAGTTGTAAATTATTTTTAACTCTATGGTGCACTTCTTTTAGCATAGTCTCTTTTTGTATCAGCTCAATTTTAACTAAATCTTTTTCTCTGGCGGTTCTAATTTTAAGTTTTTTCTGTAAACGAAGAATTACAACTATAGAAGCTCCACTTAAAATAAGTATGGCAATCGCCGATATAGAAATAACTTTTAAGTTTTGATTTTCTGACTCAATGTTTACCTTTTCAAGCAATTCAATTCTTTGTGCTTGAAGTTGCCTTTCTTTATCTTCTAAACCCATTAAAACAGCAAACTGATCGTACTTACTCTTTACTCCTCGTGCACTATTTATTTCTTTTTCTAAGGCAATATACTTTGTCAAATAGATGCTACTCTTCTTAAACTCTGACAGTGCTTCGTATGCTTTTCCAAGTAAACCGAAAACCATTAATCGCTCTGTATTATTTATATGTTCATCCGTAAGGTAGTTTGTAATTCTTTCAACATCAGTATCTAAAAGCTTTAAATCCTGCATCTCAATGGTACATTCTATACTTTTTACTAGAGATTTAATCAAGAGTGCAAAATCTTTTTGATTGCTATTGGCATAACCTATCTCAAAAAAAGATTTAGCTATTGAAAACTGACCTTTTTCAAAATAAACTTCTCCCTTATTAAAGCTATTAAAACCGGTTAAGTACTCTATAGTATGCTTGTCGTAATACCTCGCTTTGATGTATGAATCTAAGCTAAGATTATAATAAAATAGAGCCGAATCTGGTTGATTTAGTTTAAAATAAGTTTGGCCAATATTATTAAACAAAAAACCAGCGTAATAATCATCTTCAATATCCTTTTCAACTGTAGATAAAATATCTTTAAAGTTCTGAAGCGCAAGTTCATATTTACCCAAGCGATAATAAAACGTGCCTAATACATTAAAATTACCCGTTTTCCGGTCTACATTTTTACTCCATATCTTAAAATATTCTAGAGCTTTATCAAATAAGCCTAGCTCGAAATAGCTTTGGTATAAACCACCGTAGAGTCCTACAACCCTATCTTTTGCTCCTGCTTTTTCGGCCTCTGAAATAGTTTTCTCAGCTTGGGTTATATATTGGGCATACAACCCACGAAAACGATAGATTTTAAGTTGAACAAAAGTATATTCTGGATAGTACGAATCAGCATAGCTCTGTTTAGGTTTGGGTATTGAATCTAGATAATACTGAATTTCATTTAGATTATACCTAAATTCTTCATCTCCCACATTAATAAACATGAATAGATTTCTTTGAATAGAAGAATCTTTGTATACAAAATCTCTAGCCGAACTCTGAAGTGCGGTTATAAGAATACCTAAAAGAAGTATTGCTTTAAGCGTTTTTCTCATTCCTTAAAAATTCTGATTTAACGGTATCCTTAAAACTTCGTGTAATGGGTACTTTAACAGACCTAAGTAAGGCAAATTCTGAAGAAATTTTAGTCACATGATTGAGATTAACAGCAAAGGAACGGTGTGTGCGAATCATTTTGTTAAATGCAGACTTCTCTAGAAAGGCACTGAGTGTTTCTCTAATTACATGTCTTTTGCCATTAATCGTATGTATTACAATGTAGTTATTATCTGACTCTATATAGAGAATATCATTTAAGTTAATTTTGATATACTCATAACCGTCTTTTACAACAATCTCTTTGTTGTTAGCAGCAGTTTTATATGTTCCGTTTGTTAAACATAACTCTATGGAGGCTATTAACTGCACCTCATTGTAAGGTTTTACCAAATAACTCGCTGGTTTTGTTTTTAATGCAGTCTGCAAGGTTTCAATATCACTATATGCAGTTAAAAAAATAAATGGCGTATCTATTAACAAGTCGGCCAGCCACAACCCAGTTTTATCACCTTTTACATTAATATCCAATAAAACTAAATCAGGATTTAACTTTTGAATTTCTCTGTAAGCTTCCTCAGCGTTATCACTAACGCCCACAAGTTTAAAATTAAACTTTTGAAGTGTTTGTTTTACTAACTCTTGCGTTATAAACTCGTCTTCAAGTAAGTATATTTTTGATTGAGACATTCTTTAAAAATAATTATTTCCTCGCTCGAATAAGATGACCGTAAAACATTTCGTTTCCAAAAGTTGTTTTTTGCCATAACTCTGTTGCTTCTATTTTTTCTTTATCAAACAACCTTCTTGTTTCATTGTAAATATCTTTTAGCTCAACTCTTGGAGAGTAAGTATTCAAAATTAATAGACCATTTTTATTTAAGAGAAGGTGCGCCAATCTAATTAACCCAGAAAGTTTCTCTTCAATTTTCCAACGTTCTCCTTTTGCTCCTAAACCAAAAGCAGGAGGGTCCATTACAATGCAATCGTATGTATTTCCTCTCTTTACTTCTTTGTTAGCAAACTTGAGTGCATCATCACATATCCAACGAATATCTGATAAGTTCGAATCTTGCATATTATCTTTTGCCCAACTAATTAGCTGCTTTACAGAATCTACGTGTGTAACTTTTGCTCCGGTAGACTTCGCAACAACAGATGCCATACCTGTATATGCAAATAGATTTAAAAACGATTTTGACTTGTTTAATTCTGACTGCAGGACCTGCCAATTGCTTAATTGTTCAGGAAAAATTCCAACATGCTTAAACCCTGTAAACACCAAGTTAGCAGTTATATTTTGGTAGTTAATTTTCCATTTTTCAGGAATCTCCTTATACATTTTCCAGCTGCCCTTTTGTTTGCCTTTAGGAATAAACTCTGCATGTGCTCTTTCTTTCCATTCGGATTTAGACAAATGAGATTTAAAATAAGCTTGTCTCTCAGGTCTAATCGTAATTATTTCTCCCCAACGTTCTAACTTTTGGTCTCCGCCAGCATCAATTAATTCATAATCATCCCAACCGGACGCATACGTTCGGTGTATTTTATTCTCCATCCTCTATTGATTTCAGCTCTTGGTCAACAACCTCTAACTCTTTATAAAACGCTTCTCCGTAAGCTGTAATAAGCGGATCTTTTAAAAACTTAAAAATAGAAACATCTAACTTACTCCCGCAATCGCAGGCTGGTTTACAAATTGGCCATTCATGGTAGTTAAGCGCCTCAAATGTTCTATATTTTTTTGCTCTAATCGGATATAAATAACATGAAATAGGCTTTCTCCAGTCTATATCACCCGCCCTATAAGCTTGATCAATCGAACACTTTGCCGTCCCATCAGCGTCAAAGTTTACAAAAGCACATTCCTTTTTATTTACTAAAGTAGTTACAGGCTCATTATCGTAATCCATATAAAAAACACCTGTTTCTTCAACGGCATCTATACCTTCTTGGCGCATGTAAGGTTTTACCTTATCATATACATCCTCTAAGATAGATACTTCTTCCTCTGTAAGCGGAGCCCCTGAATCACCTTCTACACAACAAGCTCCCTTGCATGCGGATAAATCACATACAAATTTTTTCTTAAATATTTCTGCCGAAACTACTTTATCTCCAATCTCAATTAGCATGTTACAAAGGTAAGTAGCTGAGCTTATCATTTTGAACAATTCACAAAAAAGATTTACAACTTCGAAAAATACATTGATAATTATCAATGTAAACGTATGAAATTTGTTCCTAGTCGTTCATAATTCTTAACTTTAAACCAAAAAAATGCGAGCACCAAATAATTATTTAGTTCCCTTTGACTTTGAAGAAAAATCGAAAAACGCACTATTTAACGCGCTAATTCTTGCAAAGCAAAGTAAGGGAGAGGTTTATTTACTACATGTCGTTGATAATCACATCGAAAGATTTAAAAAGCTACAGCAACTTAATGAAATAAGATCTGAATTAAGTCAAAACGAGCAGGAGATAGTGAATATTAGGGTAATTACTGGGAACCTTATAGATGACCTTGACAAAACAGCAGAATTACTGAATATTAAATTGGTAATACTTTCCTATGAGAACGAATCAAAATTTAGTGCATTGTTTAACAATACTGAAGTAAAAATGATTAGTGCATCGCATGTACCATATCTCGTAGTAAATAAAGATGTTACCTTTTCTAAAGTAGATAAAATTGTTTTTCCTTTCAATTACCATACTGAAAGTATTCAAATTGCTAAATTCTTATCCAAATTTGCTAAACAACAAGAAGCTAAAATTTATATGGTTGGCAGCAAGCTAAAAGACAGTGTTCTTTCTAAAAAAGCTGCTGTAAATAGATCTGTATTGAGTAATGTTTTTTCAGATGCTGGCATTCCCTATGAAATTAAACTACTAGAAGAAGGTGCTAGTTTTGAACAATCGATGATTGACTTTGCGAAAGAAATAAATGCAGATGTGTTATCTGCAACAGATTATGAAACTGGCTTTTTTATAAACCCACATACTTTTTTGAAAAAGCTTCTAGAAAACGAATACAAAATTCCATTAATTGTAATTAATGCAGACGAATACTCACATGCGAGTGAACAGTATTCATTCATTGGTACCTGAAGGTAATACGCAAGCGCTTAGCTTTAATCCTGAGCGCTTGTTCTTATTTCTAATGCATAGATTGCGAAACTTGCTAGCCAATGTCCTCCCATATAATCATCTCCAATTAAATTCGGGTAAGCGTACTCTAAGTGATTCTGTGAAATTGCATTTAAATGGGATAAGGCAGGAATGTCTTTTGCTAGTTTAAACAAACACCATGATCTAGAAAAATTTAATCCATCTAGGTGAACAAGTTGACCATCAGACCTATCGGAAACCTCTCCTACATCCATTTTAAAGTGCTGATTAAAAAGTTGCGGTAAAAAGCCTTTTAACCAATCAGAAAAATCATTTTTAGGAAGTACTTTTTTCATTAAAACGGCTTCTTCTAAACAAGGAGATAGAAAATCTGTACCACTTGGCTCCCAACTTAACGGACAATTTTTGTCTTTTCCATAGAAATAAACAGCCCGCTCTTCTATTGCTTTTAAAAATGAAAAATCTTCATTGTAAGTTGCCCAATCAAAAGCAAAATTTAAACCAAAAGCAGTATTTGTATGGGTTCCAACTCTTAAGGCATAATTCAATTTGGGTAAAAACCCTTTATATTTTTCTACAATTAATTCAGTTAAAGGCCTTAGCGTGTTAGATAACGAATCTCCAAAAGGTGTATTCCAAGTATTTAGTTCTTGATCTAACTTTAATAGCCAACTCCACCCATAAGTACGTTCAAAGTTCTCATTTAATGGAGTATCAAAATAAGCCATCTCTTTTTGTATATTCTCTGCTGTAAAAACTTGTTTAAGCTGACTTTCTAATTCATTTGCCCTTTCTAAATTTGGAAATCTCTTGTATAAATATACTAAGCTCCAATATCCATGAACTGCACTATGCCAATCAAAACAACCATAAAAAATTGGGTGTAATTCTTCTGGAGAGAGCAAGTCTTTATCACTAGAAATTACCTGACCTAACTTATTGGGATACTCTTTTGCCACGCAAGATAAGGGAAGTTCTACAAGCTTGTTAGCTGTATTTAAATTCAAAAACACCTCTAACTGAGCGATTGAGTCTTGTTGCTCCTCGTGTTTACAAGCTAACACAAAAAGAGAAAAAAAGGCAATAAACAGTATGTTTCTCATGGTATAAAAATATGAAAATAATAGAGCCATATAACTAAGATTACAGGCATAGTTTTTGGTGTGTCTAGGAAAATTATACTATGAAATCTATTTTATTCTCTTTTGTTTTAGTATCCTTAATCAACGTATCCTTAGCGCAAAATAAATATTTATTTATGCGAGATGCGCTCTACCAAGACTCCAATTTCTGTGCTTTTCTTGTTAAACCAGGCAATAACTTGCTCATTGGACAAATTTTTAATACGCGCGATATTAACCAGCAAGTAGCAGATTCATTAGAATTAGATTCTTTTGTTTTTCCTGTAGGATTAGACTCTAATAAAATAGTAAGCTTCAAGGTTAAAAATTTACCTTTAGAATTTGACGATAAAGAAACTATTGAACGTTGGGGAACATCTAAAAATAAAACATATATTAAGCCAAGTGCTATAAATAGGAGTTATCGAAAAAGACAAAGCTCATCTATTATTAGTGTAAAAGATGACGGTAGTGTGATTCGGGATTTACAACCATTTTACGAACGTCAAATCAATCAATCTAGACAGACCAATACACGTGCCGTTAATTTTGATAACACAAAAAATAGTAATTACTACTTCTATGCAAAGCAAGATAGGCTTTTTGCATTTAACCCGAGCATCTCTAAAATTATTGCTTTTGATTATTCTGGTAATGCCGTTTCAAAGACAAAAATAGACATTGAAAAACCAGCACTTTACAGCAATAAAGCAAAGTATTTAATCAATGATAAACTTACAGAGGATTTTTATTTAATCGTACAAACCAATTTCTCTTTCAACGTGTATATCTTAAACGTTGAAAGTGGAAAAGCCCTTTTTTTAGTAAGTTTAGCGAGTGTTTGGGAAAAACCTAATTGGCGGATAGAAAATGGGGTATTATCTTATACTCGAGCAAATGAAAATTTCGAAGTTGGTCTAAACAAACAAGGCACTCATTAATTGAATGCCTTGTATATTTTAAATACCTTTTAAAAATGAAGAATAGTTATCTCTGAATTGAACGCCTTCTACAAATTTTTCTTTGGTAAGCTTTTCATGTTCTACTAAGGCCCAAAGTATAAACTCTTTTAAGAAATAGATACCTTGCTTATCTTTTACATTGGGTTGATATTTCTCAAGAATAGTATTCAAAGGAAGTACCCGGTCAAGTTGAGCTTTGTATTCCTTATTACTTAAATCGTCATACAATTCAAACTCTCCTTCTTCCACAAACCAATCAATTATAGGTTGAAACCATTGAGACTCTCCAGGTTTATCTAGTTTTTCGATTTTAGGAAAGTAATTTAAGAAGGTAGATTTAATCGCATCACCTATTAAATACTCTGCTACATTTGCTGCTCCTTCTTGCTCTCCTTCATATACCAATTCTACTTTACCCGTAATCGCCGGAACGATAGAGAAAAAATCGCTTAAACGAATTGCAGTGGTTGTGTCTTTATTTTTGTAGAGTCTGCGTTCAGCTGCAGAAACTAAGTTTTGAAAAGCAGAAATACTCATACGTGCAGAAACTCCCGACTTCACATCAATAAAATCGCTTTTCCTTGCTTCAAAACTAATTTGTTCAAGAATATCTTTTGCTAACTCAGGAACCTCAATCATAGAAAAATCCGATAGTACTTTTTTAGCTTCTTGCTCTGTTATTTTCTTAGCTGTAGCAATATCTTTTGGGTAATGTGTCAAAATTTGAGACCCAATTCTATCTTTCAAAGGCGTAACGATACTTCCTCTGTTAGTATAATCTTCTGGGTTTGCCGTAAATAAAAACTGCATATCTAGTGGTAAGCGAAGCTTAAATCCACGGATTTGAATATCACCTTCTTGTAATATATTAAATAAGGCTACCTGAATTCTAGCTTGTAGATCGGGCAGTTCATTAATTACAAAAATACAGCGATTAGCTCTTGGTATCATACCGAAGTGGATAACTCTATCATCTGCATAACTTAACTTTAAGTTAGCAGCCTTAATCGGATCTGCATCTCCAATAATATCCGCCACCGTAACATCAGGTGTAGCTAATTTTTCTGCAAAACGCTCTTCTCTATGTAGCCAAGATATAGGTGTTTTATCTCCTTTTTCTTTAATTAGCTCTTGCGCATATCTAGAAATAGGCTGAAGTGGATCATCATTTATTTCTGAACCAGCAACACATGGAATCCATTCATCTAACAATTGTAACATTAAACGTGCTAAACGTGTTTTGGCCTGACCTCTCAAACCTAGTAAATTAATATTGTGCTTCGATAAAATGGCTCTTTCTAATTCAGGAATTACTGTAGCTTCATACCCGTGTATCCCTTCAAAAACAGTAGTTCCCTCTTTTATGTGAACAATTAGGTTATCTCGCAATTCATCTTTGATAGATTTGGCTTGATATCCAGCCTTTTTTAGTTCTCCTAGTGTTGTAATTTTTGTTGTATCCATTATCCTCTAATTCTTTTTTTTCTATTTGTCTCGTAATCTTCAAAAATCATTTCTCCTAAACCTTGTAATCCCGTATAAAATGCTTTTCCTTGGTTAGCTTCAGTAAAGTTCTCTACAAACTCCATCAAATACTCATCTCTAGCAATCATAAAGGTAGTAATCGGTATTCTTAGCTTCCTCGCTTGAGCAGCCATGGTATAACACTTCTCCGTAACATATGAATCTAGACCAAAAGAATTCTTATAATAACTACCATCCTTTTCTCTAATACAGCTCGGTTTACCGTCTGTAATCATAAAAATTTGTTTATTCGTATTTCTCTTTCTCCTCAATATATCCATAGCTAAATTTAATCCAGCAACGGTATTTGTGTGATACGGACCAACTTGAAGATAGGGCAGTTCTTTTATTTTGATTGGCCATGCATCGTTACCAAAAACAATAACATCGATGGTGTCTTTAGGGTATCGTGTTGTGATTAATTGCGCCAGCGCCATAGCAACCTTTTTTGCCGGCGTAATCCTATCTTCGCCATATAAAATCATACTATGGCTAATATCAATCATTAGCACCGTACTCATAGATGCTTTAAAATTTGTCTCTTCAACAACTAAATCATTCTCCGTTAGCATAAAATCTCCAACTCCATTATTTAATTGAGCATTCCTTATACTCTCTGTCATTGAAATTGAGTCTAAACTATCTCCGAAGTGATAAGCTCTTAAATCTCCTGTATGCTCATCTCCGGTTCCGAGATGTTTTGTTTTGTGATTACCAGAACCACTCTTTTTAAGATTTCCGAAAATCTGTTCTAAGGCAGACTGACGAATTGAACGTTCTGTTTTGGCTGTAATTGATAATCCACCGTTTTCTTTAGGATCTTTTTCTTGCTTTATGTAGCCTTTTTCAATTAATTCGTTTCGAAAATCATCTAATGTATAGTCTGGTGTTGTTAACTTATATTCGGCATCTATGGTTTCCATCCACTCAAACGATTCGTCAACATCACCGCTAACATGCACAATAACTTCTTTCCAGATATCAAAGAGTTTTTCAAAAGGTGTTTGGTCTTCCCTAATGAATTCTTTAAATACTAAACCTTTTCGAGTAAGCTTAATTTTGTCCATACTTAAAAGTATAGAATAAAGACAAGCGAGAGCGTAATATGTTTAGGTGTGTTGCAAAGTAGACATAAAAAAAACGCATTCTCTTCGAATGCGTTTTTCTTTCATTTGATTCTCAAAACTGATTACTCATCAAATGAGTTAGTAGAGGTATTATTTACTTTTAAACCTTCCGCGCCGGTTTTAATTACTTGGAATTCTGTTCTTCTGTTCTTTTCGTGCTCTTCTTCAGAGCAATCTGATTTTACTCTTCCTTCACATTCACATCTATTCAGTATTCTAGATTCTCCATATCCTTTACCATAAATTCGATCTGGATTTTCTATTTGAGATGCAATGTAAGCTGCAGAAGCTTTAGCTCTTCTATCCGATAATTTTTCGTTGTATGCCTTTGAAGCTCTACAATCTGTATGTGAACCTAATTCTACAACCATGTCTGGATATTGGTTCATTACTTCTACTATTTTATCTAATTCTATAGCTGCATCTGTACGTATATTGTATTTATTTAAGTCAAAATTAATTGGGTTAATATCAATCATCTGTGCTAAATCGGTTACGGCTTTATCCAGCACTAGTCCACCTGCTAAAAATTCATTCACATCAATAACTCCAGGTTTAGTAATTTCATGGTTAAACGTTGCCATTTTAGGGAAATATCCATCCTTTTGTAGCAAGATATTATATGAAACTCTTTCACCAACACGTTTACCCGTTATTCCTTTCAATGCATCACCCGTTTCACCTGTTAGGGTCTGCAAGAATTGATCTCCAGTCATATTATCAGTAATAGTAAGTTCTACTCCATCCATCGGTTCTAACGTTTTTGCGTTTTGAACTAAAGTATAAAGTGCAATTCCCGGATCTTTTTCAAGGTTTAAATCCTTCTCTAAGATTTCAGTTCCTTTCGGAAGATTAACGGTTGATACATTACCTAAGTCATCAAAATAATCATCTTTGCTTGCTTCTACGGTATATCTATTTTCGGGTTCTAATTCAAAACTATATCCACCTTTACTGTTGGCTAATGCAGAAGAAACAATATTACCGTTTTCATCTTTCAAATTAACTTTAGCGCCTGGCAGGATAACTGACGTTCCGTTTTCTGCAACAATCCCTTCTAAAACCAATTCTACCTTAAATGGCTCCAACAATTGAACTGTATAGATATCATCTCCTCCTTTACCAGAATCTCTATTAGATGAAAAATAGCCTTTGCTGTTTTTGCTATCTAGTGTCAGAGCGAAATCATCTTTAACTGAATTTACAGGCTCTCCAACATTGACAATTTTCTTTACTGAGTAATCCTCTTTTGTAATTGCTGCAAAAACATCTAAACCTCCAAGACCCAGATGCCCATCTGAAGAGAAAAGTAACGTACCATCTTCTGCAAACCACGGAAACATTTCTTGCCCTTCTGTATTAATTTCTTCACCTAAATTTTGAGGTTTCCCAAAAGTTCTATCTTCATTTATGGCAGACCTCCAGATATCTGCACCTCCAAAACCTCCTGGCATGTCAGAGGTAAAATATAACCATTTCTGATCTGGTGATAGTGTAGGATGACCCGTAGAATAATTTTTCGAATTAAAAGCTAATTCCTCCTCATTATCCCAATCGTCGTTCGCATCCATTCCGGCACGATATAATTTCAAATTTTGAATTCCATCATATCCTTTTTTATTCTTTCCTCTAGCAATGTTATTTCGTGTAAAATAAATTACCGTTCCATCATTTGAGACACAAATAGGGCCTTCATGATACTTTGTATTTGTTGCACGAGATTGGTATTTCACATTTTCTAACTGATTACTTTCATTGATTACATCGGCGTAATATAAATCTAAAAAGCGATCGCCATCGAAGGTATGAGAGTGCCTAATAAATAGAGGTGACCTTCTGTTTGAAACAAAAAATGTCTGATCTCCCACAGGATACCCTCCAAACTCATCGTTTTTTGTATTTATTGACAAAGGTTCAATGGAAAAATATTTTTTTTGCTCTTTAATATTCTCAACATAACTCGGGTTGTTTAGAAATTCCTTTGCCGTGAATCTGCTTTATTCTCATACTCAAACTTCTCCATCCACTTATTACTTTCTGCGTAGTCTCCATTTTCTCGCAAAGACGCTGAATATTTATAAAAATGTTCTGCCTTAGCATCAGGTGTTTCAACTACTTCTGAATAATAAAGCGCTGCTTTCTCTGTATTACCCATCTCGTAGTAACAATTAGCAAGTTTCGCCTTCAATTCTGGACTATCAACTTCTGAATCTAATAAGCTTACATATAACTCGGCAGCCTCAGCATAGGCAATTTTATCATAAAAATTATTTGCCTTCTTTAGTTTACCACTTTGATCAAACCCCTGAATACTAGAGCCTAGTATAAACAGCCATGTAATAATTTGAACTTTCATAATCTATTCTTAATGCTTATCAAATCGCCATTACTCCTTTTTAGAAGTACCTTGGAGATCGTATTCCTCTTTTCTTAAATGTAAAATCGTAACTCAATAGTGCTTCGTATGTTCCCCTATTGAAACCTGCTAATTCAGTAACCGTGTAATCATAAGCTAATCCTAACTTAAATTGAGGGGTAAGTTGATATTGTACAAAAGTACCAAAGGAATCGCGCACTCTATGCATTAAACCTAACCACAACTGTTCTGAATAAATAAAGGCTGTACTTAAATCTATGCTTAAAGGTGTACCAAGTGTATATTTTAAATTACTTGTAGGGCGAAGTTTCCAATCAGAAGACAATGTGAAAACTCCTCCTAATATTAAAAAGTAATGCCTGCGTTCTTCTAAAACCGTATTGTTAGCGTTATCTGACTTTGAATCGTATTCAATTAATTTAGGTGTACTTACTCCCACAAAAAATTTAGGCGTGTGGTAGTAAACTCCAAAACCAACATTAGGTGTAATGGCATTGGTAACATTAGTTAATAAGTTGGGATCTTGCTCATCTGTTGTACTTAACTCATTCGTGCGCGAGTTCAACAAATTCATACCTGCCTTTAACCCAAAAGCCAACTTGCCTGGAGAATTCTTGAAGTTCAACGTATAACTAAAGTCGCCATAAACTAAATTCTGTGTAAGTGGACCTACAATGTCATTCACATAGGTTAGTCCTAATCCT
>CBFHKX010000007.1:0-120163 GCA_965656535.1 Lishizhenia sp.
ACCCTTTTTTATAAACTATTTTAACCCAACCACAGTACAAGCCTATTTTACAAGAGGTTAGATGATGAAGTTTTTTTTTAGCTTTTATTTAATCTGGGAGAATTATAGCTCAACAATGAGTTGGTTTGGTTAGATTAGTGAGGTTTTTAATAGACAACTATTATTAAAGAGTATTTCTAATAAAATAGCTGAGAGATTAATAGATGATAACTATTCTATTTCATTCATCTGTCGTAGCTATAATAATACATACAAAGCAAATATCCCACAGTTGCGTGACACGAGGTTGAGAAAAGCCATTTTAAAGCATTTTAAAGAAGGTTCTCTTTTTTAGAGTAAAATTACTCCTTTAAAAACTCAGTTTTCAAAAACACCAAATAACTCATTTTTAGATAATTAACTTTTTAGTCATCCAATATTTTTAATACTGCACACTACCAAAAAGTTCAACTCTTTTTTAATCATTCAATATTTTCAATACGGTACACCACCTATTTTTGCCTATTCTTTAGAATTTTACGATAAAAAACTAAAAATAGTAATATAAATATTAATATAAATGGATTTATACGCCTATAAACTTCATTCATTCCAGCAATGAAAAGAAATGACCACAATAGATAAATGAATCCAGTAAAGTAAATTATAATCTCTATTTTTTTTCATAATGTTACCTTTGAAATGCCCTCACTGACTTTTATTGTTTCGCCTGCATTAATAGAGTTTTTATCTTCAATACTGTTCCATTCAACAAGTTGCTCCACTGTTGTGTGATTATCTTTGGCAATTTTTGTAAGATTATCACCTGATTGTATTTTATAATTCAAATCTGCAACAATAACTAATTCCTTCTCATTAAAGCTACCATCACTATTTTTACTCATCCCAACATTCATTTTAATTTCCAATGTACTACTAATATCTAATGAACTTTCGGGGTCATATTTTGCAGGTGGTTTAGCTCCATATACTTCATAAAGCTCTTTCAATGCTTCGGCAGCAAGCCCAGTTTCTATAAGCCATTTAGCGACGTTAGGACCTTCCCCTTCACCAGGAGACATTGGATTTCCTTTTCCTCCTGTAGGGGTATAACTCCCTGGCCAATTCTCAGCGTTACCTCTACTTGTCGACCAATCCTCAGGATTATACGAAGGGAAACCAACTTCATCAAATAATCCTTTAGTAAACCCACTATTCCCTGGACCCAAGTCGAAAGTCATATCACCGTTAACACTTGCATCAATTACCTCTTCAGCAATATCAACTGCGGTAGCTACTATTATCAAATAGGCTATTCCCTCGCCTATAGCCCAAACTATCGGAATAATATCTCCTTTTGGATCATTAAACCTAATAGGATTATTGTCCATGGAGCAGTAAGGTGATTGCCAAGGTAATTCTATGACTTTAGGGTATATAGTCAACCACCTTCCTATTCTTACATCAAGCTGTCTAAAATGCGTGGTATAACTATTCCTTTTACCTCGTCATCTTTCTCCATACCATTGAAGCCATAGCTATAACCATAATAATTTTCTGACCAATCCTTCAGAAAAAATGAATCTCGATTATTTTGTTGTTGTTGCATTATTGATTCTCTAAAGTACACATTTTATACTTTACAGCTACTGTTTGCTTTACTAAACTGAATAGTGTTTATACTCCTATTATTGAGTTGGTGTTTGCTGACTTTTTTTATTGGGTAAATGGTTTTATGCGCCAGATTGGGAGCGTAGCTTTTTTTGTAGTGTGCCGTTTTGCTTATTTAAGGTAGGGCGACTTTAGAAGCCTTAACCTCTATTAGTAAAGCGTGTGCAATAAGAAAAAACTATAGCCGAAAGCTGGAAATACGCTCAAAAAAATAACTATTATTAGGCTTAAAATAAATTACATAACCGTTTTAATCATCTACAATTATTTGATTTGTAATACACTTACTCTAGCACTTTTTCTTTTTTGGGAACAATAAATAAGAGTACCAGACCTATTACAAAGAAAAAGGTGATGGAAAGAATTGATGCTTTTAAATTTCCAGTTAGCGTTAGCATTAAACCGTAAAAGAATGTCCCCATTACTATACCTACTTTTTCTGTTGCATCATAAAATGAAAAATACGATGCATGATCTTGGGTTTCTGGAAGGAATTTAGAGTAGGTACTTCTGGCAATGGCTTGTACTCCGCCCATTACTAGACCAACCCCGCATGCTAAAGCGTAAAACTGGTTTGGTTCTGTTATAAAATAAGCGAACACACATAAAATTACCCAAAGTGTTACGGTTATCATTAACGTATTGAGATTGCCAATTTTACCAGATAATCTTGACATTACGAATGCACCAACAGCACCTAATATTTGAATGAGTAATATAGACACAATTAAACCTGTGTCGCCAGCACCTTCTGCCCAATTGATTTCTGATTTTGCAAAGTAAACGGCCATTAGCATAACAGTTTGTACGCCTGTGTTGAAGAAGAAAAATGCAAGAAGATAGCGTTTGAGTCGTTTAGTTTTTTTGAATTCGTTAAATACTTTTTTGAGTTCTTGAAAGCCTTTCCAAATATAACCAGATTCTTTTTTGCGTTTGTACACATTATTTGGCAGCACACGGTAGGTTATTTGTGAAAAACCTATCCACCAGAGACCAACCAATATGAAGGAGTAATATGCTTTCCAAAAGTCGCCAATTGCTGCTACATAGAGTCCGTTTTCTGGATCAGATGCCATGGTAAAGTATAAACAGATAATGAGTAAAAGCATACTACCAAAATAGCCCATTGAGAAACCTCTTGCCGAAATTTTATCATGATCTTTAGGTTCTGCGATTTCTGGTAAGTAGGAATTATAAAAAACGAGTGAGTTCCAAAAACCTATACTAGCAAAAAAGACGGCTATTAAACCTAAACCTACATGTGTTTGAAAAACAGATAATGAAATACAAGAGATAGCACCGAGATAGCAAAAGAATTGCATAAAGCGCTTTTTATTACCAATAAAATCTGCTATACCAGAAAGCAACGGAGATAAAAAAGCAACGCATAAAAACGAAGCGCTTAAAATAAATGAAATAAGCACTTGACTTTCTATCATAAAACCAAAAAAATCTACAAGAACTTGTTCTTTAAATGTAGAACCGTTTGGACCTATTTCTAACAATTGATTGCCTACTGTAGAAACATCATAGTTGACATTTTTTTCTGCTAAGCTTTTGCTGAGATGACTAATTCTGTCTTTACTGTTTAAATATTTGGCTTCTGTAACGTTAGAATAGAATATTGGAAATATAGCCGATGAAATTACAAGGTTGTACACGGAATTTGCCCAATCGTAAAAAACCCATCCCCTAACTATTTTCTTATTTCCTTTTTCCATTTAGCATTTTTAGATCTTAGCAAATATAGTAAAAGAAGTGTTGAAGTGTAATTGACCAAAAGATTAGAACTCTTTTTAAACTAACTGATTTAAACAAGACTCATTGATACCAAAAAAATGAAGAGACCAACTAAGCGTTTATTTTATTCTCCTGGATCTGAAAATGCTGGATTATTGATGAAGTTATAATCTGTGAGAGTATTTAAAAAGTCTTTGAGCAATCCTTTCTCGAAATCATCTAGCTGAACACCGCCTTGCGAAGCGAACTCCATAAGCGGGTCTATAGTTGGGCTTTGAATTACTCCTGAAGAATAGTGATCAATTACCTCATCTAAGGTTTGAAAACGACCGTCGTGCATATAAGGTCCGCTCAGAGCAATATTTCTTAAGGTTGGCACTTTAAACTTCCCTCTATCGTTTGCATTGCCTGTAACTTCTTCTCTTCCGAGGTCTGAGAAAGCTCCATCTAAACCATTATTACTAAATTTTTGAACTTGTGCCAGAGGTCCGGAATGACAATGAATACAATCTGCGCCATTTAAGCTTTTGAATAAATCAAAACCCGCCCATTCTTCGTTTGATATATTTTGCCATATTACTTCTTCTTGACTAGACAAGGGCAAGCCATTTTCAAACTTGTACATTACGTCATATTTGGATTCTCCCGAAATCATTGTTCTTAAAAACTGTGCAATTGCTTTTGAAACATGCGTAGAGTCGAACACCTCTACTCCAAAGGCTTTGTAAAACAAATTTTTATATTGCACGTCATTCCTAAGCTCAGCAACGGCAGTTTTCCAATCTTCGTGCAATTCAATAGGATTAGATACTGGATCCAAAATTTGTTCTTCTAAAGTAGCTGCGCGTCCATCCCAGAGAAAAAAGTTTTGATAGCCTAGGTTTACAAGCGCCATTGAGTTTCTTGTGCCTTGCACACCGTCTATTCCGGTAGAGAATTGATTTGGATCTGAAAAGGCAGCACTAGGAGCATGACAAGCTGCGCAGTTCATTGAATTATCTCCACTCAATTTTTCTTCGTAAAAGAGTTTTCTGCCTAACTCTACACCTTCTACGGTTAAAGGGTTATCTTCCGGTATTAACATTTTAGGGAAGTGAGAAGGCTCATCTAAATTATATGGCGTTGCTGTGTAAGATACCTTATCTTTTTTACAAGAAAAGGCAATTAATATCAAAAATATAAGCAGTGAAAATTTTACCATTTATTGCACAATTGCATTGGCAAAATTTGAAATCGCTTTAGTAGATAACTGGGCTTGACTGTCTAATGAGTGTGATGAGTTTTCTGTTCTAACATCAATTGAACTCGCTCCATTATCAAAAAATTCTTCCATTTTAATTTTAAACAACGCGTTATACGTGTTTTCAGTTGTGTTCTCATAATTGATATTCTCTACAGTTGCCAATCTTAGATTAAGATCTTTTCCAACATGGTAAACAAAGTTTTGATCAAAAACACCAGTTTGAGCAACAGTAGTATCAGCCTTACCTTCTACTTGAACAAAAATATAACCAGGATTCCAACCCCAATGCATCGCTCCAACATTTAAGATATTTAATGGGTCTGTATTCGGAACAGCAGCAGGATCTTGATGGTTTATAGTAGAAGGAACACCTACAAACATTTCTAACTTCGAAAATTGAGCGTAGTCGGCTTCTGCTTCTATCCATTTTGTGCCATCCTCTTCGTAGTTATAAACGGCAGAAGCGATAAGT
The DNA here is from genome assembly GCA_965656535.1 of Lishizhenia sp. Taxonomy (GTDB): domain Bacteria; phylum Bacteroidota; class Bacteroidia; order Flavobacteriales_D; family Crocinitomicaceae; genus Lishizhenia. The sequence goes on from CBFHKX010000007.1 coordinate 5,106, forward strand.
TCGTTGCCATCATTATTTAAGTTAGTAGCTATGAAAGCTAATTTAGTAAATTGTACGCTAAACCCTTGATCTGTGGTGTAGGCCTGGTTTAAAACCAAGTTTTCACCATCAAATTGTGGCTGTAAGTCTATCTGCACTTTTTTTGCAGGTGCTGTAACTTCTGTTTCATTCTGTTCTTTATCTTTACAAGCAGTAAATAAAAGCGATAAAGCGAGTAACGCGACTAGTTTTTCCATTGTTTTTTTCTTATTAACGTAAAAATACAACCTATCGTTCATTTACAAAACATATTTTTAAACAAAAAATAAACATTGTCTTAAACCCAAAGTTATGACGGATAACTATTTAAAAGTTTTAAGTGCTTCTGCCGGATCTGGAAAAACGTTTAATTTAGTACAGGCGTTTTTAAAACTAACCTTGGCTACTGAACAGCAAAAAGTGTTCTCTTCTATTGTTGCTATGACCTTTACCAACAAAGCTTCGTTAGAGATGAAAGAACGTATAATTGATGCGCTAGATCTATTGAGTTATCCCAACCAACCCAATCAAAAAGCGCAACAAAAACGCGATGCTTTTTTGGCGCAAACTGCAAAAAATTTAAAGATTGACCCAAGTTCTCTACAAAAGAAAGCAAAACGTGTGCTAAAAGAAATATTGCACCAGTACGAAGACTTCAGTGTTTTAACAATAGATAAGTTTAGTTTACGACTAATTAGAACATTTGCTCGGGATTTAGATCAAAGTGAGGACTTCAATGTAGTATTGGATGAGCGATTTTTAATTGAACAAGTAGTTGATTTAATTCTCTCAAATATTGGACAACCTGAACACAAAGAACTAACAGCTCTTGCTTTACAATATGCCAAATCAAACTTAGACGAAGGAGACAAATGGGACTTTAGAAATAACCTGATTTCATTTGCAAGTTTACTCACAAAAGAAGTAAATCAAAACTATATAGATAAGGTCCTAAAACTCGATTATACACGAGAAAATTATCAAGCCTTAAAGTTGCAATTGAATAAAATCGAGACTGATTTTAGCGCATTAAAGCTAAAAACCAAAGAAAAATTTGGAAGTTTTGGAATTACTGATTTACCTCAAGGAAAAAGAGGTGTAATAGGATTTATAGAAAAATTAACACTTCGCGATTTCTCAAAGCGACCAACAAGAAACAAATATGTTGACAAAACATTATCTGGTGAAATTTTAAAACCTCAGCATTTTTTTCCTGAAGAAGCTAAAATCTTAATAGAAAATTACTTCTCTAAAGAGTTAGCATTATTTGAATCTTACTACATAACGCGTGCGCTACGTAAAAACTTTTACAATCTGGCGCTCTTAAAATACGTTGCCCAACAGCTTAAAGAAGTAAAAAAGAACGAAAACATCATCCGAATATCTGAATTTAATAAATTAATTTCCAACTTAATAGCCGAAGAAAATACGCTTTACATATATGAACGTTTAGGAAATCGCTTCCAGCACTATTTATTGGATGAGTTTCAAGATACATCACGCTTACAATGGTTAAATTTAATTCCACTAATTGACGAATCTATCTCGCGCGGAAACGACAACTTAATTGTAGGAGATCCTAAACAAGCTATTTACCGGTTTAGAAACGGCCTGGTAGAACAATTTATGGCATTGCCTTCTATTTATGAAGCTGATAAAGAGCCTGAGAAATTAGCCCAATTTAATGCGAATTTAACGCGAGCCGGATTCAAAGAAAATTTAGAAGAAAATTGGAGATCTAACAAGAATATCGTTCGGTTCAACAACCTTTTCTTCCCTTGTTTTGCTCAACACCTTTCTGATGAAAAACAAAAGGCATATACAGACGTAAAGCAAGCATTAAAGGGAGAAGACGGCGGATATGTTGAAATTGTTAGAATAGATGAAAAGCTAGATAAAGAATCTAAGTTGCTTTTAGAGCATAGTCAATTACTACAATGGATTAAGAGTTGCGAAGCTGATGGTTTTGAACGAGGTGACATTTGCATCTTGGCAAGGAATAAAAAAGATGGTGCTCGGTGGGCGCAGTTTCTGACAAAACAAGAAGAAAAATATAAAATTGTAAGTGCAGATAGCTTAACTATAAAAGCCGATAAAACCATACAGTTATTCATAGATTACTTGAATTTACGCAGAAATTATGCGAATCCAAATAAACAAACTCAATTTGCGGTGAGCTACTTTGTGCAACAAAACCTCGATCCGCTGGTTGCCCTCAAAGCATACTGGAAAGAAAGTAAAGTAGGAAAACTGGATATAGAAACTTTTGTAACTGATTTTTTTGAGAAAAAAGCAAAACTTATCTTTAACTATGATAATTTATACGATTTAGGCCAACGTTTTTCAAGGTTATTTAAAGTTAATGAAATTGAAAATCCTTATTTACATCACTTAATGGAAATGCTGCAAAGTTTTGACCAAAATGAAGGTCCGGACATTAGAGCTTTTCTCGAATTTTGGAACCAAAAAGGTCAAAATGAAACCGTGCAGGTACCAAAAAATAAAGATGCCATACAAATCATGACCATACATCAAAGTAAGGGACTGGAATTTCCTGTGGTTATCTTACCCAATTTAGATTGGAATTTGACTATGGTAGATGAGCAATTCATTGAAAGTAATCAAGGAGATTTAATTTATGGAAAACCAGGAAAAGAAGCTCCCGACTTTGTGAACGAAGCCAAGGAATTTGAATTAGAACAAAAGTTAATGGATGAAATTAACTTGTTGTACGTAGCCATGACCAGACCTGTGCAACGCTTGTATCTGCATGCAGCTAAAGGCGCCGGCACTTATAATTCTTTAAACAATTTATTTATAGCATCTTTAGACGATTTAATAGATGCTGATTTAAAATGTAAAGAAACAGAAGAACACAAAAGCTACAAATTTGGCGAGCCAGAATTGAATAAGGAGACAAACACAGTATTAGAAAATACGTTTGAGCCTAAATCAATTCAAGATTTACTCTGGTTTCCCGAGATAAGTTTACGTGATAAAGAAGCCTTAGAGTCTGAAGATCTGAGTAAAGAGCAACGCTTTGGAAATCAATTACACCTTATTTTAGCGGAAACTGAGCAGTTTTCCGACTTAAAAAAAGTACTAAAGCAACTTAAACAAAAAGATACTTTAGAAAAGGATATGTTGGTAGAGCTAGAGAAAGAAGCAACTAAAGTACTTCAAAACAGTGCCTATCAAACCTTATTAAAAGACGCAAAAACCGTTTTAAATGAGCAAGATATTATAATTGACAAAACCACCGTAAAACGGCCAGACAAATTACTCATTAAAGGTGATGACATTACACTCTTAGATTTCAAAACAGGAGAAGCTAAAGAGAAGGATTTATCACAACTTCGAGACTACGCCTTTTCATTGAAAGAAATTGGATTCAAAAATGTGAATGGAATCTTATTCTACACCAAATATAACCGTTTAGAGCGCGTTTTCTAAAGGGAGATGAAATTTTTGATAATTTGCTTACCCTCATCTGTTAATATACTCTCGGGATGGTATTGAACTCCGAAAATTGGAAGCGTTTTGTGCTCAAAAGACATCACGACGCCTTCTTCGGATTTTGAAGTGAGTTGAAGCATATTTGGCAACGGCTCTTTTACTGCCCAGCTATGATACAAACCAATTGTATACAGCGAAGAAATTTGATTTAGAAGTTGGCTCTCTCCTACTCTTTTACATTTTCCTTGTACACCATGCTTAACTTGATCTAAGTTATAAAGCTCTGCTCCAAAAAATTCGGCTAAAGCTTGCAAACCTAAACATACACCTAAAATTGGCTTAGTTAAGTGATAACGTTCTATTAATTCCATCATACATCCTGCATTTTTGGGTAAATGCGGACCCGGAGATAAAATTATTTTATCATACGCTTTTACTTCATCTAAATTCAGTACATCATTTCTAATTACGGTTACATTTATATCCAATGCTTCGCAATAATGTACTAAGTTGTACGTAAATGAGTCGTAATTATCAAGAATAAGAAGTTCCAAGCGTTTTTTTGATGCAAAATTATTAAACTTGTCGGTAGAATAGACATACCATGAAAAAAATAATACAGATACCCAATGCACCTGCACCAATAGGTCCTTACTCACAAGCTATTTTGATTAAAGATACGCTTTATGTATCTGGCCAAATTCCAATTAACCCGAAAACAGGAGAATTAGTTGACGCTACAATTAAAGACAGTACTAAACAAGTTTTAGAAAATATAAAAGCCCTTGTAGAGACAGCTGACCTTACCCTTAATAATGTTGTAAAATGTTCCATTTTTCTAAAATCCATGAATAACTTCGAAGAAGTAAATGAAGTCTACGCAACTTACTTTGCAAAAAATGCGCCGGCAAGAGAAACAGTTCAAGTTGCTAAACTACCGATGGATGTTGAAGTAGAAATTTCTTGTATAGCCGTTAAATTCTAAATTATGTATAAAACTAGTTTACTACTTTGTATAGCATTTCTTCTTTTTGGTTGCGAAAAACTTACACAGTTTACTTTAGAAGACAATACAAGTGTTATCATTCCTTCTTCTACGGGAATTAATTTGCCCTTTTCTGTTGGAACACCTGATATGACCAATTCATTTGAGCAAGAATTTGAATCTAATGACACTCGAAAAAAATACATAGAAGAATTTAAACTCACTTCTCTTGTACTATCTATTGTAGAACCACCTAATTTTAATTTCTCATTTTTAAAGGATATAGAGATTTTTATTGTTTCTGATGGACTAACAGAGAAACGCATCGCTTATAAATTAGACATAGATAATACTGTAGGTTCTACCTTAACTTGCGATATATCCGAAGAGAATCTGGCCGACTACGTTAAAGCAGATAACTTTTCTTTAAAAGTTGAGGTTGTTACCGACGAGTTATTTTCGCAAGATGTAGAAATCAATATTTTTAGTCAGTACTTTGTAGACGCCAAACTCATATAAACTTTGCAAGAACCCACACTAGATATTTCTGTAATTATAGTAAATTACAACGTTGAGTATTTTTTAGAGCAATGCTTAAATTCAACTTTTAAAGCACTCGAAAAAGTAAACGGCGAAGTTTATGTTGTGGACAACAACTCAATTGACGGTTCAGTAGAAATGGTAAAGGAGAAATTTCCTGAAGCTATTTTAATTGACAATAAAGAAAACCTTGGTTTTTCTAAAGCCAACAACCAAGCTATGCGATTAGCTAAAGGTGAATTTGTTTTATTACTCAATCCAGACACTGTTGTAGAAGAAGACACTTTTAGTAAATGTGTTGAATTTATGAGAAAAAACAGTGATGCTGGTGGTTTAGGTGTACGAATGATAGACGGAAAAGGTAAATTTCTACCCGAATCAAAAAGAGGTTTACCCACGCCATCGGTAGCGTTTTATAAGATTTTTGGAATTTCAAGACTCTTTCCAAAATCAAAAAGATTTGGTCAATACCATCTAGGATATCTGCGTGAATTTGAAACGAACGAAATTGAAATTCTAAGTGGAGCTTTTATGTTAATGTCTAACAAAGCGTTAAGTAAGGTAGGATTATTAGACGAAGACTTTTTTATGTATGGTGAAGACATCGATTTATCGTACCGCATTAAACTAGGAGGTTTTAAAAACTACTACTTCCCTGAAACGCAAATCATACACTACAAAGGAGAAAGCACAAAGAAAAGTTCGATAAACTACGTGTTTGTTTTCTACCGAGCAATGGTCATTTTCGCAAAAAAACACTTTAGTCAGAAAAATGCAAAACTCTTCTCCTTTCTAATTAACTGTGCAATCTATTTTAGGGCAGGATTAGCTTTATTTACGCGCTTTATAAAAAGAGCAACGCTTTCTGTTATAGACGGAATTATAATTTTCAGCGGATTATTTCTACTCACCCAATACTGGAGTAACTCACACATAGAATTTCCTGTTGGCATTCTAAAATTTGCAATTCCTGCTTATGCCCTTACCTGGATGATAAGTGTATTTTTTAAAGGTGGATATGACACGCCAATAAAACTACTACGTTATCCACTTGGAACCGCAATAGGTACAGCTGTTATTCTGATGGTATATGCTTTATTACCAAAAGAATATCAATTCTCTCGACTATACATTATACTTGGCGCTTTTTTAGTAACCGGCTACTATTTGATATCTCGACTTGTGTTGCATTTTGTTATTGGAAAAAAGTTTGATCTTGTTGGAAACAAGAATAAACGCTTCGCTATTGTTGGTTCTGAAAAAGAATCCAAACGCGTATATGAAATTTTAAAACAAACCAACCAAAAAGTAGAGAGTGTTGTGTTTGTTGGTGTAGATATAGAAAAAACAAATACACAAATTGGAGTCGTTTCTCAACTGGACCAAATTACATACATCGAAAAAATAGAAGAAATAATTTTTTGCGCAAAAGACAATTCTGCAGAGCAAATCATTCGTTGGATGTCGCACCTTGACAGCTCAAAAATGGACTTTAAAATTGCCCAACCTGATTCTTTATATTTAATTGGAAGTAATAGCGTAGATACATCTGGAGATCTATACGTGGTAGATATCAATGCAATTTCTAAAACAAAAAACAGAAGAAACAAACGCCTATTTGACTTTAGTCTAGCTGTGCTACTTCTTCTTTTATCTCCTCTTATCATTTGGTTTTTTGATCAAAAAAATCAACTCTTGAAAAATTTGTTTTCCATTATTTTTGGAACCAAATCCTTTGTAGGTTACTCCAAACTTAAAGCACAAAATAAACGTGCACTTCCACAAATAAAAAACGGAATATTAACACCCGAATATGGTTGGGAAACAAAACAGCTCATACCAAAAAAAGTTCCTATATATAAGCTCAACTTAATTTACGCGAGAGACTACACCTTATACAAAGACATCATAATTCTAAAAAACGCATGGCGACATCTAGATAGATAATCTGTCAAAAACCCTTGATGAAACCGAAATTTAGCTTATTTTTGTGCCTCGAAATAAGACAAAACTTATACTAATTATATATGGCGCAGGTAGAAATTCGTCTTCCTAAAATGGGAGAAAGTGTAACAGAAGCAACCATTACAAACTGGTTAAAAGAAGTTGGAGACACTGTAGAAATGGATGAGCCTTTGGTAGAAGTTGCTACAGATAAAGTAGACAACGAGCTACCGTCAGAAGCTGAAGGTACCTTGATAGAAATCCGTTTTCAAAAAGATGAGGTAGCACAAGTTGGAGATGTAATTGCTGTAATTTCTACTGATGGCGGAGAAGTTCCAGCTGCGAAAGTAGATACAACAGCTACAACTGAAGAACCTAAAGCAGTCGAAACGGCTATGAAAGCTGTAAATGATGCTGTAGAGATGGTGGCAGGAGCTGAGATAGATAAAAATGGTCCTAGCGGAAAATTCTATTCACCACTTGTAAGAAACATAGCTTCAGCGGAAGGAATTTCTATGAACCAGCTAGAAACTATAGAAGGAACTGGTTTAGCAGGTCGAGTTACCAAGAAAGATATTTTTGCTTATTTAGAAAACCGTGGAGCTTCTCCAGAAAAAGTCAGCACTCCAGTAGTTAAGGAAAATACTTCTGCTCCTAAAACGACTGCACCTGTTACAAACGTTTCTAACACGAATTTCTTATCAAATATTAAACCGGCAAATGTTCCGGCAATGGAAGGTGATGAGATTATTGAAATGGACAGAATGCGTAAACTGATCGCAGACCACATGGTTATGTCTAAGCATGTTTCACCTCACGTTACTTCATTTGTAGAAGCAGATGTAACAAACATTTGGAATTGGAGAAACAAAATCAAAGCGGAGTTTAAAAAGAGAGAAGGCGAAAACATTACGTTTACTCCTATTTTTATGGAAGCTGTAGTAAAAGCAATTAAAGATTTTCCGAACATTAATGTATGTGTAGACGGAGATAAAATTATTAAAAGGAAAGATATCAATTTAGGGATGGCAACAGCTCTTCCTTCTGGAAACTTAATTGTTCCTGTTATTAAAAAGGCAGATAGATATAACCTTACAGGGTTGACGAAAGCTGTCAACGAACTTGCCAATAGTGCAAGAGACAACAAGCTTAAACCAGAAGATATCCAAGGTGGAACATACACAGTAACAAATGTGGGTACATTTGGTAACGTTATGGGTACTCCAATCATCAATCAACCTCAGGTAGCGATTTTAGCATTAGGAGCGATTAGAAAAGTACCAGCAGTTATAGAAACACCAGAAGGAGATTTTATCGGTATCCGTTATAAGATGTTTTTATCTCATTCTTATGATCACAGAGTGGTTGATGGAGCATTAGGTGGGATGTTTGTAAAGCGTGTTGCAGAATATCTTGAGCAGTTTGATCCGAACAAAGAATTTTAGCTGTAACTAAAAGATTAATAATACGTATCCCACATAGTCCTTATATGTGGGATTTTTTTATTTTTGCTGTATGAAATACTTACTACTTTTCATTTTATTTGTTTCGAGCTTCGTATCATTTTCACAAGTTACACAAACAGAGCTTAACGAGTATATAAAAAATGCTTCTGAAAAAGAACTTGTAACTAAGAACTTTGAGTTCTTAAATGCAGGTAATTACTTTTATGCGCTGCAAGTATCTGAAAAATTACTTTCTTATCAGCCCGAAAGTGCAAACTATAACTACAGACATGGATTTGCACTGTTAAATTCTCAATCTGACTTTACAAAACCAAAACCTTATTTAGAAAAAGCTGGAAGTAACATTGAAAAGAATTTCGATGCATTTTCAACCAAAGAGAAAGGTGCTCCGGTCGACGCCATTTTTCACCTAGCTCGATGCTTACATCTAGACGAACAACTTAGTTTGGCAAAAGCTAAATACCTAGAATTTATAGATCGTGCTCAGAAAGGAAGTGAATTAATTCCTTTAGCAAACCTGGCATTATCTCATATTGAAGTTGCCAATAAAATAATTAAATTGCCAAAAAACTACGAACTAAAAAACCTTACAGAAGTAATTAACCATGATGGACCTGATTACTCTGCAGTTGTATCTTTAGATGGTACAGCGCTTTACTTCACTTCTCGACGTTTAAGAGCTGATAGTTCTAATTATAAAATAGAAAACAGAGAGTTCAACACTAATCAGTATTTAGAAGACATTTATGTATCCTTTACCGACTTTGACGGAGAGTGGGACGAACCTGTAATGCTCGAATTCTGTGAACCAGACAAAAATGAAGCTACAGTTGCAGTTTCTGCAGATGAAAGACGTGTCTATATTTTTAAAGACACTGAAGGGAATGGAGATATATTTTATTCAGACTTCTCTTCCAACCGTTTTCAAAAAGTAAAACACCTAGACAACGAAAATATTAATTCTGACGCATGGGAACCTCATATTACAGTTACTCCAGATGGACAACAAATGTACTTCTCTTCTAACAGAGAAGGTGGTTTTGGAGGTAGAGACATTTATAGAATGGTAAAATTGCCAAATGGCCAATGGTCAGAACCAATGAACCTAGGGCCTGAAATCAATGGTCCGTGGGACGAAGATTCTCCTTTTATAGCTGTTGATAATAAAACACTTTATTTTGCCAGTAATGGAGAAAAATCAATGGGTGGTTTTGATATTTTTATTTCTGTTCGTGACGAGAACAACAATTGGAGTAACCCGATTAACCTTGGAACACCACTAAATTCTACAGGAGATGATCTATATTACACCACTACAATGGACGGGTTAACAGGTTATCTAACTTCGTTTCGGAAAGATGGAGTTGGAGAAAAAGATATTTATGAAATAAAAAATGATTATCTAGGATTAGAGAATATAGCAGTTCTAAAAGGAGAAATTGAAGCTATTAATGGCGACCTGCCCGAAGATGTTGCCGTTACAGTGAGATGCTTAAATTGCGGAGATTCTTATGATAAAACTGTATTCCCTAGATTACGTGATGGGGTATTTTTTAGTTCTTTAGATCCTTGTAGAGACTATGAACTTATTTTCCACTACAATGATGGTAAAACAGAATTTCATAGAGAAACGGTTTCTACGGATTGTGACTTAAAATACGATGAAATTTACAGACACATGTTGTTAGATATTCCTACAATGACTGCAGTGAAAGAAAAAGACAAAATTTCTAAGTATTGCCCTATTGCTTTTAAGCACTACTTCGGATACAATAAAAATTTACTGGAAACCAACTCTGGAGAATTAAAGTCATTTTTAGATACAATCGAAGCCCAATTTAATTCGGGAAGAACTTCAATTGAACTAAACATAGCTTCTTCTGCTTCTTCTGTTCCCACGCGTACTTTTTCAAATAACGAAGAGCTAGCACAAATCAGGGCAACGAAATTAAAAAATGCACTGGTCAATTATTTTGCTACAAAACCTTATAAAGATTCGGTAGAAATAATTATTCAAAGTTTTTCTGTAAATGGCCCTAAATATAAATATGGAACAAGTGATCGACTTGATTTATACGGTCCATATCAATTTGTTGCCTTACAAAGCACGGCTTATAATTGTTTAGAGGAAGCTCCACTACTCAACTCAAAGGACAAAGAACTAGAGGGTAAAATAGAATTAGAAAAAAATCTGACAGTGATTACATCTACTGACGGTGTAGAAGCATTTACGGAGAAAGCTATAGATGTTGAAACTGCATTAAATCAAGCTGCTAGAGAAACCTTTTTATCCACTCCATACACCTATAACATTGTAACAGGAGCATTTAGAAGAGCGGACTATGCAGAAGGAATGGTAGCTCAATTAAAGGCCAGAGGGTTTGAAAATGCAGCAATTATTGGTAAAAAAGACGCACTTTGGATTGTTTCGGCAGGAGGTGAAAACACACTTTCAGATGCTGAAAAACTGCTTTTAGGAGTACAAGAAAAAGCCACAGATAAAGCTTATATCTTTAATAAGCGTGAAAAATAAATAACTATTACTAACTTTGAAACGGGTGTGAATTTTCATACCCGTTTTTTTATATCATATCATGAAGTTAAACATCACCCAGCCCATTGCATTTTTTGATTTAGAAACTACCGGAGTAAATGTTACTTCGGATAGAATAGTTGAAATTTGTATAATAAAGGTACATCCAGACGGTAAAGAAGAGAAATTAATTGAAAGAATAAACCCGCAAATAGAAATTCCGAAAGAATCTAGTGAAGTACATGGGATTTATCAAAAAGACATAGAAAATTGTCCTACTTTTTCGCAAAAAGCAAAAGAAATTGCAGCTTTTATTGGCAATTCAGATTTAGCTGGGTATAACTCTAATAAGTTTGACGTTCCAGTATTAGCAGAAGAATTCTTGCGTGCCGAAAAAGAATTAGGTGAGAAAGTGGACTTTAATATGTCTGAAAGAAGATTTGTGGATGTTCAAAATATATTTCACAAGATGGAGCAAAGAACTTTAGTTGCTGCGTATAAATTTTATTGTCAAAAAGACCTAACAAACGCACACAGTGCAGAAGCAGACGTAATTGCAACTTACGAAGTTTTAAAAGCCCAAGTAGAAAAATACGATGAAATTGAAAACAATGTTGATTTTTTATCTGAATTTAGTAGACAAGGAAATAGTAAAGCGGATTTTGCAGGAAGATTAGCGTTTGATGAAAATGGAAAGATCTGTTATAATTTTGGTAAGCATAAAGGTAAAACCGTAGAGCATGTAGCCAAAACAGAAGCTGGATACTACGGTTGGATGATGACGAGTGACTTTCCTCTTTATACTAAAAAAGTATTAAAAGATGAAATGGAAAAAATCAAGCTGAAAAATGCAGAAAACAAAGTACTTCGTAAGCAAAAAGAAGAAGAAAAACTTGTTTCTAAATTAGACGCGCTGAAATCTAAATTCGGAAAATAAATTTTTATGAAAATTATTTGTATCGGTCGAAACTACGCAAATCATGCCAAGGAAATGAATGCAGAAGTGCCAAAAGCTCCTGTTTTTTTCATGAAGCCTGATACGGCAATATTACCGAAAAGAAACCCATTCTATATACCTGATTTCACGAAAGATCTTCATTACGAGTGTGAACTAGTAGTGAAAATACAAAAATTAGGCAAAAATATTGCTGAAAGATATGCACATGAATATTATACTGAAATTGGTTTAGGTATTGATTTTACTGCACGTGATTTACAACAAGAATGTAAAAAGAAAGGCCTACCATGGGAAATTGCCAAAAGCTTTGAACACAGTGCTCCATTAGGAGAAAAATGGATCAACAAGAAAGAGCTAGAATTAAATAATCTCAATTTTCATCTCAAAAAAAATGGAACAATAGTTCAAGTTGGAAATACAGCTGATATGCTATTTTCTATTGACAAAATAATCGCATATATCTCCAAATTTATGACCCTAAAAATTGGAGATTTAATTTTCACAGGAACACCTGAAGGTGTTGGTCCCGTTGCCATAGGAGACAATTTAGAAGGATTTATAGAAAATCAAAAAATTCTAGACCTCCGAGTAAAGTAAATTCAAAAAATCATTGTATTTTAAGCATTAGAAAACTCAAATAATAAAATGACAGATTTACAAATTACAGAATGCCCAAGAGATGCAATGCAGGGCTTACATGATTTTATACCTACAGAAATTAAGATTAACTATATCAACCAATTATTAAAGGTTGGCTTTGATACAATTGATTTTGGCAGCTTTGTTTCGCCTAAGGCTATCCCTCAAATGAAAGACACTGCAAAAGTTTTACGAGGACTAGATCTTAGCGTAGCTAAAAGCAGACTTTTGGCAATTGTAGCAAACGAACGTGGAGCACAAGACGCATCTTTTTACGATGAAATACACTTTTTAGGTTATCCATTTTCAGTTTCTGAAACATTTCAAAAAAGAAATACAAATGCTTCTATCGACCAGAGTTTGGGTAGACTAGAAAAAATAGTAGACATCTGTTCAAAAACACATAAAGAACTTGTTGTTTACTTAAGTATGGGATTTGGAAATCCTTACGGAGACCTTTGGTCGCCAGATATTGTAGCAAAATGGTCTGAAAGATTGAACAAAGAGCTCGGAATTACGCATCTTGCATTGTCTGATACAATTGGTGCTTCAACACCAAAAACGATAAACGCATTGTTTTCTACCCTAATTCCAGAATTACCTCAAGTAAACTTTGGAGCCCACCTTCATTCTACACCGAGCACAATTGAAGAAAAAGTAGAAGCTGCGTACCTTTCTGGATGCAGAAAGTTTGATGGAGCATTAAAAGGGTTTGGTGGTTGTCCTATGGCAAAAGATGATTTAACCGGCAACATGCCAACAGAGCAAATGTTACAATGGTTTAAAACGAATGATATTGAAACAGGTTTAAACTTAAACGAATTGGAACAAAGTTTGCTACTAACACAAAAAACATTTCCCGTATAACATGAAAAATTTAATTATCCTTAGTTTACTTCTTTTCTCTTTTTTCTCTTTAGGAGCTACAAAGAAAATTGGAGCCTTTAGCGAACTTATTGTAAACAGTAGAATTATTGTAGAACTAATTCATTCTGAAAATCATGTAGTAGAAATTGACGACAACCCAGAAATAGATCCAGAAAAGCTATCTTTAAACTACAGAGGAGATGTGCTTACGATTAGTTACACAGGCAACTTAATTAAAGGTTTACCCGTTCGATTAAAATTATTTTGCAACAATTTACAAGGTATAAAAGCAAACTCTGGTTCAGAAGTAAGCATGCACAAAGACTTTATCGTAAATGGGAACCGTATACGGTACACTGCTTTTGCCGGAGGAAAACTAAACGTGCACACGCAATCAAAGTATACGGATGTAGAGGTACGCCAAGGAGGAAGTGTTTCAGTTGAAGGAAAAACAGAAAGTTTAACAGCCAAAGTAACCACAGGAGGGATTATTACAACTAGCTTCTTGGAAGCGCAAGATGTAGTTGCAGAAATAAACCTTGGTGGAGAAATAATATGTACTGCCCTCAAAACAATTGATGCTAAAGTAACCAGTGGAGGTATTATTAGTTATATAGGTAACCCTGAAGTGAACAAAAAGATTGTTTTAGGAGGAACAATTGAAAATATTCAAAAATGAGAATAGCCCTTACGTTACTTATCCTTTCTATTCTTTTTTCTTGTAAAGAAGACGTAAAAGAGGAAACATTTATTTCTAAAAGTACGCCAATCTCAACGCTTTTTAATAAAGCTGATTTTGAAAATCCCACAAAACAACTGTTGTTAGAAGAAACAGGTATTTGTGGTCGTTTTTTCGAAGATTCAACCAAAATTAGTACGCCTTGCTCTCCTCTTTTTTTTGAACTCTACAGCTATTCAGACAAAATAGATTTAAAAAATGGGTTTATACTTCAAACTAAAGCAAACGTAAACGGATTTCCTGCTAGGCGCATGGTAATTTTTGCAAGAGAAAAAGGCAAACTTGTTACTATGAATAAAATAGTTGGGTATCTAGTAGAAAAAAGAACTACTCCTTCTGGTTTTGATGACTTAGTAGTTGCTGTTGTAGACAATGTAGGTGGATATTATGATAGATATGATGTACTTATTCGTTATAAAAATGGCAAATATCAATACGAGGAAGCACTAGGCGATTTACAAGGTAGGTTTGACGACCAACAGCTTAAAAAAGAAGCTACTAAACAAATTGGAGAAAGAATAATAGAACACAATCTTTTCTATTGATGGGTAAAACAACTCGTATACTATTACTCTCTATAATTTTGTCTAGCTGTATTTTAGACAGCCAACTCCAGCCCGTCGTACATCCAGAATTTCTACATGATGGAAATAGTAAAGTTTGGATTTTAACGAAACAATTTAAAGGAGAGGAAGAAATTGAAACCGGAAAATACGAGAAACAAACAACGTTTACCTTTTTTAAAGATGGTGATGTTTTTATGCAACCCAGACTAAATCTTGGTGGATATGCGGGTAAACAAGGTAAATTTAATATCACCTATAACGAAATAGAAAAAGACACTTCTTTCTGTTTTATTTTTCAACAACAACGGTTTGATTTTAAGGTGTTGAAAAGTTCAAAAAATTATTTAAAAATCGAGCCAACAAACGGAAACACCCAGTTTAACACACTTGTGATCAAACCACTAGACAAACCTTTTTAAATTTTAATAAAATTTTACTACCTGTTTATTGACCTCTATTTTTTAACGATTCTCTTTGTTAATCTACCCTTCTCGGTTTGAATATGAATAAAATATACTCCACTTTCAAAGGAAGAAATATCCACGTTCACATTTGTTTTTGCTTCAACTAGCTTTTTACCCTCTAAGGTACTGATAGAAAACCCTAGATTTTGGCTACTTTCAACCGTGAAAGATTCTGTTGTTGGATTTGGATATACAACGATTTCATAAGGACTTACCTCAATATCATCTGTACTTACAGGGTCTTCTTTATTTATTTCAACATCATCTAAATACAACTTAAAACCATCAAAAGTAGTAAGTACAAAGGCAATATAAACCGTACCTCCATTATAACCTAATTCAGATAAATTAACAGAATAGTCTGTCCAAGATGGAGCTGCATCTTCTACGAGGGTTACCGTATCTGTAAAAGAAGTGATTTGATTGTCTGTTGTAGAGATAAGTACGCTGTAATCTTCAGGAAATGAAGGATCATGAGATTTTGTTTTCCAAGAAATTGTGTTTCCAAACGTCCCAAGGTCAACCGCCGATGTAATTAACCACCTATCTGCCCTATCAATCGGATCAAAAAAAGAAGTAGAACTTGCAACTGTATTGTTACTATTATCGGGATCTTCTTTCGATATCCATGCTCCTGTATATTCAGAAACGACAGCTTCAACCGTGTTATTGTCATTATCAATAACAGTCCAATCCGTTGGTATTCCAGCATTAAATTCTTCGTTGAGAATTACAGTTTGTGCTTGTAAGCCAAAAACACAGAAAATTAAAGTAAACAAAAATCCTTTCATCTAACAAAAATAGAAATTAAGAGGTGTTCAGTTACAAATTGACTCCTAAATAATGCTAATTTTTAAAAATAAAGAGAAATATCCTGAATTTCCTCAATAATAAATAACCATCGTATATATTACATCAGCTAAATTTCTTTAAAAATTTATTCGCTTATCTTCGCATCTGCAAAACAGAACAATGACAGCAACACTTATACTCACAGTAATCGTACTTTATTTTATTACATTAGTTGGAATCTCCTTTCTAACATCTAAAGGTGCTGGTAATTCAACCTTTTTCACAGGTGATAAAAACTCGAAATGGTACTTAGTTTCTTACGGAATGATTGGAGCTTCGCTCTCTGGGGTAACCTTTATTTCCGTTCCTGGCTGGGTTGAAGGAGAAGGGTTTAGTTACATGCAAATGATAATTGGATACATGATTGGATATGCAATTATTGCTTTCGTACTCATGCCTTTGTATTACAAACTTAATCTGACCTCTATTTATGCTTATTTAGGCGAACGATATGGTCCTATTGCACATAAAACAGGCGCCAGCTTTTTCTTACTCTCGCGTATTTTAGGTGCAGCAGTTCGCTTATTTTTAGTTGCTGATATATTAGACTACTTCTTATTCGATGCGCTTGGTATTTCCTTTGAACTAACTGTACTCATCACACTTTTACTCATCTATGTTTATACCTATCGAGGAGGAATTAAAACTATTGTTTGGACAGATACGCTACAAACTACTTTTATGCTTACAGCCTTAATTATAGCTATCTACCTTATTTACCATGAACTTGGTGGTTCTATTTCAAATAGTGGACTCTCATCTATGGGAATTACAGATTGGTTTGTTACAGATTCAATTAATTCGAAAAACCATTGGATTAAATATATTCTAAGCGGAGTGTTTGTTTCTGTTGCTATGACTGGATTAGACCAAGATATGATGCAGAAAAACTTGACCTGCAAGAACACAAAAGAAGCTCAAAAAAATATGCTATCTTTTTCTATTGTACTGTTTGCTGTAAACTTTGTTTTTTTAGTTCTGGGAGCCTTATTATTTACCTATTTACACGAAAATATAGCACTTCAAGAAATGTACAGCGCAATGGAAGAAAGTAAACGCAACGATAGACTTTTTCCACTAATTGCTTTGAAAGGAGAACTGGGAACAGGCTTAGGGATTACTTTTTTACTTGGTTTAATTGCTGCAGCTTATTCAAGTGCAGATTCTGCTTTAACATCCTTGACCACCTCAGCAAGCGTGGATTTATTTGGTCTGGACAAAAAAGAAGACCAATTAAAAGCAAAAAAAAACAGGCAACTGATTCATATTGGAATGACTGCAATTTTATTTATCACCATTTTATTAGCAAATGCATTTAAAGAAGAGAACGTAATCGGTACACTTTTTAAAATAGCTGGTTACACCTATGGACCGCTGCTCGGACTTTTCTTTTTTGGAATTCTTTCAAAAAGGAAGGTCAAAGACAATTATACATTAGTGATTTCATTACTCGTACCTTCTGCTCTTATTATCATCATGAACTACGAAACACACATATTTGGTGAGTATAAAGTTGGGTATGAATTGTTAGGCATAAATGGATTGTTTTGTTATCTATTTTTATTCATCACCTCAAAATCAAACAGATAAATATGATAAAATGCTTGTAATTGAATACTTTTTTATCGAAATTTAATTAAAATTATGCTATGAGCTTGTCACCATATACAGGTCAGTGGACAACCGCTGAGGCTGCACATCTACTACGAAGAACGTTGGTTGGTCCTAAAGTTGACCAGATAAACACGGCAGTAACTGACGGAATGTTAGCTACTGTTTCTAATCTACTGACTGTACCAACATTAGAAGATCCAATTACTTTTAGTTCAGATGAACTGTATACGAGTCTGGGACAAACATGGATAAACGATCCGTTAGCAGTTAATTCAGACCCCACAATTTTTCAACAAAATGTAGCTGCAAGAAATAGGTCTTTATTAGCTTGGTCATCGAAACGTTTGTATTTAAATTCTGACTTTTCTATTGCTGAAAAAATGACTTTATTTTGGCAAAATCATTTCGCAGTTGAATTAACAAACGAACCACGCGCAAACTATCGCTTCTTTAGTTTGCTATATAACAACTGCTTAGGAAATGTAAAACAATTGGTAAAAGATGTAACTGTTGAGCCTGCAATGCTTTTGTTTTTAAATGGAAATTCAAACACACTGTACAGTCCGAATGAAAATTTTGCAAGAGAATTGTTAGAGCTTTATACCATTGGTAAAGGTGCTCAAATTGGTCCTGGTGACTATACAAACTACACAGAGCAAGATGTTGCCGAAGGAGCTAGGATTATGACGGGATGGCAGCTCTCTACCTACAATGCAACGAGTTTACCTTTGGTAGCGCCTTATTTTAATGCTTTCTTGCACGATACAGGTACAAAAACACTTTCTGCAGCGTTTAACAATGCTGTAATAACAGATAATGCAGCACAAGAGTATGCAGATTTTATAGATATAATTTTCACACAAAACGAATGCGCAAAATTTATATGTAGGAAGCTCTATCGCTTTTTTGTAAACAGTGAGATTGATGCTACAATTGAGACAACCGTGATAGACGAACTTGCTAACACACTTGTAACAAATAATTACGCAATTTCACCTGTTATACAAGAATTGCTCACATCTCAACATTTTTATGACATCACCTACCGAGCTGCTATTATTAAGAGTCCGGTTGAATACATGGCTGGAGTATATAAAAGTGTTGGCGCACCATTAAATTATGATATACAAAGTAACGGAGAGATTTTAACGACCATTTATTACATTACCGGTGGTGCTGGTATGGATTATTTTGCTCCTCCGAATGTGGGAGGCTGGACAGCCTACTATTTGGCTCCGGCATTTTCTCGACTATGGATTAACTCGGCATATATCAAAACGCGCTTTGATTTATCGGACTGGATAACACTGTATAATGGCCCAAGTGCCTCAACTTCTGGTTTAAACTTTGAAAACAATGCAATGGAGCTATTAAACTCTATTGCTACTGTTACCAATGCAGCGGACCCAAATAATGTCGTTCAACAACTCGAAATCTTATTTGCTTGTAAGCCTTACGGACCTTCTCAATTTGCTGGTTTAAAAAGCATATTAACAAATGGCTTACCTGATTTTGAATGGACAATTCAATACAACGATTATTTAGCGAACCCAGGAGACCCTGTATTTAGCGAACCTGTAGAGAATAGAGTTAGACAAGTATTGTCTTACATTTTTAAATCATCAGAATATCACATCCAATAAATTGAACAGCATGAAAAGAAGAGATTTTGTTAGAAACACAACACTCGGAGCAATTGGTGTTCCTTTCGTGATAAATGAATTAAAATACAATACAGTAAATAGTTCGCTTTTTAAAACCAGTAAAAGTGCTGAGGACAGAGTCTTAGTTATCATAAGGTTAAATGGTGGAAATGACGGTTTGAATACGGTCATTCCTCAAGATATGTATGATAACCTTGCTATGCAAAGGAGCAATATAATTATTCCTGAAACCGATATTTTAGATTTAGGTGTAAGCAATTTGGGACTTCACCCTACAATGACCGGCATGCGAAATATGTTTAATGACGGTAAACTAAGTATTATTCAAAATGTTGGGTATCCGCAACAAAATAGATCACATTTTAAGTCGATGGAAATTTGGTCTAACGGAGATATTTCTAGTAATGCAACAACAGGTTGGCTTGGAAGATATTTAGACAATGAATTCCCCGGATTTCCAGGAGCTTATCCAGACCAAGAAAACCCAGATCCTTTTGCTATGAGCATGGGATATGAGGTATCAGCAACTTGTCAAGGATTATCTAGTAATTTCTCAATGGCTGTGAACAACCCTGCAAGTTTAGGTCAACTTACCTCAAGTATTGATAATTTTGAAAATAGCATATACGGAGATCATTTACAATTTATTTCACAAATTGTTGATCAAAGCAATGCCTATGCAACAGGTGTTACAGCAGCTTTGAATGCAGGAAACTCTCTTTCAGCGCTCTACCCTAGCAATAATTATTTAGCAGATCAACTTCAAAATATTGCTAAACTAATTAGTGGTGGTTTACAAACAAAAATCTACATTCTAAACATTAACGGATTTGACACACACGATGCTCAGATACAACAAAACGATCCGCTTGCTGGTACACACACAAATTTATTAAATACACTATCTTCAGCAATTGAAGCCTTTCAGGATGATTTATCCTTGTTGGGCTTAGAAAATCGAGTATTGGGTATGACTTTCTCTGAATTTGGTAGGCAAATTGCTTCTAATGCAAGCAATGGAACTGATCATGGTGATGCAGCACCTATGTTTTTATTTGGATCTTGTATTAACAATTCGGTAATTGGTTCAAATCCTGTTATCACAGATACGATCGTAAATCAAGCTGGTGTAGACATGGAATTTGATTTCAGAAATATTTATGCT
Organism: Lishizhenia sp.; assembly: GCA_965656535.1. Classification (GTDB taxonomy): domain Bacteria; phylum Bacteroidota; class Bacteroidia; order Flavobacteriales_D; family Crocinitomicaceae; genus Lishizhenia. The sequence continues at coordinate 25,576 of CBFHKX010000007.1, forward strand.
TCAATTTTAAAAGATTGGTTTCAAGCAGATGCATCAGACATACAAGCCATGTTTGAACAACCGGTAAGTTTTACCCCGCTAGCAGCAGCGTGTAACTCAAGTATTGGACTAGATGAATATAGCTTGGATAAAGAAACGCTTATCGTTTATCCTAATCCGGCAGTAGACCAAGCTACTGTTCGTTTTGAATGTTTACATGAACAAGTTAAGCTGGCAATTTATGACCTAAACGGTAGAATGCTGGTGGAAGTATTTGAGCAGCAAATTAACAAAGGAAAGCACGAAGTTAAACTAAACTTAACAGGTCTCACTCCAGGTACATATACGGTGCAGGTTATTAAACCAAGTGGAATTTTAAATGCTAGATTCATTAAGCGTTAAAACGATAAAAGTAATTTGAATACCAAGCACACATGCTAAAACTAGTGCGCTTTTGTTTGCAGTGCGTTGTACTTCTGTGCAAAAGGTACCTAAAAAAGGGTATTTTAATACTCCTTAAGAATCATTCTAAATAAACTTTTAGTTTTAATCAAATTTCTCTCTTTAGATTTGTCATAGAAATGTCATAAAAAAAGAGAAATGAAAAAAACAACCTTAGTTACAGTAGCTGTGTTTTCTGCGTTTGCAGCAACATTTGCACAAGAGAATAAGCAAGACAAAGACCGTGAATCTATTAAAGAAATGTGTGGATGTTTTGAAGTTGGATTTAACTTTAGTGAAACATTTAACTATAGTGAAGATTCTACTTACACGGCTTCGCCAGAAAAAATTACTGGAGCACTAGAATTAGCAGTTTTAGTAGAAGATAATCCGGATGAAATATCCATTCAACACTTACTTGTTGTTGGAGCACCCAACGATCAAATGGTTATTAAACACTGGAGACAAGATTGGCTGTATGAAAACATTAATTTATATACCTATAATGGTAATAACCAATGGCAGTTTAAACAACTAAATAATTCAGATGTAGAAGGACAATGGACGCAAAAAGTATATCAAGTAGATGATAGTCCACGCTACGAAGGAAGTGGATCTTGGGTATACGTTGACGGAAAAGTGTATTGGGAGAATTCTGCTGACGCTCCATTACCGAGAAGAGAATATACGCAGCGTAGCGACTATAATGTTACTGTTCGAGGGAACAGACATGAAGTAAAAGATTTTGGTTGGGTACATGAGCAAGACAACGATAAAATAATTAGAGAAGATGGTAATAAGGATATCTTGCTTGCACAAGAGAAAGGATATAACACGTATAAAAAAGTAGACCTAGAAAAGTGTAAAGCAGCGCAAGTTTGGTGGGACGAACAACAAGAATATTGGGGAATGGTAAGAAAAGCTTGGGATGAAGTATTTCAAAAAAATAAAGACCTAAAGCTCGCCGAAAAAGTAGAAGGAAAAAGAATGTGGGAAGCGCTTTTTATTGAAGATGTAAGTAATGTTAAATACAAAGAAGTCAAAAAAATCATAAAGTCGTATATTCTCTAACTAAACAGAAAAAGCAATTCAAAAGCCTTAGAATAATCTCTAAGGCTTTTTTTCTACAACCTCTTTTAAATATACAAAAGAAGAAGACTTAACTTAGTAGCAATCCGTCTGAATTACTTTATTTTCTAATAAATCATCTATGGTAAAAGTTGAATTTAAGCTTAACTCTTTATCTATAATCTCTAAAACCGCTATGCACATTCCGATTGATCCACAGATTAGAATATGCGCTCCATTTTCAATAGCGGTTAATAGTTGAGTCCTATTTTGCTCTACTACATTTTGGATATAAAGTTGGTTATCTTGAGAGTATGCTTTATAAACAGTAGTATTTGACGCTAAAAGGTAGGGATGGTATATATCAAAAGCAGCTTCACCCTTTCCGCCCCAAAAAAGTGTCACTTTTAAACTATTATGTAATTGACGTTGAAACCCTAGAAAGGGAGCAAGCCCAGTACCATTTGAAATATAAACCAATTCCTTGCACGCTTTTGCAACTTTAAAATTAGTACTAATAACCTTTGCAACTATTCGATCACCTATTTTCAAAGTATTCAAATAAGACGAACACTTGCCTTTATCGTGTAATTTAACGCTTATTAGAAATTCATTTTCATCCAATTTAGCTAAGGAATAAAAACGATCTTTCTCATCGACTTTCATTGTTAACGACAGTAAATCTCCAGAATGGAACAGACATTTCTTCGGTGTATTAAAAACTAAGACTATGGTATTACTTTCTTCACAAACCCTCTTTTCTTTTAACCTAAAATGAACTAATTTACTACTTTTTGAATAAGGTAAAATCGGAATAGAAGTTAGTTTGCTTATTTTCTGAACTGCATTTTGAAGATCGATTTCTGAGTGATTATTAATAAACGACTCAACTATTTCGGCCTGATTACTTTTTTTTGATACCCTTGAAATATCTTTGGCAAAATTGCAGTATAACGGATAGTTTTTAGACCCAAATCCTACTACATAAATTTTCGTTTTTGCACCTGGAAGATTTGCTTGATATTTATCCATAAATCGTGTTGCATTCTTCGGAGCTTCACCGTTTCCGTATGTAGAAGTGACAAGAATTAGTTGCTCTATATTTGGCAGTTTTTGATAGTTATTAAGCGTATCATAATAAACATATTTCTGATGTACTATAACGGATTGGTAAAGATGGTCGGCAAAAGCCTTCGCGGATCCTGTTTCTGAACCATAAAAAATAGCCAATCTCGCTTTATCAAAATCAGTACTACTTGAATCTTTTTGATTCTTACGGCTACTGATCCACAAGCGTACTCCAGAGAATACGAAATATACGATACTTAAACTCCCAAATCCGAGAATAAGCGCTAAAAAAACCGAACCTTTTCCGGTATGTAGGTTAAAGCTAATTGTTAAGAAACGATCTTTAAATGATGCTGATTTATTTTGGATTAATTCTCCATTAAACTGGTTTACAGCTGTTAGTCCTTCCTTAGTTTCTAAAAGATAAAAATCATCTGACTCTGAACTAAACGGAAATGATAAATTTATAAACTGTGATAATTGTACTGTTTTAAACACCTCGAATGAATCCGCACGCAAACTAGATTCTTCTACAACCTGGTTTTGAAGTGGAATTGAGTGGATATGAGAATTGTCTTTATCAATAAAACCGAAGTATTGAGCAGATAAAACACAAGCGGTTGAAGCTGTAAGAAGTAAAATTGGAAACGCCAACCTTCCTGAGCGTATGTGCCTTCTGCGTGTAGTATTTACCTCCTTAATTTTACCGAAAAACAAGCTGACTTTAACCTGTCTTTTTACAATTAAATATAAGCCAGTGAGTACAATTAACACTAATACAATTGAACAAACGGCAACAACTGCCCTACCGGTTGATCCAATGAACAAAGAACGGTGAAATGCAGTTACAGCAGTAAAAAAAGGCTCCTTCGGTGCTGATGAAACTTCAAAAGTTTTTGGATTTAAAATACCTTCTATATTGTTATAATCTTCATCAAATGCACTTATATATATTGTATTTTCATTCGTTTTTTTTATTTCTATTATTTCTTCGAAATGAGAATCTAGCCGTTTAATTAACGTACCTACATTTTTCTCTTTAAACTCAGAGAAATGCGCTTTGTTCCACTCATTTTTCACAGATTGAAAACTTAAAATAGTACCCGAAATGGCTGCCATTAAAAGAAAAGCTGAAGAAACTAGAGCAAGAAATAAATGTAATCTTCTGAAAAATCTAGTCATCACAAATTAAACAGGAAGAAACCGTACATAACGTATAAAACCTTTTCCTGATATCTTTTTGGTAAGATTGCCATCCTTTAAAACTACCTCCAAATCCTGCGTGAAATAATTATTCTTTTCCACAGCAGACTCAAACCGTATTTTATATCCTTTATTGATGTACTCTTCACTTAGGTTAAAAACATTTACTTTTTTTGCACCACTGGCAATCGTTCCACCTGTTATTCCATCAAGTGAGTACTTATTTTTACCGTAATGTTTCCACCAACTCGTTATTTCATAGTACCATTCATCGTCATTTCCATTTACAAAAAGCGTTTTAACATATTTATTCTCTGGAGAAATTAAAGAAATAACGAGATAAGCTCCCTCTCCCTTATAATCTTGTAGTTCAATTAGACATTTTATCTTTTTTTCTGAAAAAGAAGAACTTGAACTTAATACAATCAGCACTAAACAAAGTAGGCTGTAAACGGTAAATTTTCTCATTGTTTAAAAAATTTAAGTTGTGACGAACTAAAATTTGGGTTATTCAGCGCTAGCTGATAAGCAGTTGCAGCGGTTCCATTGTTGTTTGTTTGCGCTCCTTGTTGCCATAGATATTTTAACAGTTCAAGGTTGTCAGTTTTAGAAATAATTAAGTCTAATGCCGTTTTATTTTGACTGTTCTTGTAATTCAAATCAATAGCATTTTCACAAAAAAACGATACAATATCTAGCGAAAGTTGGTTCTGAAGAGCAAGGTGTAGTGCCGTATTTTTCTGCTCGTCTACACATTTTAATGTAGCTCCTTTATCCATTAGATAGTGATAAACAGCTAATTCATTTTTGTTGTAGCGCGTACCTTCTATAGCTGCAAATAAAACATTTCGGTGACTATTTTCTGTATTCAACAGCACACCTCGATTCAAGAGGTAGTCGATTATCTTCAGATCACCACCTTTTACAGCATAATATAGAGCGTTACGCTGGTCTGTATCCGTGTCACTCAACCCAAAACCTCTACGAAGAAAAAAAGATACTTGCGTAATATCTATCAAATTGGGTAAAGCCAAGAGAAAGGAATTTGCACCATAAATAGTGTCTTTATGAAAGAGATCAACTCCTCTTTGAATAAGCGAAGCATAATAGTTCGTATCACCCTTAACATAAGTCATGGCATAATTCGCTAAATTATATCCATGGTTATCTAATAGATTTAGATCCGCACCTTTTTCTATCAACATATCAAAAACCTCAAAATTTTTAGCATAAACCGCCCAGAAGAGATACGTTCTTTCATCGTGCAATCTTCTGTTCACCTCTACTTTTGTAGTATCTACTAAAAACTTTACCACCTCCGTATCGCAGTTTTTTATGATTGCCCAAGAGATCGCATCGAACTTATTTGCATTAAATTTAAGATAGTCGTTTACTTTGGTGAAGTCTTGTTTCACTTTTTGCAAGCTGGGTTGGGCAGTCCAATATGCTTTATTCTCGAATTTATTTTGCGCTGTTAAACAAAAACTGAAAAAAAATAAAACATAGTAACAAAGTGTTTTTCTCATTCTTTTTTTTTAGACAAAATTAGAGATACAACACAGGCTTACCAATACCCTTTTTGGAGTATATGAAAACCTTAAAAAGGTATTTCCCTTGCCAAAAGAGGGCTAAACCGAGTTGACAAACTATGTTTAAACACTTTAAAAACAATTAGTTAAGATATAAAATAACTATTTAGAATGATTACAAATACCCCGTTTTGGGTATTGTAACAAAGCTTAATGGGCCGTTACTTTGTAGAAAAAAAAGATGAAAAAAGGAATACAAATTTTACTCATGGTCATTCTAACAAGTTCTGCAAAAGCGCAATTTGTTAACGATTCAGTTTCCATGCTTCCAGGATATACTAATGAATCCTACTACAATTTTGAAAACGGTGAAATTTTAAACGTAGATAACACAACTTGGGATTTAGCTTTTGACTTAAGTGGGCTTGGTGCTTCTGTTCGAGTAAATGATCATACTAGTGTGAAAGTTGCCGTCTATCCAAACGGAGATAAGACAGATTGGGAAACAGTTGATACAGCTGGAATTACAACGTGGAATACTTATAACAACAGCGAGACAGACTGGAATGTTGGAGCCCTTGATCAAAGTAATGTTGCAGGTAACTTCGCAGATTTAGGATGGGGAGTATATAATACGATTACACATGCTATAACAGGAGACTCAATTCATATCTTAACCTTAGCTACTGGCGAAACCAAAAAACTAATGATAGAACAGCTTGTAGGTGGAACTTTCACCTTTAAACATGCAAATTTAGATGGCTCTAACGAAATTACCCAAACGCTCACAAAAAGTGATTACCCAAACAAACGATTTGCGTATTACTCTGTCTTAAACGACCAAATTATTGATAGAGAACCAGCTATTGATAGTTGGGACTTAGTATTTACAAAATACATATCTACCTTGTCTCCAGGGGTTACATATGGTGTAACTGGAGCGCTAATTAATGAAGGTGTTAAAGTCAGAAAAGCAGAAGGTGTAGACCCTTCAATGGCTGAGTGGGAAGACTATCAAGAAGATTCTTTAATCAATGTAATTGGTTATGATTGGAAGAGTTTTAATATGGGTACCTTTTCTTTTGTCATAGCTCCGGATTTATCTTATTTCGTACAAGATTTAAGTGGAAACTTATGGCACTTGCTCTTTACAAAATTTGAGGGCAGCAGCTCTGGAAAAATTGTTTTTAGCAAAAATAAAATCGCCACAGTTGCATTAGAAGATAATGAAATATTTAAGTCGTTAGCCCTATATCCAAACCCTGCATCAGAAAACATCAATGTTATTTACGATGTAAATGACGCTGCGCACTTATCCATTACAAATCTTTACGGACAAAATGTATACCAAGAGCTTGTATCAACAAGTGGGTTTAACGCCAAACAGATAGATGTTTCTTTATTTGAAAGTGGAGTTTACATTCTTACAATTTCGGTAAACAACGCTAAAGAACAGTTAAAGTTTATAGTTAAATAAAAACGGCTACTAATAGCTATGAGCTGCTTGTTTTATGCTTTACAGGCAGCTCATTTAAAAACAAATATGAAAACTCTCAGTGCACTATTCTTACTTTTCTCTTTTTCTGTTGCTAGTCAGAAGCAATTGTTCATTCTTAATGATGCAACAAATGAGGCCGTATTTAATGCTAGAATTACGCTTGAATCAGATTCGGTATTAATTAACCGTTATTCTGATTTTGAAGGAAAAATTGAACTTCCAAACGCTATTTTAAAAGGCAATTTTGTTTTGAAAGTAACGCACCCTGTTTTTGACAGTTTAACCTTAACTCTTTTGCCTAGAAAGAATGAAATAAGATTAAAAAAAGATTTTCAAAGCTTTGACAATATTGTAGTTACTGCCCAAATCACTGAGCAAAAAGCAGAAAATGCTGTGCACCAAATAACGATAATAGACCGCGAAAAAATTGATAAAATGGGTGCGGTAAATTTAAGAGACGTTCTAACGAACCAAGCAGGTGTGCAATTGAGTCAGGATAACGTTTTAGGCAGCGGAATGAGCTTACAAGGAATCTCTGGCGAAAATGTTAAAATAATGATTGACGGTGTTCCTGTGGTTGGAAGGTTAAATGGCAATATAGACTTATCTCAAATTAATCTCCAAAATATTGCACATATAGAAATTATTGAAGGTCCACTTTCTGTAAACTACGGCACAAATGCTTTGGCAGGTGTTATTAATTTAATTACCAAAAAAAATAGGCAAAAAAGTATTACTGCCAATATTCAAAGCTATTATGAGAGTATAGGGCATTACAACGTTAGCACAAATTTGAGTTATGGAAAAAAGAAAAGCACCTTCGGAATTCATTTTGGTCGGAACTTTTTTGATGGATGGAGCGAATCTCATGACATTTTCAAAAACCCGACTCCAATTGCAGACTCAAATAGAGTAATGACATGGAATTCAAAAGAACAATATTTTGCAGGCCTTAATTACGGATATCAAGGTAAAAAATTAAGCCTTAATTATAAATTAGATGGCTTTTCCGAACTTGTTCTGAACAGAGGATACCCAAGAGCACCTTATCAGATTACAGCATTTGACGATTATTATTACACCCAGCGTTTAGATAATTCTATTCAATTAAAATATAGAGTGAAAGACTTTGGTCGAATTCAATTTTTAGCTTCTCATAATGTATTTCAACGAAAAAAGAACACCTTTATTAAAGATTTAACCAGCCTAGAAGAGAATCTAAGTTTAAATTCGGCAGATCAAGATACTTCTGTTTTTCATCAATACATCTCTAGGATGAGCTATGTTCGTTCTAAAAAAGATGTGCAACTCAATTATGAAATAGGTTATGACTTTTTGTGGGAAACAGCACAAGGAAAAAGAATTGAGAGTGAAGTACAACAGCAAGGAGACTTTGCTGGTTTCGCGATTTTAGAGTATACTCCTTGGCAAATATTAACTATCCGACCAGCCTTAAGGTATTCTTACAACACAGCTTACTCAACGCCCTTGTTACCCTCACTAAATATTAAATTAGAACCCTTAAAAAGGCTTCAACTCAGAGCTTCTTATGCTAGAGGTTTTAGGGCTCCAACAATTAAAGAACTCTATTTTGAGTTTGTAGACATCAACCACAATATAGTTGGAAATGAAAATCTTACTGCAGAGAATTCGAACAATATCTTAGCAAGTTTATCTTACACAATTACCAAGAAAAAACTTAGTTTAAAGCCCGCAGTTCATCTATTTTACAATTCAATTCGTAATCAAATTGGTTTAGCCAATACCGGAGATTTACAGTTTAGTTATGTAAATATTGGAGAATTAACCGCACAAGGAGCAAGATTTGGATTGGATTTTTCAGTTCTAAATTTATCCGGACAAATGAATTACAACTACTTAGGAAGAGCATCAAGTTTTTCAGTAGATCCAGATCGAATGCTCTATTACTCAGAACTACAAGGTTCTTTAAATTATGCTATACCAACTTGGAAAATGAACATTTCTATTTTCAGCAAATATCAAGGACGTGTACCAAACTTATTCTTAAATGAAAATGACGAAATAACAGAAGGAAATATTGCTGATTTTTGGCTTACAGATTTAACCATTTCTAAAAAATTCTTTCGTCAATCTTTAAATATAGTAGCAGGTTCTAAAAATATATTTAATATTACTCGTGTAGGAATAACAGGAATAAGTAATGGTGGTGGAGCCCACTCTGCAGGTGCAAGCTCTTTTAATGTGGGCACAGGACGAACATACTTTATTTCTGCTCAATACAATTTTATAAAAAATCTAAAAACCAATTAAACATGTATAAATTTATCATTTTTACGCTTCTACTTACTTTTTTAAGCGCTTGCTTTAAAGAAGAAATTCCAGTAAAAAAGCCAGATGCTGGAAATGTTTTAACTAATACAGCAGAACTTGGCCCTGATTATCGATATCAGATATACTATGACTTTGAAAGTAATTCTTTTGTCCATAAAAAGTTAAAAACAACCTGGGGTATTGGTTTTAGCTGCATATCTGACCAATTTTATATACGGTTAAATAGTGCCAATGCGAGTGCTGTTAAATTAATTAACAATGAAAGTTTTGAGCAGAAAACAGATACTTCAGGCGGAATATGGTTGCGCGACCAACCAAACGGAAATTTAACCGAAACAGGGTGTGGTGAATTAACAGTTGGCAATCTATATCTTTTTGACTTAGGCTTTTCTTTTGATGGAACCCACCTCGGATATGCTAAGTTAGAAGTACTCTCTTTAGAGAATAACAGTTATCATGTAAAAACTGCCTTACTAGACAATTCCTTGTTGAGGACATCTACCATACTAAAAAACGACGATTATCATTACATATATTATTCGTTTAACACTGGAGTTGTAGACAATATTGCGCCTACTAAGAACAGTTGGGATATCTGCTTTACGCAGTACACTCATATCTTTGAAGATGCAACACCTTATCTGGTAACAGGAGTACTATCAAATAGAGAGTTAGTAGAAGTTGCGGAGGTATTTGACACAGAGTTTTCTGAAATTAACTTTGAGCTTTTGAGTGATTTAGAATTTAACACAGACATTAATGCAATTGGATATGATTGGAAAGTATTCAATGGAAACGAATTTACTATTGATGCAAGCAAAAATTATGTGATAAAAAACAGAAATAACATCTACTTCAAAATTCATTTCATCGATTTTTATAATACACAAGGTGAAAAGGGATTTCCTCTTTTTGAAATGCAAGCACTTTAAATAGCGTTTATGTCTGTACAACATATTCTACACGCCAATAAGTTTGGCATAGTAAAACAGTGTTCTTGCTGCAGTCAGATACAACTTACACTTGGTTCGGTTGTTCTTCATCTGTCAGAAAAAGAATTTTACTTGTTAAAACAGAGCTTCTTTAAGCTTAACGATATTCAGGATGTTCAATTACACGCCTCAGGCAAAATAAAGCGCTACCTTTTGAAAACTTGCTTTGCATCATTAAGTTTAAGCCTTTCAGAAAAAGAGTATAGCGCTCCATGATCTCTGTTTACTTTATCAGAAGTAATTTTAAAAGTAAACGAGACGTTAAACAAATCTCTAGAAAATTAATCGTAAGTTTTTTTTACAAGAATATTTAAACTAGTATTTACACCAAAATAAGAGGAACAATAGTACTTAAAAACAACTGTATATTTCTTATCTCTCTATCGCATCATCCTAGAATACACAGTAGACAAAATCAATAAAAAGAACCTTTTACGTATTGACTTTCTTTTTATTAAGAAGAAAGAAGTCCCATGTTTTGAGCAAATAAAACCAGTTCTGAAATTCTTCTAACGCCTACTTTTTTCATAATGTTTTTTCGGTGTGTGTTTATTGTATGGTGACTCAAACAGAGTATTTCTCCAATTTCTTTGCTGCTCTTACCTGTAGATATTTGTTGTACAATTTCGATTTCTCTTTGACTTAACTGAACGGGTAAACAATCATCTTTTCGGGCCATTTCTTGTTGCATGAGTAAAATATCAAGAACCTTATTACAATAAGATTTCCCTCCTTTGTGTATCAACTTAAGAGAATCTAAAATTTCTTCAAATTCGCATTCATATGTCATCACACCTTGTGCACCGATTTTTAAATACTCCGTAATATTTTTAAGGTTGTGCTCAGAAACGTAGAGCATTACCTTTTTATCTTGCAAGTTTGCGTTTATGAAAGCAAAACGTTCAGTTGCAAACTCTACATCTGAACCTATATCAATAAAATAAGTATCTACAGTAGTGTGATGATACTCAATATTACAATTGATCAACTCAAAATCTACTGATGTTTTTATTAATAATTGGTTTAACCCAACTTCTAAAACTTCATTTACGCCTATATAACCAATCGTCACAATAACTTATTTAGATTATTTCTAAATAACAAAGAACTACAAAAGAAGGACTAAGTACAATACCTAAAAAAGGGTATATTTTAGCTAGTGGAGTAAATATTTATCAAACCTTTACTGGGCGACAATTTCTTTATAAGCTAATCAGTGTGAGGTAATATGGAATACCTATCATTACGTTTATAGGGAAAGTTATACCGAGTGCCATAGGTAGATACAAACCTGGATTAGCCTCGGGAATAGAGGTTTTCATTGCTGCGGGCACTGCAATGTACGACGCACTTGCACCGAGTATGGCAAACAAGAGTTGATTACCTGAAGAATCTGTAAACTGCGTACTAATATAAAGTGTAATTGTACCAAACACAAAAGGCATAAGCGTAGAAAACAAGAAGGGATAAATACCTTTTTTAAACATTGTTTGAAGATGTTTACCACTAGAAATACCCATATCCAATAAAAAGATAGCTAAAAACCCTTTAAATAAATCATTCGTAAACGGCTTTATACCTTCGGCCTGTTGCTCATTTGCTAAAAAACCAATAAACAAACTCCCGATAATTAAGAAAACACTGGCATTAGTAAACGAGTGCTTTAATATTGTACCTATACCGGCCGTGTTCTTTTGTTTTTTATTAAACATTCTATACAATAAAACACCTACAATAATTGCCGGTGCTTCCATTCCTGCCATTACCGCAACCATGTGTCCATCAAATGGAATTGCTTTAGATTCTAAAACCGCTATTGCAGTAACAAAGGTAACGGCACTTACGGAACCATAAGAAGCTGCAATTGCTGCAGAATTCGCAGTATTAAACTTACTTCGTAATATAAAATAGGCAATAAATGGAATGGCAAGTGCAATAAAAACACCAAAACAAATACTAATAACAAGTTCTGAGGTTAAGGCACTGTGTGATAATTCTTGTCCGCCTTTAAATCCAATAGAAAAAAGCAAATACATCGATATAAACTTTGAAGAACTATCTGGTATTGCCAAATCGCTTTTTACGCGAACCGCAATTATTCCAAGTAAGAAAAAAAGCAATGCCGGACTTGTTAAGTTGGTTATTAAATTTTGAATATCCATAACAGTTATTTACCTCCTTTTATTTGTAAAAATTAAACCCAATAATATGCGCTACAACCAAAGAGAGTGCATATAATCAGAATAATAATCACTTTTAGTTTTTATTTTGCGCCAAAGTTGATAATTTTGATTCATAAATTTTTATTTATCTTTTTTATATAAATCATAAGTAATAGCTAATGAACTATACACTTCATCAACTCAAGATTTTCAAAACAATTAGCGAGTGTAAAAGCATTACCAAAGCAGCAGAATTGCTGCATTTAACACAGCCAGCTGTTTCTATACAATTAAAAAAATTGCAAGATCAATTTGAAATTCCACTAACAGAAAAAATTGGAAGAAAGATATTTTTAACTGATTTTGGTAATGAAATTGCAGCTGTTAGTGAGCGTATCCTGCGCGAATCTGAAGGCTTAAAACACACTGTAAGTCAGTTTAGAGGAATTTTAACCGGTAAGCTTAAGTTTAGTATTGTATCTACAGGGAAATATGTAATCCCTTATTTTTTACAACCTTTTATTGAAAAATTTCCGTCTATGGATATTAGTATAGACGTTTCTAATAAATCGAGTGTTTTACGCGGTTTGACCGAAAATACCAATGACTTTTACTTAGTTTCCGTTCTGCCTAAAGATATCAACATCCACTCCATAGAGCTTATGCCTAATAAACTCTATCTCTTTGGAAGTACAATGATCAAAACCCAACCAGACTTATTTAATTTATCTTCTACCACATTACTTTTTAGAGAAGAAGGATCTGCAACCCGTACGGCTATGGAAAAGTTCTTGAAAGAACACAACATCACTGACTATAAATCAATGGAACTCGTTTCAAACGAAGCCGTAAAGCAAGCTGTTTGCGCTGGAATGGGCTACTCCATAATGCCCTTGATTGGATCAACAAACGAGCTTGAAAATAAAAGTATGCGCATTATAGAGATGGATCAATTACCGATTACAACCAGTTGGTTTTTGATTTATCATAAAGACAAAGCATTAACTCCTGCTGCCAAAGCTTTTATTCAATTTCTTCATGAGAATAAAGAGGAAATAGTACGCAAGCAATTTAAAACAGAGCTGTAAGTTCTTTTTTCCTCACAGCATTTATAAACACCTCTAATTTTTCTAAAGTTACATGCTCCATAACCACTATTTTAAACCATTTTGGATCTTGGTGGTTGTCTGGTACTAAAATAAATTGATCTGCAATTTCTTTACTCAAACATGCTGCTTTTATTGTAACAATATTAGATCCCTCTTCATTAAAATAATCAACACCTAAGTTGCTTAGCTGTTGCGTTAACCAGCGTGTTCTTTCTTTTAAAACAAGAATTTTCTCGTACCAACCATGCGGACCATAACTTGCTAAGATCATCCAAATTGCCACCGCATTGGCACCAGATCTACTACCAACAAGTGTATAATCTTCACCAGCTACATATTTTGCCTCACTTGTATTGGTATAATTGATATATCCTTTTCGGAAAATAATTATACCCGTTCCGTAAGGAGCCTGCGCCATTTTATGCGCATCTAATGTAACACTAGATACCGCTGGATTAGAAAAATTAAGCGCATGATTAGGAACAGAAAAAGGGTAATAAAATCCGCCATATGCTCCATCTACATGTAATTTAAAAGGTAATTTTTTCTCTTCTAAAACCTTTGTGTAAACATCTACATTATCTACAGAACCAAACATGGTGGTCATCATATTTGCGATTACTATAAAATAGCGCACTCCTTTCTCCTGAGCTGTTGAAAGTGTTTTTTTAAGCTCATGTTCTGATATCTTTCTAGTATTCTCGTCTATTTGAACGGCAAACTTTTGAAGAGAGAATACATTACTTGCTTTCGCAGCAGAGTAATGCGTATCTGATGAGCTAATAATTGCAATTTGCTCTAGTTCTGCTCCGTATTTCTGTTGAAAAAAATTTCTATATGCCCAAATCGCTTGTAAATTAGCTTCAGTTCCTCCAGAGGCTACATATCCATCAAATTTATCTTGTGGGTTTCCCTTTAAAATATCATATGCACATATTTGAATTACCTCTCTTTCAATCTCCTGAGTACCTGAGAAAAAATTTTCTGAAGTATCTAACGTATGACATCCAATGTGATTCGGATTATTTATAAGCGTTGTTAAAAAAGGTTTATCTTGTAAAAAACCCTTATTTCTATTAAAAACAGTTACATCTAAATGCGAAGCTGGAACACCTAGAATAGTTTCGTCATAAAAACTGACGTTTCTTTCTAAACTATTAAAGACCTTTTCATTGATTTCATTTTCTGTTTTCTTTGTCCAGAACTGCATACTAAATTGTTTTACTAAAGGTGGGTTTATTGAATTTTTTTTCTAACATTTTTAGATCAAAACACATGCAGACATTTCTAATAAACGCTTTACCGAGTTCTGTTACGATAACTTTATTATTGTCTAGTAACACAATGTTGTCACTTTCCAATTCTTTTAAGCGTTTAATGTCATAATCTTGATTGATATAAATTTGATGTGGAATTTCTGCTTCAAACTTACACATCAAATCAAGAATTAAACTTCTTACTGCTTCGTCATCTGTACTTAATACATGACCTCTAAAAATTGGAATTTCTCTTTCATTTACTCGTTTCACATAGGTTTCCACAGACTTTTCGTTTTGTGCAAAAGCTCCCCAACTATCTGAAATGGCAGACATACCTAAGCCAATCATTAATTTCGCTGAAGTTGTGGTATACCCCATAAAATTTCTGTGCAAACTTTTATTTTCTTGCGCAATCAATAAATCGTCTTGTGGTAAAGCGAAATGATCCATACCAACCTCTAGATAACCGTTTTCTTGAAACTTCTCTTTACCCAATTCATACAACGCTCTTTTTTCATTGTCTTTTGGTAAATCTTCTTCACTGTATCCGCGCTGACCCAAACCTTTAATCCAAGGCACATGTGCGTAGCTGTAAAAAGACATTCTTTCGGGTTTCAAACGGCTTGTTTTCTCTATTGTATCTGCTATTGTTGCTGCTGTTTGAAAAGGTAAACCAAAAACTAAATCATGACTTATTGAAGTATAACCAATTTCTTTCGACCAATTGTGTACCTGTTCTACCTGCTCAAAACTTTGTATACGATTGATTGTTTTTTGAACCTTTGGATCATAATCTTGAATACCATAGCTTACGCGTCTAAAACCAATGTCATATAGTTTTTGCAGGTGTTCCTTAGTTGTGTTATTAGGATGAGCCTCAAAACTAAGTTCTATCTTATCTGAAAATTCAGACATTGACTTAATTCCAAAAATGAGTGATTTTAGATTATCTGCTGAAAAAAAAGTAGGTGTTCCTCCGCCCAAATGAATTTCAGTAATTTTAGCTTTCTCTCCTATTATTTTTGTGTATAAACTCCATTCTTTAAGAAGTGTAGCTATATAAGGTTCTTCAACTGTGTGATTTTTGGTAATGCGTTTATGGCATCCACAAAAGGTGCATAAACTTTCGCAAAACGGTAAATGAATGTATATACTAATTCCCTTATCCTTTTCTTTGATATAAGTTTTCTGTACATTTTTCTCCCAACGTTCATTATTTATTGTTTTTTCATCCCAATACGGTACGGTCGGATAACTCGTATACCTCGGTCCTGGAACATTATATTTTTGTACTAATTCTTTCATCATCTTATTAAGCTACAGATGCCGTAAAACCAATCTTATTTACTTGTTTGGCAATTCCGTATAATTTTGACTTAGAAATAATTTCTAAGTATTTTGCTGGAGACTCTCTGTCTAGGCTATAAATCATAACATGTTGTGGTTGTATAACCTTCAGTAGATTTAGCCATTCAAACACCTCTTTTTCAGTTGTATTATCGATTCTTAAATTATTGTGTTCTCCTTTTAAAAATAAGCTTTGAATAATTAAATTTCCATCATTTTGTTGCAGATTTTGAACAATTTTATCGAAACTAATTTTTCCATGCGGTTGATTTATCTTGTGCATCATATCCGGTGTACCGGCATCGAGCTTACAAATATTTAAATCAATATCCTTTAAAGCAGATCTTACAACCGATCGATTAAGTAGTGAAGCATTATTGAGCACGGCAATTTTTGTTTGAGGTAAAAACACATCTCGTATATTTTTTACCGCACTTACTATTTCCTCAAAGTCAGGATGTAAAGTTGGTTCTCCATTCCCGGCAAAGGTTAGGGTATCTATTTTCACCTTTCTGTCTAATAACATCTGAATTTTTTGTAGTAATTCTTCTGTTACACTTTCTACAGAAGGCATTTCTGGTTTTCTTGTTTTGTTTGTCCAACCACATTCACAATACACACAATCAAAATTACAGAGCTTGAAGTCTGTAGGTAAAATATTAATCCCTAAAGATTTCCCTAGTCTTCTGCTGTCTATCGGACCAAAAACTGAATATTTAAATAAAAATGTACTCATAATTAATGACAATAAATGATATTTGACTCAAGCGCATTGCCATTTGTCTGTACTGTGTTATCTATTTTAGGGCTCAAATAGGGAATACCTAAGTTTGCTCCACGAAGAATAAATAAAATGCCAAATAAGATTAAAGAATAAGGGATTACACGTCTTATTTTGTTCCTAAATTGAACGGATATAAACTGTCCGAAAAACGGTAGAAAAAGCATAAACGGCAAAGTTCCAAGTCCGAAAAGCAACATATACATGGCACTACCCACGTAGTTTGGCATTGTAACAGCACCAATAATTGCAGTATAAACCAAACCGCAAGGTAATAAACCATTTAACAGACCTATGATGAGAAAACCATCTAAACTTTTCTTTTTAAAGAACTTAGCGAACAACTGTTTCAATTTAAAAATTGGAGTAAAGTTTAACTCAATGGTTAAACCCTTCTTTGCCAACAAAGAATAAACACCAATAAATAGTAAAGCAACACCTGCAATTACTGTAATCATTTGTAAAATTCCAAAATAGCGAATTCCAACACCTAAGCTTCCAACAATTAACCCGAGTGCAGCATAACTTACAATTCTACCCAAGTTATATGCAAGAATAGCAAGTATTTTTTTTGGCTTTGAAAATGTACCTATTGGTAAACTAAGTGCTATAGGACCACACATACCAAGGCAATGAAAATTACCTAAAAAGCCTAATATAACTGCAGTCCACAGCATGAATTAATAGAATATATCTTTTTGAACCAGGTGAGTAATCTCGTCTTTTAACCAGCTAATCTTAATTGTATAATTTCCTCTAAGAAATTCTTTTCCACTAAAGCTGTGCGATAAGCCAGTAGTTTTGAAGTCAATATCGATTGTTTTATCAAAAGAAGCATTATTAGGTCTATAAAAAGAGATAGTTGCTTTACCGAACGCGTTAAAATCTTCAGAAAAAGTAACCTTAATAGCATCGTTTATAGTTGATATTTTAATTTTCTCTTTGTAAGGAAAACCAATTTGTTTTGCATTAATCGTTTCTTGAAAATTTACCTCTTGTTTGTAGTAATCCTCAGCATATAAATCAGAACTTACGCTAAATGCTTTAAATACCATTAACAAGATGTAGCCAATAAAAAGACTAATACCAATTGTTATTCCCCATCCCCAATTAAATTTTCTCATCTTGGTCCTATAAATGTTGTTGTTACTTCGTCTACTAACTGTCCGTTACCGTAAACTCCTATCTGCACTTTAGAGTTCATTTTATTTAGTTCCTGCTTGTTTAGATAAACCATGAATTTAGATTTAGTTTGACCTCTTTGTTCTAATGTAATTGGATCTCCGATAACTTTAACACCCCCTTTTTTATCGAGTACTTTTAGTTCAATTTTAAATTCTTGACTCGTTTTATTGGTAATGGTTATATCATAAATATTGGTAATTTGACCTTTCTCTGCTTTTTGGAACAATGTTCCTCGTGTTCTTAAAATAGTCGTTTCAAAGTCGCTCCTATTAATTACTAAACTCGTAAGTAAAACCAGTAAACCTAAAAGTAAAACAGAGTATGCTTTCACCCGAGCAGTAAAAGAAAACTTGACACCTGTTTTTACACCTTCTTCAGAATCATATCTAATCAATCCTTTAGGAAGATTAACAGCCTCCATCATTTCATCACAAGCATCTATACATGCCGTACAATTTACACACTCTAGCTGTATACCATTTCTAATGTCAATACCGGTAGGACAAACGTTTACGCATTGCTTACAATCTATGCAATCTCCTTTATCCGTTTTAGACCTATCCTCTCTCTTATCAAACTTAGCGCGTTTTTCTCCTCGCACATAATCATAAATTACGTTTAAAGACCTTCTGTCTAACAACACTCCTTGTAATCTGCCATACGGACAAATAGTGGTACACACCTGCTCTCTTAACTTTAAGAAAACAAGAAAGAAAACAGTAGTAAAAACAAGAATAGCAATTAAACCACCTATATGATTTATTGGGTTATCTGCAGCAATTGCCCACACTTGTTCATAACCTATAATATAAGAAAGAAAGGTATTTGCAATTAAAAACGAAATAATAAAGAAAATACCATGCTTTAGCGCCCTTTTTGTAATCTTCTCTTTGTTCCAAGGCTGATTGGCAAGTTTCTTTTGCTGTTTCCAATCGCCTTCTATCCAATACTCTATTCGTCTAAAAACCATTTCCATAAAAATGGTTTGCGGACAAACCCAGCCACAGAACAACCTTCCAAAAATAACCGTAAATAGAATTACGAATACCACTAAAACGATCATCGTAAGGGCAAATAAGTATAAATCTTGCGCCCAGAATATGAACCCGAAAATACTAAACTTACGCTCTAAGATATTGAACATTAAAAAGGGTTCCCCATCAATTTTTATGTAAGGAATAGTAAAAAGAAGAATTAAGAGAAGGTAGCTCACTAACTTTCTCTTAGAATAAAAACTTCCCTTTGGTTTCTTTGGAAATATCCAAATACGCTTTCCTTCGTCGTCAACCGTAGCGATTTTATCTCTAAATTCTTCTTCCATTTTATTCGGTGTTAATAAATCTTACTTTTTACAACTCGTTTAAGTCTAAGGCAATTGTATCTCCGGTAGCAACCAATAAGCTATCTGCACCTTCGGATTCATTTGCGCCAGCTGCAACAAACAACTCACCTTCTGGTGCCTTACCGTTGGCTGGGTTAGAACCTTGTAAGGTTAAAATGTACGACGATACTTGTTGCATTTGAACTGGATTTAATTCGTCCTTCCAACTCTTCATACCGTTTTGTGCTCCGTACTTTATTGTTTTAAAAATAGAAGCTATGTCGCCTCCATGTATCCAATATTTATCCGTTAAATTTGGTCCAACCTCTCCTGCTCCACCTTCTAAATGGCAAACTGTACAATATTGATTAAACAAGTTCAATCCAGCGCCAATATCAGAAGACTCAACCAAAGCTATCACTGTATTTTCATCTACATTCAAGGCTTGGTCTTTTAAATAAGCATCTACCTCTGCTTGAGCTGTTGCCATAGCAATCTGATATTCTTCGTCTTGCAAAGGAGAAGCTTTAAAAATGTGATAATTAAATATATAGATAACCCCCACAACAATAGTTAAAACAAATCCCCATTTCCACCATGGTGGTAAGTTATTATCTAGTTCTTGAATACCATCATACTCATGATCCATTAAAATGCTTTCCTCATCTTCTACGGCTACTGTATCCGTTAAAATTTGAGTTAGCTTATCTGTACTTTGTTTTACCTTGGCTTCAACCTGAACGATTTCTTCTTCTCGTTGATCTATTCTGTATAGCTTGTTAAACAAATTTCTATAATACACCAAGAATGCTAGTAAAGCAATATCTATTGCTAAAACGATATAAACAGCTTGGTTTGTATAGAAGTTAGATTGAGATGGCGAAATTGTTTCTACAGACTGAGCAACTGCTTCTTGTGCGAAACCAGTAGTAGATAATCCGCCAATAGCAATAACTCCAATAACAGCTTTTAAAACCTTTTTAGCTTTCTTTTCTTCTTGTTGATATTGATTGAAGCGATCTAATTTTTGTTTAAACAAATCACTTTTCACAAATATCTTAATGGCATTTCCAATCGCAACAATACTTATTAAAAGTACTGCACCTGTAATGATTAGTGCCCAAAAAATTGTTTCATTTTCCATTTTCTTAATCGTTTAAAGGGTAATCACTTAATTCTTTTACATCTTTCTTCTTCATGCGTATAACCCATACGAATAATCCTATGAAAAATGCTACGAAGATGGTTAGCGATATAACGGGAAAGAGTTCTATCCCGTCTATCGAAGTCATATGGTTTTTGATATATTTTAACATCTTCTTATTCTTTAATTAATTCTTTATCTGCATGTTCAAGCTTATCCATCTTGTTGATGTCAGAACCTAATCGCTGTAAGAAAGCAATAAGTGCAACAATTTCTTTGCGCTTCAATGCTTCTACGTCCTCGGCTGTGTATCCATCAGAAGAGATATCTTTTAAGATACTTTCGGAGATTCTAGTAGCCTGTCTATCAACAGAATCCAAAATTTCAACTTCTGTAAACCCTTCATCATAAGGAACTCCTAGACTTCTCATAGCATCCACTTTACTTAAAGTATATTCTGTGCTATAATCATCTTCTATTATCCAAGGATATGCAGGCATAATACTTCCTGGAGAAATTGTTGTTGGCTCCAGCATGTGTAAATAGTGCCAAGAATCTGGTCTGTTTTGTTTGTTTCCAACTCCTTCTCGGTGTAAATCGGGACCTGTTCTTTTAGAACCCCATAAATGCGGGTGATCATAAACGAATTCTCCAGCTTTAGAATACTCTCCGTATCTAGCTGTTTCGAAACGCAGAGGTCTTACCATTTGAGAGTGACAGTTATTACATCCTTCTCTTATGTATAAATCCCTACCCTCTAATTCTAAAGGTGTATATGGTTTTACAGAAGAAATAGTAGGAACATTAGAACTGATTAAAAAAGTTGGCACTATTTCTACAATACCTCCAATTAAAATAACCACTAAACTAAGTACTAACATTTTAACAGGCTTTCTTTCAATGGCTCTGTGCCAATATTCTTTTACTTTAGACTTTTCAGTTTTCTCAACTTCTGGTTGTTTCAAAGCATTAATTGCTTCAGCTGCTTCATTGGCTTGTAATTTACCTCTTAAAACGGTTTTCAATATATTGTACCCCATAAGAATTGCACCAATAATAAATAGCGCTCCACCAGATGCACGCATCGCGTAAAATGGTCGAATCTGTGTAACCGTTTCTAAGAAATCTTTATTTACTAAAGTTCCATCAGGATTAAATTCTTGCCACATAAGTCCTTGAGCAAAACCAGCCCAATACATTGGAATTGTCCATAATAAAATACCCAAAGTTGCTATCCAGAAGTGAACATTTGCTAGTTTCATTGAGAATAAAGAATTCTTATAAATTCTTGGAATAATAAAGTAAAGCATACCAAAGGTTAACATACCATTCCAACCCAAACCACCAACGTGAACGTGAGCAATTGTCCAATCTGTAAAGTGAGAAATAACGTTTACCGATTTAAGTGAAAGCATTGGTCCTTCGAAAGTTGACATACCATAACACGTAATCGCAACTACCATAAATTTAAGTACTACACTATCTCTAACTTTATCCCAGGCACCTCTTAAGGTTAATAGTCCGTTTAACATACCTCCCCAAGATGGAGCGATAAGCATAACTGAGAAAACTACACCTAAACTCTGTGCCCAATCCGGCAAAGAAGAGTACAATAAGTGGTGTGGTCCGGCCCAGATATATAAAAATATCAATGCCCAGAAGTGAATAATAGATAATCTATAAGAATAAACTGGTCTATTTGCTGTTTTAGGTACAAAGTAGTACATCAAACCTAAATAAGGTGTGGTTAAGAAAAATGCAACCGCATTGTGTCCGTACCACCACTGAACCAGTGCATCTTGAACACCAGCGTACCAAGAATAACTCTTCATGAAGTGAATTGGAAATTCAAAAGAGTTTACGATGTGAAGAACTGCAACAGTTACAAAAGTTGCGATGTAAAACCAAATAGCCACATATAAATGCTTCACTCTTCTCTTAAGAATTGTCATAAACATGTTTAAACCGAAAACAACCCACAATAGCGTAATTGCTATATCTATTGGCCATTCCAACTCTGCATATTCTTTAGAAGTTGTATATCCCATTGGAAGCGAAATTACCGCCGATAGGATAATTAACTGCCAACCCCAAAAGTTGATATTACTAAGTTTATCACTCCACATTCTTGTTTTTAACAAACGCTGAAGCGAGTAATAAACCCCGGTAAAAATACCGTTACCCACAAATGCAAAAATCACTGCATTTGTATGCAATGGTCTAATTCTTCCAAAGGATAACCAAGAGGTTAAACTTAATTGTGGCCAGATTAGTTGACAAGCAACCAACAACCCTACAAGCATCCCGATTATCCCCCAAATGAGGGTAGCGAGGGCAAACTTACTTACGATCTTATTATCGTATTGAAACTTTTCTACTTCCATAGTTTACTTAATTTGTTTCTTTTGATTTTGTTTTTATCAACAGCTCATCTTCTAAGAGCATGCGTACCGCCGGACTCTGGTCGTCTTCGAATTGGCCAGTTTTATTGGCCCAGATGAAGGCAGCTAGAAAAACTCCTGCTAGTACTAAACTGATTGAAATAAGAACAATGATAACTTCCATATTTTGTCTCTTACAGTACAAAGAGAATAAAACATAGAAGGAATAGAAAGAGGTTTAGTCAACCGAAAAATTGATAAAAATCAACGACAAAAAAGTGTTTAGATTTGCAGTCGAAAAGCTTAAACAAAAGCATCGCTTTTCGGCAATAATCAGTACAAGAAGTCATTTAATTTAGAAAATGGTATGTATACGTTGAAGAGATGAAAGCAAATTTTAGAGAGTACTACAGTTTAGCTTGATACGCTCTTATGAAAACTGTTGTAAAGAGTACCACAGAAATGGAGCTCAACGGCATAAGTATAGCAGCTAAAACAGGAGCAAAGATTCCTTGAACAGCAATTGTTAAACCTATTGCATTGTACAAGAAAGAAATGAGAAAGCTTGCAACTACCACTTTCTTACAATATGCAGCAAAGGCTATAAACTTAGGTAATTTCCCAAAAGACACTGCGTCTAATATAGCATCACTAGCGGGCGTAAAAGCATAAGATTGGTTAGAAACAGCAAAAGCAACATCGCTAGCGAGTAATGCGCCTGAGTCATTGATACCATCTCCTATCATTAATACTTTCTTGCCCTTTTCTTGTAATTCCTGGATGTAATTAAGTTTATCTCTTGGCGATTGATTGAAGCGCGTATGTTTAATATTTAAGGTGGTTTCAACGAAATCTTTTTCGGCATCATTATCACCTGTAAGTAAATGTAATGTATGCTTTTTAGACAAACTAGCTATCACTTGCTCTACATTCTCTCTATATTTCTGAACAACGTCAAAGTTGCAAAGAGACACTCCATTTTTAGTGACAAACACTTTTGCATTTTTACTTTTCTCAACTTCTAACGTTTCTGTGAAGTGCTGAGATCCTATCTTATATTTTTGATGCTTATAAACAAACGAAATCCCTTTTCCTGCGAACTCTTCAAATGCTTCTACATCCGAATGTTTAACTCCTATTAATGCTTTACTTATTGCCTGACTTAGCGGGTGAAGCGAATTACTTGTACCACTTGAAATTGCCTCAATCTCCTCTTTAGTGATGTGCTGATTACATTTCACTTCTATCTTATTATCATAAGTAAGTGTTCCTGTTTTATCTAAAACAATATCTGTAATAGTTGTTAATTCATCAATCACGTCTAGTTTTCTAAAGAAAATCCCTTTTTTAGATAACAACCTAAGTGCGTTCCCATATGTAAAAGGAACACTTAAAGCTAATGCACATGGACAAGCAACTATCAAAACTGCTGTTACACTCGTCCATAATAAAGCGCTGTCTATCACTAACCAATAAACTGCTGTTGCCAAACTCAGTAAAATGATAAACGCTGTAAAATACTTTGAAATTTGATTTGAAATTTTGACCAACGTAGACTCTTTAACGGCGCTGGAATAGTTATTTGAGTTCCACAATCCTGTTAAATAGCTACTGTCTGTTTTTCTAATTAATTGAATTTTTATTGGCGCACCTTTTAATTTACCTCCCGCAAATATTTTTTCTGCTTTCCCCTTCTCTTCAATCTTAGACTCGCCGGTTACAAAACTATAATCAAGTTGTGCTTTACCTTCTAATATAATAGCATCCGCAGGTATCAATTCATTGCTTCTAATTTCGAGAATATCTCCTACCTCTAATTCTTCTATCTTTATAATAACTGATTTATCACCTTTTATTTTTTGAACAGCAATAGGAAAAAAAGATTTATAATCTCGGTCAAATGTTAGGTTAAAAAATGTACGATCTTGAAACCATTTGCCTATAAGAAGGAAGAAAATCAAACCTGCTAAAGAATCAAAGTAAGCTTGGCCTGTGTAATAGTAGAGCTCAAAGGTGCTTCTAATAAATAATGTCAGTAACCCTAAAGCAATAGGAAAATCCATATTTAGCACCTTATTCTTAATGCCAACATAGGCATTTTTAAGGTAGTCCCAACCAGAATAAAATGTAACTGGAATACTTAAGAAAAAGGAAAGCCAAAGAAAAAGATCTTTAAAATTATCAAAATCTTCTTCTAGCCCCAAGTATTCAGGAAAAGCGAATAACATTATATTCCCAAAACAAAAACCAGCAACACCAATTTTAATCACAAGTGATTTAGCGAGTTTTGGCTTTTCTTCTTTTTTCTGATTAAAATCGGGTCTATATCCCAAATTATTTAAAAGAATTGCTAAATCTCTGATTGAGAATTGCTTCTGAATAGAGAAGTGTACTTGTTTAGAAGAAAAATTAACCTCAGACTGCAAAATTCTAGGTTCTAAAACGGGTAAGCTTTCTAATAACCAGATACAAGAATTACAATGGATTTGTGGTATATAAAAAGTTATTTTAACCAAATCATCATTCTGAAACTGGATATACTTGTTTTGAAATTCTGGTAATTCTAAAAAATCAAAATAACTACTCTGATTAGTATCTGTCATTCTCAACCCAGGCTGCGCGTTGAGTTGATAGTAATTATCTAAATTATTTTCTGATAGTAGCTGATAAACTGTTTTGCATCCTGTACAGCAAAATTTTTTTTCCTCTAGAGCAATTTCTACGCCATTACAATCTTCTCCACAGTGAAAACAATTCATACCACAAAGTTGCTCATTCGGATTTTATTTAGATTGACATTAATCAATTTCGTAGAGGATATTGGGCAATTGATTTAATAAAAATCTACCATTTTTCTTAACTCCTCCGGTTTAAGAATAGTTATTTCTTTTCCTTTTAACTGTAGCACCTCATCGGATTTCATTTCAGAAAGCATTCTAACCAAAGATTCTTTCGCTGTTCCTACAATATTTGCAAGATCATCTCTAGATATTTTGATTTGAGTCTTTTCATCTATTAATTCGCCTTCGGTATCTGCGAGATGAATAATTGCGCGTGCTACTCTTTCTCTAACTGGAGAATAAGCCAACTGCAACAACCTTTCTTCTTTTTCTCTTACGTTACCGGCTAAAAGTTTAATAAACTTGTTAGACACCTCTCTGTTTTTAGCAACTAGTTTCAAAAAATCCTCTTTGGGTATGATGGTAACCTTACACTCTTCCATTGCCATTGCCGTTTCTGCATGTTCTCTTGATTCTAAAAGTGCCATGTAGCCAAAAAACTCACCTTTGTGGTGGATATCAATTACGAAGTTCTTTCCATAATTATCACTTTTAAAGAGCTTAACCTTTCCTGAAATAATAAAATAGATATAGTTTGCGTAATCTTCTTCTCTATATATCTCCTCTTTTGGTAAGAAAACTTTCTCTTTTCTATTCTCTATAAGTCTTTTTAACTCTTCTTCTCCAGATGATATTTCTTCTGATGCTTCTCCGGATAAGCCTTTAACAATTTGATTTTTTATACTTTGGTTGCGCTTTAATCGTGTTTCTATTGAAGTTAACAATGTTTGCTCATCAAAGGGTTTGAGCAAATAATCATCTGCACCTAAATTCATCCCTTTTCTTACATCGCTGTTTTCTGCTTTTGCCGTGAGAAATATAAATGGTATACCCGAGGTATCAGGATTTTTACTTAAAATATTAATTACTCCATATCCGTCTAGTTCAGGCATCATTACATCACAAATAATCAAATCAGGCTGTTCTGTAATCGCCTTTTCAACACCGTCTACTCCGTTAACAGCTGTAATTACTTCGTAATTTGCCAACTCTATAATCTCAGAAGTATTTATTCTAAAATCTTCATTATCCTCTATCAAAAGAATCTTTACCATGATAAAATTGTTTGCTTAAAAATAATATACATGCTAAGAAAATGTTAGCTAAATGAACTTTTTTTTGCGTTTTTTTCTGACTTAGATACTGGTTTCGTATTGGTCTCTTCCAAAACAGACAAAAAATTGATTATTTCTTGTTTTTTGAGTTTAGACGTTGTGTGATAAATCTTCTCAATTTTTGCTTCAGAAAGTTGCATTGCATTTGCATCTATGAGTATAGAAACGTCTTGGCTATAGTATAAGCTATAATCTTCCTTCTCATAATCGAAAAAATTACGTTTAATAGAATCAAAGTCGCCCAAAAAGAAAACAATATGTGGTTTTTCTCTTCTTATAAACTCTATCAAATTAGGTTTGCAGTAGCCGTACCTCACTTTTCCATTTAATTGTAAATGGGTAGTTTTAATCGTATCTTGAAACAAAGCCATTTTTTCTACCCTTTCTTTAAAAATAATGTCTTCTAAATTCATGATAGAGCCTTGCTTATTTTCTGTTGGTTCTAAGCAATTTAAAAAGGTTACAAGGGCTGGCTTAACATCTAGCTTGTGTATAATTTCTTCTGTAAGCGATAAATCGCTAAGGGTTAGTCCACCAAAAATCAACACATTGTACATAAACACAAAGGTCTATTTTTTACTTGTGTTTTTAGTTGATATTTTAATAAATTAAAGTTGATAATTATCAACTTTATTTTGGTATGTGCAAAGTAAATGTAGACCCTTTTGCTTTTTCACTCACAAATGTGATACTTCCATCTAGTGTTTCTAAATAGCGTTGAACTATATTTAACCCTAAACCTGTACCTTCAATATTTGTAACGTTTCCGGCTCTATGGAAGCGAGAGAACAATAAATCTTGATCTTCTTTTGGGATTCCTATTCCAAAATCTTGAATACTAATTTCTACTTTATCTCCATGTTCTTCAACAGACAAAATGATATCGCCATCTATCTTAGAATATTTGAGCGCATTAGAAAGTAGGTTTAAAACACAGTTTTTCAACACATTAAAATCTGTTTTTAGTATGAGTTGAGTTTCTAATGGCTTAAAAACAACGGTTTGGTTTTGTTTTTTTATTACCGATACTTCTTCTATAATTTCCTCTAAAAAATTACACAAACTGCGCTCTGAATATTTTAATTCTACTTTGCCCGACTCTAGTTTTTCAAGAGATAAAAAGTCGTTTAGTATCATGGTAAGGTTAGAAACCGTTCTTTTTATGCGGTCTACGTGACTGGTTCTCTTTTCTTCAAACTTTTGGTCTTTGTATTTACCAATCAAAGTTGCCGAAGAATCGATTGTACTTAATGGAGTTCTAAACTCATGAGACGCCATAGCTACAAAGCGTGATTTTAGCTCGTTCAGTTCTTTTTCTTTCGCCAAGTTTTTTTCAATCGTCAGCTCATTAATTTTTTCCGCTGTAATATCCATCTCAACAAGTAAGGCTTTATCAACCTTCTCGTTCTCCTTGGATAGAGGAACACCGTATAGCGAAAAATAATTGCCCTTTTCTTCTATTTCAAATTTAATCGTATTTCCGTTATATAAATTTTCTAAATGAGGATCTAAGGTTTTTTTTAGATTGTCTGGTAAGCGATTTAGAAATGAAATACCAACTAATGATTTATCGGTTAAACCTAAGTTTCTCAAAATTTTTCCGTCAGCCCATTCAATTTCATAATTTTGATTAATCACATAAATGTTTCCATTTGGGAAGTTCTCAGCAATCGATTTCAAGAGTTTGTTTTGTTCGTTGATTTTTTCGGTTCTACGAACTACTTCTTTCTCTAAATCGTTATTTAATTTAATTAACTCTTCTTCTACTGCTACCCTTTTAGTGATATCAATAACGAAGCCAATTACCTTTGTTTCTCCGTTATCTTTGTAATAACTCAAACTCACCTCAACCGGGAATTCTGAACCATCTTTTTTGAGTGCTGCTAGGTTTTTACCTATACCCATGGACCTATTCTTAGGAGCTGCATGGAAACTTTGTCTTTTTCCTACGTGTTCCTTTTGGAGCTTTCTAGGAATTAATATTTCAAGTTTTTGTCCTACTAATTCCTCTTCCGTTTGGTACCCAAACATTTCTAGCATTTTAGGATTAATCGTTTCAATTATCCCTTCTTTATTTACCACAAGTAAACCCTCGTTACTATTCTCAAATATTTTATGAAATTGTTGTTGCATGGGAAAACAAATATAATGTATAAAAATACAGAAGCTTACTCAAAAAGGAGTAAGCTTCTTTAAACTATTTATTTTCTATAAAAATTAGACTATTTTGCTTTATAGCAATGTTTTTTGTTCTTGATAAGCCGAAATTTTTAAATTATTATCCTCTTTTAGTCCAGCAAATCCTTTGTTTACATTCACTAGTGCACTAAATCCTTGACGCATTAATAATGAAATAAACACAACTGATCGGTAACCACCTGCACAATGAATTTGATACTCGTTTTCTTTGTTTAAACTTACGTAAGCTTCAGAAATATAATCTAACGGTAGATTCAAGGCGCCTTCAATATGTTCGCTATCGTACTCACTCTTTTTTCTAACATCTACCAAGTTTTCGCTATTTAAAACACAGGTTGGAGAAATACTTTTCACTTGTTGAATAGGCTTATTTGCTTTGTCCCAAGTATCAAAACCACCTTGTAGATAACCTAAAATATTTTCGTAGCCTACTCTTGCCATACGCGTTACTACTTCATCTAACCTATCATTTTCTGCGATTAAAACAATTTTTTGATCTACAGAAGGAATAACCGTTCCCAACCAAGAAGCAAAACTGCCATCTATACCTATGAATATAGAATTAGGCACTGCTGCTTTTTTAAATTCTTCTGCTTCCCGCGTATCCAAAATCAACACATCCGGTTCTTGACTTAAAGCTTCAAAAGCTTCTACAGAAAGTGCACGATTAGCATTATTTTTAACCTCATCTAAACTTTTGTAGCCCTTGATATTAATCAGAACGTTTTGAGGAAAATATCCGGGTGGAGGCATTAAACCATGAAGTACTTCTTCTACAAATTGAGTTTCTGTTAACCCTTCTCTCAACGCATAGTTTGTTTTTTTCTGATTGCCTAATGAATCCCAACGTTTATCACTCATATTTTTACCACAAGCACTTCCTTTTCCATGATTTGGATATACTATTAAATCATCGCTAAGTGCTTTGATTTTATGATGGAGTGAATGATACAAGTGTTTTGCTAGCTTTTCTTCCGTTAAATCAGGAATAACCTTTTGCGCTAAATCTGGTCTTCCTACGTCTCCAATAAAAAGTGTATCACCTGAGAATAATGCCTTTTCATTTCCATTTTCATCTATCAAAAGTAAGCAAGAGCTTTCTAGCGTATGTCCAGGCGTATGAATTAGCTTCACTTTCAAGTTACCTACCTCAAACACTTGCTGATCTTTTGCTACAATTTTATCAAAACCGGTTTCCATTTCGGTTGGTCCGTAAACAATTTCAGCTCCCATGTTAGCTGCTAAATCTATATGACCAGAAACAAAATCTGCATGAAAATGTGTTTCGAAGACATATTTAATCTTCGCATTGTCCTCTTTGGCAAAAGCCAATATTTCATCAAGATCTCTCATCGGATCTACTACAAAGGCTTCTCCGTTTGAAGAAACATAATAAGCTGCCTCTGCTAAGCAAGAGGTATATATTTGTTCTATTCTCATTTTACTTGTTTTTTATTTTACATGTAGATACTCCAAGTAATTTGTAAAGCGGACAGAAACCGACCAATCCTGTAATCAGTAAAACAGAACCGACAACCAATAAAATATAAGAGTAAGGAGCTGTTAATTTTCCTAAAATGAAAAGAACTAAAACAAGGGCGAAAGCACTTATTCGTAAAATCCTATCAAAATTTGCTACGTTGAATTTCATAATTTCTAGTTTTAAAGTATGATTCAAACCTAACTGGAAATCTGCGAATTAAGAATGACAAATGTCAACCCACTGACTGATTTGCATCTTGCTTTCTCCAAAAGTAGAAAAGTAATAATCCAATCAAATAAGCAATTGCATCCCAGAAGTCTGCGGTATGGTTAATATTTGTTCGAGGCAATAGAATCTCAAACACAAGTACACAGATTACGAAAGAGAATATAAGTTGAGGTACAGATAGCTCTATCTGCTTGTCTTGTTTTACCTCTCTAATTATAGCAAGTGCAATAGTGTTTACCAAAAATAAACAACAGAAGTCTGCCCAATAAAATCGAATAAAAGGTAGCATTGGGAAATCTATTTGTTTTAAAAAATAAAAGAGTAGATACCCTAGAGATATGACTAAAAATAGCGGTTTTAAAAGTAGGCTTTTCATTATCCAGAGCCCAATACAGCGATATACAACATGAGTACTACTAATCCTACATAAATTGACCAAACGCTCATGATTATGTAGTACAGAATCTTTTTCAATGGACTTTTAGAGTGATAGAGACTATCCAAATATTGTTTCATTTTTGAAGACATCTCCGGTTTAGCGAGCTTAGTCTGTTGCTCTTGCTCCGATAATTCGGGAGTTGAAGAATTTTTGTATTGCGGAAAAGCAAAGTTGCAATTATCACACGCTATAGTAGAATTGCTCCACTCTCCACATTTCTTACATTTAATTTGCCTCACGTTGTAAAGGTAATAAAATAGTGAGTTTAGATTAGACCTTAAATAGTAATCTTGGTATATATTCTGAACAAAACATCTGTTTTCAGTATCTAAAATTTTTATATTCGCATTATGAAAAATATCCTCCACTTTTTACTCGTTTTATTCGCTACGTTCGCTGTTGCTCAAAAAGATAGTCCTAAATTAGTAGTTGGTATCGTTGTGGACCAGATGCGTTACGACTATCTGTATAGGTTTCAAGACAAATTTTGCGAGGGAGGTTTTAAAAAGCTTATGAAGGAAGGAAGTAATTGTAAAAATACCATGTACAATTACGTCCCCACTTACACAGCGCCAGGACATGCATCGATTTATACAGGAACAACTCCTAACAACCACGGAATAGTTGGAAATGACTGGTACAGCAGAACTTTAAGTAAAACCATAAATTGCGTGGAAGATACGAATGTGAGAACAGTTGGAGCTGAAAACATGTCTGGCTTTTGCTCTCCGAAAAATTTAAAAGTAAACACCGTTACAGATCAGTTAAAACTTACGTATAAAGACAGTAAAGTTATCTCTATGTCGATTAAAAATAGAGGTGCAATTTTACCGGGCGGACATTTATCTGATGGCAGTTATTGGTTTGATTACGAAACAGGCAGTTTTATAACCTCTACTTTTTTCAAAGACAGTTTACCGAGCTGGGTTCAACTTTTTAATGCTCAACAACAGCCTAAAAAATATTCAAAAGAAACGTGGGAAACGCTTTTACCCCTAACAGATTATTATGAAAGTAGATCGGATAATTCTGCTTACGAATATACATTTGGAGATAAAGAAAAACCCGTATTCCCTTATGATTTAAAGGCTATTAACAAAGACAACTTTAGTTATTCAAACTTTGTTTATACACCCTTTGCGAATACCTACCTCACTAATTTTGCATTAGAAGCTATAAAAAATGAACAGTTAGGCGAAGATAAAACGACCGATTTTATTAATATAAGCTACTCTACACCTGATATTATTGGTCATGCCTTCGGACCTTATTCAGTTGAAATTCAAGATTGCTACATGCGTCTAGATTTAGA
Source organism: Lishizhenia sp. (assembly GCA_965656535.1). Lineage (GTDB taxonomy): Bacteria > Bacteroidota > Bacteroidia > Flavobacteriales_D > Crocinitomicaceae > Lishizhenia. The sequence goes on from CBFHKX010000007.1 coordinate 57,972, forward strand.
AATTAAGCGACTAATTCAATCATTAGAAGAGCAAGTTGGGAAAGACAACTTCATACTCTTTTTAACAGCGGATCATGCCGTTGCACCAGTACCTCAGTTCCTTGTTGATATGAAGTTAAGTGGAGGTTACTTCTATGAAGATGCTTTTAATACTTTTCTTAGTAACGCTTGTATCAAAAAGTTTGGCGAAAACCTTATTCTTGGAGAAGTAAACAATAATATTTACTTGGATAGAACTAGAATTTCTAAACTTCAATTAGTTGAAGATGAAGTAAACCAGCAATTATCTGCCGAAATTCGAAAGTACGAAGGAATTAAGCAAGTTTACACTGCAAAAGAGTTAATGAAACAAGGTAAGAGTGATAAAATGCTAGAAATGATTGCAAATGGTTATCATTACAAAGAAAGTGGAGACCTTATTTATGTTTTAGAAGCGAACTATTTACCTAAATCTTCTTTAGAAAGTTCTACCAAAGGAACAAGTCACGGCTCGCCGTATGGATATGATACGCATGTACCCTTGTTGTGGTACGGTAAATCTATAAAAGCGCAAGATATTTACGCGCGAACTGAAATAATTGACATTAGCGCTACATTGATTTACTTAATGAATTTGCAGAAAACAAACGGTATGACAGGAGAACCAATTTTGCCAGTCCTACATTAGTTTATTCTCTAATCAAGTAAGTAATACTGGCATTCTCTGAAAAAAGAATAAGAGAATCTGAGTGCGTACTTTTTAGAACAAACAATTCTGATTTTTTTTCATTAGACGTTTTTAAAACGAGCAATGAATCTTTGGAAAGAGAGAAAGTACCCGTTTGCGATACATTCTTGTTATTTGATATTACTAAGGTGCTGTCTTTTCTAAAAAAATAACGTAAAGCAAAAAAATCAGCGTTTTCTAAAGAGTCTTTTGCTGCAGTAGAAATAAGCTTTCCTAAACTTGGTGACACGCACTTTTTCCAATTGCCTATAACAGTTTTATCTGAAGAGCAGTTCAACAAGAAAAACATCACACCGAGCAAAATTAGAATGCGCATGCTAGTTTTTAACTTCCTCTATATATGTGGGATGAATCTCTACTTTTCTAGACTTATAAAGTAAACCTAGCGCTTTTTTAAACGTCTTTTTACTCATACCTAACTCCTCTTTAATTACTTCTGGAGGTGTTTTATCTGTAATATTTAGGCGACCTCCATTTTCTAAAATTTTAGACATAATTTTGTCTGAGTTTGGTTCCACTTTAACGTATCCTGCTGGCTCTAACGTTACATCTAACTTACCGTCTTCTCTTATATTTGCGATATAACCTGTGGTTGTCTCTCCTTTTCTTATTTTTCTTACAATATCGTTGTGATAAACCAAACCGCTATACAATTGATTTACAATTAAATTTCTTCCTAAATCCGTTTCATCACACACTAAAAGCTCTACTTTATCTCCAACCTCTAGGTCTTCAACCTCGGTTAAAAATTCTCGTTTAATTCTAGCAGTACCCACCAATCTATTCGTCTGATCATCCAAATAAAGAAAAATGAGGTAAGTTCCACCTTCTTCCATTTTTGTAGTCTGCTCTTTAAAAGGAACAAGTAAATCTTTTTCTAATCCCCAATCTAAAAAAGCTCCGAATTTAGTTACCATTTTTACACGCAAGTAGCCAAATTGGTCTAAAAGTATCTTAGGCCGAAGCGTTGTAGCGATTACTCTATCTTCAGAATCATTGTAGATAAATACATCAATTGTATCTCCTTCTTTTAAATTGTGTGTAAGGTACTTATTTGGAAGAAGTACATCGTTGTCTTCTTCATCTCCTAGATATGCTCCTACACTTGTAAAGCGGAGTACGGTTAACGTATTTATTTGTCCAATATTTAACATAGCACAAAGATATGGAACGGTTTGGTTGTTTGTTAAAAAAACAAGAAATATTCATTTACGCATACAATAAACTCCTACTATTTACCTTAAAAACAACCTATTTCAGAACTGTTTGCGTTATTTTAACATTATGTGATACTTTATCACTTTCTTTGCAAAAAAGTATTCTCATGGCTACATTTAAAGCATTAGGCGTTAATCCAGAATTTATAAAGGCGTTTAAAGAATTAAACATTTTTGAACCAACAGAAATTCAAGAAAAAACGTTACCAGTTCTACTAGAAAAGCAAACCGACTTTATTGGTCAAGCTCAAACAGGAACAGGAAAAACACTTGCTTTTGGTATACCATTAATTCACAAAATAAATCCTAAAAGTACTGCTATACAAGGGTTAATTTTGAGTCCGACTAGAGAGTTGGGTCAACAAATTGCCAAACAACTTTTTAAGTTTACAAAGTATTCAGACAAGATTTTTACAGAAGCTGTGTATGGAGGAGAAAAAATAGATATTCAAATTAGTAGATTACAACGTCCTACGCATATAGTTGTTGCAACACCTGGAAGACTCCTTGATTTAATTGAGCGCGGTGTTATTAGTCTAGACCATGTAAAAACTGTTGTACTCGATGAAGCTGACGAGATGCTTAGTATGGGATTTAAAGATGACTTAGAGAAAATTCTTTCAAAGGCCCACGCGGTAAAAAACAAATGGATGTTTTCTGCAACTATGCCTCATGGCGTTGTAGAAATAGCAAAAAAATACATGGCCGAGAACGCAACTCGTGTGCATTTGAATTCAAAAAATATTGTCAACTCAAATATCCAACATCAGTACATTCAATGCTTAGAGGAAGAAAAACTGTTGGTCATGACAGATTTTCTAACAAGTCAGAAAAACAGAAGAGGAGTCATTTTTTGTAGAACCAAGAAATCTACAGAAAAACTAGCCAAACAATTGAAGGCTAAAAACTTTGAAACTGCAGCTTTAAATGGGGATCTAACTCAAAAAGACAGAGAAAAAGTATTGCGTGCATTCAAAAATGAGACCTACCAATTTATAATTGCTACAGATGTTGCAGCAAGAGGTATAGATGTTCCCAACCTATCTTACGTAGCACATTATGAATTACCAGATAACGATGAATATTACACACATCGCAGTGGTAGAACTGCAAGAGGAGGTAAAAACGGCATTTCTTTTGTAATTGCTGCTGGTAAAGACTTAAAACAAATTAGATACTATCAAAAAGCACTAAATATTTCTTTTGTAGAAATTAATCATTAAACGAATCTAAACAGAAACTCAAGCAACTGCATTTGCTTATTTTATCTGATTCACACCTATTGTCTGAGGTAAAATGCTTCCACCCCATTCAATAACAGTAAAACCCTTGCGTTCTATTTTTTCAAATTCTTGCATTTCAAGCACATCATTCGCTGCACAAGGTTGCGCCAAAAGATATATTCTTTGAATAGCATCTGGTGTTATGCCAAACTCTATTGATGCAACTTGTCTGTGATAAGCTTCTGTATCTAAAAATTGTAATTTAACTGCATCATATTTCTGTAGTTTTGGGTACCAAAAGGTAATAAAATCAGTTTTTTCTTTAAAATTTAAACCAAGCTTTGCACAGCTTTCTTCTAGATAAGCTAACAGATTTTTTTTATGTACTACTGCACCTTTTTCTATTTTGAAAGGGTTAATCCGACTTCCTTCCCAAAAAAGATACGGATATTCTTTTCCGTTTACGCATAATTTATGGTCTTTCACCTCAATGTTCCAACCATTATTATACACCGGATAAGAGAAAGATAAATCTCCTTTCACGTCTAATTTAATACTTGTTTTCAAATCTTCTTCGGCATACACATAAACTACAGGCTTTAAAAGTTGAATTTGAGGCGGTTGAAACAAACTTTGCACCCTATTCTCAGGCACTCTAACTTTGACCACCGCATCTGTACTGTCTTTCAAATGAATTAAACCAATGTATACGTGATTTTGCCTAAAATTTGGCATAGAGATGATTTCAATTCTATTTCCCATCCCATCTATTTCTTTTGGATCATCTATTTGTCCATCCTTAGCTGGAGGAGTGTAGGTAGAATCATTTAGGTAAACATGGTACTCTCCAAACTTGAGTTTTGTTGACAAAAGAGAGTCTTTTGTAAAATGAATCAACTCTTGATCCGATGTTCTTAAGACAGAAATGGAGTGATCTTTAAGTTTGTACAGTATATCTCCAAATGTATTGCTTGCATAAATCTTAAAGTCTACCTCAGAATAATTCGTGTAGACTTTTTGCTTTTTTTCGTGCACTTTAATTTGAACGGAATAATTATCTTGACCATAAACTAAAGCTTCTAAAACAAGTAGGATAATGGAAGTATATAATATTTTCATCGCTTATTTATTTTGTTAGTTCACTACCACCCCATTCAACTAAGACGAATCCTTGCCTGTTATAAGTGGTTAATTTTTGTGGTTTTATTTCATTAAAACTTCTTACAGGTTTGTAAACCATAAAAAGTCGTATTTCTGTTTCTGGTTTGGGCATGCAATTTATCGCTGCAATTTTATTTTCATACATTTCGTTTTGATAAAAGTGAACCAAGTTAAAATCGTTTTGCTCCATTCTCGGAGCCCAATACGTTACAAAATCTGTTATTTCTTTTTCATTTAATCCTACATCAGATAGTTTATCTTCTAGAAAAGAAATGGTTTCTTCGCTTGAGATACAAAAGCCTTGGTCAAACTCTTCAGATATAGGTGTTAGTCCGTCCCAAAAAAGGTATGGATACTTTTGCTCTTTAATCGTGATTTCGCCTTTACTATTTACCCTACCTTTCCATATTGCTTTTGTTTTATTTGTTAGTTGATCTACGGGATAGGTAAAGCTTTTTTCACCTATTAAATTTAACTCAACCTGAAAGTCTGTTTGATTTTCGGGATATAAATAAATCACCGGTTTCTCTGTTAAACGTTCGTTCCCTTTGGATTGATGTCTAAATTCACTTGGAACCTCATAATACTCTGGTTCGTCTATAATTAATATTGGTTCTGGCGCGATTAATTTCTGCACTTCTTCTCCTGAAACGTCTGAAAATTGGTAGGTTAAAAAATAAGAAGAATCACTATGAAATGGTCTTAAGAACTGTCTAAACATTATGGTTGAACTATCGTGTCTTATTGTTAGCTCGTATAACTTATCTTCAACAAATGTTTCGTACAAACCAGAAGATGCCGTTACGAAATGTTTTTGCATCATTTTGTCAGCACTTTCCAACCAAACGTTTCCATTTTTAACAGGTAAACCTTCTTTACCTATAAGCGTTACCCTTAAGAAAGATCTATTGGCAACGCATCCCTGCTCACAAACCTGGGCTTCCAGTTTAAGGTTTGGTTCTTTTGGTTCTGGTGTTTGACTAAAAAGTCTAAACGCCATTATCAATGTCAAAAAAAATATACTTTTCATATCCTTACTATTTTAGTTCGCTTCCGCCCCATTCTAAATAAAATTCTGGTGCTCTATTCGCAATTTCTATTTCTTGCTTTTCTATTTTTTTGCCCTTCACATGCTCTCTAAAAACCATAAAGACTCTAAAACTAGTTATCTTTCCGGGGCTTACCTGTATATCTAAAATTTGATTTTGGTATTCTTGATTGAAAATAAACTGTATATCTACAGCTTTAAAACGACTCATTTTGGGATACCAGTATGTAATGAAATCTGTTTTTTCTCTTGAAGATAAATTCATAAGAGTTAATTTTTGCTCTAAAAAGAATAATAGACTATCATTAGCAACGGTAAACCCTTTCTCCCAATCAACTTCTATATTTTTTTCTGCTTCCCAAAAGAGATAAGGGTACACATCGTTATTATAGCGTATATCTCCAATTTCATTTGCGGTAATCGTCCATGTATTATTTACCGTTGTTGGATATACAAACATGTTTTCCAATCGTTTTGGAAGACGAATATCATATGATGTTTTTCCGTTACTATAAAAATAAATAACTGGCTTTTCTAATACATCTCTAATTTCTGTCTCTGGCGGAGTTGGTATAATATTATCTTCTAAAAACACACGCTTTAAGAAAACATGATTTATTCTTCCCTGCACTATATTGTGCTTAGGAACGTAAATCCATCTTACGCCAAATTGATTTTCAACTCTAAACTCTATCTGTGATCGATTTGTAATTACCTCAATTTCGTTAGATGGATTTAACTTATATAGTTCGCAAGATTGAGGAGTACTTACTACTAGTTGCATTACTTCACCTGGATTCTTATCAGAAAAATCATAATGAAACCTAACAATAGCATAAGGCTCTTGAATTACCGTATCTAACTCAAACTTATAATCCATAAGGTTATAGTTATCAAAATGCCCGTGAAAGACTTGTCCAAAACCAAAAAGTGTTGAAACAATAAAAGAAACTGAACAGATAAATAATTTCATAATACAATGTACATTTTATAAAGATGTAGGTTCATAACTATTCCACAAAAAAAGAAACTATTTTTCTGTATTTTTAATTTCGCTGCTGTTTGTCTTGTTTTTATTTGCAATACTTATTCACATTATATTTTTGTTAGGACTTAATTATTATTTTTGTTGTGATGAGTGATTACGTTGTTTCTGCCAGAAAGTATAGACCACAAACCTTTGATACGGTTGTGGGGCAAAAGTCGATTACAACGACTTTGAAAAACGCTATACAAACAGAACAACTTGCACAAGCTTTTTTATTTTGTGGTTCTAGAGGTGTTGGAAAAACCACAACTGCTAGAATTTTAGCAAAAACGATAAATTGTTTTGATAGAACAGAGAACATAGAAGCATGTGATAACTGTGAATCTTGCAAATCATTTAACGAAGGCCATTCCTTAAACATCTACGAATTAGATGCAGCTAGTAATAATTCTGTGGAAGACATTAGGTCTTTAATTGACCAAGTAAGAATTGCTCCTCAAATTGGAACCCATAAAGTTTACATTATAGACGAGGTTCACATGCTTTCTTCAAGTGCGTTTAATGCGTTTTTAAAAACCTTAGAAGAACCGCCCAAACATGCAATTTTTATTTTAGCAACTACAGAAAAACATAAAATTCTACCCACGATACTATCGCGTTGCCAGATTTTTGATTTTAACCGCATAAAGGTGAAAGATATAGCCGATCATTTGGCTAGTATATCCGTTAAAGAAGAAATATCTGCCGATAGTGAAGCACTTCATTTAATTGCGCAAAAAGCGGACGGAGCACTTCGAGATGCGTTATCAATTTATGACCAAATTGTAACCTTCGTTGGAAATAACATAACCTACAAAGCCGTAACGGAGAATTTAAATGTGTTGGATTACGATTACTATTTTCGAATAGTAGAAGCAGCAATGAATGAAGATATTGCATCTAACCTCATGTACCTAAATGATATCTTAAATCAAGGTTTTGACGGACACCAGTTCATTGTTGGTTTATCTGAGCACTATAGAAATTTACTTGTATGCAAAGATCTTAATACTTCACAGCTTTTAGAAGTAGGAGACTCTATTAAAAAAGACTACGAAGAACAAGCCAGAAAAGTTGATGCCCAAATTATCTTAAGGTCATTAGGCGTGTTATCGCAAGCAGATGTTCAGTTTAAAGCTGCGAAAAATCAACGACTCCTAGTAGAGTTAGCCCTTATGCAGTTATGTTCATTGAAAAATGAGCTTGAAAAAAAAAAAGACTAACTGATCCTGTAATTATTATTCCTTTCAAAGGGGAAGACTTAAGAAGTCGTGTTAACAAAGTTGAAAAGCCAAAAGAAGCAGCCAAGCCTATTCAGTTAAAGCCAGAAGCTAAGATACTCTCTGCTCCAACAGGCAAACTTAGTGCAGACAATTTATCAATAAATGAATTATTGAAAAAACAACGCGAAGCAAAAAGTGTTGAACAACAAGATAACTTAAAAGACAAACCAAAATTACCTTTTACCTACGATGATTTGAAAATGCACTGGAGACGTTTCGCACATAAACAAAGAAATAGCGGAATGGAAACCTTGTACTCTGCATTAACTATGAATGAGCCAAAACTCTCGGGAGAATCTGTTGTTCATCATGTAGACAACATTGTTCATTTAGAATTTATTAAAACCAAAGAATCAGATATTGTTCAGCACCTCAGAAAGGAGCTTAAAAACTATAATTTACAGATAGAGTTTAAGCTAAATAAAGAAGAGAACGGGAACAAAAAAGCGGTTACAGGGAAAGATAAATTTGAAGAAATGGCAAAACGGAACCCCAATTTAAATGCATTTAAAAAGCGATTTAAATTGGATATTGATTTTTAAATTATGAGCCTTTAGGCGTATACATCGTCACCCCTTCTTTTCGGTATTTGTCAAGCATCACATCAAACATTTTCTTGGCATCGAAAAGTAAGGTTTCAGCATCACCTATGTTTACTTTTTTAGCAGCTTGTTCTTCAATAAACAACGGTATTAATTCGTCACATTTTCGTTTTTTAGAATAAACTGGATTATGTACTTTCGTTTGAACCGATAGAATCTCTCCATCGTAATTTTTGACTTCCACTTCAAATTTCTCTCCATAATAAACAGGAAACTTAAAGTTTTCTATTGCATCTTCTAAGCAATGTAAACTAGTACCTGCGTTAGACAATGTACAACCTACATATAAAATTTTACCTCTTTTTTCTATAAGCTTGAACCAAGGTGATTGTTTTCCGTATGGTGTTTCTGAATGGTGATGAGTAGCCGTAAACCAGTTTGCATCAGGACCAAGCACACTCACCGGCTCTGTAGGATGTAAACTTCTAACTGTGTTAGGAAGTGTTCTAAAGACCTCTGTTATTTTACCCAAATTACTTTTGGATGCTCTCACATCAAAAAGCTCTAAAGATTGAATGTAATCAAGCTGAAGTTTATCATTTGGAGAAGTTGGCATTAATATATTACCTTCACTTCCCACACAATCTTGCAAAGCATTTATAAAGGTTATTGGTCCACCTTGAATAAACCCAACACTAGAAAGAGCAGAATGTACTAGTACTGAATCTCCTTTTTTTATGCCAATAGATTGAAAATCTTTAATCAAATCCTCTTTTTCCCATCCACCCTTTTCGGCTTGTGCTTGAAGTGTTCTGTTTCGATTATTTTTCTTGCTTTTTCTATATAAGCCTAGTAAATAACCTGGCGTAAGCGCTCGAATTATATCTTTGAATGAAGACATCTATTTTTTGTAAATGAAAGTATAAATAATCTCACCCTCTTGTAATTTGGGCGCCGCAGAAGAGTAATTGAACTTTGAATTCAGTGCATATTGCTCGGCTTTATTAATCATACAATTGGTTGCCTGACTTTTACCTGGAACATACTTTGCACTTTCTACAACCCCACTTTGAGTTACCTTAATCTTAACCACCACAACGCCATTTTCATTTCCGCAAGTATACCCTGGATTTCTCAAACGTGTAGCCGTTCTATTTATTAGATCAAACGCTACCATTGTTTTTCCTTTTGGAGGGTTTGTAGTTGTTGTATTGGGATTATTATTTTGATTATTCGTAGAAGAATCCGAATTCTCTCCATTATTGGTTGAGGTTTCTATTGGATCCGAACCAGTATCATTCTTTTGTTTAAGTTCTTCTTTGATTGAGTTTTCAAAATTAAATGCGTTATCTGCCGAAAAATTTTCTGAAGGTAAATTATATACTTCTTCGTCTTTTTCAATTTTTGTATTATTTAAATCTTTCGCTGCATTTAAATACTCTTGCTGCTCATACAACGCCATTTCTTGTTTCGTTTCTACTTGATCTGCAGAAATTTCGATATCATCGGTTTCTATATTCCGACCTTTAAAACTCCATGTTTCAACTTCATATTTTTCATTGAATGTAGAAAAGTTTACGAAAATAAGTACAGCAAAGTGAAGCAGGACAGTAATTAATATACCTCCTTTATGCCTGTCTATAAACTCTACTAAACTATTCACTTTCTTTTAAAGTAATAAATTGGCGTTTGGGTATATAAAAATAATTAAAAGTGCCTGATTTGGAAAGAATTAACAAGTTCTCATTCATTTTTTTGATTTGCTGATACGCTACAGGAACGATAATCTCTCCTGTTAATGAGGCTATGCCATACTTAGAACCTGTATTTAATAAAAGTAGCGTATCGGATAAAAAGCTAATGTTTGCATACTCTAGTGGTACAAGTATTTCATTTTTTTCATTAATAACCCCGTAGAGGGTTAAATCTTGAACAATTCCTACTCCATTCTGGAATGATTCTGCATATTCGTATTGGTATGGAATTTTAAGCTTGGTAGTTTTATCAGTATATCCGTAACCTTCTCCTTTAGAAATTGAAATTAGCTCACCGTAATTTCCTATATCCGTAAACACAGCGGGCACAGTTAGGTTACCCAAACTATCTATTAATCCAAATTTATCTTTCACTTTTACTTTGGCATATCCATTTTTGAATACTCCTAATTGTTCTATATTTGGAAATACTTCAAATTGAGGAGAAACGACTTCTTTGCCTTTTTCATTCAAGTATCCCACCTTGTTTTCCTTAATAACCAGTGCTCTTTTTTCATTTACTTTTCCTATAAACGAATATTCGGCAGGTACAACTTCTTCATACTTCTTAGAAATTACGGCAAACAAACTATCCTTTTCGACTACAAAAGAATTGTAGTTAAACGTAGATAAATTAGTATATGCAGGTGGCATAGTATAACTACCGTAAGTGTCTATATAAGCCAATTTATTGTCTATTTTTACTAAAGCTTCGTTATTTTTAAACGTAAATGCTTCTTCAAACTTTTCTTCTATGCGCTGAAATCCGTAACGGTCGTAGTACCCATAAAGCGAGTCTGTTTGTGCATAAAATAAGCCGTAAGCAACAGGTCCAATATCTTTAAACCTTAATGGAACAATTTCTTTTCCTGTTTTATCTAACATTCCATAACGTTCATTCTTCATTACGATTGCTCTGCCCTGCTCAAATTCATATGCATCATCATAAACAGGATCAATTACATAATTCCCTTGCTTATTGACATAACCAAATTTTCCGTTTTGCTCTGCAACTGCCATACCTTCTTTAAAGGTGGTTACTGATTCAAATTTAGCTGGAACATGCAATACATTATCTAGCGTTATAAAGCCATATTTACTTCCAATTTTGTAAGGCAACAATTCTAATTCAGATAAAACAAGATCTTGCGATACAATTTCTTTGAACGGGAAAGCTTCATATGTACGCGTAAACTCCGTTATACTTTCCTTTGTAAACGATTCTGTTTTCAATTGGTACAACTTCATCCATGCATCATTTACATTTGAGTTGGATGGATAAGTTTCAATAAAATATTCGATTTGACTTGGAGTATTTTTCTGTGTCAACAGTTGATAAAGCGCATCTTCTGCTTGTTTTTTATACGGATGTGTAGGATACTTTTTTAAAAAAGAAACATAAGAATCTGGTGTTTTACGCACCGTTTCTTCGTAGTACTGGGTTGTGTAATAATCATTACTGATTTCTGCCCTAAACGCACTTGTAGGATAATTATCAAGGAAAGATTTGTAAGCTTTGCTTGTATTTTTCTCTTTAGCAACTTGATATGCGATCTTATCGCGCAGATAAATCGCTGAATCTTTTTTATGACTAAAGCGATGTTCTTCTATATATAAATTGTAATTCGGAATCGTATTGATTTCTTTTGATCTATCAAAAATTTCAGTGGATATATCTTGTCTTTTCTGGAGTATGAACGCTTCCTGAATTCCTAAAGGCTGTAAGGCTATTCGTTCTTTTTCAGAAAGAAGTGCATATTCTTCTACGGCTTTTTCAATATAGACAAAAGCAGAGTCTATATTCGTAAAAGGATTATCTTTTCTAGCATAAATTGTAGCTAAACCATAACTAGCAGCTGCCGGATGTTTTTCTAGCTTTTTTTCAAACTGCTCTTTTGCATCAAAATAATTAAAAATACGCAAGGCATCATACCCTTTCTTTACTCCACAGTTTGCTAGTAAAAACACCATTAAAAAGGATATGTACTTTACATTATTCATTCTTATTTTACAAAAATATCAAGAAATAAAGAGTAGGGTTAATTAAACATAAAGAGTTACAAACTTAAAGTTGTTACTCTGGATAGTTGTCTAAAGTTCTAGTCTCATTTATCCCTAAGTAAAATCATTAATAGTAGCTCTTGTCAGACATTGATGCTATTCTTTTATAATTTTACTTTCTCTTTTGACTTATAAACTACACCTCCCTTTTCTGCGAACAATTTAATCTTTACGCGATTTAAATCTTTAATAGGAAAAGAGAAAAAGGTGTTATTTGACACGAGTTCTCCATTTATATACCAGCTAATTTTGGTAGCTCCAGGTGCATCGGCGGCAAGTAGAATATTATCTCCTGTAATTTCATACGCAATATTGGGTTCTAACTCTCCTGGGAAATTATAAAATCGCCAATCTTTATCTGGATTAAGTACTGTTCCATAACTTACAGACTGAATCAGTTTAGCATGTTCTAAAGAAATAGAAGCTGGTTTAAACGTACTTTCGAAATCTACACGTTTTCTAAATATCGCAGCATAGAAAGTACAAGCACTGATATATGAACCGTAGATATTTGGATGAAACTTATCTGCTTCATACAAATTTAGTTGTGGAGATAACTCTCTTATGTTTTTCCAAACTTCTCCAACCGGGGAAATGGCAACGGTAAATACATCTGCAAATCGTAAATACTCATTCTGCAATATACTATACATTTTATAAAAGGAGTTTGCTTTAGTGTAAGACTTCATGCCTTCTTGATAGCCCCAAGTCATATACAACAAGATGCGAGTATTAGGATTTTTTCTACGAATTGCATCGACTAATTTTTGACCGTAAGGCAAGGTATTTGCATCTACTTTATTTCTAGGTTGTGCGGGCTCCCAACTTTTGGCTTGTAAGACAATATAATCCCAATCTCTACTATCAATGTACTCATAAGTAGAATCGTTCTCAACATGATATTTCCAGTCCATTCCACCTTTGGTACAATGCTCTACAATTACTTTATCTCCATTTGATGCTGCAATTTTTTGAAACATTTCTGGCATGTTATTCATAAAAGTAAAACTATTACCTATAAACAACACACTCAACTCTTTTGATTGCAAATTAAGCGTAGTACTCATCATGATTAAAAGTAGAATAAAGATTTTCATAACTGAAAGCAATTTAAAAAACTTAAACAAAAATAAGACCAAATAGTAGTGCAGAAAAAAACCTCTGATTTATGGTCAGAGGTTTATCAATTTTATTCAATACTACCATTTGTAACTTACACCAATACTTGGTAAAATTGGTAGTTGAGGTATTTTTTCATTTGTAACTCTGTTCACATAAAAGATGTTGTCTCTATCGTAAACATTAGTAATACCAAAAACACCTTCTAACTGAGTTTTATTCTTAAATATCCAATTTTTCTTAACCGTAATATCAAATCTATGATAGGTTGGTAGTCTACCTGTATTTATTTCTCCAAACAAAAGAGAAACTTCATTTGGATTTGAGGTAGTAATATCTGTATTGATTCCGTCTAAGAATTGCTCTCCCTGGAAGTAACCTGTTGTTGCAGTGAACGGTAAGCCTGTACCTAAATTCCAACGCATACTCAGTTCTAGATCTCTCTTCTTACCAAAAGCATAGGTAGCCACCAAGTTAATGTTGTGTCTTCTATCAAAAACTGGAGTATAATACTTAAATCCATCCCAACGTTCTGTTTTACCGTAAGAATAAACACCCCAAAGGAACATTCTTCCTTTTGTATATTTTAATAGAAAATCTGCTCCATAAGCGTACCCTTGTTCAATTAGAAACTCTTTTTTCAATTCGTCTGGCTTATCTGAGAACTCGGGTGTATCTTCATAAATCTTGTTGTTGTTTATGTTTGCCAATTGAGGGAAAAACTTGTAGTAACCCTCCACATTTAGAGAAAGTTCTTTGGTGATATCTAATTCAAATCCTCCGATACCATGCCAAGCAATTTGCAATGCATGGTTGATCTCTCTTATTTCGCCATTTGGCTTAGTGAGTTCATCTTGTACATTTGTTGGTGCGCTTAAGAAACCATAGAAAAGTGTTACAACATCGCGGTCAGATTCTGCAGATGTAAAGTTTTGAGAATAACGACCTCCAGAGAATTTAAGTCTAAAGTTTTCAGAAGCATTTATTTTAGCTCCAAACCTCGGCTCTATTTGTGTTTCTGATCCATAACGCTGAAGTCTCACTCCAGGTTGAAGCACCCATCTACCTTTTATTATTCTATAGTTGAAATAAGCTCCAATTTCTGGGGTAAAAACATCTAACTGAATTTTCCTATCAATTTCATTATAGGTAACGAAGTCTGTTCCAAAGCCTCCTAGACTAATCCCGTAGTTTATTTCAGAATTATTTTCTAAGAAATATGTAAAATCGAAACCTAAATCAATACCATTAATTTCGCTGGTTCTGGGCGGAGAGTTGGGGTCTTCTTGGAAAAAGATATTGTAGCTAGACATATTTAAATGTCCTTTTATAAAAATAGGTGATGAACTAGGAACGAGTAAGAAATTTAATCCTCCTCCAAAACTTTCCCAGTTTAAATCTGCCACATTTGCATAATTTACTCGATCTCGGTTGTTGAAACCAAACACACTTACTTTTGAGCCCGCGTCTCCTTTAAAAGTTACTTTCCCATATAAATCTGTAAAATCAAAAGGCAACCCTTCGCCATCATTGGTATATGGATATAAAGTAGGTGATGTTAATTCTAATAGCGATTTTTTCATAGAAAACATATACGCTGCACCTGCATTTGAATTTGGATCTTTTGATTTAAACAACGGTCCTTCTAAAACTGCTTTTGCCATAAATGGAGACGCTGAAACCTTACCCGAGAATTTCTTCAAGTTTCCGTCTCTGTAAGTTATATCCATAATGGATGAAACTCTACCGCCGTATCTAGAGTCAAACCCTCCAGTATAAATATCTGCACTTTTAACTAATTCTGTTTCAAAAACAGAGAAGAAACCGATGGAGTGAAAGGGATTATAGATTGTCATACCATCCAACAAAATTTTATTTTGTATCGGCGTACCACCTCTAACATAGATTTGTCCACCTTGATCACCTGTAGTAACTACACCAGGTGTAACTGCAAAGGCAGAAACAATGTCATTTTCAGCACCAAAACTAGGTAAACGCTCTAGTCCTTTTTGGTCGAGCTTGATGGTAGAAATTTCAATATTTTTCTTTTTATTAATGTCGTCAGCATAAACATTAACACCTTCAAAATCTTTGATGTTATCTGGTTTTACTGCATCAAAACGCAAACTTGTAATTAAAGGAGAATTATCATCTAATGAAACAGACTGTTTTAACTCCTCATAATCGGTTGTTCTAACCGTTATCTTAAAATTACCTTTTTCTAACTTCGCAAAACTAAAATATCCGTCTAAATCAGAATCTGTACCGATTTGTTCTTCTGTATCTTGGTTTAGCAGTATAATTTTGGCAAAAACAACAGGCTCACCATTCTCGCTATCGTACACAAATCCTCTAATTGTGTAATCTTGGGCAAGTGCAATACCCGCTAAAAGCAACATTGGTAATAAAGCCAATAACTTCATCATAATTTAAAAATTTTATAGCTCGCGCAAGCGAACCGCATAGTTAATTAAAATTAATGGTATGCTAACTTCCTTTTTGATAAAAAGCTAGTAATGTTTATTAAACGGTAAATAAATACAGGATTCTTAACGTATATACATTAAATAAGAAAACTAATTTTGACTATTTCTTATTTTGCATGGCTTTCGCTTTCTCCCAAAACACATCCAGTTGCTCTAATTTAAGATTATCAAAAGATTGGTTCTCTTTTTCCATTAATACTTCCATCGCCATAAATCTTGAGATAAATTTTGAATTGGTTTTACTTAATGCATTTTCTGGGTTAACGCCTACAAATCTCGCATAATTAATAAGTGAAAAAAGCACATCGCCAAACTCATCTTCTTTCTGCTCGGAGTTGCGGTCTACTTCTACCTTAAACTCTTCTAATTCTTCTTGTACCTTTTCCCAAACTTGTTCTTTTGTATCCCAATCAAACCCTACTCCTTTTACTTTTTCTTGAATTCTAGCAGCTTTAACTAAAGCAGGAAGAGATTTAGGAACACCTTCTAAAACAGACTTTTTACCTTCTTTTAGTTTTAATTTCTCCCAATTTTCTTTCACCTCTTCTTCTGATTCTGCAACCGTATCTGAATAAATATGAGGATGACGATGAACGAGTTTATCACAAATGGCAGTTAAAACATCTGTTATTGTAAAAGCATTTTGCTCTTCAGCTATTTTACTGTAAAATACCATGTGTAGCATAAGATCACCAATTTCACCTTTCAACTCATTTAAATCATTGTTAGTTATGGCATCTGCTAACTCATATGTTTCTTCTATGGTTAAATGTCTAAGAGATGCAAGCGTTTGCTTCTTATCCCACGGACATTTTTCTCTTAAATCATCCATTATGTTTAATAGTCGTTCAAATGCTTTCAACCTAGAATCCATATGCTTTTTTTGGTGCAAAAATAGACAATATAAGGCGCATGTTAAAAAGAGGTTGTATTTTTACTGGGTGCAACGGTATATTCTACTTTTATTCTGTATTCTGACCTACTTTGAATGTAAGTCTCAGCATTTTTTCGATGAAAACTTTGGTTTATCGGCCAAAACAAAAGGTGGTATGCTAATCGCACATCGGCCAGTTATGGCACATTTAGTTCAAGCGCATTCTTTAGGATTTGAACTTTCGTTTGTAAAAAGAAGTACACAAAATAAAGCTTGGGAACAACAGCTAAACAATCCCAAATATGGCATATCAATACTTGCATCAACTGCCGGAAATAAAGCTATAATTGGAAACGTCTATGCCCTAAATTCTTTTATTGATATTTCTGTTTTTGGAAATAAAACCTTTTATATATCCACAAGACTGGCCGGAGGAATTGGATGGGTTTCTAAACCTTTCGATCAGGAAAATAATCCTAAAAATGTAGCTATTGGAAGTCACCTCAACGGATTTATACAACTCGGAGCACATTTAAATTACGAGAAAAACCAGCACCATTTTGCTTTTGGTTTTGACATAAGTCATTTCTCTAATGGTGCTGCCAAATTACCAAATTTAGGGTTAAACCTCCCCTATTTATCAATAGGGTACACAAGTTTTAATGAAAGTGTAAAAGAAGCACTTACAAAAAAGAACGTTGCTTTCTCTAAAAGTTGGTCTTGGATTGTACTCGGATTTTTAGCGCCTAAACAGGTTTTTCCTACAGGCGGACGAACTGCTCCTGTTTTTGGATTATCCAGCTTTGTAGAAAGACGACTTAACCGCTCAAGTGGAATAGAATTCGGAATAGACTTAGTAAGCAACCAAACTCATTTTGACATTTACAAAGAAATCGAAAAGACACAACTTGATGTACTACAAATAGGCGTTTACAGTGGATACCTTTTTCACATAAACTCATCACTCTGTTTGTACACGGGAATTGGAGCTTACGTTAAAAACAAACTTAATCCGGCGGGATATATTTACAACCGATTGGGAATTCGGTACATTGGAAAAAAACGACTATTACTGAATATTGGAATTAAAGCAAATTACGCTAAGGCTGATTACTTTGAATATGGCATAGGATATAGACTACGATGAAACATTTTATAACCATAATAACCTTGTTGATATTGACTTTATCTTGTAAAAAGTCGGAAGACAGAGCATGCTGGAAATTTGTAGGAGAAACCAAAACTTTTGAACAAAGTTTTGACAAAATTGACTCCCTTTTCCTGTATAAGAACATTGTTTACGAGCTCATACAGTCTACAGAAAACAAGATTGAAGTAGTTGGAGGAGAAAATCTGATTCACTTTATTGATTTTGACGTTGAAGGAGGAAATCTCTCCATATCAAATAAAAATAAATGTGCCTTTTTGCGCAGCTATAAGAAAAAAGTAACGGTTAAAATATATGCATCAAATCTTAAATATATCTACTCAGAGAGTTCTGAAAATATTAGTTCACAAAACACGCTAACCTATCCATATTTAGCTATTTTAATTCGTGATGGCGCAGGTAAAGTGACGCTAGACGTTCAGAGCCAGTCGCTACAGATAGATGTAACATCTGGTTGGGGAGATTTTGAAATAACGGGTTCTACAAATTATTTAGGTGTGTTTTGTAGAACAGGTAGCTTTTGCAACACGCGCAATTTATCCGTAAACATTTCGTGTTATGCATTCAGTAGGTCTACAGGAGATATGTATATCAATGCTAATGATTGTACCTTAGAAGCATATGTGGAAAGCAGGGGAAATATTTATTATACAGGAGAACCAACCGTTATCTCGGAAACAATTACTGGTGAAGGTGAATTAATTGCCTTGTAAAAAGAACTTTATCCTTATCTTTGTAAAAAAAACAGCATGGATCTTTTCATTATAGCAATCGTATTATTAGCACTTGGTTTTGCCGGAATTGCAATTAAAATTTGGGCAAAAAAGGATGGAGAATTTGCAGGAACTTGCGCGAGTAACAATCCACTTTTACAAGAAGAAGGAGCATCTTGCGGATTATGCGGTGCAAAGCCTGAAGAGCAGTGTTTAAATACAGATAAAGCTTAGTGCTTATTGTAAATAAAGCCGTTTTCTACTACTAGATTACTTTCTATATTATTGGTATATAGCGCTCCAGTTCCTAAACCTTGGTACATATTTGTTTTGTATTGACTTACAAACTGAGAGATGGCTGCTAGGCCAACATTAGACTCTAAGGCACTTGTAATCCACCAAGAAATATTCAGTTTTTCTGCCAACCTTATCCATTCTGCAGTACCCCTAAAACCACCAACTAAACTTGGCTTTAAGATTATATACTGTGGTTTAATCACACTTAACAGACGTTCTTTTTCATCTACCTTGCTAATACCTATTAACTCTTCATCTAATGCAATTGGTAATTTAGATATACGGCAAAGCTTACTCATTTTTTCTATTTGACCTTGCTTTATTGGTTGCTCTATGGAGTGTATATCTAGAGTCGAAAGTCGACTCAATTTCTCTTCAGCCTCCTCAACAGAAAAAGCCCCATTTGCATCTACGCGCAATTCTATTTTGTCTTTTGGAAATTCTTTTCTAATCTCTTCTAATAACTGCAGTTCGGTTTTAAAATCAATAGCTCCAATTTTCATTTTAATGCAATCGAAACCAGCTTTAATCTTCTCTTTAATTTGCTTTTGCATGAAAGACTTCTCTCCCATCCATATTAATCCATTAATTTTAATTTTTTGCTCATTTCGGGCAAAGGCGGTAGGAAAATAAAGGTGTTTTTGTTGATTTTCTAAATTCAAAAGAATCATTTCTACACCCATGAGTATTGATGGAAATGCAGCTAAGCTTTCCAAGTGTGAGGCATAGTACTCAAAATTATCTACAACCTCTTTCACTTTTGCTTCATAACACTCAAAAGATTCAAAGTCAGGAGATAAACCCGGAATAATGCTACACTCACCAATGGCAGTAAAGTCATTCAGCGTTGCATAAATAAACCAAGCATGTTTTTCTGTTAATATCCCTCTACTTGTTCCACTTGGTGTTTTAAACACAAATGTTTTTTTTTCAAAACTTACCTTCATACTATACTAAATAGAATACTAGAGATTACACAAATTAAAAAGGTACTTAAGGCAACTTTCTTTAGTTCCGGATCTAGAGATTTAGGATCTTTAGCACGAACTACAAAAATTAGATGTTTAAATAAAAGTAAAAAAGGAAGTAAATTAAGTAGCAGCAAGTAATTCTCAATAAATACTGTAAAAAAGAGAAAAAGTAAAAAACTACTTAGAATTAATGCAACATGGTAACGCTTTGCATTATCAAAGCCTATTTTAACTACAATAGATTCCTTGCCTACCTCTGCATCATTTACATGATCGCGAAGATTATTAAGATTTAAGACTGCTGTACTCAACAACCCAATGGCACATGCTGGTAAAAGTAATGCAATTTGAAAATGATGCGCTAATAAAGTGAAAATTCCTAGCGTACTTACCAAGCCAAAGAAAATAAATACAAAAACATCTCCAAGACCTTGGTATCCGTAGGCTTTTTTCCCTACTGTATACATAATTGCTGCTGCTACACAAGCGAAAGATAAACCGATATATACATATAAAATCTCTGTTGGCAAGCGCTTAGTTCCTTCTAAAACTAGAGGAATAGCAAAAGCCAAAGACAGAATTGAAAATAAAACAACAGCACCTTTCATTTCCTTAGCCGTTATTTTTCCACTTTGAACTGCTCTTATAGGTCCAACTCTATTCTCATTATCTGCACCTTTAAGCGTATCGCCTAGGTCATTTGCTAAATTAGATAAAATTTGAAGGCATAATGTAGTTGCGACAGCAAGTGCAAAAATGAACAGATCAAACGCCCCAATGTAGAAGGCGTAAAAGCTTCCGAATAAAATACCCGATAACGATAAGGGCAGCGTTCTCAATCTAAATGCCGAGATCCAAGCTTTTGTTTTTGTCATATTTTCAAAGGTTGAGATATGGTTTGTATTCTGCAAATAATAACTTAAAAAAGTAATAAATTGTTCTTTAGGCTTTAATATGACTAAGGATTACATATATCGCAATAGGTTGGGTCTTCTTCTTCTTTTTGGTTAGGATACATTTCTACTTTTTCTAATCCACACTTTTTACAAGTGCGCGTTATGCTTAAAGTAGAACGGGTTGGAAAACCGCAAGCACTGCATTTCAATCCATTATTTACTCTAGAAACTTCAAAACCAGGTGTTTCGCAAGACGGACAAGTGAACAAAATCTTTTCTATCAGTTTTTCTGTAGTTTTTTCAATAGCCCGCATGCGCGTAGGGTTGTGCATAGCACGCATATCTGTTTCTACAAAAGCCTTACCAAATAAACGATGTAATTCATTAAATTCTCTTAGCAACTCGACTTTATTCTGTATTCCTTTTTTTATTCGTGCTGTACCATTTTCGTCATTTCTCAAAATTAGAGCGTGAGAAGGAAAATTAGCTTTTTCGGCAAAGTTTAGTAGACTAGTCTGATCCGAAACAAATGTACCCATGAAATTGGTTTCTGTTGTTAAATTACGTGCTATAATCTCTAAGTCATTTTTTTGATCTATAAAGATTAACAGCTCATCGTTTGAGGGCAAAAAACCATAAGTTGGATGCACGCCAAAAGAACCTTCACTAGCTACACCTAAGTCACACCCCGCAATACGCATCGCACGCAAGCATTTTTCTCTTGCCGTTTCTAACGGACCTTTTAAGCGCTCTACTTCTCCTGAAAACGTACCTAATTCATCCGAATTAAAATTCTCTAGAACCAGACACTCTACTCCAATAGCTTGCTCTAGAGGAGGTGCAATTACTATCTCTTTTCTGTGCATTGTTGCAATAACTAGGCGTCTATTATTGAAAAGAGTTAATTCCATATTATTTATTTTGAGTTGCTCTAAATAGTCTATCATTAATAGATTTTCCTAGATTATGATCTGGAAAACGCTCTGCAATAATGATGTCTAAGTCTAACTGATCCAATTGATGCAAACCAGCATATAACTGAGCTGCAGCCTGCTTCATATCCTTAGAAGAGGATAAAATAATCGTTTGAACATTATCGTATTTAGAGAAATCAGCAAAAAACGATAAAACACCTACTTTTTTATTCTTATGCCGAGAAAGCTCTGTCGGAATATCTTGAACCAAAATAGTTGGTGTGGATGGCGCGTAGTGTCTTAGCAACATACCCGGAGAATTAGGCGCCGACTTTGATATATTTTTCACAAGTACCTCACCAACAATCGCTTCAATATCTTCAAGAGAAATTGAACCTAGACGATATACAACGGGTTCTTCGTCCTCAAATCCTACAATAGTAGATTCTAAACCATTTTCGCAAGCACCACCTTCTAAAACCATTGGTATAGTAGAAGAAAAATATTCAGCTACGTGCTTGGATTGAGTTGGACTGATACTACCAAAGGGGTTTGCGCTTGGCGCAGCTAATGGAAAAGGTAACAGCTTTAGAAGTTCTAGCGTAACTTTATGATTAGGAATGCGAACAGCTACCGTGTTTTTACCAGCTGTAACTAAATCGGAGACAAGCGGTTTTTTATTTAAAACTAAGGTCAAAGATCCGGGCCAAAATGCTTCTGCCAAAAGCTTAGCTTTTTCAGGGAAATAGGATATAAAAGTAGTCACCGCATCTATCGAATGGGTATGTACAATTAATGGATTAAAAAACGGCCTTTTCTTTACTTCAAAAATAGACCGAATTGCATTTTCACTAAAGGCATTTCCAGCCAAACCATAAACGGTTTCTGTAGGTATGGCTACTAATTGATCCTCAGATAATAACTGAATAGCCCTATTCATATCGCTTGATACCACACTCATTTTAAATTACTTACCGAATTCGATAGCAACACCGAAATTTTCTTCGTTAAACTTACCGTTATCATAAACCAAGTTTCCATTTACAAAAGTATGCGTTATTGCATTTGCAAAAGTAGTTCCTTCCAAAGGAGACCAACCACATTTATACAGTAAATTTTCTTTTGACACAGTCCACTCTGTATTGAGATCAACCAAAACTAAATCAGCATGAAACCCTTCTCTAATATATCCACGGTCTGTCATTTTATACAATTTAGCAGGATTATGACACATTTTTTCTACAATTTTCTCTAGGGAAATTAGTCCTTTCTGATAAAAATCAAGCATACAATTTAAGGAATGTTGTACCATGGGAGCTCCAGACATTGACTTAAAATAAGTTTTTTGCTTTTCTTCTAAAGTATGCGGAGCATGATCTGTTGTTATTAGATCAATTTTATCATCTAAAAGCGCTTTAAGCAGACCTTCTTTATCTTTCTTTGTTTTAATTGCCGGATTCCATTTAATTAACATTCCCAACTTTTCGTAATCCTGATCACAAAACCACAAGTGATGTACAGAAACCTCTGTTGTTATCTTTTTCTCTTCTAGTGGAATATCATTGTGAAATAAATGTGTTTCGGCTTCAGTTGTTAAATGCAATATGTGCAAGCGAGCATTATGCTTTTCAGCTAATTTAATTGCCCTTTCAGTAGCTTCAAAACAACCTTGTTCACTTCTAATTATAGGGTGATACTTAGCAGGTATATCCTCTCCATATTTTTCTCTAAAAGCATCTTCATTTTTTTCTACAATCGTTTCTTTTTCTGAATGTATAGTGATTATCTGCTTACACTTAGAAAACAATTTTTCCATTGTTTCGGGATTGTCTGCCAATAAATTTCCTTTTTTTGTAAAGTATAAACCATCATCAGAAACACCTATAAACTGAGTTGTATCTAACGCCGTTACCTCATCAATATTATCGCCATTTACGCCTAGAAAAAAAGAGAAGTTTGCTAGTGACTTTTCAGCTGCAAGTGTATATTTTTGATTTAAACTCTCAACGTCTAAAATATTAGGAACTGTGTTAGGCATATCAATAAAAGAAGTTGTTCCTCCTGCTACCGCTGCTTTACTTTCTGTATATAAATCTCCTTTGTGTGTTAATCCTGGGTCCCTAAAATGCACTTGTCCGTCAATTACACCAGGCAATAAATATTTGCCTTTAGCGTCTATTATTATTGCATCCGAGTCATTCACTTGACCGAGTTTAACAATCCTCCCGTTTTCGATTAATACATCTTGCTGATCTGCTTTTCCTTCGTTTATGATTGTAGCGTTTTTAATACAATATTTTGCATTCATGCTTTTATTTGATTTACGATTATATAAGCAACAAAAGTAATACAGGAAAATTTATTTATTGTATAATTTAGCTAGGAATTATCTGGGATACACGACAGTTTAAGTTTTCTTTCGAAAATAACACCGTCTTTTAAAAAGTGCCCAGGACAAGATTCGAACTTGCACGCACGTAGTGCACAACCCCCTCAAGATTGCATGTCTACCAATTTCACCACCTGGGCATTACTTTGAAAAGAACACAAAAAAAGGTAGAAACTTTCTGTACTTCGTACTTCAAACTTCTACCTTCGTACTTTTGTTGTGATCCCGCTGGGGCTCGAACCCAGGACCCACGCCTTAAAAGGGCGTTGCTCTACCAACTGAGCTACGGAATCATTGCGTTAGCGGGTGCAAATATACAGACATATTTTATTCTAACAAGTCAACCCAGCACTTTTTTAAAAATAATTTTCTAAATTTAATTGAAACTACTGATTATAAGCTTTGAACAGTTTAATATTTTAATTTTACCCTGTGAAACGAAATAATGTAATATTAGTGGGCTACATGGGTAGCGGAAAAACCACACTTGGTAAAAAACTAGCCAAAGCACTTGAATTTGAATTTATTGATACAGACAAAAAAATTGAAGAAGCTTTTAATATTTCTGTAAACGAAATTTTTAAAACAATTGGCGAAGATAAATTTAGAGAACTTGAAACCCTTTTTATAACTACCTTCAAAGGAGAAAGAGCAGTAATAGCAACGGGGGGTGGACTACCTTGTTTTAATGAGAATATAAATTCGCTAAAAGACTTAGGGCTTATTCTATACTTAAATAGACCCGCCAAAGAGTTAGCACATCGTTTATCTCAATCAAAAACAAAACGACCTTTACTTGCGAATAAGTCTGATAACGAACTACTCCTATTTATCAAAAATCAACTCAACGAACGAGAGGAATATTACAACCAAGCTGACTTTATTTTAGACAGAGATAAACAAACGGTAGATTATTTAGTACAACATGTAAAAAAACATCTTAAACAGCAGTAAACTCTCCGTCGAATCTACACAAGAACCGCCTTCCACTCTTCATTTTCTACCTGAACCTCTACTCTATCTTTTAAGGTGGTAGAAAGCGTTAGTCCAACAAAATCGCACTTCACAGGATACCTTCTGTGTCTTCTATCTACCAAGGCTACCGTTTTAATTCTTTTCGTGGCTACTTCCAAAAGCTTCACAAGCGCGTATTGCATTGTGCTACCAGAATTTAAAACATCATCTACCAAAATGACAACTCCATTCTCAAACTTAGTAACATCAATCGATGTTTCAACTGGTTTGTTTAATGGATTTTGTTTGTCTACAGTTACCGTAAAAAACTCGAGCGTTATATCAGAATTTTGGGATAAAACCTCCAAGATTCGTTTCGCTAAAAGTGAACCTTTACCTGTAATACCTCCAATAAACAATTTCGACTCTTCAAAATTATTTTCTATAATTTGAAAAGCAATTCTATTTATCTTTTGCTCTATCTGGAGGTGAGAAAGTACTTGCGTTTCCATTCGTTTTGTTTTCCACAAATATAACAAGTGCACAATAAACTATAGAAATAACTAATCTTTTTCTCTCACTAAATAAAACAAGCTGTCTTGTAAGTTTCTACTGATACAAACTTCAATGTTAAACTTAACAAAACAAGAACCTAATTGCCCCCGATAATTAGGAGGCTTTTAACTGTTTAACTAATCTTTAGATAAACTTTGTGTACTGCTTTGGCTTTTCGTTGAAAACTATAAACTAAATAAGTTTTTGTTCTAAGAATAATGGGTTAATTTTGCATCCCAATTGGAAATCATTTTCGGAAACGAAATACAAACAAAAGGGAATGCCAAAAAACGAAAGCATTAAGTCTATTTTAATTATTGGTAGTGGACCAATAGTGATTGGTCAAGCATGTGAGTTTGACTATTCTGGATCTCAAGCATCTCGCTCTTTAAGAGAAGAAGGAATCGAAGTAACATTGATTAACTCCAACCCGGCTACTATTATGACGGATAAGGTAGTTGCTGACAATGTTTACCTTAAACCGCTTGAGCCAGAAAGCATTGTAGAAATTCTTCAAAACCATAAGATAGATGCTGTTTTACCTACTATGGGTGGACAAACAGCTTTAAACCTCGCAATTAAATGCGATGAGATGGGCATTTGGGAAGAGCATGGCGTTCAAATAATTGGAGTAGACATTGATGCAATTGAAATTACTGAAGACAGAGAAAAATTCAGAGTTTTGATGGAAGAAATTGGTGTTCCAATGGCTCCGCAAACTACGGCCAAATCTTTCTTAGAAGGTAAAAGCGTAATGCAAGAATACGGCCTTCCTGTTTGTATTAGAGCATCTTACACTTTAGGTGGTGCGGGTGCTGCAATTGTGCACGACGAAAAAGATTTTGACAATAAATTAAACGAAAGTTTACACATTTCACCTATCCACGAGGTGATGATTGATAAAGCACTTTTAGGCTGGAAAGAATATGAATTAGAGTTATTGCGTGATGATAATGACAACGTTGTAATTATTTGTTCTATTGAGAATTTCGATCCAATGGGAATTCACACAGGAGACTCAATTACTGTTGCACCGGCAATGACCTTGTCAGATACTACTTTCCAAAAAATGCGTAACATGGCAATACACATGATGCGTTCTATTGGAAACTTTGCCGGAGGTTGTAATGTTCAGTTTGCGGTATCTCCAGACGAAAAGGAAGACATTATTGCAATTGAAATAAACCCTAGAGTTTCTAGATCTTCTGCTTTAGCATCAAAAGCTACTGGATATCCTATTGCCAAAATAGCTTCTAAATTAGCTATTGGATATACCCTTGACGAATTAGACAACCAAATTACAAAAACAACATCGGCTTTATTTGAGCCAACTTTAGATTATGTAATTGTAAAAATACCACGTTGGAATTTTGACAAATTCCCTGGTGCAGACAGAAGCTTAGGTTTACAGATGAAATCTGTTGGTGAGGTAATGGGAATTGGTAGATCCTTTCAAGAAGCATTACAAAAAGCTTGTCAATCTTTAGAAATTAAAAGAAATGGTTTAGGTGCCGATGGAAAAGAAGTTACCAACCAAGACACCATACTTAATAGTCTAGAGAACCCAAGTTGGAATAGATTGTTTCATGTTTACGACGCAATTAAGTTGGGGATACCGTTTAAAACGATATTTGAAAAGACTAAGATTGACCCTTGGTTCTTGCGCCAAATAGAAGAATTGATTAAAATAGAGCGTAAAATTGAGAAGTTTACTATTGAGAATATTTCTAAAGACTTACTTTTTGAAGCCAAACAAAAAGGATACGCCGATAGACAAATTGGTCATTTACTAAGATGTTTAGAATCTGAAGTTTACAGCAAACGAGAAGAATTTGGTATTAATAGAGTATATAAATTAGTAGATACTTGTGCTGCAGAGTTTGAAGCGCAAACACCTTACTACTACTCTACTTTTGAGTATGAAAACGAAAGTACGGTTTCTGACAAAAAGAAGGTAATTGTTCTAGGTTCTGGGCCAAATAGAATTGGACAAGGAATTGAGTTTGACTACTCTTGTGTACACGGTGTATTAGCAGCCAAAGAAATGGGCTATGAAACCATTATGATTAACTGTAACCCAGAAACGGTTTCTACAGATTTTGATACTGCGGATAAACTCTATTTTGAGCCTGTTTTCTGGGAACATATTTACGATATAATTAGACATGAAAAGCCAGAGGGTGTAATTGTACAGTTAGGTGGACAAACAGCACTGAAACTTGCAGAAAAATTAGAGCGTTACGGTATTAAAATATTTGGTACAAGTTACGATGCGCTAGATTTAGCAGAAGATAGAGGAAGATTTTCTAACGTGTTAAAACAATTAGATATTCCGTACCCAGAGTTTGGCGTGGTAGAATCTGCAGAGCAAGCACTAGAGCTATCTAAAGACTTAGGTTTTCCATTATTAGTAAGACCTTCTTATGTATTGGGTGGTCAGAAAATGAAGATTGTTATTAACGAGGAAGACTTAGAGCACCACGTAGTAGACATTTTACGCGATATGCCTGAGAACCAAATTTTATTGGATCACTTTTTAGGTGGAGCAATAGAAGCAGAAGCCGATGCAATTTGCGATGGTGAGAATGTTTATATTATAGGTGTAATGCAACACATAGAGCCAGCAGGTATACACTCTGGAGATTCTTACGCAGTATTGCCTCCGTATAATTTAGGAGATTTTGTGATGCAGCAGATAGAAGACATTACAAATAAAATTGCCGTAGAGTTAAAAACGGTTGGATTAATCAACATTCAGTTTGCGATTAAAGACGAGAAAGTGTACGTTATTGAAGCAAACCCAAGAGCATCTAGAACGGTTCCTTTTATTGCTAAGGCATACGATGAGCCGTATGTAAATTATGCTGCCAAGGTAATGATGGGTGCTAAGGTTACAGATTTTAATTTTACACCGAAAAAAGAAGGATACGCAATTAAAATCCCAGTTTTCTCTTTCAACAAATTCCCTAATGTAAATAAGGAGTTAGGACCAGAAATGAAATCAACTGGAGAAGCGATTCGTTTTATAAAAGATTTAAAAGATCCTTTCTTTAGAAAAGTATACAGCGAAAGAAATTTATATTTATCTCGTTAATAAATAAACGTTATGATTCCATTGATTCTCAGTATTACCGGCTTATTCAAAACAGTATTAATTATTGTTGGAATAATGGTAATACTGCGTTTCGTAGGAAAAGTAATGAACGGAAAGCGCAACTACACCGCCCAAAAACAACATACCAAAGAAAAAGAAACTTTTGACCAAGCAAAAGAAGCCAGCAAAAGAAACATAGGTAAAGTTTCTATTAAAAAAGGCAACGTACCTGCAGAAGATGTAGACTTTGAAGAGGTGGATTGATTGAGGTCCATTTTTTTGATATCCAACTATACTGAGAAAGCAATTTTAAGATATGATCAATTATTTTTTTTTACTTTTAGGTAAATCAATCCTACAAGAATGAAGAAATATACCCTTTACATATTGATGAGTCTATTAGTTACAACTTTTGTGAGTACTACCAGTTGTAAAAAAAGAAAAGCTAAGAAAACTTTTGAATCTACTAATTGGATGAGACAAGTTTTTTTAAATAATACTGGAGTGAATTATACAAACCCAGAAAGAGAACCGTTTAAAAGTGTTTCTAATATTGAAACATTTAAGGACAATGCTCTTTCTTTAATTGGCGAAAATGGATTACAGACTTTTAATCATGAATTAATAAAAACTAAAAAAGATGGTTTTACGCACGAACTACTTTTACCTAATATTAGTTGGAAGAATTTTTTACCAGAAAACACAGAACCAGACTTTAGCTATTTGAATAATTATAGAATTTACTTGAGAATTGAAAACGAGAATAGACTAAAGCTAAGAGTTGAATTTACAGATCACACCGAGACCTTAATATTTAAAGAAGAAGTAGAAGAATAAAATCTTACTATTTAAACAACCTTTGGTTGAGTTCTGAGAATTTTTTAACACCTTTAAAATACCTGGCAAAAATTATATTCCCGGTGTAATAGCCAACATCATTACTTTTTGTATTGGATGTTAGAGATTTAATTACTTTTCTTTTTGTGTTTAGTTTTTTAAGATTTTTGTAATAATGTATGTGGGCTTTAAACAAGGCTACAAAGTGGTTAAACTGAAATCCGATCAAGAATTTGGCGCCTGCCAAACCATCTATTAATAAGCGCTTTAAAATCATGCCTGGTAAAAAGCCCGCATAATTTTTATGAATCATAAATAAACTGTTTCTAAAATTTAAATACGTTTTACGCGGATTGTCGTAGTTGAGCGTTCCTCCACCAACATGAAAAACAGTAGACTTTGGTTGAACCATAAATTTATAGCCCATTTTCTTTAATCTCCAACACATGTCTATTTCTTCCATGTGTGCAAAGAAATCTTCATCTAATCCTCCAACCTCATGGTAGAGCTTGGCATCAATTAACAAACATGCTCCTGTTGCCCAAAAAATTTCTTGTTCGCTATCGTATTGATTAGTATCCTCTTCAACTTCTTCAAATATCCTACCTCTACAAAAAGGATAGAAATTTACGTCTAAATATCCTCCAGCAGCACCAGCGTGTTCAAATTTAGATGGATTTAACTGCGCGCGTACTTTTGGCTGAACACCTACTGAACCCGTTCTTAAAGCTGTTTCTAAAAGTGGTTCTACCCAACCTGGCGTTACTTCAATATCCGAGTTTAAAAGAATGTAATAATCTGCTTTAACAGCTTTCAGCGCATCGTTATAGCCTTTTGCAAAACCGCCATTCTGCTTATTAACTAAAATGCTAACTGTTGGAAAATTCTGCTCAACAAAACTTACACTATCATCTGTAGATTGATTATCTGCAAGTATTACACTGTGTTTACCAGAATAATTTACAACTCCTTTTAGAAATTGTTCTAAGAATTTTTTACCGTTGTAATTTAAAATTACAATTGCTACAGACTTTTCTACCATACTTTTTAAACGCAGCGCTAAAGTAATCAATAAGTATTAAAATCTCGCTCTGCGTTGGCTCCTTGTCGCTCTGCAGGTGTTGTAGCATCTAAATCATTTGCTCTAGAACGAGAGCGGATATAAAACTGCCATCTATAATTTTGAAGCTCTCCTCTCAAGTCTGAGTGTAACAGTTCATATGCATTATTTACTAGATTTGGATTGTAGAACACAAATCGTTTATTGGATTGAATCCCGATTTTATCGTATTGCCATATTTCGTATGGAAATTCTGTTGGAGAATTCGGGCGTTGCATAATGGAACTTGGCGCACCGTATTGAAGGTAAACCCTTCCTCTATCTGTTTCAAATCCTGATTGAAAGTTGGAGCTATATAATCTTTCTACAAGCTGAACTTGCTGTTTATATTTAATCCAATTCTCATAAGATTGTAATGCACTAGTAGATTTCCAGTATTTCTGCAGATATTTCCTATTCATAGCATTATCTCTCTTTTTTAGAATGGAAATAATATTTTTCACTTCTGCCGGAGCACTTATGGGTATTAAACTTGCAACATAATAATCTAAAGAATCTTCGGTAACAGAAGCAGCAAATGCAGGATCTATAATCTCATTTTCATAATCTATTTCATCTACGATTTGCGTATTATTTCTTTCGAAATCAATTAAATTTGAAGCTACAATCTGTTTGTCTCTAGAAAGCACATTTATTTCTAACACATATTTACCAGAAGGCAAGTAACTAATGTCTATTGCTTTTGCTAAAGGTTGAACTGAATTTGTTTTTTTGAATCGAAAATATCGGTTAAATTCAGGAACACCTGCCTTACCATTAATGTCAAAAATTTTCTGTTGTACAACATAAACTGAGTCGTTCAAATATTTATCTGTATTATATATTTCTACATAATACGGCATGATATTGAGTTCCGTAGGATAATAGTTCGTGAGCATAGGTATAATATCATATCCCATTTTTGAGAAAACATTTGTAGTATCGCTTGCCCTAATTAATTCAGATAAAGTAATATCTGAAACACTAACATCTGAAGATAGATCTTCTACAACAATCTTCTTCTTTACAGACACTTTTTGTTCTGGCGAAGCTACATCTGCTAGTATTAACTCATAGGTGTAAACACCATTTGACAAAGCATAACGTTGAATATCATAAAAATCTTCTACAAGGCTATCTAAAACTTCTGGGGTTTTTAAACGATATTTATCTGCAATTACAATGCTATCATCTTTAGAAATAATTTGAGTTATCTCTACTTCTCCTTGTGTTTTACCATTCTCTTCTTTATAATTAATCGTATAACCCACAAACAAAATTTGAGTTTCTAAATAATTTCCACCATCAGGGGTATAGAATTGCTTCTCATTTAAATAAGCTTTGAGTTTTTTTGGTTGCTTCTGCGCCAAACTAATTCCTGCTAATAAAATGACTATTAAAAATGTAATACTTTTCATAAAGTTGCTCTTAAAGCTAAAAAGTAAAGATACTTTTTTTAAACAGTGTATACAACTGTGCTACCTAAGATTTAGTAAAAGGTGTTTTATTCTAATTTTTCGGTAGAAACATTAAAATGTAATTAACTGAATATTAAGCGGGTTTAATTGTAGATTATTTTTTTTGATATTTTTTCAATAAAAAGACTTGTCATTAAATAAATCCTATGTACTTTTGTCGCGGAGAAATGGCAGAGCGGTTGAATGCACTAGTCTTGAAAACTAGCATAGGGAGACCTATCGGGGGTTCGAATCCCTCTTTCTCCGCCAGAGTCCTGATGTAAGTCAGGACTTTTTTTATGCCCAAACTTTTTCTAAAACTCCAATCAAAACATATCCAAAGGTTCTCCAACTGTCGTCGGACAGGGCATCTCTCTTTCTGCATCAGAGCGCTGATGTAAGTCAGGACTATTTAAGTTTGCATTTTTCTTGAAAGGTACTAGACGAAAACCAACTGCTGTAGCTCGCCCTTGGTTGTCTATTAAGAAAAACATGATTACAAATAGAAAAAGGTTTAACTTATATAAAGTGTAGCTTAGAAAAGGTTTATTTTATCTAGTTCATATCTAATTTCAAGTGTTGTATTATATCTGCGAGGTATTCTCTTCACACTACTTCATAAAACAAAACTAAGTCTAAATAACAACATTTGAGTTATTAATCAATTTCAACTTTTAACTCTCTTCCATTAGTCTAGAATGAATCACAAAACGCAAACCTAAAGGTATTTCCAAAGAAAAACTAGAACCTCGTCCTTCCGTCACATCAACAGTTAAGTGCGTATGCTTCCAATACTCATATTGGTCTTTATTCATGTAAAACAAAATACCTGCTATTGTTCCTAAGCACACGTCTGACTCGTTGATATAAAAGTCTTCTTTTTCTAAAAGCATTGGCGAAGAACCATCGCAACACCCTCCACTAAGGTGAAAAATCAACTCATTGTTTTGTGCTTTAATTTGATTTACAACTTTTTCAGCTTTTGCAGTTATTGCTACTCTATCTCTTTCCATACGCTAATAAAATGGGTAGGCATTCGCCTACCCTATTAATTTAAATTTTCTACTAAAAGAATCCTAATTTATTTTTATCATAAGAAATAAGCATGTTTTTCGCTTGTCTGTAGTGATTCATCATCATTACATGAGTTTCTCTTCCGAATCCAGATTTTTTATACCCTCCAAATGGAGCATGTGCTGGATACGCATGGTAGCAGTTTACCCAAACTCTACCGGCTTTTATTTCTCTCGGTATTTGGTATAATTGATGTGCATCTCTAGTCCAAACACCAGCTCCTAAACCATATAACGTATCATTTGCAATTTCTAACGCTTCTTGCTCATCTTTAAACTTTGTTACGCAAACAACGGGACCAAAAATTTCTTCTTGAAAAACACGCATTTTATTATTTCCTTCTAAAATTGTAGGCTCAATATAAAAACCGTTATCCAAGTCTCCACCAAGCGCAGCTGCTTTTCCGCCTGCTAGTACTTTAGCACCTTCTTCAACTCCAATTTTTAAATACGATAGAATTTTCTCTTTTTGGTCGCTAGACGCCTGAGCACCTACCATTGTATTCATATCATAAGGGCTACCCTGAACAATTGCGTTCGTGCGCTCTACTACCCTTTTCATAAAAGCATCGTAAATATCTTCTTGTACTAGTATTCTGGACGGACAAGTACATACTTCTCCTTGATTAAATGCAAATAAAACAGCACCTTCTATCGCTTTATCTAAATATGCATCATCATGATCCATTACACTGTTAAAGAAAATATTTGGTGATTTACCACCCAACTCCATAGTAACAGGATTTAGATTTTTAGAAGCATACTGCATAATTAATTGACCAGTTGTTGTTTCCCCAGTAAATGCAACTTTATCTATCTTATCATGTGATGCTAGAGGTTTTCCAGCTTCTGGTCCAAATCCATGTACAACATTTAATACTCCAGGAGGAAAAACAGCTGCTATTTTCTCCATCAACAAGGTTGCTGAAGACGGAGTTTGTTCTGCTGGTTTTAAAACAACACAATTTCCTGAAGCTAATGCTGGCGGTAATTTCCATGATAACATTAACAAGGGAAAATTCCATGGAATAATTTGACCTACTACACCTAACGGCTCTTTAATTATTAAAGAAACTGTATTTTCATCTAATTCAGTAGCTGATCCCTCTTCCATTCTTATAGCTGCAGCAAAATATCTCCAATGGTCTATAGACAAAGGAATATCTGCATTCATCGTTTCTCTTATCGGCTTTCCATTGTCGCAGGTTTCAACACAAGCGAATTCCTCCAAGTTTTCTTCAATAATATCAGCTACTTTTGAAAGTAAAGCAGCTCTATGAGCTGCCGAGGTTTTACCCCAAGCATCTTTCGCTTCGTTTGCAGCGTTAACGGCTAAATCTATATCTTCTTTTGTAGATCGCGGATATTTAGAGATTAAAGAATTATCAATCGGAGATGTATTTTCGAAGTATGCTCCTTGTTTTGGTGCAACAAATTCTCCATTAATAAAATTGTGATAAACTTCCTTAAACTTAGGTTTATTATAACTCATAATTTTTAACATTTTAGTTTGATATAAAACTACTCAACTTAAAAACGTGTCATTTACAATATTCTATGATAAACTTGCACTATCCTATCATTTAAACCAGAACATCAAATCCTTAAAATTTTGATACAACAAGAGCAAAATAGTTATTAAAAAAAGAGCTTCTGTAACATCTAAATATAGCTGTGTATTTATTTTTTTTGTAATTTAAGCGACACTATGCAGAACTTCAAACAATCTCAAATTGAAAAAAGAGTAGATACGCTTATAGAATATCGCAACGTATTTCAATCTGATTTTTCAGAACTAAATGTATTTGAAACATACAAGAAAACAGAAAGTTTTGATTTATCATTTGACTATCCTGTTATCGTAAGCATGATAAAGGGGAAGAAAGTAATGCACCTTCAAGAAAATAATTCGTTTATTTTTTCTCCTGGCGAAACACTTATACTGCCATCAAACGAACCCATGCAAATAGATTTTCCAGAGGCAACTTTTAGTACTCCAACGCATTGTCTTGCCTTAGGCGTTGAGCCAAGTATAATTAAAGAAACCATATCGCAATTTCAAGAAGAACTGCAATTTGAACACGACCTACGCATACAGTTAAATACTAACGAAGCTCCTGGTTTTGTGCACAAAAAGCAAGACATACATTTATTAATCGAAAAAATTACCCGTACGTTTATTAATAAAAATGTGTCAAGAGATGTGTTATTAAAACTTATGATTAAAGAACTTATTGTAAGGTTGATGCAAACAAAGGCTAGGAATAGTCTATTAACAGCATCTAGCGACGTACAGAATAATAATAGAATTGCATATATTGTTACCTATATCAAAAAGAACTTACAAGAAAAACTTACCGTAGAAGACTTATCAAAGAAGGCATATATGAGTCCTTCTCATTTTCATAGACTCTTTAAAGAATACATGGGAGAATCGCCTATTTCATTTATTCTTAAAGAAAGAATTGATTCCGCTGTTAAACTAATGCGCACAACTCACTTTTCGATTACTGAAATATCAGCACTGGTTGGCTTTAGTTCTCCTGCATATTTTACACGACAATTTAAACGCATGCTCAATGTTTCTCCTCAAAAGTTTCGTAGAAACTGTTCTCAACTTATTGTCAATTAAAATAATCGTCTAAAAAGTCTAATCTTTCTTGCAACCAGTTTAAAATATACGCCTTTTCCTGCTCTAGGTTAATTGATAAATTCCATAATTGATTTTCAAAATCTATTATTTCATATCAATCAATGTATCAAAATTATCTGTGATTAGAGATTCTAAACTGCTATAAGAATATATAGTTCCACGCAGTTCATTCCATCTATCTTTTACACGTTGGGTGCAACTATCAACATCGTTTAAAAGCAAACGATGAAACAAATTATTTTTAATCACACGATTTGTAGGAGTAGGTTCAGCAAAGGGATTCCTGCCTAAAATACCGTCTAAATCCCAAGGAAAAAGTTTAAACTTTTCTAGGTTGTTGTTTTTATAAAACATCCAGTTTTTACCCAAGTTATCTGATGCCAATAATAGATTTACGAAAAGATAGTAATCAATTGTATTTTCAATATTTAATTGATTAGGGATTTCTGTTTTAAATTCTTGGTTGCCCGCTACTGCGATTAGACGTACTAAAGGTGCGAAATCTTTCCAGTTTATCAACTCATTTGGAAGAGGGGGTTTCTGCTCCCAATCTCCCCAAATTGCAGCCGTCGGGTTAGCACTTTCAACCGATACAAACTTTGTTAAATCTGAATTGTCAATGCCTTCGTAAAGCAGTGTTTCTGAAGTAAAACCTTCAAAACTTGGTGTTATTTTAACATAGAAATTATACAACCCAAGCGATCGGTGATTCATGAATAACTCTACCAAACGTATTTCAAAACCTATATTTGCTGTTCCAACATCAGATAAACTACTCCATAAATTATTAGAAATTTTATCTCTCAACCGAGAGGGATCGATATAGGCAGCATTCAATATCCAACTGTTGCTTTTATTTAATCCAAAATAACTTTGAGCCATAAATCTTTCCTTGCTTTTTCCTTCATACACTCTTAATCCCTAAGATTTTTTGGTATACCTCTGACTAGACGACCCTCTAAACTCAACACCAATCCAGTTTTGAACAACGCCATTGTTTGGGTAATTAACGGTTATTTTAGCTAATGTTTTATATCCATTTACTACCTCATCTTTAATTGCTATTTGAATAATTGGTATAGACGTAAAAACCAATTTAAAATTAGTTTCAACGCCGTTAAATAGAACCTTAAAACTATAAGGAATATGAAGTTGTAGATCGCCCAATAGATTAACGGCATCATTATCTAGCTGTGTACCTTCAAAAAAAGCTATTGCATTCTCTTGGAACACTACGTGCGGACTAAAACTAGTCAGCTCTGTTGAAAGTGTTGAATATTTTAATAAACTCGCTTATGCATCAAACGAACATTTTTTTCCATTTAAACGAAGTATGGAACTTAACTCAAAATTTGAATCTGGAACACCGTTCACAACTACTTCTTCTTTTTTGCAGGCCAGCAGAAAGATAAAAACAGTTAAATATAGAAGCGTTCGAATCATTTTTTAAAGTTGAATGTGTAGTGTATATTTAAAAAGAAAAAATTAAGTGGATCCTCTTCTCCTAATTCAACTTGGTGACAAATAGATACATCCAAATCTCCTAACTTTGTTTCAAACTCATCGCCTATAGAAGTTCTTAAACGATTGAATCGGGGTTTTTCAAAATAAGTAAAAACTCTAAATAACTCTGTTGAAAAATAAAGCTTGTGTGCATTCAAGGTATAATCTACTTTAGCTCTGTTTCTTACATTGGATTCTTCCTGAGTATCAGGCGTAAAAGTAAACAAGTTTTCATATGAATGTTGGTACCTAAATCTGTACTGCCAACTCCAAAAAGAATTTCTATCTCCTTTTATTTTTACATCAATATTATATCTAATATCATGGGTAAACAATTCATTCTTTTTTCTATCGAAAGAATACCTACCACCTAATCTTAATTTAAAGTTGTTATTTATAGTATAATTTAAATCTATTTCAGAAATAGATTTACTTAGTCTGGTGCTGTTATCAAAGGTTCTTAACTCTTGATTTATTCCAAAATCCCATTTTTTATTCAACTCGTAGTTTAAGCCAACCCCGATCCATACACCAATATCGCGCACTGTTTTAACTTCTTGAGTCAATGCAGTGTTCTTTAAAAAAAAGAAAGCTAAAAAAAGAGAGAAATATTTAGACATACTGTATAGTAGAAGGTTGATCTGATTATTTTTTTCAACCTATCACGCAAAAATAACAATAAAGGAATTACTTTGTTTATTTAGAAAATGAAAAGTCTACTCAATAAAAAAGACCCGCGCTTATTTAAAAACGCAGGCCTTTCCTTTGCAACTATTCAAAAAGGTTGATGTGTGTGAAATCAACTACCTCATTAAACTATTTTAGATAACATCATCCATAATTTCTTGTACTACTTCTGGGTTTAAAAGAGTAGAAGTATCACCTAAATTTGCCGTATCATTACCCGCAATTTTTCTCAATATTCTACGCATAATTTTACCCGACCTTGTTTTAGGCAACCCGGATGTAAACTGAATTTTATCGAGCTTAGCTATTGGTCCGATATGCTCTGTTATTATTTGATTAATTTCTTTTCTCAAATTATCGTGCGATCTGTCTTCACCCGTTTCCTTTAAAATAACGTAACCATACAAGGCATTTCCTTTTACATCGTGTGGATACCCTACAATTGCGGATTCTGCAACTGCCGGATGTTCGTTTATTGCATCTTCTATTGGCGCTGTACCTAAGTTATGTCCAGAAACAATAATCACATCATCTACTCTACCTGTAATTCTGTAATAGCCAACGCCATCTCTAAAAGCTCCGTCGCCCGTGAAATAACTATTTTCATACGCAGAGAAGTATGTTTCTTTATAGCGTTGATGGTTTCCCCATATAGTTCTAGCCATTGAAGGCCAAGGAAACTTGATGCATAGTCTACCATCTACTTGGTTTTCTTTAATCTCTTTTCCATTTTCATCCATTAGAGAGAGCTGTACGCCCGGTAATGGTAAACTCGTATAAGTTGGTATTGTTGGGGTAACATAAGGGATAGGTGAAATCATAATTCCACCTGTTTCTGTTTGAAACCAAGTATCTACAATCGGACTTTTCTTTTTCCCAACATTATCATTATACCAATGCCAAGCTTCCTCGTTAATAGGTTCTCCAACAGAACCTATTACTTTAAGAGAAGACAAATCGTGTGAATTTACGAGGTCTAAACTCTCTTTCGCTAATGCTCTAATAGCTGTTGGAGCAGTATAAAACTGATTTACTTTGTGCTTTTCTACAATTTCCCAAAAACGCCCACAATCTGGGTAACTTGGTGTACCTTCAAACATTACAGTAGTTGCACCGTTTGCTAATGGACCATATACAATGTAACTATGCCCTGTTATCCAACCGATATCCGCAGTACACCAGTATATATCATTTTCTCTATATTGAAAAACATTCTTAAATGTATAAGCTGTGTAAACCATGTAACCAGCTGTCGTATGCACCATTCCTTTAGGCTTTCCTGTAGAGCCTGAAGTGTACAAAATAAACAAGGGATCTTCAGCGTCCATCGTTACGGCTATACATTCGGTTGATGCTTTTTCTAACAATGGCGCAATCCATTCATCTC
Source organism: Lishizhenia sp. (assembly GCA_965656535.1). Taxonomy (GTDB): domain Bacteria; phylum Bacteroidota; class Bacteroidia; order Flavobacteriales_D; family Crocinitomicaceae; genus Lishizhenia. Next base: position 97,141 of record CBFHKX010000007.1, read on the forward strand.
TGCCCTCCACCATTTCAATTTTTTCTTTTGTTCTTTCAACCACTAAGACAGAAGTAACACAAGCGCATTCTTTAAGGGCTTCATCAACGATTCCTTTTAAGTCGATTGTTTTTGCACCACGGAAAGACCCATCAGAAGTAATCAACATTTTACATTCACTATCATTAATTCTAGAAGCAAGTGCACTCGCAGAAAAACCTGCAAACACTACTGAGTGTATCGCACCTATTCTTGCACAAGCAAGCAGCGCGATGGCAAGTTCTGGAATCATCGGTAAATAAATGCAAACACGATCACCTTTTTGAACACCTTTAGAAATTAAAACATTTGCAAATTGATTTACCCTTTCAGATAACTGATTGTAACTAATGTGTTGCGTCTTCTCATTGGGGTCATTAGGTTCAAATAAAATTGCTGTTTGATTTCCCTTCGTAGTTAAATGTCTATCAATACAGTTCTCTGTAATATTTAACTTGGCTCCTTCATACCATTTTACCTCTGGCTTTGAAAAATCCCAACTTAAAACATTATCCCAACGTTTTCTCCAAACAAAATGCTCTTCTGCTATTTCTTCCCAAAATAACTCAGGCTCTCTAACGGATTTTCTATAAACCTTATAATACTCTTCTAAATGTTTTATGTGATAATTACTCATAACTTATGATTTAATATTTTTTAAATTAATTTTTTAATTTCCGAAATGATTTTTGGATCATCTATCGTAGATGGAATTTGAAACGCTTCTTTATTCACAATTCTTTTTAATAAATTTCTCAATATTTTTCCTGACCTTGTTTTTGGCAAACGTTTCACAACCTCAACTGTTTTAAACGAAGCTATTGGACCTATTTTTTGTCTTACTTCTAGAATGATGTCCTTTTTTCTTTGATTTTGATATTGGTCTTGCCCTTCTTGAAGCACTATTAGTCCCATAGGTTTTTCCCCTTTTAATTCGCAATGCACACCAAAAACGGCACATTCGGCTACGGCAGGATGACTAGAAACGACTTCTTCCATTTCTGCTGTGGACAAGCGATGACCTGCTACATTAATAATATCATCGACCCTTCCTGTGATAAAAACATATCCATCTTCATCCACAAATCCCCCATCTCCAGAAAAATAGTACCCAGGAAACTTTTCTAAATAAGAACGCTCAAAACGTTCTGGGTTATTCCAAAGACCAACTAAATTTCCTGGAGGCAAAGGCAATTTTATTGCTACAAAACCTTCTTGATTAGCTTTCAGTTGTTCACCATCTTCATTCAAGATATGGATATCGTAACCACATACAGGCTTAGACACTGAACCTGGTTTTGACGTCAATAGTTCTATTCCCGCTGGATTAGCTGCGATTGGCCAACCTGTTTCTGTTTGCCACCAGTGATCAATAACAGGAATTTTAATTTTATCATGCAACCAATTGAGTGTAGAAATATCGCAGCGTTCTCCAGCTAAAAACTGTAACCTATAGCTTGATAAATCATATTTTTTTAAAAGCAATCCTTCTGGATCTTCTTTTCTTATTGCCCTTATTGCCGTTGGAGCGGTAAACATGACATTTACCTTATGTTCTGAAATAACTCTCCAAAAAGTAGATGCATCAGGTGTTCTAACTGGTTTTCCTTCAAAAATAACAGTTGTATTTCTATTCAATAGCGGACCATAAACGATGTAGCTATGTCCAACCACCCAACCTACATCACTTGCAGCCCAAAAGGTATCTCCTTCTCTAACATCATAAATGTTTTGCATGCTAAATTTTAAAGCCGTTGCATACCCTCCAGTATCTCGGATAACTCCTTTTGGTTTACCTGTAGTACCAGAAGTGTACAAAATATAGGATGGATGAGTAGCGTCTACCCAAACCGGCGGATGTACGTCCGAATCGCAAACGAGTTTTTCAAAGTCTAAATCATGCGATAACATATCGTAGTTAACACCCGCTTTTCTATCAAAAACGACAACATTTGATGGCTTATGTTCTGCACCTTTTATGGCTTCATCTACAAAGGGCTTATACGGTATTATTTTGTCAATTTCAACACCATTAGAAGCCGTAATAATTACTTTTGGTTTACAATCATCTATACGTATAGACAATTCATGTGGCGCAAACCCACCAAAAACAACAGAATGTATAGCTCCCAAACGCGCACAAGCAAGCATAGCGTAAATCGCCTCAGGAATCATTGGCATATAGATCAAAACCGTGTCGCCTTTTTGAACACCAATATCTTTTAATCCTCCAGCCAAACAACCTACTTGATACAGTAGGTCATCAAAAGATATTTTTTTTATGGTATTTGTAACTGGTGAATCATAAATAAGTGCAGTTTGAGACCCGTATCCTGCTTCTATATGACGATCAATACACAAATAACTAAGGTTGAGCTCTGCACCTTGGAACCAGGAGTTCCAATTATATGTTGGCTTCAAAACCTTTTCAGGTGCTTTGAACCATTTAATGGCTTTTGCTTGCTTCCCCCAGAATTCCTCTGGATCACTTAAACTATTATGGTATGTTTGCTGATAAGACATGTTTACTTTTTAGGTTTAAACAACCCGAACCAATTAGGATTAAGCACTTTAGACTTTATCATCACATATAGTATAAAAACGAAAAGAAGTCCGATTATTACAGAAGTTCCAGTAGTTAAGTTTACTTGATTCTCTAACTTAAAGCGTAAATAAAGTGTGGCTATAATGTAAATGAGAATAAAAATATCTGATGGTAAAGGACTTAAACTAAATTTCATGTTGTTTTGTATTTAAAGAATGCTGACCCGAATTACATAATGCGCATTAGTAAGTGATCAGGCCAGCAGTTCATTTATTTCATTAATTATTTTTTTAATCGAAAAAGGTTTCGTTAGATACTTATCTACCCCTAACGCCATACCTTTTTCTATATCTATTGTTTTATTCTTTGCAGTTAAAAAAACTACTTTAGTAGCAACTAAAGATTTATTATTTTTTATCCATTTTAATGTTTGATACCCATCTACTTTCGGCATCATAATATCGAGTAGAACAACATCTGGACATTGATACTCCAGAATCTCCAACGCTTCACTACCATCTCTTGCAATAAACACTTCAAAATCCTGCTTACGAAAAGCATATTCTAGCGTCATTACAATATTTGGTTCATCATCTACTATTACTATCTTTTTTTTCATTCGTTTCTTTATCTGTAGGAATTTTGATTATAAAATTTGCTCCATAGTTTACTTCATTTTTTACCCGAATAGTACCGTTATGTCTTTCAACAATTCGTTTAGAAATAGCTAATCCTAATCCACTGCCTTCTCTTTTTATTATATTTTGATTTTTAGACTGATAAAACTTATCAAATACATAAGGTAAATCTTCCTCAGGAACACCTTTACCGTTGTCTGAAATACTAATTACAAGGTATTTCTTAGAGATTTTATACAGCACTAATATCTCTCCATCTAGTTCATCACTGAACTTAATCGCATTAGAAAAAATATTAGTTAAAACTTGAAGCATTCGGTCCTCATCGTAGAAGGCATAAGCATCTCTATGTGTATTAATCTCAACGCGCGTATTATTTTTATTTGCCAATTGAGAGATAGACTTCACGGCTTGTTGGAGTGTAAACTTAAAATTGAGTCTTTTCAACTTTAACTGTTCCCTTTGCTCAGCTAACTTTTCAAAATCGAGTATATTTTGAACCATGCGTGTAAGACGATTAGTGTCTTGCAAAATATTTTTCAAGAACTGTTCTCTAATTTCGACAGGCATTTCTTCTCCTTCTTCTACAAGTAACTCAGCAGCTCCTTTAATACCCGTCATAGGCGTTTTGATCTCGTGTGCTACTGCATCTAGAAATTCATCTTTTTGCTGATCTTTAACCACTAATTGTTGATTTGCATCTGTGAGTTGAGATGCGAGCTTAGACAGCTCCTTGGATTGCTCGTTTAATAGCTTATTGTGTGCGAGTGTTTTCTTCGATTCTTCTAAAATTTTAAGCACCTCTGGCAAGCTTATTTCTTCCTCTTTGATTACAGAGGCAATTAATATTTTAGCTGAAGAACCGCCAATAATTCCGTTTAGCAGTTTTTCTGAAAAGTTTACAAGTCGAGCGTCTGCAAGCGTTGTTTCAGGAGATAAACTATATTTTTTAAAAAAAATAGTTAAAGCACGTTCGGTTCTTGCTTCTCCTAAAAAGCGAACCAACACCCTTTTTATATCTTTCACATAAGCTTCACCTTTCCAAACATAAGCACTATCTGGAAGGTTGGCAAATTCTTTATCATTAATGAACATTTCTGCATAATTCCTTTCTCGGTAATTTCCGATTCCAGAAACAGACACCCAAAGAAATGACATTGTATTGAAAAGAAAACTCCAGAAAAATGCATGGGTTGCGGGCGATAAAAAGTCTACCCCAAAGAGTTGATACGGCCTTAAAAGCTCAATGCCAAACAAGCCATTTTCTACAAACGCACTATTAACATTGCCTGATTTAAGAACAAAAGGAATGATAAGTGTATAGCAAATAATTGAAAAACCAACGATGATTCCGACTATTGTTCCTTTAGATGAACCTCTTTTCCAAAATAAACCAATAAAAAATGAAGGAGCCAATAAAGCGATAATTACAAAAGAGATCAGTCCGATAGAATACAAAGAAATCTGTACTGAAAAATTTGAATAAAAAAAGTAAGAAACGAGAATAATAGAAAAAATTGCGATTCTTCGAATACTCTTTATGTACAGAACGTTTTTTGATGGATTGTTTTTAGCAAACTTATCTAAAAAACCATAAGGAATAACGAGGTTATTACTTACCATGTTTGCTAGGGCAATTGTTGAAACAACGACCATTGAAATCACAGCTGAAAAACCTCCTAAAAAGACGAGTAAAGCCATTACTTCATCTCCATTTGCCAAAGGAAGTAATAAAGAGTAATAATCTGAATTTACACTATCGCCAAAGGTTAGCTTTCCTCCCCAGGCAATGAAAATAACGAATAAATTAAAGAGTAATAAGTAAAGCGGAAACAGCCAAATTGCCTTCTTAAGGTGTTTTTCTCTGTTATTTTCGACAACAGAAACTTGGAACTGCCTTGGTAATAAGAAAATTGCAAAAAAGGATAAAACAATTAACAAAAACCACTCAATTCCATTTTCAAATCCTCCTACTCCAATTAGCTTGCTAAAATTATCTGTTGTTTTAATTGACTCATAAATATCAGATGTACCCTCAAACAAATAGAAGGTTACATAAACTCCTAAGATTAAAAAGAAAAGTAATTTCAAGGCAGACTCAAAAGCCACCGTTGCCATAATACCTTTGTTTTTTGTTGAAGCATCTGTTTTTTGTGTACTAAAAAAGGTAACAAAAACGGCCAAGACAAGCGCTATATAAAAAGCTGAGTCTGTTAATATATGTGTATCACCTGCATTACTGCCATTTGATATAATATAATAAGTCTCGGAAATTGCTTTGAGCTGGAGCGCTAAATAAGGAATAGTTGCTACTAAACAAATTACAGTAATCAAAGCTCCTAAAAATCGATTACCACCATAACGCAATACAATAAAATCAGCAACTGAGGCTATTTTATGTTGTTTTGCAATCCTGATAATCTTCCTCATCAAAATTATCCACAAAGGCAGCGCTATCACCGGACCTATGTAAATAGGCAAGAAATTCATACCTGATTCTGCTGCTGTACCAACACTTCCGTAGTAAGTCCAAGCCGTACAATAAACAGCTAAAGACAGCGTATAGATATACGGATTATTAACCCATTTACTTTGATGGTTTTTGTTACCCCAAAAAGCGATATAAAACAATATCCCTAGGTAAATGAGAACAATAACTATTAAGGATAAATCACTCATAATACCTTTTGAGAACGTAGTAAGAAATTAGTATACTAAGAAGCCATATGCTAAAAATTGAAAAGTAGATGACTGGTATTCCAAAGAATACTTTATCACCTTCAAAAAGAAAAACCAATGGTGCATTGAACAACAATAACAATGTTATTGATAGCATTACCAGTTTTTGTTCGTGTCTTTTTTTCATAATAGCTAAAATAAAGACAACCGCACAATTATATGCGGTTGTCTTACTCTTTTTTAATGTCCACCTTGCGCTTCGCCAGCACCACTAGGTATTCTAATATTTTCAACAATTTCTTGAACATCTTGCGGTGGTGGAGATGTTAATCTAGAAACAGTTATAGAAACTACAAAGTTTACAATCATGGCAATTGTTCCGAAACCTTCGGGAGACGTACCGAACCACCATTCACTTTGTGGTTTAGGATCCATAACGCCTATTAATCCTGTTTTATAAACAATCATATAATACAACATTAAAAGAATTCCAACGATCATACCTGAAATAGCTCCTTGTTTATTCATTCGTTTATCAAAAATCCCTAAAATGATAGCTGGGAAAAAGGACGCTGCTGCTAGTCCAAACGCCAGCGCTACAACGGCAGCTACAAATCCAGGAGGATAAATACCGAATAAACCAGCAATTAAAATTGCAACAACAATTGCTATTCTTGCAGCCATCAACTCTCCCTTATCTGAGATATCTGGTTTAATTTGTTTTTTTATTAAATCATGCGATACAGAAGTAGAAATTACTAACAGTAAACCTGCTGCTGTAGATAATGCTGCTGCCAAACCACCAGCTGCAACTAGGGCAATTACCCAATTCGGTAAATTTGCAATCTCGGGATTGGCTAACACCATAATATCTCTGTCTACATAAAGCTCATTGACCTCAGTACTTGGGTTACTAATTACGCGTTCTCCGTACTGACCTCTATCTTCTGTAAACGCTGGTTTTTTCCCTTCTAAAGCAGATCCTGCAACATATTGGATCTTTCCATCTCCATTTTTATCAGACCAAGCAATTAACCCTGTATTTTCCCACGTTTTAAACCAAGAAGGCATTGCTGTATATTCCTGATCTCTCACGGTTTCGATTAAATTTGTTCTTGCGAAAACAGAAACTGCAGGTGCAGCGGTATAAAAAATAGCGATAAATAAAAGCGCTAATCCTGCTGATTTACGAGCATCTTTTACCTTAGGAACAGTAAAAAAGCGCACAATTACGTGCGGTAAACCTGCCGTTCCGACCATTAACGCGATGGTAATAGCAAAAACATCCCATGTAGATTTTGATCCACTTGTGTACTCTTTAAAACCAAGTTCAGTGTGCAAAGTATCCAATTTATCTAACAAATAAGTTCCGTCAGTTCCTTCACTTCCCATTCCTAGTTGAGGTACTGGATTCCCTGTCATTTGAAAAGAAATAAATATCGCGGGTACCATAAAGGCAAACATCAATACACAGTATTGAACAACCTGGGTGTAGGTAATTCCTTTCATTCCGCCCAAAAAAGCAAAAATTAAAACAACTGTCATACCAATAATAACCCCTAATGTAATATCAACACCTAAGAATTGAGAAAACACTATCCCTACACCACGCATTTGACCCGCAACATAAGTAAACGAAACAATTAAGGCGCAAATAACGGCAACTGTTCTTGCTGTATTTGAATAATATCTGTCTCCAATAAAATCAGGTACGGTAAACTTTCCAAATTTTCTTAAATAAGGAGCAAGTAAAAGAGCAAGTAAAACGTACCCTCCTGTCCAACCCATAAGGTAAACCGATCCATCATAACCAATAAACGAAATAATACCAGCCATTGAAATAAAGGAAGCTGCGCTCATCCAATCGGCTGCTGTTGCCATACCATTCGCTAGCGGTGAAACTCCTCCACCAGCAACATAAAATTCTTTAGTAGATCCAGCTCTTGCCCAAATTGCAATACCGAAATACAGGGCAAATGTAAACCCAACCAATATATATGTCCATACTTGTACACTCATAATTATTTTTTTTAATTTTTAATTTTCTTACTCTTCGTCAAATCCGTATTTCTTATCTAACTTGTTCATTAACCTTACATAAATGAATATTAAAATAACAAAGACATAAATTGAACCTTGCTGGGCAAACCAAAACCCGAGTTTAAATCCTCCTAACTTAAATTGGTTTAAAACGTCTTTTAGAAAAATCCCAAAGACACAAGAAACTGTAAACCATATAGATAATAAAATTATTAAGTATTTCAGGTTTTCTTTCCAATACGCTTTCGCTTTACTTTTTTCGTCTAATTTGTTCATTGTTATAGTTTTTTAAAGAAATATCATGGCTTGCATAGACAACACATTATTAGTTGTTGCGCCAAATTGTTGATTTTGATAGTCTAGGGTTAGTTTGCAATGATGACCTGTTAAATAAGCGTTTATTCCTATTCCAAAATTGTTTCTATCATCATTCGTAGCATCGTAGCTATTATTTGCGAACGAGACGTAAGGTTGGTATCTGGTAGTTCCTTTTTTACCAGGAATTAAGTAACCTAAATGGCCGTATAACATAGCCCCTGTTCCGTATGCACTAAAAAGGTAGTCTCTGCCGTAATCATTATATTGGTATGTTGCATAGGCCGAAATTGCAGCGTTCTTAGTACCCAATGGCATCTCAAAGAAAACATCGGCTGCTAATAAACTTACGTTTTGACCTTGCATACCACCCATTGTATCGGTTGCTACAACAGAACCGTTTGGATGTAAATGAAAACCTGCTCCTATATTGAAAATCTTTTTGGTTCCTAAATAGGTACCTACCTTGTAAGGTAAAAAATCAGATTCCTGTTCTAAGAAATGATAATCAAAGTATCCTGCGTATGTAAAGCCTGCGCGAGAAGAACCCAATTCTCTCTTACCTCCGTAAACGGCCCCTGCGTTAAATTCTGGGTTTCGCAAATCCAAACCATTGGTTACAGCCTCATTAACTGAAAGTCTATACTGTAGTTTTCCAAATTTTCCTTTGGCAAAGAACCCAAGATGTCTTGCAAACTGGTCAGACAAACCTAGAGTAGACCATGATTGGCGGTTATTGTCCATTGTCATCATATTCAAAGTACTCTGATTATTTAATCTAGAGATACCATTAAAATAATGTAGACCACCACCTACTACATGATTCTGATGAATGTTGTATTGCACCCAGAAGTCATGAAAAAATAATTGCGACCCGGCACCCTTTCCAGTAGGACTTAAAGTGTTTGCGTTGAGATTATTTAATCCGAAGTGAGTAAGAATTAGAAACTTCTTAGAAATTTGCGCATACATGAGCATTCTTGCTCTTCTTAGGTTCATTGCTGCCCTAGAATTATTGTTTGCTACATTATCAGAATAAGTAGCCTGCATTTGAGCCCAAGTAATAAATCGAAAGTATTTTGAGCCGTCTTCAGACAACTTTACTTTCATCCCTCCTTGATACGGATTAGTGTAGTTTTGACCATAGGCTATCACGGATGTCAGCAGACAAATTGAAATAACTTGTAGTCCTTTAGTTACTCTTTTTTTCATAAGCATTTAATAAGTTTAACAATTAAATTTTACCCTAATGCGCCCTACTAAATTGAATAAAAAATCAAGTTAACGATAAATTAATATACATTTCTGCTAATAATATAGTTAACTTCCTTTAAAGCGCTCCCACTTAATGAGCATATACTTATCACCCAGCTCCGTTACTACAACTCCAGAACCTTTTAGGTTTGTAGTATCCAAAAAGTATTTACTAAGCTCTTGCGCATTCAGAATTTTGTAGGTAGGATGGTAATTTGTATTCAGCGGTCTTTTCACCTTATACTTCTTCACCCAATTCATTACACTAACATGACTCACACCAAGAATCCGTTCAATTTCTCTATAACTCAAACCTTCTAAATAAAGCTGTAACGACTTATTAACATAATAATCGTGTATCTTTTTACCCTCTTTATTCACTGTGAAAAAATACCCGCAAGATTTACACTTATAACGCTGTCTGTCGCCAACTACTCCACTCTTAATAAAACGATCTGATGCGCAAGACGGACAAGAAGAAATTTTCATAACTACATTATTTTAGCATAAATATAGCATTTTAGCACAAAAAGACCTTTGCATATCATATAATTGACAAAAAAAAGAACTAATTGACTTGATTTTTTAAATTATTTAAAATTGAATAATCTTAAAGCTAGACTACTAAAAGCACCCTCAATTAGGCGCATAAAACCTAGAAACAGCTTCAACAAAAAACCGTGTAAAACCTATCATAACTTTCGTTCAAAAAAAGTCTTATTCTCATTATATTTGTTCGTACCAGCAGAATTAAAGTAAATACTTATGGCAGAAAGCAATTATACAGAAGACAACATACGCTCCTTAGACTGGAAAGAACATATCAGACTAAGGCCAGGAATGTACATCGGAAAGCTTGGCGATGGTTCTTCGGCGGATGACGGTATTTACATCTTGGTGAAAGAAACAGTTGACAACTGTATTGATGAATTTGTAATGGGTAACGGAAAAAAAGTTATTCTTAAAATAAAAGATGGCAAAGTTACCGTCAGAGATTATGGTCGTGGTATTCCTTTAGGAAAAGTGACAGAAGTAGTTTCTAAAATGAATACTGGAGGTAAATACGATTCTAAAGCCTTTAAAAAATCTGTCGGATTAAATGGTGTAGGTACAAAAGCCGTAAATGCTCTTAGCTCTCACTTTATGGTTTATGCAGTTCGAGACGGCCAGAAAAAAGGCGCAACATTTTCTCAAGGAAATTTAATAGAAGAAACACCAATAGAGGTTACAGACGAAGAAAATGGAACCTACGTTGAATTTATCCCAGATGATAGCGTGTTTAAAAAGTATAATTTCAAGATGCCATATCTTGAAAAAATGGTTTGGAACTATTGCTATCTAAACCGCGGACTTGCTATTCACATGAACGGCACGCGATATGTTTCTAAAAATGGGCTAAAAGATCTACTAGAAAACAATATGGATGGAGATCCCTTGTACCCTATTATTCATCTAGAAGACGACGACATTGAAATCGCTTTTACGCATGGAAAAACCTACGGAGAAGATTACTACTCTTTTGTTAATGGCCAGCACACAACACAAGGTGGTACACACCAAAGTGCATACAGAGAATCGATCGCCAAAGTAATCAAAGAATTTTTTGGAAAGAATTACGAAGCATCTGACATTAGACAATCTATCGTTGCTTCTATTGCAGTAAAAGTTATCGAACCTGTATTTGAGTCGCAAACAAAAACAAAATTAGGATCGCATGAAATTGAACCTGGTGGAAAATCTATGCGCGCGTTCATTCATGATTTTATTAAAACAAAACTCGATAACTTTTTACATAAAAATCCTGAGACAGCAGATATTCTAGAAAAGAAAATTAAACAGTCTGAAAAAGAAAGAAAAGAACTTTCTGGAATTAGAAAATTAGCGAGAGATAGAGCTAAGAAAGCCAATCTGCACAATAAAAAACTAAGAGATTGTAGAGTTCACTTAACAGACTTAAAAAAAGATCGAAGAGAGGAAACAACACTGTTTATTACGGAGGGAGATTCTGCAAGTGGATCCATCACAAAATCTAGAGATGTTAACACACAAGCTGTTTTTAGTTTACGCGGTAAGCCTTTAAATTCTTACGGACTCACAAAGAAAGTTGTTTACGAAAATGAAGAGTTTAACCTCATACAAGCTGCATTAAACATAGAAGACGATATGGATAATTTGCGCTACAATAAAATTGTAATAGCAACAGATGCCGACGTTGATGGAATGCACATTCGCATGCTTTTACTTACTTTCTTTTTGCAGTTTTTTCCAGATTTAGTGAAACGAAACCACGTTTACGTACTTCAAACTCCGCTATTTAGAGTTAGAAACAAAAAGAAAACATTTTATTGTTACTCAGAAGAAGAGAGAAGAAAAGCAATTGAAGAATGTGGGAAAAATCCAGAAATTACTCGATTCAAAGGGTTAGGTGAGATCTCTCCAGATGAATTTCAACATTTTATTGGAGAAGATATTCGATTAGAACCTGTTTTACTCACCAAACATGCTTCTATTGAAGAAGTGCTCTCTTTCTACATGGGGAAAAACACACCTTCTAGGCAAGAGTTTATTATAGATAATCTAAAGGTAGAGCCCGATTTGGCAGAAGAGCTAAAAGAAGACGAGCTAGAAAAATTAGACGATGCATCTTAACAAGATCAATAAGGTAAAACGTTAGCAGAATACTAGAATGTTGAATTGATTGAACAACGTTTTAAATTAATTCTAAAAAGAAGAAAAACAGACATTTAAACAAATGGACGAAGAAAATAATAAAAACAACGAAGAAGGATTTTCTGAAGAAAATGAAAACAACGAGAATCAAGACGAAAATCTTGAAACTTCACCTTCGGAAGATGTTCCGCATGAGTTTGACGATAACATTGTTCCACTTAGTGGTTTATACGAAACTTGGTTTTTAGATTACGCTTCTTATGTAATTCTAGAGCGCGCCGTACCTGGTTTGTATGACGGTATGAAGCCTGTTCAACGTAGAATTCTTCACTCCATGAAAGAAATGGATGACGGAAGATACAACAAGGTTGCCAACATTATTGGTAATACCATGAAATATCACCCGCACGGAGATGCTTCTATTGGAGATGCACTTGTCCAACTTGGTCAGAAAGACCTACTAATAGATTGCCAAGGAAACTGGGGAAATACCTTAACAGGAGATTCTGCTGCTGCTGCACGTTACATTGAAGCAAGACTTTCTAAGTTTGCGCTGCACGTTGCCTTTAACGGAAAAACTACCAAATGGCTTTCTAGCTATGATGGTAGAAACAAAGAACCAGAAAACTTACCCATGAAGTTTCCGTTGCTTTTAGCACAAGGAGCAGAAGGTATTGCTGTTGGTTTAGCATGTAAATTTTTACCGCATAACTTTATTGAATTAATAGATAATTCTATCAACCATTTACGAGGAAGAAAAGTTGAGATATTACCCGATTTCCCAAATGGTGGAATGGCAGACTTCTCTAACTACAATGACGGTTTACGCGGTGGAAAAGTAAGAGTAAGAGCAAAAATCAATAAAATTGATAACAAAACACTTACCATTACAGAGATTCCATACGGTACAACTACAACTTCTTTGATAGAATCTATTATCAAAGCCAACGATAAAGGCAAGATTAAGATTAAAAAGATTGAAGATAATACTGCCCAAGAAGCAGAAATTATGATTCACTTACCTTCTGGCGTTAGTCCGGATAAATTAATTGATGCCCTTTACGCATTTACAGATTGTGAAGTTTCTATCTCGCCAAACTCTTCTATAATTGATGGAGACAAGCCTAGATTTATGGGTGTTTCTGAAATTCTTAGAGTAAACACAGATAGTACTGTTCAGCTCTTAAAACGCGAATTAGAAATTAAAAAAGGAGAGTTAGAAGAGCAATGGCATTTTAGTTCTTTAGAGAAAATATTTATAGAAGAACGCATCTACCGAGATATAGAAGAAGAAGAAACGTGGGAAGGCGTAATTGCAGCTATTGATAAAGGTTTAAAACCGCACATTAAACATTTAAAAAGAGCCGTTACAGAAGAAGATATTATTAGACTTACAGAAATTAAGATTAAAAGAATTTCAAAGTTTGATAAGTTTAAGGCAGATGAGATCATTAACAAACTAGAAGAAGAACTTAAAAACATACAGCACCATTTAGATAATTTAATTGAATATGCTGTAGACTACTTCAAAGACTTAAAGAAACGTTTTGCAGATGGTAAAGAGCGCAAAACAGAAATTAGAACCTTTGATAATATCTCTGCGAAAAAGGTAATTATTAGAAACAAGAAATTCTACCTAGATAAAAACGAAGGGTTTATTGGCTACAGCCTCAAAAAAGCAGATTACATACAAGATTGTTCTGAAATTGATGATATTATCGTGTTTTTCGAATCAGGTAAAATAATGGTGACAAAAATAGCCGATAAAAAATTTGTTGGCAAAGGCATCATTCATGCAGCTGTTTGGAAGAAAGGAGATAAACGCACGATTTACCACCTATTATACCAGGATGGTAAGGGCGGACCAACCATGATGAAGCGTTTCAGCGTTAAATCAATTACCCGAGATAAAGAGTATGACCTTACCAAAGGAACTAACGGGTCAAGAGTGCTGTATTTTTCAGTACACCCAAACGGTGAAAGAGAAGTCGTAACCATCGTATTAAGACCCAGACCACACCTCAAAAGAATTAAGTGGGACATCGATTTAGGCGAACAACTTATTAAAGGAAGAGCTGCAGCTGGAAACCGCGTTACAAAAGAAATTGTTTCTAAAATTGTACAAAAAGAAGTAGGCGGATCTACACTTGCAGCGCGCAAAATTTGGTGGGATGATGTAGTAAAAAGGTTAAACGATGAAGGTAGAGGTAAATTCTTAGGAGAATTTAGAGGAGAAGATAAAATTTTAACCTTATACAGTTCTGGAGAATATAGATTGTCTCATTTCGATTTAGCTATTCACTTCGATGATGACTTAATACACATTGAAAAATGGAATCCAGACCACGCAATTTCGGCCGTTTATTACGATGCAGAAAAAGAATTACATTACGCAAAACGCTTTACCTGCGAGGTCACAACAGACAAAAAAGTAAACTTTATATCTGAAAGCGAGGGTTCTCGATTAGATATCGTATCTACCGCTTACCAACCTCGTGTAAAAATTGTGTTTAACAAGCTATTAAAAGCAACCAAAAATTTACCCGATAAAGAGGTAGATTTAGCAGAGTTTATTGATGTAAAAGGTATGAAATCACAAGGAAACCAGATTACAAAACTCAAGGTTAAAGAGATTGTATTAGATCATCCAATAGAAGGAGATGAGCCTTGGCCAGAAGAAAAAAAGGAAGAACCAACACCAGAAAATGAGGAAGAAAACGAAGAAGGTGCTACTGAGGTAGAATGGGATATGACAAAGAAAGACGACGATGAAGATGGGCAGCCTACTTTGTTTTAGGCTTTAAATTTTGTTAATTATTTAAGTTACTTGTAAAAAAAGATTAACTTGAGTAAAACTTTAGCTTTATGAAAAAGATAATGATAATCACTACTTTGTGTTTTAGCTTAAATACAAGCTTTGCACAATTACCTGAGTTCAGTAAAACCCAAATAGGTTTCAGCACAGGGTTTCATTTCTTTGATAATTTCAAAGTCTCAGGGTCTGGTGCAGAAAGGTTTAGTAGTATTAGTTTGCCTAGTCTTTCATTAAGTTGTGATTTTCAGCTCAATCATTCAAAAAAATACTTTTCTCAATTCAGTTTAGGTGCTGTTGCAGGTTATCAGCATTTTGGGTACACTTCAGACGCACTGGAAAATTCTATTTTTGATAATCCAAACAATGAGATTAACAGAAGTTTTAATGACGCAAACTTTATATTAAATGCGTTTACTTTTAGCTCTTATTATCTTAACCGTAGGTTTTCCTTAAATTCTAAACATTTTAACAACTTTATTGTAGGTTTAGGCGCTAGCGCTTACTTAAACTTAGATTACGGTTCAGAGCAATACGGTTCCACTGCACATGCATATAATGGACAACCTCATAATTTTTTCAATTACGATTTATCAAATAAAAACTCTTCTAGAATTATTGGTACAATTAACCTAAGAGTTGGAACTGAAAAAGTGATAGCTAATAAAAATAGTTTTAATTTATTCTTAAACGTCAACTATTCGCCTTTTAGAATATACGACGGTACTTATACATTCAACAACGTAAACACACCAGCATCCGGCACTTTCAGTAACAATACTTCTTCGGTTTCATTTACGTTCCAATACTTATTTGGTACCAAAAAAATAATTAATGAATATAACTCGCGAAATTAACGAAGAAGAAATTGATTTACTTAAGCATATGTTAGAAATGGCCGGACATACGCTTAACCAATTTCCGCCAATTAAAGAAGTTTACGAGTACGAAGGTGGAAAAATGGGGAGCATACATTTTATTGGAAGTAATCCAGACGCCTATCTGGGTGATATTATGCAAATTGAATTTAACGATACAGATAACACAAGAGTTGTAGTAACCCTAACCGTAGATAAAGACCAACGCTTACTCGATTTAGATTTTTGGAAAGAAGATTTCTCTAAACTACTGCAATACCCAAAACCATCAGAAGTAAAAAAGGCAGAGGATTTCAGGTGACTGTTAGTTATAAAATATTTTCAAAGATTATCTCTATTAATAAGAAGGAACTTATACTAAGGGAATCTAAACTATTCTTATCCAAATAATCATGACTAACACGCCTTTTTAGTCGACTAAAAAAGGTTTATTGTCGATGTTTAACATTATAATAACCTACAAACCTTGTTATATTCCTAGGTAATGCATAATTTTAGCATAAAAAAAAGCTATATCATGAAAAATCAATTCAAAAACCTGTGTGTGTGTGTGTGCAGGTCTAGGCTTTTGGTCTAGCGCACAAAATTTAACCGCTGTAGACGTAACTCAAGAAATAGACTATGGAGGAGTTCATCTTTATATCATGACAGACGGAGCTAGTAGTCTAAATTATAAAAGTTCTGCGAGCCATGTAGATGTTTTAGATGTAGGCGATGAAGTGCAGCTAGACCTGACTGTTACTTCTGGTGACTATCCCATGTACATTGATGGATCAATTTCATCCCTCATTGCAAGAGAAATTTCTAGTAGTAATTCAAACTCAGGGTTTACATTGACAAACGAAATAATGTATAACCTACCCTACCAAGACGGAGATATATTATTCTTTGAAAATACACAACATATTATCGATTTAACAGAACTGTTATACAACCAAGAAGATTTAGATATTAACAACAATCCACGTCTTGAGGACTCTTCAATCGTTTTTGCCTTTGAAAATGAGTTTCCTAACTTTACTTCTTTTAGAGAAGGTATTACAATAAAATTTGCAGACCAGGAAGCAGATGGTTACGATAATGATGATATGGATGCCTATTATGAGTACGATCATATACATGACGATGCATTGAAGTCTTTTTTTAACAAGTATAGATTAATTGGTATTGGAGATAGTGTATATTACTACCACAATACAAATCAAATAGCACATTGTCATAAAGACTCTCTGAATTCAGTTGAACGCTTAAGATTTGCAGGTAGTTCATTGAAAGAGGATAGCGTATTTTACAACGTAGATTTAGTTATTGATCCAAATATTCAATATACAGAAAGTAAATTTGATGTTATTAAAACAAAGGATAATATTTTTGTTAGTACTTCCACTTTTGACTATGTATACTCAAGTAGAGCTTATGCAGATGTAGTTAATACTAATTGTAATATTTTAACACAAGGATTCAGATATGAAATTATACGTAATGAAATCGGATACCTCGATGGAACAGGTAATTTTATTAATGGAGCTGGGTTAGAAGTTTTACCCTTGTCATTTTACAATAATACACTTCAAATAAACTGGGACGATGGATCACCTATCCAGACAATAGACAACTACGATGGAAGTTTTATTCAACATACTTTTCCATATGAAGGAGAGTTTGACGCAGTCGTTACGTTCACGATTTACGACCCATTGATAGGACAAACGATTCCATTCAATGATAATTCTACAACAACCGAATTATATTTCAACACTATTGGTGAGTGTACTACGGACGATGATACTGAACACACCTACAATGAACTGGGGCAATGGAGATTATCATCTAAATTATGGGTAAACCACAACATTTTGGGTAAACATATTGGTTCTTATTCTCATGCATGGAAATATATAAACAACAAATGGCGTAGAAGAAGTGCAGATATTACAACAACTGTAGATGGTAATTTCTATGATAATCAATGCCAATTTACAGAAAACAAAAACGGTTCTAAAAATCAAAACAGTAGAAAAGTTCGTAAAGTAAAGTCTAAACTTTTCGCGAATAGAAAAAAGTTTACCGCTGTGAACGGGGGAATCACTTCAACACATAAATTAATTAGTGGGAATACGGTGATATCTGAAAATTTAATACTTAATCCGTGTCCATAAGTATAGTTTAACTTTAATGCACACTGAAATAAACTCAGTGTGCATTCATATTTTTTTATTATGAAATTTTTTTTATTCTTATTACTAGTATTTTATTTTACTTTAGAATACAAAGCTCAAAACACGCATGCATTAAGTATGAATTACTCGTTTGGAATTCCTACGCGTTATATGAAGCCCTTAAGCACTGGAGGCGAAGGAGATGCTTCAAAAGCTTATCTCAACTACCATAACTTCTTAACAAATTATAAAAACACTACTCGTTTGAATTATGCATGGGAGTTCAACAAAAAAATACAACTAGGAGTTGTTTCAAACATCGCTTATCATCAAATAAGCTACAATTACTTACTTCCTGTAACCTCCGGAGTATCGTTGAACAATGTAAAAATAAATAATTCATTCGCATCCGTAAGTATTGGTGTTGATAAAAGAACGACTATTAGCCCTAAACTTAATCTAGACTTTAGTATATCCTTAATCAAAAGATTTGCTTTAGAAAAAAGAAAGACTTATTCAACTAATGGATTTGTAGTTTCAGAACATGCAAACTGGATAGAGTACAGTTATGACTTTGAAATTATTAATGACAAATTCTATGAAAACAACCGATCTGGAATGGATAGAGAACGAAAAATCAATCTAGAGTATAGTCTATCGTTAAATTATAAATTTTACTCAAATTGGTCATTTAGATTTAGCATGACTTACAGCAGAAATTGGGATTACTTTTTAATATATGATGTACCTATTAAAAAAACTTATGGGCCAGATGAAAATGGTAATAGCACTATTGAAACAATAAACTTTAGAAACTTCGGTGGCAACTTTATTAACCACCATGGCATTAGAGACCATTTCTTAGATCTTGGAGTTGGATTAACCTATAGTTTTTAAAAGAAAGAATTAAAAAAATTCTTAAAGCTTATCTCAATAAATGGATAAGCTTTTTTTATTTAGTGTCTGATACAAAACTTAAGTATTTATATTTTATAAAATATATTTTTAGTCTTATCTAAATTTATATCTTTATACAGCTAATAATATTTTAAGTATGCGCGTAATTGCTTTTTTGATAGTTCTTATTTCTTCTGCAAGTTTTGGTCAAACTAAAATTACAGGAAAAGTGATTGACCAAGATACTAACCCAATTGAGTTTGCCAGTGTTCATTTCACAACCAAGAACAAAACCACACAAACAGATCAATTTGGTCGCTTTACTTTTTTAATTAATCAATACGATACTGCTTACGCGGTAAACGTTAGAGCATACGGCTTTTTAGATACTTCAGTTGTTCTTTACAGCAATCAAAATAATACCATTACACTCCAAGAAAAGAAAAACACGCAAACTACAGAAGAAATTACAGTAACCGGAACTTTAAAACCAGAGAGTAAATCGCAAAGTCCTGTGCCCGTAGAAATTTATACGAAAGACTATTTCAAAGCTAATCCAACACCTACTTTATTTGAGTCTATGCAAAATGTAAATGGTGTTCGCCCGCAATTAAACTGCAATGTTTGCAACACGGGCGATATTCATATTAATGGATTAGAAGGTCCGTACACTATGATATTAATAGACGGAATGCCAATTGTAAGTAGTTTAAGCACGGTTTATAGTTTAAACGGAATTCCGCAAGCCTTGATAGAAAGAGTAGAAATTGTTAAAGGTCCGGCAAGCACACTATACGGTTCTGAGGCAGTTGGAGGATTGATAAATGTAATCACAAAATCTCCAGAAAATGCTCCTTTGTTAAGCGCAGAAGTAATGACTACCTCTTGGTTAGAGACCAATGTAGATGTTGGATCAAAAATAAGTTTGGGTAAAAAGGCAGACGCCTTAATTGGTGTTAACTATTTTTATTACGATAATCCGATAGACAATAACCGTGATAATATTACAGATGTTACCTTACAGAATAGAATTTCTTTATTTAGTTCTATTGCTTTCAAGCGTAAAAAAAACAAAGTATTTACTCTTGCAGGCAGATATAATCACGAAGACCGCTGGGGAGGAGAATTAAATTGGACGCCAGAATTTAGAGGTGGAGATAGTATTTACGGCGAAAGTATTTATACCAGCAGATGGGAAGTTTTTGGTAAGTATGAAATCTCGAAAAAAGTTCCGTTGAATTTCCAATTTTCGGCAAACGGACATAACCAAAACTCGGTGTATGGAGATATGCAATTTATAGCAGATCAATATGTAACTTTTGGTCAGTTATTGTATGATAAAACCATCTTTAACATTCACAACCTATTAATTGGGGGTGCACTACGCTATACCTTTTACGACGATGATACAGAAGCTACTGCAAAAAACAGTTATAATCCGCACACATATCTTCCCGGCTTTTTTATACAAGATGATATTGAAATAAATAAGCAAAACCGATTGTTACTTGGAGCGCGATACGATTACAACAACAACCATGGTTCTATTTTTTCACCTAGAATAAATTATAAGTGGAACACAAAAAACGAGCAAACAATTTTGCGATTCAGTGCAGGAAATGGATACAGAATTGCCAATGTTTTTACAGAAGATCATGCAGCCTTGACAGGAGCGAGAGAATTAGTCTTTCAAGAAGATCTAAAACCAGAAACCAGCTACAACTTTAACATTAATGCCGAGCAAAAAATCTACAACATAGGTAATTCTATACTTTCTTTTGATGGTACTTTGTTTTACACGTATTTCACAAATAGAATTTTAGGAGATTTTGATGTTTCGCCGAACGAAATAATTTACAGTAACGTAGATGGAAATGCAATTTCTAAAGGATTTTCTTTGAGCACGAAATGGTCGTTTTACAACGGTTTAAAATTGAAATTAGCTGGTACCATTATGGATAACACCTACGAAGAAAACGGCGAAACATTTAGACCTATTTTAACAGAACAATACAATGCAAATTGGAGCGCTTCATACGTTATCAAAAAATACAAAATTAAAATTGATTATACTGGTAATCTATACGGACCAATGCGCCTGCCTTTACTCGGAGAGCTAGATGACAGGTCAGAATATAGTCCGGTTTGGAGTATCCAAAACATACAGGTAACCAAAGAATTTAAAGCATTTGAATTTTTTGGCGGTGTTAAAAATTTGTTGAATTACACTCCACCTGCAAACAGCATCTCAAGAGCGCATGATCCATTTGATAAACTAGTAGATTTTGATAGTAATGGAAATGCACTACCAACAGCAGAAAACCCTAACGCAACTACTTTTGACCCGAGTTATGTGTTCGCTCCCAACCAAGGAATTCGTTTTTTCTTTGGGATTAGAGTTAGCCTTTAAAAATTTTGGTTAAACACTACATCATTTGCTAAAAGGGCAAGGAACCGCTTGCGGTGGGGAATTGAAGAACCTCTATTCTTAAAATTAGAGTTTTCGAGCAATATTTAACCCATCTCTTACTGGAAACAGTACATTTTGAACACGGTCATCTTTCTGTACCATGTCATTGTAATCCATTAAAACACGCGTGTCCACATCCAAAATTTCATAATCTTCCAACACTTTTCCAGACCACAAAACATTATCCGCTATAATATATCCTCCTTTTCTAACTTTATCAAAAACTAGGTTGTAATAGTTCACATAATTTCCCTTATCTGCATCAATAAAAACAAGATCAAACTCCTCATACACTGTGGGAATAATTTCCATGGCATTACCAACCTTAAAATCTATTGTATTCTCTAAACCAGCCTTAGCAATATACTCGCGCACCATATCCTCTAACTCGTAATTAATATCGATAGTTGTAATTTTTCCACCATCCTGTAATCCTTCCGCAAAACAGAGTGCAGAATATCCAGTGTATGTGCCAATTTCAAGAATATTCTTAGGTTGTATCATATGCGCCAACATACTAAGAACTCTTCCCTGAAAATGACCCGACAACATTCTTGGCTGTAAAATCTTTATATGTGTTTGCCTGTTCAATTCATATAACAATTCCGGCTCATTTTCAGAATGTGCTACAACGTAATCATCTAAATCTCGATTTAAAAAATTCATTTTTCAATATAATCTGGTTCTTTGCCACGAAGATACTTATTTTTAGGCACTAGAAAATATAAAATAAAATGAGAGTTAAAGATGAGTTTCCAGGATATTGCGGTATTGGTATTATGCGTTTCAAACGCGATCATAACATTGGTACGCTCTGGAGATCAGCATACATATTAGGAGCAAGTTATATTTTCACCATTGGTAAAAGCTATAAAAAACAAACATCAGATGTATTGAAAACATGGTCCAAAATCCCTCTTTTTCACTATGATACATTCGAAGATTTTAGAAAGAACCTACCATACGACTGCCGTTTAATCGGTATAGAGTTAGATGAACGCTCTACTCCACTCAAAGATTTCGAACATCCCAAAAGATGTGTCTATTTATTAGGAGCTGAAGACAATGGCTTACCTCCCAAAGTACTAGACCAATGTCATGGTTTAATACAGTTACCTGGTACCAATTCATTAAACGTAGCAGTTTCTGGTAGCTTAGTATTAAATGATCGAGTAGAAAAAATACCTATGAAACTGCCTTAGTATTATTTTATAAATATCTAAACGCATACCAACATTCAAATAATTTATTCTCGACTCATTTCTCATTAACTAAAATCGACACTTGTTTATTTGTTCTCAAGGGCTTTTAACAGGCTTTTCGCTAAAGTTACACTCTAGTTTGCTAAGTTTAGCTAACTCTCAAGGGTACTTCTGAGGTCGTAACCTTGGTAGCCAGCTAACTAGAGCACTCTAAAGTATAAGCTATCACTACAATCCCTAAGCTAAATTTCATAGCACTCCAAGTATTATCATTTCATATATATTTACATATTTAGTAAATAATGGGTGATTTAGTCTTATGTTGTTTTGAAGTTAAAAACACAAGTACTTTCCTACTTGTTCTACGCAGACTATCCGAGAAGCTATTTTTATGGATACAAAAAAAGCCCCAGCTAACTAAATAACTGGGGCTTCTATAAAAATGG
>CBFHKX010000008.1:0-100249 GCA_965656535.1 Lishizhenia sp.
GATAAATCCTCATAAAACCCACCTCCCTTGGAAAGTGAGGACAGGTCTCGGGTATTGATTGAACTTTGATTTGATTAATGTTTGATGGGCGAAAGTCTAGACAAAGCTTTGGAGAAAGAATTAACCTTTATGAAACTAAAACCCTCCGACTTTTAATCGGATAAATCCTCATAAAACCCACCTCCCTTAGAAAGTGACGACAGGTTCTTGATTTTAACCCTATTTTTTTCTAAAATAAATCCTAATGGGTACACCTTCGAAATCGAAATTATCTCTTAGTTTGTTTTCTAAGAAGCGCTTATAATCATCTCTAATATACTGTGGTAAATTACAGAAAAATGCGAAAGAAGGAGCGTGTGTTGGCAACTGCGAAACGAATTTTATTTTAATGAATTTTCCTTTTACAGAAGGTGGAGGATTGTGCTCCATAACCTCTTGCATTACTTCGTTTAAAACAGAGGTAGGTATTTTTCTAATTCTGTTTTGGTGCACGTCCATTGCTGTTTCTAGTGCTTTGTGTATTCTTTGCTTCGTAATGGCAGAGGTAAATACGATTGGCACATCGTTAAAAGGTGCAAGTTGTTCTCTAATTTTATCTTCAAAGGCTTTGGTTGTGGTGTGATCTTTTTCAATTAAATCCCACTTGTTTACCAATACTACAATTCCTTTGTGGTTTTTTTCGCAGATGTAGTAAATATTCAAGTCTTGTTTTTGAATACCTTCTTCTGCATCTATCATAAAGATACATACGTCAGAATTTTCAATGGTACGGATAGAACGCAATACAGAGTAGTACTCAATATCTTCGTGTACTTTGGCTTTTTTACGAATCCCTGCTGTGTCTATCATCACGAAATCAAACCCAAAGGCATTGTAACGCGTGTTGATAGAATCTCGGGTTGTACCACTAATGTTAGTTACGATGTTTCTTTCTTCACCAATTAAGGCGTTGATCATAGAAGATTTGCCAACGTTTGGTTTTCCAACAAATGAAATACGCGGTAAGCCTTCTTCAAGATCTCTGTCTTCTTCGTCGTCAAATTCTTTAACGACGTCATCTAATAAATCTCCTGTACCAGAACCGTTTACAGCAGATAAATCGTAGACTTCGCCTAATCCTAAACTCCAAAATTCTGAAGAAAGTCCGATTCTATCTGTGTTATCTACTTTGTTAGCGCCAATAAAAACTTTTTTCTTTGCTTTTCTTAGCATTTGAACCACAGCTTGGTCTAAATCTGTAATGCCCACCATAACATCTAACATAAAGATAATTACGTTGGCTTCTTCAATCGCAATGAGTACTTGTTTTCTTATTTCGTCTTCAAAAATATCGTCAGAACCTTGCACGTAACCGCCGGTATCAATAACAGAAAATTCTTTTCCATTCCATTCTCCACGACCATAAATTCTGTCTCGTGTAACTCCACTTACTTCCTTTACAATCGCTTTTCTTGATTCTGTTAAACGATTAAAAAGTGTTGATTTCCCAACGTTAGGTCTTCCTACTATTGCAACGATATTACTCATCTTAGTATCCGTATTTTTTTAATTTTCCTTCTGATGCTCTCCAGTCTTTATCTACCTTTACAAAGGTTTCTAAGAACACCTGTTTGCCAATAAATTTTTCTAAATCTTTACGGGCGTCAATTCCTATATGCTTAAGCATAATTCCCTTATTTCCGATAATGATTCCTTTTTGAGAATCTCTTTCTACAATAATTTGGGCTCTTATTTTTACTATATGTCCTTCGTCTTTGTAGTCTGTTACTTCTACTTCGCAAGCGTAAGGAACTTCCTTTTTTGTATTTAAAAAGATTTTCTCTCGTATAATTTCCGAAACGAAAAAGCGCATGGGTCTGTCAGAAATTTCTTCTTTATCAAAATACGCTTCATGCTCGGGTAAATTCTCGATAATTAAATCCCAAACGGCATCTATGTTAAAACCATGTAACGCGGATATTGGCAACACTTTTGCGTTTGGTAATTGTTCTGCCCAATAGGCTAAACGTTGTGCAACAAGCTCTTGGTCTTTAATGTCTATTTTATTTACTAAACAAAGTAACGGTTTGCGCATTCTTTTAATGCGTTCTAAGGTTTCTTTGTGATTCATGTCGTCTTCAAAAATATCTGTAATGAAGAGCAAAACATCTGCATCTTTTAAAGCCGTTTCTACGTAAGACATCATGGCATCGTGCAGTTTGTAAGCTGCATTTACAACACCTGGTGTATCAGAAAAAATAACTTGGTAGTCTTCTTCATTTACAATTCCATGAATGCGGTGCCGAGTAGTTTGCGCTTTGGATGTAACAATAGATAATTTCTCACCTACCATTTTATTCATAAGCGTTGATTTTCCAACATTCGGACTCCCAACTATATTTACAAAACCTGCTTTGTGTGCCATAATTTTAATAATCGACTGCAAAGATAGTGTTTATTGTTTTCTGAGTAGGTTTTCTTGAAATAAAAGCGCTGTAGTAAAAGTAAGTCGTGCAGAAATAAAAAAGTCTCGTTGAAAATTCAGCGAGACTCTTAATTTTTAAAGGGTGTATTATTTCTTTTTGAATTTATTAATTCCTCCCATCATAAAGTTTTTATACTCTGTGATGTCTGGTGTGTATCCAATGGCTTCGGTTAAATCATTTCCTTCTAAATCTTGTATGATATAAAGAGGTTGAGCGTTGGCTCCGTAGTTTTTAACTTGATAGTCTGACCATTTGTTACCTACCGTTTTTACTTTCCCGCGTATGGCATCAGAATAATACCATTCATCTTCTGGAAGCAGTTTTTTATCATCGCAATAAAGTGAAACAATTACAACATCGTTTTGCAGTAAAGGACGAATTTCGTTGTCTGTCCAAACTTTTGATTCCGTTTTACGGCAATTTGCACAAGCGTATCCGGTAAAGTCTAGCATCAAAGGTTTGTTTACTTTTTCTGCATATTCTTTAGCGATATCCATTTCGTGAAACACTAAAATAGAACCATCTCCAACTTCGTGCATGTGTTCTCTGTACTCCATAAAAATAGGATCTCCTATGCTTTCGTTTTGTGCAGTTCCAGAACCTCTTACAAATCTAAAATTATCTTCAGAGTGAGTTCTTGGAGGAGCAACACCATCAATCATATACAAAGGTGCTCCCCACATTCCGGGTAATAAGTAAACCGCAAATGTGAGAGAGAAAAGTGCAAAGAAGAAACGCGTTACAGATAGTTTTTCAACAACTGAATCATGTGCAAAACGAATTTTCCCGAGTAGGTAAATTCCCATAACGGTAAAAATAACGATCCACAAGGCTACGAAAACTTCTCTTGTTAAGATATCCCAATGGTAAGCTAAATCTACCATAGATAAGAACTTTAGTGCTAGCGCTAACTCTAATAATCCTAAAACAACTTTCACAGAGTTTAGCCAACCACCAGATTGTGGTAAAGAGTTTAACCATCCTGGGAAAATTGCGAATAAAGTAAATGGCAGTGCAAGCGCAATTCCAAATCCAAGCATACCAATTGTTGGAGCCCAAGAACTGGTTGCGCCAGAAGAATCTACTAACAATGAACCTATAATTGGACCTGTACAAGAGAAGGAAACCAATGCAAGTACGAATGCCATAAAGAAAATCCCTATAAATCCACCTTTGTCTGCTTTTGAGTCTGCCTTATTTACCCATTTTGCAGGCATTCTAATTTCGAATGCTCCTAAGAAAGAAATTGCAAAAATGATAAATATGAAAAAGAAGATTAAGTTCATGTAAACGTTGGTAGACATTTCATTTAATCCTGTTGGTCCGGCAATGGCCGTAACAATCAAACCTAGTGCTACATATATAGCAATAATAGAAACCCCGTAAAGAATGGCGTTTTTAATTCCTGCAGACTTTGTTTTAGATTGTTTTGTGAAGAAGGTAACGGTCATTGGTATCATTGGAAAAACACACGGGGTAAGCAATGCAATTATACCTGCAGCAAAGCATTTGAAAAAGATTGCCCACATAGAACCTTTGTCTTCCTCCTCTTTTTCTGTAGAAGCTTCGGTTACTGCTTCTGAAATTGCCGTTGCTTCCTTATTTTCAGCCTTATTTTCTTCGCTAGACATTGCTGTGTCAGCTATAGAATTGGTTGTGGTGTCTTGAACAACAGCTGGTTCTTGCACTTCAATTAATGCAGACTGATCCTCTTCTTGTTCTTCAAAAAAGTTTTCAGGTATTGTAATTGTTGTTTCTTGTGCAGGAGGAAATAGGCAGCCATTTTCGTCACAAACTTGAAATTCGTATTCAATATTTATATCAAATGAACCTTTTTGAAGTAGTTCAATTTTTTGTTTAAAAACCGCCTTTTTTTCAAAATAAACTGAAGTTCCGAGTACATCAGTATGTTCTTTTGCTTTGGCTCCGTCGTAAGCTTTTCCTTTTAAATTATATTTTGGATTTGCCTTAAATTTGAAAGAAGTAGGTACTCCTGTATAGTCTGCTTTAGCTGGGTCGTGGTTAATAGAAAAAACATGCCAACCGTCTACCAGTTTTGCAGTAGCTATAATTGTAGCGTTGTTGTCTCCGTCGTTTCTTACACTAAACTCCCAGTCAATTTTTTCAAACCAAGCCCCAGAGGGTTGGGCAAAAAGGTTACTTGTTAGTGCGAGAAATGATATTAGGGTAAAGAGTATTTTCATTTTATGGATTCTTTGGTTAAATGTTGATCTTAAATTCTACTTCTGTTGGTGGTAAACACATTTCGTTATTACATACCATGAACACTACGTAGCCTGAAACGGTTGTGTTTTCTGTTGCCTTAATTTTGTTTTTGAAAGTTACTTCATTTTCAAAATAACTTAAATCTCCACCAAAATTTTCGTCATAGCTTACAATAGGAGTAGGTTCTGAAGTATTTTCAGAGAATTGTACGCTCTTATTTTCATTAAACACAATTTCTGTGGGAATTGGACCTAAGTCATTTGCTAAGTTTAAACTATATAAGTGCCAACCTTTTTCAATTTCGGCATGCACATGAATTTCGGAGGTTCTGTTATCGAAAGAAAAGGACCAATCTACTTTTTCTTGTGTAAATCCTAAAAAGGATAAACAAGTTAGTAGAACAAGTAAAGAAAATTTCATATAATTTAAACTAATTTATTTTGTTGAATAAGGGGTTAAAGATAATCATAATGCCTAGTTAGGAGCTATGATACTCAAACATATTCTTGGTTTTCTAACAAAAAAAAGACAGCCAAGGCTGTCTTTTTTATTTTTAGACTGAAAAAGGATTAAAGAAACTTAACCTCCTTAATTCGGGCGATAGGTAACCAAACGCCTCCTTTGAGGCAAATGTATTTTGCACCAGTAGCCCAAATAGTTGTTTCAACTTTTTTAAGTCCTTCGTTATCTTGAAATACAATGGAACATTTTCCACGGTGTAAATTTCCTAAAGTTGTTGCTTCCTTTAGTTTTGAGTGTAATTTTTCATCTGTTTTTCCTGAAAAAGGTCCGTTGAATTTTAAATTCGGGATACTCTCTTTTTCAATCAATACGGGTATGTCGTTTATCGTTTCTTGCATGGCTATAATTTTTTTAAGGGTCTAACAAAGTACTAATTAAGTACGAGTTAAACAAGTAAACCTTACGATTATTTTATAATTTGTAAAGCAAGAATAGAAAGTGTTTTTTTATCAATTTTTACCATTTCATTAATTCCGCCGTGTTCTACTGCTATTATATTTTTATCGTCTGTGATTACGTATGCTGCCTTTTTATCGCAAGCCAATACTTTTTTATCTGAAAGGTATTTTGAAATGAGTTTTTTGCCTTTCATTCCAAAAGGCTGAAAACTATCTCCTTCTTTTCTCATGCGTATTTTTAGTTCTCCTACAATTTTATTTGCGTCTACATAAAAAACGGTTGGGTTATACACCTTCGGTGCTTCTTTTAGGACTGTACTTTTCAGTACTTTGTTTTCTATCTTGTTTCTAATTATTGAAATACCTTTTCTCTCCTTAAATAGAGAGTAGCTACTAAAAGTAAGCGAACTTCCTACTTGGTTGTAAGTGAGTTTATCGATTTCTTGCGTTTGATTTCTTGGAATACCTAATTGATAGGCAATTTCTTTTTTTATTAAGATTGGAAAAGTGTTCCACCTTTCTAAAAGTTTATCCTTTATCCACTTATCAGTAATAAGTTGAGCTGTTCTTTCTACGCAATATTGTAGGGTTTTGAACTGATTAACTAGTGCTAATCCTTGGATTCCTATTTCTTTATAGTTGTGAAGAAGAATATTTCTAAATTCATTTCTCTGGTAAGTATTACTTAGGTTAGAGCTATCCTCTCTCCAGCTTAATTGATGCAGGTTTGCGTAGTTTTCTATCCATTTTTTCGTTTTATTCAAAAGTGGTCGAATATAAATCCCATTCCTCATTTCCATTGCGCACAAACCTCTAATACCACCACCACGCAAAAGCTGTATTAAAAATGTTTCTATTTGGTCATTCTCGTGGTGACCAAGCGCAATAACTGCACTGTGCTCTTCGGCTAGAGATTTAAACCATTGGTAGCGCAATTCTCTTGCAGCAATTTGTATGTTCACTTTGTTTTGTTTGGCGTATTCCTTAGTGTTAAAGCGGATGGTTTGTATAGGAATACACTGCGCTGCTGCAAACTCTTTTACAAAGGTTTCGTCGCCGTCAGATTCTGCTCCTCTTAACTGGAAATTACAATGTGCTAAACGAATACTAAACCCATTTTTCAGCAAGATATGCGCAAGTACAATGGAGTCTACTCCTCCGCTACACGCTACTATTATGTGTTGGTTCTGTTTCACTAAATTAACGTGTTAAAATAGCTAAAGCGATACGAATTTTGTGATAATCAACTTCTCCATTAAAATACTCAAAATACGGCTTCAATTGGTTTTCTTCTTGAATTTCTTCAAAAGCCTTATTCATTTTTTTTAATTCATCTTCTGAAATAAATTGGTTGTATTCCATTTCTTTATTTCCATTTAAAAGGCTTGCAATATGAGAAAATATGGTGGTTTCACTCAAGTTTCTTTCTTTCGCAATTTCATCCACAGACATTTTTTGAAGCAGTAATTCTGAAGTTAAATCAATGGTACTGATTTTCTTTTTGGGCTTGTGGTTCTTTTTAAATTCAGATATGGCATTTAGAAATTCCTCACCATAGGTTTCAGCCTTTTTTAATCCTACTCCAGAAATAGCTAACAATGCATTTTGGGTTGTTGGTTTTTCTTTTGAAAGTTCGAGTAAAGTTGCGTCACTAAAAACAATGTAAGCAGGTACATTGTCTTCTACGGCAATTTTTCTTCTTAAAAGTTTTAGTTGGTTAAACAAGTTTTCATCTTCGCTTAATGTGCTTGTGCTAATTTTCTTTGCTTTTTTTGGAGTATCTGTAGCAAGAGGTTGAGTGAGATAGATTTCTTTTTTACCGTATAATATATCTTTTCCAAATGCGGTAATTTTTAGGTGCATATTTTCGTCGTAAGCAACTTCAAATAATCCGATATTTATGCACTGCGTAAGATAATGGTTCCATGCTTCTAAACTATACTCTCTTCCGGCTCCGTAGGTTTTGATTTTATTTAATTCTCTTGAGAAAATTTCCATTGTTTTAGCACCGCGTAAAAGGTCTACTAAGATTCTAGCGCTCAGTGTTTCTTTGGTTCTTGCAGCTGCGCTTAATGCTTTTTGCGCAATAACACCTCCGTTAAAGGATGCGGGTGGATTTTTACAGACGTCGCAATTGTTGCAGTTTTCTGCAAGTTGTTCAGAGAAATAAGCTAAAAGTATCTTTCGTCTGCAGGTAGTTGCTTGGGCATACTCTTTCATGCGATTCAACTTTTCAATAAGAACACTTTTCTGTGTACTTTCTTGCGCAAATTGAGCCAATAGAACGACATCTCTCATGTTATAATAGAGCAAGGTGTCAGAGGGTAAGCCATCTCTACCAGCACGTCCGATTTCTTGGTAGTAACCTTCTACATTTTTGGGTAAGTTGTTGTGTATAATCCAACGTACATTTGATTTGTCTATTCCCATACCAAACGCAATAGTTGCGCAAATAATGGGAGTTGTATCGTTAATAAAGTCTTCTTGTACTTTTGCTCTCTCTTCTGGAGGTAAACCAGCATGGTAATGTGCTGCTTGGATTCCGTTTTCGTTTAGAATTTCACTCCAACTTTCCGTTTCTTTTCTGCTGAGGCAATAGATAATTCCGCTATCGTCTCTGCGCTCAGAAATAAAGTCGATTATCTCCACAATCTTCTTTTTTTTCGGAACATTACCTCTTACTGTTAAGCTTAAATTTGGACGATCAAAAGAGCTAACAAATATTGAAGGTTCTTTGAGGCCTAAGTGATTGCAAATATCTTTTCGGGTTAATTTATCTGCGGTAGCTGTTAGGGCTACAAACGTCGCGTTAGGAAGTGAGTTTCTAAAAGATGAAAGCTGTGTGTACTCAGGTCTAAAATCATGTCCCCACATAGAAACACAATGCGCTTCATCTATAGCAACCATACTAATGTCAAGATCTAAAATAAAGCCATTTAATACAGTTACTAGTGTTTCTGGAGAAAGATAGAGTAGTTTTATCTCATTGGTCTGACAACGTTTGATAATGCTTCTACGCTCTTGTTCATCTACTGTACTATTCAAAAAAGCTGCTTCTACGCCATTTGCTTTGAGTGCTTCTACCTGATCTTTCATTAATGAAATGAGAGGAGAAATTACCAATGTAATTCCTTTCTGTAATAAAGCAGGTATCTGAAAACAGAGAGATTTACCTCCTCCAGTAGGCATGAGTACAACAGTATCTTTTTTGTTGAGAATCGTATGAATAATTTCTTCTTGTTGAGGACGGAAAGTTTTATATCCGAAGACTTCCTCTAAAAGAACAAGCGCATTTTTAGTCATAAGGCAAAGTTATAATAAGGTTTGTGTTAACGAAGATAATAAATAAATGGATGCTAAAATTGTAGCGTTTTTTACCCAAATTAAGGTTTTACACCGTATCTTTCATTTTTGTATACTAATTTTAAGTTAAGCAAGTGTTTCATGTATCAGAGTACCGTTTTAATTATTAGTTCAGAGCCAGAGGTTTCTAAAGGCCTAAAACACTTCTTAGAACGCATGGGTTTTAAGGCTATTGCAAGTAAAAATGAGGTTGAAGCGAAGAAAGAGTTACAAGCTAAGATTGATTTAATTATTGCAGATATTCGAATCAATGAAAGCAGAGAGAATGAGTTTTTAGGAAGAATAATAAAAGGATCTCCAATCACTCCTGTAATTTTGTTAAGTTATTTTAACGAAATTAGAAAAGCAGCACAATGGGTAAAAAAAGGGGTATTTACCTATACTTTTCATCCAATTGAGCCAAAAGAGATTTGGTTGTATATAAACGAAGCGTTGGGGGAAGATAAAATTGTTCGTACTGTATATGAAACAATGGCTTCCCCAATTTCGTTTTTTACGGCAGAAAAGAATCCAGTAGCAGCAAAGAAACAATATAGATTTGTGGATTCAACTGCTTCAAAAAATGTACGTGAATTAACACAAATTTTTGCTCCAAAGAGCTTAAACGTTATGCTTTATGGCGAAGACGGAACAGGTAAAAGTAGACTAGCCAAAACCATTCACAGCCATTCTAAAAAAGCAAAAGATGCATTTATTCAAATCAATTGCAGTATTCTATCAATAGAGGAAGAGTGGAAATCTTTTCTGGATGTGGTGGAGCAAAATAAGTATGGAGGAACATTGTTTTTTAACCAGATTAGTAACCTTTCTATCAATAACCAAAAAAATGTGCTAAAATTTCTTAAGAAAAATAATCTTCCTAATGCCGTAGGAGAAACGCCTTTTCGCATTATTACGGCAGACAATACACTGCTTTTAGAGCATGTTTTGACGGGTCATTTTAACGAAGACTTATTTCACATTCTTAATCAAGCAGCTATCCAGCTTCTTAGTTTGCGTTTAGATGTTGGTGGACTCCCGTTCTACACAGACATATTTATTAAAGAAGCAAATAGAAAGTTTAATAAATCTATTGAAGGATTAACTTCATCTGCTAAAAAAGTAATCAAAGCGCATTTCTGGCCTGGAAATTTAAGAGAATTAAAAACAGTTATTTATCGTGCAGTATTGAACTCTGTAACTCAAATGCTCGAACCTCAAAATATTCAAACAGAAATAACCGAACGCTTGGTTTTAAATAAAATGGATTTAGAAGCGGAAACATTAAATCTTAAAGAAGCTGCTGAAAGAGCAGAGGTAGATGTTATTTTAAGGGTGCTAAAGCAGACGAGACAAAACAAGAGTAAAACCGCGTTAATATTGGGAATCGATAGAAAAACCCTGTATAATAAAATGGCAGCGTATCAGTTGTTAGACTAAAAAAGCTTACTTGTACAGTACAGTAGCCGATGCCTGAGCAGTTGGCATAATAGTTAAATCGTTAATGGTTACGTGGACTGGACGAGAAGTAACAAATTCAATTGTTTCTGCAATATCTTTAGCTACTAGCGGAGAGTAGCCATCGTATACTTTTTCTGCTTGTTTTTGATCTCCTTTAAAACGAACTACACTGAATTCAGTTTCTGCTGCTCCTGGAGCAATATTGGTAACTTTAATATTATAAGGTACCAAATCAATACGCATTGCTTTACTTAGTGCATCTACGGCATGTTTACTTGCACAGTATACATTTCCACCTGGATACACTTCTTTACCTGCAATGCTTCCAATATTTATAATGTGTCCTTTCTTGTTTGCTTTTAAAAACGGAATCAGCGCTTTAGAAACGTAAAGTAAACCTTTTACATTGGTATCAATCATTCTGTCCCAATCCTCGCTTATTCCTTCGTCTATAGGACCTCTTCCTACTGCTAAACCTGCATTGTTTACCACTATTCCTAACCTACTTGTGAGCGTTTTTGGTAATGAAGTAATTGCATCGATCGTCTCTTTTTCAGATCGCACATCAAAACAAAGCCAGTATATTTCTGAAGCTCCTAATTGCGTTAACTTTTCTGTTAATTCAACAAAACGTTCTTTTCTTCTTCCTGTTAAGATGAGCGCATATCCTTTTTGTGCAAATAATTCTGCAGTAGCAAGTCCAAATCCTGCTGTAGCTCCTGAAATAAAAATAGTTTTCATGTGATTCGTTTTTTCGGTTCGAAAAATATACATAATATACACATCAATGCTAAAACTCCGGGGATTTTGTATCGCACAATAGCTCCTGTTACTGGAGTTGTGTATCCAATGATGAGGTACAAACACAGCGTGAAAAGTGAAAGGGCAACGATTATAGACCTTTCTGTTGGTGTAAGTGCTCTTCTAAACCAGAATAAAGCTCCTAAAAAGAGAAAGGCAAAAACAATGTTTTCTGTCATAGCAAGATATATAAGCCATGAACCATTATCGCCTGGAAAAGGTCTAAACATTACATTTAAAAGTACTTCTGGTACCATTGTGATAAGGGTGAAAAAAGATCCGTTAATTCGTGTCGTGTTAAAACTACTTGCGGATCCTTCAGACTGGTGTAAAACAAACCAAGGTTCTGGGTCTGCCGGAATTTTAACCGTTTCCATTCCATAATTTTGTTTGTCAACCACTAAAGCACCTTCAGTTTCTTTAATCAAGTAAACCAAGTTTCCTTCTTGTTTCATTTTACCGCGTTCCACGCCTTCAAAAAAGTAAATAGTGTCGTTTCTAAAAAGATGTAGTCCACCTAATCCTACGTTTATAAAGTCTCTCTGTTGGTTAGAAATTTTATTTACGATTGTATTTCTGGCAGTGGGTACAGATAATAAAACAATAAGCAGTAATGCCATTGCTCCCAATCCAAAAAAGATAGTTTTTTGTTTGAATACGAATTGTATCATTAAAAAGAGAAGAACCGGAAGTAAACATACGAATACATAAGGCTTAAAACTCAAAACAAGTAAGGATCCAATAAGTAATTTTATAATTTTTACGGTGGATGAGTTTTTTTTGTAAAAAAGACCATTTAGAAATAGTCCAAAACCTAAAATTAAGAGAGGTTCTTTAATAAAACTACTGCTCCAGAAAGCAAGACTTGGTAGTAAAAGTAAAAGCATTAATACATATTTTTCTCTTATTTTACTGTATTGTTGTACCCATTTGAAACATTCAAAAACACCCCAAAAAGAAAACGCGCACATGAAGAGAATGTGTGTAATAACCTGACCTTTTGATAAAAAAAGTAACAAGGAATTTACACGTAGTACGTTTTGAGAGTCGTTAAAAAAAGGTTTTTGAGTACCATTCCAATGTTGGGTTAGACGTAGGTGTTTGTCTACGAATTCAGGACTTAAATCTATGTTAAAAATATACCTAAAATAGTCACTCGGTGCTTTTTCAAAAACACCATGTAAAATTTTACTTTCACGGAAAAAAGCGCCGGCATCAGCTGTGAGTTCTCCTCCTCCGTAAATGTAGGTGTAGACATATAAAAAAAAGAGTCCTGCACCAAATTTTACAATAAAAAGAGCTGGTAAAAGAGTTGACGTAGTATGCTCTAGTTTCTTTCCTTGGCGGTAAAAGAAATATAAGATGCTAAAGAAGTATATGCACAACAGCACTAAACTCAAAACGTTGTTTTTTTGGGCAAAAGTAGCCGAATTAATTTAAATTCCTAGAGTTATACAAAGCTGTTATGCAGGCTTTTTCTTGTTTCTTCTGCATCGTTCACTGCAGTATTTCACTTCTTCCCAGTTTTTCTCCCATTTTTTTCTCCAACTAAATGGAAGTCCGCAGGTTTGGCACTTTTTTTCTGGAAGATGCTGCTTTTTCATGGGTACATTTTATTATCGTGTGGGTACTTTGTGTAATAAATTTTTTGGCGATGGCTTGTTTTAAATTATAGTTTAACTGCATACTTGAACCGTATGCGCCTGTGCTATGTATTTCAACAATGTCTCCAACGAAAAGTTTTTCAATCGTATAGTTTTCATGAAAAACATCTGTACTCTCACAAGATGGACCCGCAATTTTATAGGTGTCAAATTCAAAAGAAGCATTGAGTGTTGTAACCTTATGATACGCTCCGTAGAGCATTGGTCTGAGTAAAGCAGACATACCCGCGTTGAGCAAGGCAATTTTACAGTTGTTTCGTTCTTTAATGTATTGTACTTGCGCTATTAATTTTCCGCATTGACCTACTAGACTTCTGCCAGGTTCTAATGCTAGAGTTGGAAACTTACTTTCTGGTAAATATGTTCGTATGGCAGACATCCAACCTTTAAAATCTGGAACCGGAAATTTTTTGGGCTCTTTATAATTTATGCCTAAACCACCTCCCAAATTGAGATAGGCTGGATGATAATTGGTGAACCGATCAAGTAGATTTGCTATATGTTTAGAAAGTGATTTAAAATATTCTAGATTTTCAATTTGTGAACCTACATGTACATGGAATCCGATTATTTCGTTACCGTATTCAGAAATTAATTTAACAGCCTCAGCTTCTGTTACTCCAAATTTATGTGTATTCTCTCCCGTTGAAATTTTATCAAATGTATCTACTTTAAAATCTGGATTAAGGCGCAACGCAACTTGTGTTGTAGAATTAAGTTTTTTTCTCAAATTCTGAATTAAATAAAATTCTTCAACCGATTCACAATGTATAATTCTAATGTTTTCGAATAGAGCATATTCAATTTCTTTATAGGTTTTACCAGATCCTGCAAAAACAATCTGTTCAGGTTTAAATCCGTGGTTTAAGCAGTGCTTAATTTCTTCTCCAGATACTGCGTCTATCCCTAGGTTAAAAGCCCTTATTTTTTCAAGAATTTCTGGTTCGTTATTTGCTTTAATTGCATAGAATAGTGCTACATTGTTCATTTTAGCTTCGCGTTGTGCAACAGAAATTGTACGTTCTAATAACGTTAAGTCGTATCTATAAAAAGGATCTATGTAGTGCATCGCCAATATTTTTTTAGGCAAAAATAAACGCAAGAAGCTTTCGATTAACAAAGTGTTAAAAATAAAACATCTTGTGAATCTAAACAGTTTTTAATCACGTGTGTTTTATTAGTACAGATTAAATAGATGAGTGTAAAAAAAGAGTACAATTTAGATGAAAGGGCCGTAAATAGGATTATTGAAATGGCTTGGGAAGATAGAACAACTTTTGACGCAATAGCTTTTCAATTTGGCGTTCCAGAGAAGGATGTTATTCGGTTAATGCGACAAGAAATGAAGTTGAGCAGCTGGAGGCTCTGGAGAAAAAGAGTGCAAGGTAGGTCAACTAAACACGCCAAAACAAGAGGTTTTGAAGTTGGAAGGCACAAGTGTTCTAGGCAAAGAACAATTACACACAATAAAATTTCTAAACGATAGATTGTTTTCCAATCTTTGTGTTTATGAAGAAAATCGGACTGCTATCGGATACGCACGGTGATGTAGATGAAAAAATATTTCATCACTTTAAAGATGTTGATGAGATTTGGCACGCGGGAGATATTGGAGATGTTGAGGTAATTGATAAGTTAAAAGCTTTTAAGCCTATTAGAGCAGTGTATGGAAATATTGATGGACATGAAATTAGACAAGAAGTTCCAGAGTTTAACCGATTTAAGCTCGAAGGTGTAGAAGTACTTATTACGCATATCGCCGGGAAACCCTACAAATATTCTAAACCTCTCTTTAAAGAATTAAATGAAAATGGTTCGCCAGATTTATTGGTTTGTGGTCATAGTCATATTCTACTTGTGAAAATGGATAAACAGAATAATATGCTTTGGTTGAATCCAGGTGCTTGTGGTTATAAGGGATTTCATTCGGTTAAAACGCTGTTAAGATTTGAATTATCGAATGGAAAGCCACAGAATATGGAAGTTATTGAACTTGGACCAAGAGTAAAAAAGCAAATTGAAAACAATTTTTAATACTTTTACTCGTTCTTGCATCAAATTATGAAAATCATACTGATTATTTCTTGTTTTCTACTTGTTACTGTTGCTCACGCTCAAACAGGTGGAGAAACCGTTTTTTCTTTTCTAGATCTTGGATTTAATGCGAGGTCAAACGCCCTTGGCACAGATTTTATAACGGTAAAAGATAAGGATGTGAACTTAGGAGTAGGTAATCCATCTTTGCTAAATAAAGACATGGATAATTCTCTTGGCATAAATCAAGCATTGCTTGCGGGAGGTATTAATTATGGTATGGTAGCGTATGGCCGAC
This sequence comes from Lishizhenia sp., assembly GCA_965656535.1. GTDB lineage: Bacteria > Bacteroidota > Bacteroidia > Flavobacteriales_D > Crocinitomicaceae > Lishizhenia. The sequence goes on from CBFHKX010000008.1 coordinate 15,212, forward strand.
ACTTTGATCAAGTAGGTACTTTTTCTGGACATCTTAGATACGTTTCATACGGCAACATGGTACGAAGAGATGAAACAGGCGTGGAACAAGGAGAATTTAGCGCGGGAGATTTCGCATTAGGAATGGGATACGGAAAGCAACTTAACCCAAAGGTTTCTGTTGGTGGAAATTTTAATTTCATTTATTCGCAATTAGAGTCTTTCTCGTCTTTAGGAATCGGTTTAGATTTAGCTGGAACAATTTTATTAGGTAACGATAATAGAACTTTGTTTACGGCCTTAATCAAGAATGTTGGCTTCCAATTTAAAGGATACACAAAAGGAAATCGAGAATCTTTAAGAGCAGATTTTCAAATGGGTATATCACACAAGTTAGAGCATGCACCTTTTCGATTTTCTCTTTTAGCGCATGATTTAAATAGGTGGGATTTATCTTATGATGATCCGAACCAAGAAGTTACCATAGACCCGCTTACGCAGGAATTGTTAGAGCCTGAAACAGCAGGTTTTGGGGAGAAGTTAGCACGTCACTTTACTTTTCAAGTAGAAGCCTTGTTGGGCGATAAACTGCATGTTCGTACTGCTTTTGATTACCAACGAAGAAGAGAAATGCGATTAGAGTCTCGACCAGGAGCTGCAGGATTGTCTTTCGGTGCTGGTTTTTACTTTCAACGGTTTTCTTTGGATTACGGACTTTCAATAATTTCTCAAGCTGGTTTTAATAATATGCTCACTTTAACAACCAACTTGAGTAAGTGGAAAAAATAGAGGAACTCCTGTTTCCCTTAATCTTCAGAAATAGTCAATTTTGCAAACTTCAAAATCAGTGTTTTTTGCCCAACCCTTGGAAAGAAAACTGTTGCTTTTTGGTTGGGAGCAGCGCCCTCTAGTCCAGTAACTTTTCCTTTCCCAAATCTTTCATGTACCACGTTGTACCCTACTTTTAGTGTTTCCGTTGTACCGCCTCCTGTGCTTGGTGTAGAATCAATTTTCTTTAAATTTCGGGTTGAAAAACCACTTGTTCTTGGTCCAGGTGCATTTAATCCACCTCTAAATTTTCGGTCAGAATTTAAAGATCTTCCGGCAGTAGCTTTATCAGAATACGCGTTTTCGTGTTCTACAAACTGTTCGTCTATTTCATCTATAAATCTACTCGGTTCAGAAGAGATTATTTGTCCAAATCTAAATCTGCTTTGAACATGACTCAATGTACACGTTTTTTCGGCTCTTGTTACAGCTACGTAAAACAACCTTCTTTCTTCTTCAAGCTCTGTTCTTGAGTTGATAGAAAGTTGAGAAGGGAAAAGATTTTCCTCTAATCCAACAATAAAGACGTGTGGAAACTCCAATCCTTTTGAGGCATGGATGGTCATTAGAGTAATCTTGTTTTTATCGTCTTCGTTGTCTTTGTCTGCATCTGTTAGTAGGGCAACGTCTATTAGAAAATCACTTAAAGAGTTGTTTTCTGCATCTCTGTTAGAAATTGAAAATTCTTTCACACCCGCTAATAGTTCTTGGATGTTTTCGTATCGTGCAACTCCTTCTGGCGTCTTATCATCGTGTAGGTTTTTTAAAATTCCTGCAGAAGTAGCAATTCTTTGGGCAAGGTCAAAAGCGGGCACACGGTCTAAATCAGCACCAAAACTTTTAACCATAGTCACAAAGTCGATTATTTTTTTCTGGGCAGCGCTACCAATAGAAACAGGATAGCTTACAAAGTCAGACATAATATCAAATAAAGAAACGTCATACTGCTGGGCAGCAATGATTATTTTCTCCATAGTGGTGTTTCCAATTCCTCTTTTCGGATAATTAATAACGCGTTTAAGCGCTTCTTCGTCATTTGGGTTTGCAGTTAATCTAAAATAAGCGATTAAATCTTTAATTTCTTTTCTCTGGTAGAAAGATAGTCCACCATAAATTTTATAAGGCATGTTCAATTTTCGAAGACTCTCTTCAAAAGACCTTGATTGTGCATTCGTTCTATAAAGTATTGCAAAGTCAGAATATTCTGCTCCAGTACTTTGTTTTACGTCAAATATTTTATTTGTAATAACTCTTCCTTCTTCGTTATCGGTAAGGCATTTAACAACTTTTATGTGCGCACCTTTGTCGTTTTCTGTCCAAACATCTTTCTTAATTTGGTCTTGATTTTTTGCAATTACACTATTAGCAGCTTCTACAATATTTTTGGTACTTCTGTAGTTTTGTTCTAGCTTGTAGAGTTGATAATCAGGATAGTCTTTTTTGAAATTAAGGATATTTTGAATGTTAGCACCTCTAAACGAGTAGATAGATTGTGCATCATCACCAACAACACAAATATTTTCATAGACTGCTGCGATTTTCTTAACAATCAGATACTGTGAGTAGTTTGTATCTTGATACTCATCAACCAAAACAAACTTAAATTTTTGTTGATAGTAATGTAAAACTTCAGGAAAATCTCTTAATAAAACATTTGTTTGATAAAGTAAATCATCAAAATCCATAGCACCGGCCTTAAAGCAACGCTGCATGTAGATTTTATAGATTTGATAAATAAGTGGACGCCTACTCATGCGATCTTCTCCAACAATTTCTGCATTATTTGCATATTCTTCTGGAGAAATAAGGTTGTTTTTCGCACTTGATATTCTACCGTGAACAGAAGCTGGTTTATATTCTTTATCGTCCAACTTAAGCTCCTTAATAATTGTTTTAATTAAGCTGCGCGAATCCTGTGTATCGTAAATTGTAAAATTGCTTGGATATCCTAAACGTTCAGAATTATAACGCAATAATTTGGCAAACACAGAGTGGAAAGTTCCCATGGCTATGTTTTTGGCTTCACCATCACCAACAATTGTAGAGATACGTTGCTTCATTTCGCTAGCAGCCTTGTTGGTAAAAGTAAGCGCTAGTATATTAAACGGATCAATTCCATAATTAATCATGTGCGCAATTCTATAGGTAAGCACACGCGTTTTACCAGATCCAGCTCCGGCAATTACCATAATTGGTCCTTCGATGTGCTCTACAGGTGCACGTTGATTTTCATTTAATCCGCTTAAATAATCCATAAAAACAAAAATAGAAACATTGGTTCAGTATAGTTGAATAAAAATAGTGTTTTCTTTCACAATTGTATTGAGAAGAAACTTACAGCTTTATTTTTAATTAAAATTAGGATTGAAGGGTAACCAACATTTCATCTAATATTAAAAGACTAGCTAGTGCGAGTTGACTGTAGTTTTGAGAACTGTTTTTGAAATTTCCTGCTGAGTTTATCCACATATTTTCAATTAATTCTCTACCACCTTTATCAGGATTTATTTTTTTAACCACAGCTTCTACATTACCTGCTCCGGCATGATAAATATGTAGTACAAATAATCGAAACCAAAGTTCGTTTTCGTTAAAAGTGATATTTTGTGAATTTAAAATCCGCTTAGCTTGTGGAATACAAGTAGTAGATAAAAGATGAGATGCTCCATATGCGGATTTAACAAAGTCTTTCCTCTCATCAACATATTTGTCTACGCGCAAACCATGACTCCGAGCAACTCCTTTCATTAATTGAAAGGCACCATAAGCTCCAACGTTTGATTTAGCTAACTTTCCCGGACTCTCAATTAATAAGATAGCCTGCGCATACCAGGGGTCTATGTCAAGAGAATCAAAAACTGCTACACCTCTGGATAAACTATGAAAAACTTTGTTGAATTTGTAAAAATCACTTTTCCCAGTTGTCATATACACTTTTTCTTCTTTGTCAAGACCCTTTGCGTTTCGAATAGAATCTCTGTATATATCCTTCTCATCATCGCTGTATAGATTCCAATCATTTAAGGATAGTTGGGTAATTATTTCGCGAGTTTTGCCTATGTTTATGAGACATGAGTCTGGCGAAAGAACCATTATTTTTCTCCAGAAGTTTGGGTGCGCCAGTGTATCCCAACCTTGATCGTATAGCGCGGATGAACTCACGAAAAGTAATTGAGTAGAATCTTTATGAGTTTGAATTAAATCTTTTTTCCAAGATTTTGTAATGCTGTCGCTTAAAGCAGCAAAGCAAGAAAATTGACAGAACAGTGAGATGAAAAGTAAGGTGCGCATAATTTATTTATTATTGAATAAATGTAAAATTAACATTCAATTTATATGCCAGTAAAGTTGTTTTTTAAAACTTTAACCAATTAATCGTTAGTAATTCGATGATTTGTGTAAAATACGCTACATATTTGTGATATGGATAGGAAGACATTTATTAGAATTGCCGGATTAGGAAGCGTTCCGCTGCTTTTCAATGGATGTCTTGCAGATTTGACTAAATCTAACTATTCTATTAAGATAGATAGCAACCGGTTGTCTGGACACATGTCACGAGAAAAATTGGCAACGTATCCAAAAAGTAAAGAAACTTACGATACCATTATAATTGGAGCAGGTGTTTCTGGTATTGCAGCTTATAGCAAACTAAATAAAGAAAATACAGCATTGTTTGATCTTAATGGTTATGTTGGAGGTACGGCCGGTGGAGGTAATTTTAATTCTGCTCGATTTGCCAGGGGAGCGCATTACGATATTATTTATCCAAGTAATTATGGGAAGTCGACACTAGATTTTCTAGTTGCGTCTAACATTATTGTTTTTGATGAGTTTAACAAACAGTACCATTACAAGGATAGCGAGTTTTTAATAAATCCAGAGAATGAAAGTACTTGTTTACGGTTTGGAGCGCGTGTTAATGATCCGATAGCTGGAATGAGCGAAGTGCCAATGTTTGAACGTTTACTTCGTCCATTTAAAAACGAAATGGTTATGCCAACAACTAACATTGATGTTCGTTTTGATTACTTGAATGAAATAACTTTTCGTAGTTGGTTAGAAAAGCAAGGTCAATTTTCAGCTGAGTTTTATAAAGCCTTAGATTATCAGATGCGCGATGATTGGGGAGCTCCGTGCTCTGAGATTTCGGCTCTATCTGGTATACACTATTATATGTGTAGAGATTACAATAAGGAGTTAGAGCTTATTTCTCCTCCAGAAGGTAATCAGTATTTTGTTCAGAAAATGTTGGCGAATACAAATTATTCAAACATTCAGCTCAATCATCTTTGTCATTCAATTCAAAAAGAAGGAGCGTTTTTTAAAGCACAAATTGTAGATCTTCTAAATAAAAGAATCAAAGAAGTTAAGTGTAATAGAGTAATTTATGCTGGAAATAAACATGCGTTGAAATATATCTGTCCTCAAGCAGATAGACAGGAAATGATTCCTGATTACTCGGCTTGGGTTTCAATTAATATTGTTGTTGAAAAATTGAAAGACAGAAATGGTTTTTGGCAAAACGATATGATTACCGAAGATGAAACTTTTTTAGGATTTTCAGATAGTAGGGCTCAATTCGATTTTGTAGACGAGTTTGATGTGTTTACGGCTTATTATTGTTTCGATTCAAAAGACAGGAGTTTACTTGAGGATATTGAAGAAAATCCCAAAAAGTGTATTGAGAAAACACTGGATTATGTAGAAAAAAGCTTAGGTCACCAGATACGATCTAAGATCAAAATGGTAAATGTTAATTTATTAGGACATGCTATGCCTGTTCCAAAACCTGGTTATTTAAAACAAGATTGGAATACAGGTAGACCTTTAGAAAACTTTACATATGCTGGGTGTGATACAGGAAAATTACCTTTGTTTTTTGAGGCAGTAACTTCTGGTCTCGAGGCCGTTGAGTCATTAAGAATTTAAACTAGTTCTACGCAGTACTCCCGTTTGTATTCTGCCTATCCACCGCATTACAAGATCCAGCTGCTCTTCTTTGTCAAGTTCTGTGTTGTCTAATATAATGGCGTCGTGTGTTTTTATTAGCGGACTCTCTTTTCTGGTTGTATCAATTTCATCTCTCAGTTGCAGGTTAGCAGCTACTTCGTCTATCGTAATTTTGTCTCCGAGTTCAGTTAATTCTCTAAATCGTCTTTCGGCTCTTACTTTTGGTTCTGCAGTAACAAATAGTTTTAGTTCGGCCTTTGGGAAAACAACACTTCCAATGTCTCGCCCATCCATTACCACACCTCCTTTTTCTCCTAAAGAGCGCTGTAAATCAACCATTTTATGTCTTACCTCTTTAATTCGAGCAACTTCAGATACAACATTTGATACTTCTAGCGTTCTTATTTGTTGTTCAACGTTCTTACCATTTAAAATTAACTCAGGTTTATTGTTTTCTAAGTTTAATTCAAAATGAATATCGATTTTATTCAGATTAGAAATAATGTCTTGATTCTGCACCTCGCCATTGTTTGTCCATCCATTTTGTAGAGCAAATAAAGCAACTCCTCTATACATTGCACCAGAATCAATAAAAACATAGTTCATTTCTTTGGCAATTGCTTTTGCTAAAGTACTTTTTCCGCAAGAGGAGTAACCGTCAATGGCAATGGTGAGTCTTTTCATTGTTCCAAAGATATTAAAATTAAAAATCTAATAAATTATTCGCATCATTTTGTTTCGTATATATTTGTATAAAATTAGATAAAATGATTCCATTTTCTCCACCCAGAATAGATGAAAAAGTAATAAATGAGGTATCTGAAGCACTACGCAGTGGTTGGATAACTACGGGTCCACGAACTAAAAAGTTTGAGCAAGAAATTACAACATACACAGGAGCTAAATCTACTGTTTGTGTAAGTTCTTGGACAATGGGTATGGAAGTAGTCTTAAGGTGGTGGGGAATCGGTCCGGGAGATGAGGTAATTATTCCGTGCTACACGTATTGCGCTTCCGCAAATATCATTGTACATACTGGTGCAAAGGTTGTTATGGTAGACATAAATGAACATGATTTTAATCTAAATATTCAAAAAGTTAAAGAAGCAATTACACCGAGAACTAAGGCTATTATGGGTGTAGATATCTCTGGTTTACCTTGTGATTTTGACGAGCTATTTTCGGTGGTTAACGAAAATGCAATAAAGCACATGTTTACTCCAGCAAACAAATTGCAAGAAGAATTGGGCAGAATATTAATCTTGTCAGATGCAGCACACTCATTTGGAGCCAAATATAAAGGAGTAATGTCTGGAGCGATCGCAGATATTAGTGCTTTTTCTTTTCATGCGGTAAAAAATCTTACTACCGCAGAAGGTGGTGCATTGACATTCAATTTACCCGATAATTTTGATCATGAAGCAATTTACAAACATTTTTGTTCTTTAATTTTACACGGTCAGTCTAAAGATGCATTGGCTAAAACACAAAAAGGAAACTGGAAATACGATGTAGAAGAGCCAGGGTATAAGTGTAACATGACAGATATTCAAGCTGCAATAGGTTTAATTGAACTAGAAAGATATCAAGGTAATTTAGATAAAAGAGCTTCAATTTTTGAAACCTACAATAACGCGTTTAAAGATAAGTCATGGGCAATTTTACCGCAATATAAAACAGAAAACAAAGAAAGCTCATACCACCTGTATCTCTTAAGGATAGATAATATAACAGAAGAGCAGAGAGACCAAATTATTCAAAATATCTTTGATTATGACGTTTCGGTTAATGTACATTTTCAACCCTTACCTTTATTAACAGCGTACAGGAAAAGAGGATATGTTATGACAGATTATCCGCAGGCATATAAAATGTATGCTTCAGAGATTACTTTACCTGTTTATTATGATTTAACAGAAGATCAACAAAAGCAAGTGATCAACGCAGTACTTAATTCTGTAGAAGCAGTTATTGCGTAGTATGAAAAGAGTTTTCGACATATTTTTTTCAAGTCTAATTCTGTTTTTCTTTCTACCAGTTGGCTGTATACTTGCAGTTTGGATTTTACTTGAAAGTAGAGGAAGGGTGTTTTACTACCAAGAGAGAATTGGTTTAAAAGGTAAACCATTTCAGCTTATTAAGTTTAGATCAATGAAAAAAAATGCGGATAGAGAGGGTAGGCTTACTATCGGTATGCGCGATAGCAGAATTACAAAATCTGGATATTTTATAAGAAAATTTAAACTAGATGAGTTTCCTCAATTTATTAATGTTCTCAAAGGCGACATGAGTGTTGTTGGGCCAAGACCAGAGGTTGAAGAGTATGTGAGACTTTATAATCAATCGCAAAGAGAAATTTTACAGGTCAAACCTGGAATTACAGATATCGCTAGTTTAAAATTTTTCGATGAAAATAAGCTCTTGGGCGAAAGTGATAATCCTCGTCAAACCTATATCAAAGAAATAATGCCTGCTAAAATTGAACTCAATAAACAGTATTTGAAGAATCCAACTATAAAAAATGATATCTCCATCGTGTTCAAAACGTTTTTGAAGATTATTACGTAGAATTTATTTAGTAGATAATTTTTTAAGATTTTGTTTTTTTAGTATATTGCCTACAATCATGACGGAATTATACTTGAAAAAGTTATATCCACTTTTAGTTGTATTGGCTTAGTTAGTAGAGATTTATCTAAAAGACCAAAATGGTTGCAAATGGCATATTTCTGTAGATATATCTTACTCAATATTTCCACCAAGTATTAGTTCTTTTAATGTTGATGTTGGCGATTGTTATATAAATAACTGGACTTTTACCGGAGGAGCAGCTCCAAATGAAAGTTTTCTTTATAACTACTTTGCCAAATTCAAACGCACGTTCATATTAATGTGATAATGGAATACTTAACTACGTAAAGAGATGAAAGTTTTAATAAGTGTTATTCTGGGTGTTGTTATTTTCTCATTGTTTAGTTTTGAGAAAAGATTGAGTCAATTTGATATCAATGGCAAATGGAATGTAGATAATATTCAATTAAACAATGTAGAGGACAGTGTTAGTGAGGCAAAAGTTTTGGGTTTTTTAAAAAAAAGCAATCCTACAATTATAGTGTTTGAAATCAACGATGGTAAAGGTGTATATAGTATTTTTAGCGGAGATAAATTGCTTGAGAACGCTATAGTCACTGTAAAAGGTAATAGCCTTTGTAGAAAAGGTGTTGACGACTGTGCGCAACTTGTTTTGAACGGCAATAGCTGTAAATTAATTTTTAGCAAGTTCACATATTATTTATCACAATAATTATTCAATACAAAAAACCAAGGCGCCAATTATTTTTTGACGCCTTTCATTTGTTTTCTATCCAAAGGTTGTTAGCATTACAATACTCGAGTGCCTTATATTTGCTTGTACACGCTATTTCTGCTATTTTTGGAGTCGCTATTAAGCTATAATTAAAACTATATGATTAAAATTAAATTAGCTGCTTTAATTTGCAGTACAACTTTTTTTGGCTTTTCTCAAGAAGCTACAGAGAACAAGCAAAATTTTGTAGAGTCAGTTAATTCTCTCGGTCAAAAAGTAACGGCTATTACGCCAAGTAGTTTCAGCAAAACTATACCTTTTAAAGAATTGCCAGAAGTTATAGATGGAGTAGATCCAAACGCAGAACCTAAGGAAGTTCGGAATGACTTTCAAAGAGATGGTTATTTAGAAGCACAAACGCAGATACAGCCTGATGGTGCATTACAAGGAAAGTCGGTCGGAAAGCAACTGAACCCTCCTCTCGTTAATTTCAATGGATTAAATGGTAGCGGTTTTCCGCCAGATCCTTCAGGTGCAGCCGGCCCAGATCATTACGTTCAAGCGGTAAATACAGTATACAGGGTTTATGACAAAACAGGTTCTCCAGAAACGTTTTCTTTTAGTCTAAATAGTCTTTGGCCAGGAAGTTCAAACTTAGGAGATCCTATTGTTATGTATGATCGTCATGCTGAACGCTGGTTTATTTCTCAATTTAGTAACTCTCCAAATGGCATAATGATTGCGATTTCTCAGACACCAGATCCAACAGGAGAATATTATGCTTACAGTTACAATCTTTCACAGTTTCCCGATTATCCGAAATACTCTATTTGGTGGGATGGATACTATATGACTTCTAATTCTACACATACTGCGGTAGTGTTTGAGAGAGAAAAAATGATCGCAGGAGATCCTACAGCTCAGATGATTTCATTGAGCTTACCTAGTTTAAACACAGGAGGTTTTAGAAGTCCGTTACCTGCTGATGCAGACGGAGATTTGCCTCCAGATGGAACTCCATGTTACTTTTTCAACTTGGAAGATAATGCGTTTAACGGCGTGTCTCAAGACCAAATAGAAATTTACGAAATGACTACAGATTGGGATACACCAAACAATACACAAGTAGTTTCCTCTCAGCAATTACCAGTAGCTTCTTTTGATGCTGTATTTACTGGAGGTTTTGCAAATATAGCTCAGCCTGGTACAAGTCAAAGAATAGATGCTATTCAAGGAGTTCTAATGTACAGGGCGCAGCACACAAGGTGGGTTAATCATAACTCAATTATGTTATCTCATGCGGTAGACCTAGGTGGGAATAGAGCAGCAGTGCGCTGGTACGAGTTAAGAGATAATAATGATGGAGTTTGGTCCGTTCATCAACAGTCGACGTTTGCACCAGATAATACAAGTAGATGGATGAGTTCTATTGCTATGGATAAGCATGGTCATATTGGAATGGCTTATTCCGTGTGTAATGCAAATAGTAATATCTTTCCTGGTATACGTTATACAGGAAGATTAAGGTGGAATGATTTGGGAACAATGGGTTTTCAAGAAGAGAGCGCAATAGAAGGAAGTGGTTCACAGGTTGGGATAGATAGATATGGCGACTATGCTCACATATCCTTGGATCCTGATGGTGAAACATTCTGGTATACGGGAGAATATCTCGGTACAAACGGGTCTAGAAGAACCCGCATTTTTTCTTTCAACCTCGATCAGGTAGTTGGTGTAGAAGAAGATGCATACTACGATGAGCTAGAACTAAATGCTTTTGTAAACGGAGACGCTTTAAATGTAAACGTAATCGGTGTGAATAATGATGAGCCTATCTTGATTCAGTTAATTGCAATGAATGGACAGGTGGTTTCACAAAAACTAAATGTTAAACCAATTGCTGGTGTTTGTTCAGAGACGCTAAATTTAGGAGTTGTAAACTCAGGAGTGTATTTTGTTAGAATAGGAAACGGAAATTTCCAAGAGACAGAGAAGGTTGTAATTTCACGATAATTGAGTTTATAAACTAATTTATTCTTTTTCAATAGAAAAATAAATCAAAGCCATGATTTCATTCATGGCTTTGCTGTTTTTAGATATATATGTGTCTGTTATTTTTTTGTTTCAACAACAGGATGTTAAAAATCAGGAACTTTAATTAAATATTTGTTGCATTCTAAAATAAAATGTATACATTTGCACCCCCCAAAGTGTGTTTGGGGGTAATAATATATTGTAAATAATTAAAAATAAATATGCCAACTATTCAACAATTAGTTCGCAAGGGTAGAACAGCGCCGGTAAAGAAGAGCAAGTCAGCTGCACTTGATTCTTGTCCGCAGCGTAAAGGAGTATGTGTGCGTGTGTACACCACTACACCTAAGAAACCAAACTCGGCAATGCGTAAAGTTGCCAGAGTGCGATTGACAAATGGAAAAGAAGTGAATGCTTACATCGGAGGTGAGGGTCACAATTTACAAGAACACTCTATGGTGTTAGTGCGTGGAGGAAGAGTTAAAGATCTTCCTGGTGTGCGTTATCACATCGTTAGGGGAGCAGAAGATACTGCAGGAGTTGAGGGAAGAACTCAACGTCGTTCTAAGTATGGTACTAAGAGACCTAAGAAATAATTTTAAAGCTTTTAAGAAATGAGAAGAAGAAAAGCCAAAAAAATTCAGATCCTTCCAGATCCAAAATTTAATGACGTTACCGTTACTAAATTTGTGAATAATATGATGTTAGACGGTAAGAAAAGTTTAGCATTTAGAATATTTTACGACGCAATCGAATTGGTTGATTCAAAAGTTGAGGATGTAGACGGTTTAGATGTATGGAAAAAAGCATTGGAAAATGTAACTCCTGCAGTCGAAGTTAGAAGTCGCCGTGTTGGTGGTGCTACATTCCAAATTCCAACTCCTGTAAGAGAAGGAAGAAAGCAATCTTTAGCTATGAAATGGTTGATTGGTTACTCTAGAAAGAGAAACGAAAAAACAATGGCACAGCGTCTAGCAAATGAAATTGTGGCTGCATCGAAAGAAGAAGGAGCTGCTTTCAAGAAAAAAGAAGATACATTAAGAATGGCTGAGGCGAATAAAGCGTTCTCACATTTTAGATATTAATAAGTCATGGCAAAAAGAGATCTTACATACACACGTAATATTGGAATTATGGCCCATGTAGATGCTGGTAAAACAACAACTACAGAGCGTATTCTATATTATACAGGAATAAGCCATAAAATTGGAGAAGTACACGATGGTGCTGCTACGATGGATTGGATGGAGCAAGAGCAGGAGAGAGGAATTACAATTACTTCTGCTGCAACTACTTGTTTCTGGAAATACCCTACTGTTCAAGGACAGGCGATAGACGATACGAAAGAGTATAAGATTAATATTATTGATACTCCTGGTCACGTTGATTTTACAGTTGAAGTTGAGCGTTCTTTAAGAGTTTTGGATGGCGCAGTTGCATTAATTTGTGCAGCTTCTGGTGTTGAACCACAATCTGAGACAGTTTGGAGACAAGCGGATAAGTACAAAGTGCCAAGAATTTGTTTTGTAAACAAAATGGACCGTGCTGGAGCTGACTTTTTTAAATGCTATAACGAAGTTAAAGAGCGTTTAGGAGGAAATCCTATTCCGTTACAAATTCCTATTGGAGCTGAAGATGATTTTGCTGGAGTTGTTGATCTAATCACAATGAAAGGTATTTCTTGGAATTCAGAGGATATGGGGATGACTTATAAAGAATTTGACATACCTGCAGACCTAGCTGACGAAGCGCAAGAGTGGAGAGATAAATTAATTGAAGCTGTTGCTGAATCAGATGACGCTTTAATGGAAAAATTCTTTGAAGATCCAGAATCAATTACAAGTGAAGAGGTAATGAACGCGATTCGTGTTGCAACTTGTAACATGTCTATTCAGCCGATGATGTGTGGTTCTGCATTTAAAAACAAAGGTGTTCAGACAGTATTAGATGCTGTCATGGCATTTTTACCTTCTCCTTTAGATAAAGGAGCTGTCGTAGGAACGGACCCAGATACAGAAGAAGAAACAAGCAGAGAGCCATCAAATGACGAGCCTTTAGCTGCATTAGCGTTTAAAATCGCAACAGACCCATTTGTTGGACGTTTGTGTTTTGTTAGAGCTTACTCTGGAACTATTCCAGCAGGTTCTTATGTGTATAACACAAGGACTAACAAAAAAGAGAGAATTTCTCGTTTGTTCCAAATGCACTCTAACAAACAAAATCCAATTGATTTACTTGAAGCAGGTGATATTGGAGCTTGTGTTGGGTTTAAGGATATTAGAACAGGTGATACATTATGTGGTGAGAAAAACCACATTGTATTAGAATCAATGGATTTCCCAGATCCAGTAATCGGTATTGCTATTGAGCCAAAAACTCAAGCAGATATGGATAAAATGGGTGTTGGACTTTCGAAATTATCAGAAGAAGATCCAACTTTCCAAATTCATACAGACGAAGATTCTGGTCAAACAGTTATCTCAGGAATGGGTGAGCTTCACTTAGAAGTTTTGATTGATCGTTTGAAACGTGAGTTTAAAGTTGAGGTAAACGAAGGTGCTCCTCAGGTTTCTTATAAAGAAAAGATTTCTGGATCTACAGATCATAGAGAAACATATAAGAAACAGTCTGGTGGTAGAGGTAAATTCGCAGATATTGTTGTCAATATTTCTGCTCAACCAGATGAAGAAAAACTTGGTTTAGAGTTCGTAAATAATATTAAAGGTGGTAACGTTCCAAGAGAATTTGTACCTTCAGTAGAAAAAGGATTCAAAGAAGCAATGAAAAATGGTGTGCTTGCTGGATATCCAATGGATAGCTTAAAGGTTGAATTGAATGATGGATCTTTTCACGCAGTCGATTCAGATGCATTGTCTTTCGAAGTTGCAGCCAAGATGGCTTACAGACACGCATTACCAAAGTGTAATCCAGTTCTTCTTGAGCCAATCATGAAATTAGAAGTAGTTACCCCAGAAGAAAATATGGGTGATATTGTAGCTGACCTTAACCGTCGTAGAGGTATGATGAAAGGAATGGACGATAGGGCTGGAGCTAAAGTTATAAAGGCTGATGTTCCATTGTCTGAAATGTTCGGTTATGTTACAACATTAAGAACAATCTCTTCTGGTCGTGCAAGTTCTACAATGGAGTTTTCTCACTATGCAGACGCTCCAAGAAACGTTGCTGACGAAGTAATCAAGAAAGTAAAAGGTGCAACTGCTTAATTTTAAAGTAAGATGAGTCAAAAAATTAGAATCAAATTAAAATCATACGATCACAACTTAGTAGATAAATCTGCTGAGAAAATCGTAAAGACTGTAAAGACTACAGGTGCGGTTGTTTCTGGACCAATTCCATTACCAACACACAAAAGAATTTACACAGTATTAAAGTCTCCACACGTAAACAAAAAAGCACGTGAGCAATTCGAATTATGTTCTTACAAGAGATTGTTAGACATATACAGTTCTTCTTCGAAAACTGTTGATGCGCTTATGAGATTAGAGTTACCAAGTGGGGTAGACGTAGAAATTAAAGTTTAATTAGTAATAAATAAAGAATGCCTGGATTAATAGGAAGAAAAGTCGGAATGACTAGCGTCTACAGTGCCGAGGGTAAGGCAACACCATGCACAGTGATAGAAGCTGGTCCTTGTGTCGTAACTCAGTTAAAGACACAAGATCGTGACGGGTACGAAGCTGTTCAATTAGGTTTCGGAGAAGCAAAGGAGAAAAATACTCCTGCAGCTTTGAAGGGACACTTCAAGAAAGCGAAAACTACTGCTAAAAGTAAGTTAGTTGAGTTTGACGGAATGGATGGTTTAAACCTTGGCGACACAGTAAATGCAGAATTATTCTCAGAAGGAGAGTTTGTAAGCGTTTCTGGAACCTCTAAAGGAAAAGGTTTCCAAGGGGTAGTTAAAAGACACGGATTTGGTGGAGTTGGTCAATCAACGCACGGTCAGCACAACAGATTAAGAGCTCCTGGTTCTATCGGTGCTGCATCTTATCCAGCAAGAGTATTCAAAGGAATGCGTATGGCTGGACAAATGGGTAACAAAACAGTTACGATCGAAAACCTTCAAGTGTTGAAAGTTTTAACAGACAAGAATTTAATCGTTGTGAAAGGTTCTATACCTGGAGCTAAAGGTTCAACTGTAATAATTGAGAAATAATGGAAGTAAAAGTATTAGATGCAAAAGGTAAAGCTACTTCTAAGAAAGTAATGCTTTCAGACTCAATTTTTGGAATTGAGCCAAATAACCACGCAATTTACTTAGACGTAAAGCAATACCTAGCAAATCAACGTCAAGGTACGCACAAAGCGAAAGAGAGATCTGAAATTGCAGGTTCTACAAAAAAGATTAAAAAGCAAAAAGGAACTGGTACTGCTCGTGTTGGTAATATCAAGTCTGGAACGCGTGTTGGTGGAGGAAGAATTTTTGGACCACGTCCAAGAAATTATTCATTCAAGTTAAACATCAAGTTAAAGCGTTTAGCAAGAAAGTCAGCTTTAGCTTTTAAAATGCAAAGTGATGCTTTGATGATTGTTGAAGATTTCAACATGGCTGCTCCTAAAACAGCAGAATTCAAATCAATCTTAGCTAACTTAAAGTTAGAGAACGAAAAAGTATTAGTAGTTACAGGAAGTAAAGAAGATAATATCTACTTATCATCTCGTAACGTTCAACGTGCAAAAGTTGTTACTGCAGATTCATTAAATACGTACGACGTATTAAATGCAAGAAAAGTAGTTTTGGCTTCAAGTGCTGTTGAATCAATTGAAAAGATCTTAAACTAATTTATAATGAGTCAAATTATAAAAAAGCCAATTATCACAGAAAAGGCAACAATGGATTCAGAAATGAATAATCGTTTTACTTTTGTTGTGGATAGAAGAGCAAACAAGATTGAAATAAAAAAGGCTGTCGAAAACATGTACGGAGTTTCTATTGAGAAAGTACGTACCATGACTTATGGCGGTGGAAAATCCTCTGTTAAGTATACTAACAAAGGTATCGTTGAGCAAAGTAACCCAGTTTGGAAAAAAGCGATTGTTACTGTTGCAGATGGAGAGACGATTGATTTGTTTAATAACATTTAATTTAATTGACTAATGAGTCTAAGAAAGTTAAAGCCTACAACTCCAGGGCAAAGACACAAAATTATCTCTGATTACTCTGAGGTAACTAAGTCAACTCCAGAAAAGTCACTCGTAGCTTCTAAAAAGAAGTCGGGTGGACGTAATAATACTGGTAAGATGACTATGCGTTACATTGGTGGTGGTCACAAGCAGAAGTATCGTGTTATCGATTTTAAAAGAGAAAAGCACGAAGTTCCTGCAACGGTAAAAGCTATCGAGTATGATCCTAACAGAACAGCTCGTATTGCACTTTTGTATTATGCTGATGGAGAGAAGCGTTACATTATCGCTCCTGAAGGTTTGAAAGTTGGTGATACAGTTGTATCAGGAAAAGGAGCAGCTCCTAATGTTGGAAATACACTTTTCTTAAGTGAAATACCTTTAGGTACTGTAATTCATAACATTGAATTAAAGCCAGGAAAAGGTGGAGCAATTGCAAGAGGTGCTGGAACGTACGCTCAGTTAAATGCAAGAGAAGGTAAATATGCAATCGTTAAATTGCCGTCAGGTGAAACACGAATGGTACTTATCGAGTGTTTAGCTACTATTGGTTCAGTTTCGAATTCAGAACACAGTTTGGTTGTTTCGGGTAAAGCAGGACGTTCAAGATGGTTAGGCCGTCGTCCTAGAGTACGTGGTGTAGTTATGAATCCAGTTGATCACCCTATGGGTGGTGGTGAAGGTCGTAACTCAGGAGGTCATCCAAGATCTCGTAATGGTATGCCTGCTAAAGGATACAAGACACGTCCTAAGAAGAAATATTCAGATAAGTTTATTATTGAGAAAAGAAAAAAATAGGTTATGAGTCGTTCGTTAAAGAAACCACCATTTATCCATTATAAATTAATGGCGAGAGTGGATGAAGCACAAGAGTCTGGAAAGAAAGCAGTGATCAAGACATGGTCAAGAGCTTCTACGATATCTCCAGATTTCGTTGGATTGACAATTGCCGTTCACAATGGGAATAAGTTTATTCCTGTTTTCGTGACTGAAAATATGGTAGGACACAAATTGGGGGAATTTGCTCCAACGCGTAACTTCCGTGGTCACGGTGGTAATAAGAAAGATAAGAAAAGATAGAATTTAAATAGTTACCAACATGGGCGCTAGAAAGAGATTGAAAGCAGAGCAATTGAAGACGGAAAAGAAGACTACGGCGATAGCATCGTTAAAGAATTCTCCGATCGCTCCAAGAAAGATGAGATTAGTTGCAGATCTTGTAAGGGGAGTAGAAGTAAATAAAGCTCTAAATATATTGCAACATCATCCTAAGGATGCTTCTAAGAGTTTAGAAAAGCTATTGCGTTCAGCAATTGCTAACTGGGAGCAGAAGAATGAAGATAAAGCATTAGAAGAAGAAACGTTAATTGTTCGTTCAATTGAAGTTTCTCCTGCAGGAATGTTGAAAAGAATTCAAGCTGCACCTCAAGGAAGAGCACATAGAATTAGAAAAAGATCAAACCACGTTACGCTTGTCGTAGATGGTGTAAAAAACTAGGATGTAATGGGACAAAAAACAAATCCAATAGGAAATAGATTAGGTTTCATTCAAGGATGGGAATCTAACTGGTACGGAGGAGATGATTACAAGGATAAAATCGTTGAAGACGATAAAATCCGTCGTTACCTTCATGCACGTTTATCAAGAGCAAGTATCTCAAAAATTATTATTGAGAGAACACTAAAATTGGTTACCGTAACCATCAATACTTCACGCCCAGGTGTGATCATTGGTAAAGGTGGTCAAGAAGTAGATAAACTAAAAGAAGAGTTGAAAAAATTGACGAAAAAAGAAATCCAAATCAACATTTTCGAAATCAAGAGACCAGAGCTTGATGCGAGATTAGTTGCGGACAGTATTGCACGTCAAATTGAAGCACGTATTTCTTTTAGAAGAGCAATCAAAATGTCGATTGCATCAACTATGAGAATGGGTGCAGAAGGAATCAAAGTGAAGATTTCTGGTCGTTTGAACGGAGCTGAAATGGCACGTTCAGAAATGTACAAAGATGGTAGAACACCATTGCATACGTTTAGAGCAGACATCGATTATGCACTTTCTGAGGCACACACTACTTACGGTCGTATCGGTATCAAGGTATGGATCTGTAAAGGTGAGGTTTACGGAAAGAGAGATTTATCACCTAACGTAGGGTTGGCTTCACAAAAAGGAGGTCGTTCTAACAAAGGTGGTGGACAAAGAAGAAAGAAAAAATAGTATTTGACTTTTAAAAACTCGAAAGATGTTATCACCAAAAAGAACCAAATTTAGAAAAGCACAGAAAGGTCGTAATCGAGGTTTAGCTCATAGAGGGAGTCAAATCGCTTTTGGATCTTTCGGATTAAAAACATTGGAGCCAGGATGGATTACTTCTAGACAAATTGAAGCTTCTCGTATCGCCGTTACTCGATACATGAAAAGAGAAGGTAAAGTTTGGATTAGAATATTTCCAGACAAGCCTGTAACTTCTAAGCCTGCAGAGGTAAGGATGGGTAAAGGTAAAGGTGCTCCAAGTCACTGGGTTGCAGTGGTTAAACCGGGACGTATCTTGTTCGAAGCGGACGGTGTTGCTTACGAAACTGCTAAAGAAGCACTTCGTTTAGCTGCTCAAAAGCTTCCTGTAAAATGTAAGTTCGTGGTTCGCCATGATTATATTATTCCTGGTAAATAAGTTAAGGAAATGAAACAAGAAGAAATCAATCAATTATCAGATGCAGATCTTAGAAATGTAATTGCAGATTCTACAGAGAAAATGGCAAAGATGAAATTATCTCACGCCGTTACTCCTATGGAAAATCCAATGCAGATTAGAGGATTAAGAAAAACAATCGCGAGATTGAGTACTGAGTTGACAAAAAGAGAAAAGCAAGCTTAAGCTTGTTAAATTGGAAAAATGCTTCAAATGGAAAAGCGTAATTTAAGAAAAGAACGTATTGGTGTGGTAACCAGCGATAAAATGGAGAAATCTATTGTCGTAATGGTAGAACGTAAAGTAAAACATGCCAAATATGGTAAGTTCATAAAAAAATCTACTAAATTTGTGGCCCACGATGAGAAAAATGACTGTAACATAGGTGATACAGTTCGCATCATGGAGACACGTCCTTTGAGTAAATCAAAGAACTGGAGATTAGTAGAAATTGTAGAAAGAGCTAAATAATCATTAAGTAATGATACAGTCAGAATCAAGACTTACAGTAGCCGACAACAGTGGTGCCAAAGAGGTGTTATGTATCCGCGTATTAGGCGGAACAAAACGTCGCTATGCATCTGTTGGAGATAAAATAGTAGTTACTGTTAAGAACGCAATGCCCTCTGGTGCCGTCAAAAAGGGAACGGTAGCCAAGGCTGTGGTAGTAAGAACGAAAAAAGAGGTTCGTCGTGCAGATGGATCTTACATTCGTTTTGATGATAACGCGGTCGTTCTCCTCAACCAAGCAGGTGAGATGAGAGGGACTAGAATTTTTGGACCAGTAGCGAGAGAGTTACGTGAAAACAACTATATGAAGATTGTTTCACTTGCTCCTGAGGTACTTTAAAATTGTAAAATCATGCAAAAGAAATTACACATTAAAGTGGGAGACACAGTTAAGGTTCTTAGCGGTGAGTCTCGCGGTCAAGAAGGAAAAATTCTTTCTATCGATAAAAAGAAAGATCGCGCAATAGTAGAAGGTTTAAACATGATTAAGCGTCATACAAAACCAAGTGCAACTAATCCACAAGGTGGAATTGAAGATAAGGAAGGAACAATCCATATCTCAAACCTTATGGTAGTAGTTAACGGTCAAGCTTCAAGACTTGGTCGTAAGGCTAACGCAGATGGCAAGTTAGAACGTTATTCAAAAAAGTCAGGGGAGGTTATTAAGTAATGAGTTATACACCAAGACTTCAGGAAAAGTACAAAGCAGAGGTAGTTTCTGCATTGACTGAGAAATTTGGGTACAAAACGGTAATGCGTGTACCACAAATTAAGAAAATTATATTATCTCAAGGAATAGGAGAAGCAGTTTCTGATAAAAAAGTAATTGATTCAGCATTAGCTGATTTATCAATTATTGCAGGTCAGAAAGCAATTGCTACAATATCTAAAAAGGATATCTCTAACTTCAAACTGAGAAAAGGAATGCCGGTAGGTACTAAGGTTACATTAAGAGGAGAGAAAATGTACGATTTTTTAGATCGTCTTATTTCTGTATCTCTTCCAAGAACACGTGATTTCCGAGGAGTTCCTGCAAAGGGTTTTGATGGTAGAGGTAACTTCAATTTTGGAGTTAAGGAGCACATCATCTTTCCAGAGATAGATATTGACAAAGTGAATAAAATTTTAGGAATGGATATCACTATCGTTACTTCAGCTGATACTGACGAAGAAGCAAAAGCGTTATTAGATGCTTTTGGATTTCCATTTACAAAAAAGTAAGAGATGGCAAAAGAATCAATGAAAGCGCGAGAGCGCAAAAGAGAAGCAATGGTGGCTAAGTATGCTGCTAAGAGAGCTGCTTTGAAAGAAGCTGGCGATTGGGATGCTTTACAAAAATTGCCTGCTAATTCTTCTAGAGTTAGATTGCACAATAGATGTGGTTTAACAGGTCGTCCAAGAGGTTACATGCGTCAGTTTGGAATTTCTAGGGTAACATTTAGAGAGATGGCATTAGCGGGGAAGATCCCAGGTGTTAAAAAAGCAAGTTGGTAATCCATTAATAGGAAAATTATGAATTCAGATCCTATAGCAGATTTTCTTACTCGTGTTAGAAACGCGAGTAGTGCTCAACAAAAAGTTGTTGAGATTCCAGGTTCAAACACAAAGAGAGCGATTACTAAGATCTTATTTGATCAAGGTTATATCACTAACTATAAGTTTGAAGAGGATAACAAGCAAGGAATCATTAAGATTGCCTTAAAATATAATCCTTCGACGAAGGTTCCAGCAATTACTAAATTGCAGAGAGTTTCGTCTCCAGGATTAAGAAAGTATAGTAGTTCAGTAGACCTACCTAGAATCTTAAATGGTTTAGGTGTTGCAATCGTTTCTACTTCTAAAGGTGTTATCACCAATAAAGAAGCAAAAGCATTGAACGTAGGTGGTGAAGTATTATGCTACGTTTATTAATAGTAAGTAAAAGTAAATAATAAGAAATGTCAAGGATAGGTAAATCCCCCATTACAGTCCCGAGTGGAGTTGAAGTAAAGGCAGATGGCAATGTTGTTACTGTGAAAGGAAAACTAGGTGTTTTAACGGAGACGTTACACCCAGCAATTACTATGTCACAGGAAGATAGTGTCCTCTCTTTCACCCGCGCATCGGAATCTCCTGATCATAAAGCTCAACACGGTTTAGCCCGTGCACTTGTAGCAAATATGATTGTTGGAGTATCGGAAGGGTATAAGAAAGTACTAGAAGTTATAGGAGTAGGTTATAGAGCTTCTAACCAAGGTCAAAGACTAGAGTTAGCAGTTGGATATTCTCACCCAATAATTATAGAACTTCCAGAAGAAATTAAGGTGTCAGCTGCAACAGAAAAAGGTAAAGCTCCAATAGTTACATTGGAATCTTACGACAAACAACTGTTAGGACAAGTCGCTGCCAAAATTCGTTCTCTCCGTAAACCAGAACCTTATAAAGGTAAAGGTGTTCGATTCCAAGGTGAAGTCGTTAGAAGAAAAGCTGGTAAAGCTGCAGGTAAATAATCTTAATTTTTGATTCATGGCATTTAGTAAAGAAGCAAGAAGAGCAAAGATCAAAAGAAGAATTAGAAAAAATATTTTCGGTTCTTCTGAAACTCCAAGATTAACTGTTTTCCGTAGTAACAAACAAATCTACGCGCAAATAGTTGATGACAATAAAGGAGTAACATTGGCATCTGCATCTTCTTTAAAAGAAAAAGGAGCTGATAAACTACCTAAGGTAGAACAAGCAGCATTAATAGGAAAGCTTATTGCTGAGAAAGCAAAAGAAGCAGGCGTGGAAAAAGTAGTTTTCGATAGAAACGGTTACTTATATCACGGAAGAATTAAATCGTTGGCCGAATCAGCAAGAGAAGGCGGACTTAAATTTTAATTGTAATGGCAGCAAATAAAATAAATAAAGTAAAATCATCTGATGTCGAACTAAAAGATAAATTAGTTGGTATCAATCGTGTTACTAAAGTAACAAAAGGTGGTCGTACGTTCAGCTTCTCTGCCATTGTGGTAGTTGGAGACGAGAACGGAATTGTAGGTCACGGATTAGGTAAAGCAAAAGAAGTAACCGAAGCAATTGCTAAGGGAATTGACGATGCTAAGAAAAACTTAATCAGAGTTCCAATCATTAACGATACCGTTCCGCATGCGCAGAAAGGTAAGTTTGGTGGAGCAAGAGTTCTACTTAAACCAGCGTCAAATGGTACAGGTGTTATTGCAGGTGGTGCAATGCGTGCTGTGCTAGAAAGTGTTGGAATTCACAATGTACTAGCAAAGTCACAAGGTTCTTCTAATCCTCATAACGTAGTTAAAGCAACTATGAATGCTTTAGAGCAAATGAGAGATGCGGTTGCAGTAGCAAAGCAAAGAGGAGTTTCGATCGACAAAGTTTTTAACGGTTAATAAATATCTGAAAATGGCTACAATTAAAATAAAGCAAGTAAGAAGCGCTATTAATCGTTCACAAAGACAAAAGAGAACGATTCAAGCTTTGGGATTAAAAAAGTTAAATCAAGTTATTGAGAAGGAAGCAACTCCTCAAATTCTTGGTATGGTGAAGAAAGTTCAACACTTAGTCGAAGTAGTTGAGTAGAACCTATAAAATTGATAAAAATGAATCTAAATAATTTAACTCCAGCTAAAGGTTCCACGTTGAGCGATAAGCGTATTGGTAGAGGTCAGGGTTCTGGTCACGGCGGTACTGCTACAAGAGGTCACAAAGGAGCTAAGTCAAGATCTGGATATAAAAGAAAAAGTGGTTTTGAAGGAGGGCAGATGCCATTGCAGCGTCGAGTTCCTAAGTTCGGTTTCAGAAATATTAACCGAGTTGAATACAAAGCCGTTAATCTTGATATTATTCAATCTTTGATTGAGAAAAAAGGAGTAACAGAAATAACACCAGAAGTCTTACAGCAAAACGGTTTGTGTTCTAAGAATGAGCTGGTTAAAGTTTTGGGTAGAGGAGAGTTAAAGTCAAAGATTAATGTAACTGCTCACAAGTTTTCTTCATCTGCAAAAGCAGGAATTGAAGCTCAAGGTGGGAATTGTTCAGAAATCTAATTAACTTTGCCAACTATTTTCCAAAACAATGAAGAAGTTTATACAAAATATAAAGAATATCTGGAAGGTTGAAGAATTGAGAAAGAGGTTACTTGTAACCCTTTCTCTTATTCTTGTTTACCGAGTAGGATGTCATATCGTATTGCCTGGGGTTGATCCAGCTATTTTAAGTGCAGAATCTACGGATAATGCCGGTACAATCGAAGGATTGTTAGGGTTATTGTCTGGTGGTGGTTTTACCAATGCATCGTTTTTTGCGTTGGGAATTATGCCTTATATATCTGCTTCGATTATAATGCAATTACTTGGAATGGCAGTACCAGCAGTACAAAAAATGCAGAATGAAGGTGAAAGCGGTCGTAAGAAAATAACAAATTACACAAGAATTTTGACAATTCTAATTTGTTTGTTTCAAGCGCCAACTTACATCGGCTTGTACGTGCAGAGTAAAAATGCTGTAGCGCAAGAATTATTGAACAGTCCATTTTGGTGGGCTCAGTCAGTAATGGTGCTTGTGGCAGGAGCAATGTTTGCTGTTTGGTTAGGAGAGAGAATCACTGATAAAGGTGTTGGTAATGGTATTTCTCTGTTAATTACAGTGGGAATTATCGCTAATTTACCAGAATCTTTCTTTACTGAAGTCATAACGAGCCCAGCATTAAAAGTTGTGCTAGAAGTGGTTTGTTTCATGTTGATAGTATTGGCAACTGTTTTAATTGTTCAAGGTGTACGTAAGGTCCCTATGAATTATGCAAAGCGTGTTGCTAGTGGTAGAGCAGAAGCAGGAGATCAAGGTGCTCGTTCGTATTTACCCATTAAAGTAAATGCTTCAGGTGTAATGCCAATCATTTTTGCTCAAGCAATTATGGCTGTTCCAATGATGTTCTTTCAAGGCACATTTACACCATTCACTTTGTCTTACAACATTGTCTTGTTTGTCTTGATTATCATATTCACGTATTTCTATACAGCGATAATGATCAATCCTAAGAAAATGGCAGACGATATGAAAAGAAACGGTGGATTTATACCAGGTTATAGACCTGGAGAAGAAACAGCTAATTATATTGATCAGTTAGTTTCTAAGATAACGCTGCCAGGTTCTATATTTTTAGCGATTATTGCAATTTTACCTGCAATAGCTGGATTGTTTGGAGTAGGACAAGGATTTGCTTTATTCTTTGGAGGAACTTCTCTTTTAATTATGGTAGGTGTTGTTCTAGATACGTTACAACAAATTGAAACGTATCTGTTGAATAGACATTACGATGGTTTAATGGAAGGTACCAAGATAAGAGGACGTAGAACGCAAGGCGAAGTTTCAGGTTTTTAATTAAGACATGGCAAAACAAGCATCAATAGAACAAGACGGAACAATTATAGAAGCATTATCTAACGCAATGTTTAGAGTTGAGTTAGAAAATGGACACGTAATTACCGCACACATATCAGGAAAGATGAGAATGTATTACATTAAAATTCTTCCAGGTGATAGAGTGAAAGTAGAAATGTCTCCTTACGATTTAACTAAAGGGAGAATAACTTTTAGATACAAGTAGGAGAAATCCACATTAAATAAATAGAAAGATGAAAGTAAGAGCTTCAGTAAAAAAGCGAAGTGCAGATTGCAAAATCGTGAAGAGAAAAGGAAGAGTTTACGTGATAAACAAAAAAAATCCTAAACTTAAACAAAGACAAGGTTAGGCTAATTATTTGAATTATGGCAAGGATTGCAGGAATAGATTTACCGAAAAACAAAAGAGGTGTTATTGGATTAACATACATCTTTGGTATCGGTCGTTCTACCGCAGCTAAAATTTTAGCTGACAACGGTATTGATGAAAATATCAAAGTTCAAGATTGGGACGATGATCAATTAGGAAAAATACGTGAGAGCATTAACACGATTAAAGTGGAAGGTGCATTGCGTTCAGAAATCCAATTGAATATCAAACGTCTTATGGACATTGGTTGCCAAAGAGGTATTCGTCATAGAGCTGGTTTACCTTTAAGAGGTCAAAGAACGAAAAATAACTCTCGTACAAGAAAAGGTAAGAGAAAAACAGTTGCTAACAAGAAGAAAGCAACTAAATAATAGTTAAGATGGCAAAAGCACAAAAGAAGAAGAAAAATGTTAAAGTAGATGCTACTGGTGAAGCGCATATTCAAGCTACCTTCAACAATATCATTATTTCTTTAACAAACAATGCTGGACAAGTAATTTCTTGGTCTTCAGCAGGTAAAATGGGTTTCAAAGGTTCTAAAAAGAACACGCCTTATGCTGCACAAGTTGCTGCAGAAGATTGCGCTAAAGAAGCACATGACTTCGGATTACGAAAAGTTAAGGTTTATGTTAAAGGGCCAGGAGCAGGAAGAGAATCTGCTATCCGTTCTTTACATAACAGTGGAATAGAGGTAACAGAAATAATTGACGTTACACCACTACCACATAACGGATGTCGTCCTCCAAAGAGAAGAAGAGTATAATAAATTTTGTAATCGAAAGGATATTATGGTTATCGAAGGAGAAGCCTTAATTCATAACCCCTTTCAAATTTAATTAACATGGCAAGATATACAGGTCCTAAGACGAAAATTGCGCGTAGATTTAAAGAGCCAATTTTCGGACCAGATAAAGCGCTGGACAAAAGACAATACGGTCCAGGACAGCACGGTCCAAACAAAAGAAGAGGAAAGCAGTCAGAGTACGCGATCCAATTAGCTGAAAAGCAAAAAGCAAAGTATACTTATGGTATTTTGGAAAAGCAATTTTCCAATTTATTTAAGAAAGCCTCTGCAATGAAAGGAATTACAGGTGAAAACCTTCTGGTTCTTTGTGAGTCACGTTTGGATAACACAGTTTATCGTTTAGGAGTAGCTCCAACGAGAAGCGGTGCACGTCAATTAGTATCTCACAAACACATTACCGTAAACGGGCAAGTGGTAAATATTCCATCTTACACGTTAAAGCAAGGTGATGTTGTAAGTGTTAGAGAAAAATCAAAGTCGTTAGAAGCAATTACAAATTCTTTAGCGTCAAGTAATAGTAAATTCGATTGGTTAAATTGGGATTCCTCAAATATGAGCGGTTCTGTGATTAGTGTTCCAACCAGAGAGATGATCCCTGAGAACATTAAAGAACAACTAATTGTCGAATTATATTCTAAATAATAAATAACGATAACATGGCTATTTTAGACTTCCAAAAGCCGGATAAGGTAATAATGATTCAGTCTGATGAGCACGAAGGTCAATTCGAGTTTCGTCCATTAGAGCCTGGTTACGGTATCACAGTAGGTAACGCTTTAAGAAGAATTTTACTTTCTTCATTAGAGGGGTTTGCAATTTCTTCAATCAGAATTGAAGGTGTAGATCACGAGTTTTCTACTATTAAAGGAGTCGTTGAAGATGTTACAGAAATCATATTGAACTTAAAACAAGTTCGATTTAAGCAACAGATCGAAGATCAGGATACAGAAACAGTTGTTGTTTCTATAGGAGGTCAAGATAAATTGAGTGCTGGTGATTTAGGTAAATTTACTTCGGCTTTTCAAGTATTGAATCCAGACTTAGTAATCTGCAACATGGAGTCTTCCGTTAAATTGGAGATGGAACTTACCATCGTCAAAGGAAGAGGTTACGTGCCTGCAGAAGAGAATAAAGTTTCAGGTGTACCTTTCGGTACAATTTTCATTGATTCTATTTTTACACCTATAAAAAATGTGAAGTACTCTATTGAGAACTTTCGTGTAGAGCAAAAAACGGATTATGAAAAATTAGTGTTAGAAATCGCTTCAGATGGTTCTATCCATCCTAAAGATGCTTTGAAAGAAGCTGCGAAGATTTTGATACATCACTTCATGTTGTTCTCTGATGAAAGAATTACTTTAGATAGCGAAGTGAAGTCTGAAACTGAGGAGTTTGATGAAACTTCTCTACACATGAGACAACTGTTGAAAACGAAGCTTGTAGATATGGATCTTTCAGTGCGCGCATTGAATTGTCTTAAAGCTGCAGACGTTGAAACATTGGGTGATCTTGTTTCTTACAACAAGAATGATTTATTGAAGTTTAGAAACTTTGGTAAAAAATCTTTAACTGA
This sequence comes from Lishizhenia sp., assembly GCA_965656535.1. Taxonomy (GTDB): domain Bacteria; phylum Bacteroidota; class Bacteroidia; order Flavobacteriales_D; family Crocinitomicaceae; genus Lishizhenia. Next base: position 42,796 of record CBFHKX010000008.1, read on the forward strand.
GTTAGAAGACTTAGTAGAAGCAAAAGGATTATCTTTTGGAATGAATGTGTCTAAATATAAATTAGACAAGGATTAGTAATCTTAGAATTAGAAGAAAATGAGACACGGTAAAAAAATAAACCATTTAAGTAGAAAGACAGCGCACAGAAAAGCAATGCTTTCGAACATGGCGTGTTCGTTAATAGAACACAAACGAATCACAACTACCGTAGCGAAAGCGAAAGCTTTGAGAGTGTACTTAGAACCGTTGCTGACAAAGTCAAAAACGGATTCTACTCACTCAAGAAGAACAGTTTTTAGCTATTTACAAAACAAAGAAGCAGTTGCTGAGTTATTCCGCGACATAGCACCAAAAATTGCTGATAGACCAGGTGGATACTTACGTATCATTAGAACTGGAAATAGGCTAGGTGATAATGCTGAAATGTGTATGGTTGAGTTAGTTGATTTTAACGAATTAATGTTAAACGATAAACCTGCTAAGAAGACAACACGTCGTTCTAGAAGAGGTGGAAGTACAACTACGGCAACTGAGGGTGCTGTTGCTGATGCTACAGCAGAAGCAAAAGAGTCTTCAGAAGAAACAAAAGACGAAGAGGAATAGAAATATTTTTTCAAGTTGAAGGGGTGACTATAATTAGTTACCCCTTTTTTTGTTTCCACTATTTGTATTATTTATGAACATCTTTTTGTAAAGCTCATATAAAGTTTAACTTTGCCAAAACTTTTTGAAATGCAAGAAAGAAACCCAGCAGTCTTAGTATTAGAAGACGGAACTTTTTTTGAAGGAAAAGCAATAGGAATCACGGGTAAAACATCAGGTGAAATTGCTTTTAACACGGGTATGACAGGATACCAAGAGGTATTTACAGACCCATCGTATCTAGGGCAAATTCTTATTATGACTACTTCTCACATAGGAAACTACGGTGTTCATGAGGATGAACTCGAGAGTACGAATATGAAAATTTCAGGTATTGTGATAAAAAAGTTTTCAGATATCTTTTCTAGAGCTTCTGGCAAGTCATCATTAGAACAAAATTTAATTGAAGACGGTAAACTAGGTATTTCAGATATTGATACGCGTGCTTTAGTTAGATATATTCGGAATAAAGGAGCAATGAATGCTATTATTTCTACGGAGCCAAATTATAATATTGATTCGCTTAAGGAAGAAGTTAAAAACGTACCATCAATGGAAGGGTTGGAGCTCTCTTCTCAGGTTTGTACAAAAGTTGCCTTCGAGAAAAAGGCAACTGTGGAGTCAAAATATCGTGTAGCCTTAATGGATTTTGGTGTTAAGATGAATATCATTAGGTGTTTAAATGAAAGGGGGTGTGATGTGATGGTTTACCCGATGACTGCCACCGTTACGGAAATGCTGGAGTATAATCCGGATGGATTTATGTTGTCAAATGGTCCTGGAGATCCTTCTGCAATGCCTGAGGTTATAGAAAATATAAAAACAGTCATTAACAATGGTAAACCTGTGTTTGGAATTTGCCTTGGTCATCAATTAATAGGGTTGTCGCAAGGACTGAGAACAGAAAAAATGTTCAATGGTCACAGAGGTCTAAATCATCCCATAAAGAATTTACTCACAGGTAAAGGTGAGATTACATCACAGAATCATGGCTTTGTGATTTCAAAAGAGAGTATAGAGGAAAATAACAATGTTGAATTAACACATATTCATTTAAATGATGATAGTGTTGCGGGTATAAGACTGAAAAATCAAAATGTTTTTAGCGTACAGTATCATCCAGAAGCATCTGCTGGTCCGCACGATTCAAGATATTTATTTGATCAATTTGTAGACAACCTAAAAAAATCTTAATTATGAGTTATATTGCTAAAATTGTAGGAAGACAAATTTTAGATTCTAGAGGGAATCCTACTGTGGAAGTGGATGTTTATACATCAAATGGTGCTTTTGGAAGAGCTGCAGTACCATCAGGAGCAAGTACAGGAATACACGAGGCTGTTGAGCTGAGAGATGGAGATTCAGGTATTTATTTAGGTAAAGGAGTTTTAAATGCGGTTGATTATATAAACACAACAATAGATGAAGCACTTAATGGAGCCTACGCACTCGATCAAAAAGCCATCGACTATAAATTAATTGAGTTAGACGGTACTGAAAATAAAAGTAAATTAGGAGCAAATGCTATTTTAGGAGTGTCTTTAGCTGTTGCAAAAGCAGCTGCTGCAGAAACAGGATTATCGCTGTATAAATATATTGGAGGTGTTGGAGCCGTTACAATGCCAGTTCCAATGATGAATATTTTAAATGGAGGTTCACATGCCGATAATAAAATTGACATTCAAGAATTTATGGTAATGCCATTTGGAGCTACTTCTTTTTCTGAAGGTCTTAGAATGGGAACAGAAGTTTTTCATCATTTAAAGGCAGTTCTAAAAGAAAAGGGAATGTCAACCAATGTTGGAGATGAAGGAGGATTTGCTCCAAGCCTTGGGTCAAATGAAGAAGCAATAGAAGTGGTTTTAGAAGCCATAAAAAAAGCAGGATATACACCTGGAGAGGATATGTGGATAGCATTAGATGCAGCAAGTTCAGAGTTCTATTCAGAAGAGAAGAAGAAGTATGTTTTTGAGTCTACAGGAGAAGAGATGACTTCAGATGAAATGGTAGAGTTTTGGAACAAATGGTGTGATAAATATCCTATTGCTTCAATTGAAGATGGCTTAGCTGAAGACGATTGGTATGGATGGAAAAAAGCAACAGAAGTATTAGGAAGCAAAGTTCAACTCGTTGGTGATGATTTATTTGTTACAAATACTAAAAGATTAGCTAAAGGTGTGAAAGAAGGTATTGCAAATTCAATACTAGTTAAAGTTAATCAAATCGGTACGTTAACAGAAACAATCGAAGCTGTTCAAATGGCAACGCGTAATCAATATACATCCGTTATGAGTCACCGTTCTGGAGAAACAGAAGATTATACAATTGCGGATTTAGCTGTAGCTTTGAATTGTGGACAAATTAAAACGGGTTCAGCTTCTAGGTCAGACAGAATGGCAAAATACAATCAATTGCTAAGGATTGAAGAAGAGTTAGGAACATCTGCTATTTATCCAGGAAAAGACTTTAAGTTTCTTTAAAATTTAAACAAATAAGAATGAAATAGTTGAAAAGAAGGTGAAAACCTTCTTTTTTTGTTTTTTAGGCAACCGATTTAGACTATATTCGTTTTTCTATTAAACTCAAAAATTATGCGCTATATAATACTTATACTTTGTGGTTGTGCTGTATTTTTAACAAATGCACAAAACACTATCACAACTCAAGGTAATCAATACTTTGCCCAGATTGAAATAGATAATTCTAATGCTGCAATGGTCGATAGTGTTGTGAACTCTATAAAAACGAACCCGAATGTTTTTATTGTTCGATATGACGAGATCACAAATGGATTGTTATTCATTACAAACTCATTAGCTACGTTTAATGAGAGCACAATGATTTCCTGGTTTGAGGGAAATGATAGTATTATTAACTGTTTCCGAATAGGTATACAAGGAGTAGACCAGCACATCGCTTTTGGAACAAACTTTTGTAACCAAGCAAACTAAGGAGATATGAAAAAGATACTTTTAACTTTCGTTTTTATGACTTCTGTATGGGCTACAACAGCGCAAACTTTTGCAGAAGGAGATTGTCAAAATGCGACAGGTGGATGTGATATACCTGATTTTGTGCTTACAGGTTCTAACCCGACAGGACAAGGAAATAATTTAGTGAATGATTTACCATTCGGTAATAATATTTCTAATCCAAGTATAAATCCAGGATCTGCTGGTAACGCAGGTTGTTTATTCTCTAATGAGCTAAACCCAGTTTGGATGGTTTTTACTGTAACCCAACCGGGCCAGCTCGAGTTTACGATTGGAGGTCCAGGAAGCACAGGTTTCTTTGATTGGGCTTTATGGCCATATTATGCAAATCCTGCTACAGGTTCTTCTGCATGTGATGATATTACCAACAACACATTACCTCCCGCTGCGTGTAACTGGAACGGCTCTAGTTCTGGATGGACAGGAATGGTTGCTCCAGGGAATTTACCAGCAGGAGCAAATGCATCTAACTTTGAAAATGCTCTTACCGTTCAAGCAGGAGATCAATTTGTATTATGCTTTTCCAACTATTCTAGTATTGGTTCATTAAATAATCCTGTACCTGTTCCTGTTTCAACAGGGCCAAATATACCTGGAACGACAAACTCAAATAACACAGCTATCATTGATTGCTCAGGAGGTACGTTTGGATTTGATGTGTGTTTAGGAGATTCTATAGATTTTACTGTAGATGAAACAATTTATTCTTTTACTCCTCAATACCAAGTTTTAAATAATATTGCAGAGGTAGATAATCCTACCGTAGGTCCAGATTTTATTTTTACACCTCTTGATTCAGTTGAATATCTTATTCAAATCTCCGACAACGGTGTTCCTCAAGATACTGTAACGGTTATTGCAAATGTGTCTTTTCCGACAGAACCAAATGCAGGTGTAGATTTATCTGCTTGTATTGGAGATGTTGTTCCTATTTCAGGTACAATTGGTCAGCCAACTCATTCTTTTTCATGGACAATTACCGGCCCTGGCTTTGCAGCAATTAGTCCTACAACTCCATCTTTAAGCTCAACGGCTTTTACAAATACGGCAGGAGTTTACACTGTAGCACTTACAGAATCGAATGGTATTTGTCCGGATAGCACGCATACCATACAAGTAACATGGGAAGACCCAATTATTACAACCACCCAAACTGACCCTTCTTGTGGTTTAGCTACTGACGGTACGATTGAAATAACGGCGGTTCCAGGTGCTCAATATAGTTTCGATAATGGAGTTACTTGGCAAGCTTCTAATATTCAGGGAGGTTTTGGTGCAGGTACCTACGATGTCTGCATAGAAACAGCTACCGGTTGTGAAAAATGTACTCAGGTTACTTTGATAGATCCAACTCCAGTGGTTATTACTGTTTCAAACGATACTACAATTTGTTTGAATGGAAGTGCTACTTTATTAGCAACTGCAACAGGCGGTACCACATTTACTTATGAGTGGAGCCACACGCCAGATTTGAATGGTACACAGGTTGTAAATCCATTGGTAAATACGAATTACACAGTGCAAGCATTCAATGAATTCAATTGTCCTTCTTTAGTAGAAGATATTGATATTACTTTGCTTGGAGATATTACAGGAACAATTTCTCCTGATATAACTATTTGTCCAGGATATTCAACAATGCTAACTGCAGCAGGTGCAGATGGTGATGGTGGACCATACACTTACGAATGGTTTGCGAATGGAGCTGTAGTTTCAACAGATCAGACATTTACGGTTAGTCCATCAGTAAACACCCAGTATAGCGTTATAATATCGGATGGTTGTGAAACTACTCCACTGACGTTAACTATGAATGTCTTAATGGCGCCTTTACCAAATGTTCAGGTTAGTGTAGATCAGCAAGTAGATTGTGAGCCCGGACAATTTGTTTTTTCAAATGATACCGATCCAAGTTTAGTAGATCAAACATATTGGAATTTAAGTAATGATTCATCTTACTTTAATATGGATATCTTACCAACTAGCATTCAAAACCCTGGTTTCTACGACGTACAATTAATTGTAGTTACACCAGACGGATGTATTGACTCTGTTACAGTAAATGGAATCGTTGAGGTACTACCAGTGCCTAATGCGGATTTTGCTTATTCAGCACCAGTAACTATGTTTAACACTGAGGTATTACTTACAAATTATTCAGATTTTGCAGATACTTACTTCTGGTCAGTACCGGATGGAACACCTTCTTTTTCTTCTACGGATAATATGACAACTACTTTTCCAGATGCACAAACAGGAGATTATCCAGTTACATTAATCGCATACTCTCAGTTTGGATGTTCGGATACGGTAACCAAAATCGTAACTGTAGTTCCAGAAGTAATTTTTTATGCTCCAAATTCGTTTACACCGGATAACGATGAGTTTAACCAATCTTGGAAAATTCATATAGAAGGAATTGATGTATTTGACTTTGATTTGTTTATTTACAATCGTTGGGGTGAAATTATTTGGGAATCACATGATGTTAATGCAGAGTGGGATGGAACGTATAATGGAGAGCTTTTACCGGCAGGTACATATACTTGGACGGTAAGAAGTAAAAATAGTATAGATGATGGTAAGTTCGAAAAAACTGGCCTAGTAAATATTGTTAGATAAACAAAACAGTTGTCTTCAAAGTCCTAATTCTAATAAGAGTTAGGACTTTTTTTTGTTTCCAATTTTTTTTCTAAAAAGAAGGCTTAAATTTGTGAAAAGTACCTAAACATAAAAGACAAAAATTTCTACAAATGGATAGTAAAGAGTTTCAAGCAGAGATACAAGAAGGAATTCCATCTAATATTCCGGCGAAAAAAGAATATGAACCAGAAATCAATCATGCGCCTTTGCGTAAGAAGATTTTGAGTGAAGAAGAAAGAAAGCTTGCTTTAAGGAATGCATTGCGTTACTTCCCGAAAGAACAACACAAGGAATTATTAGAAGATTTCACCTACGAACTCGACACATACGGTAGAATTTATATGCACAGATACAGACCTGAACATACAATGTATGCCAGACCAATTTCAGCATATCCAGGTAAATGCGATCAAGCAAAAGCAATTATGCTTATGATTCAAAACAACCTTGACCATGCAGTAGCGCAACACCCTCACGAATTAATAACCTATGGTGGAAATGGTGCCGTTTTTCAAAACTGGGTGCAGTACCGTTTAACAATGCAATACTTGGCTGAAATGACAGAGGAGCAAACGCTTGTTATGTATTCTGGTCACCCTATGGGATTGTTTCCTTCACATAAAGATGCTCCCCGAGTTGTTGTAACGAATGGAATGGTTATACCTAATTATTCTAAACCAGATGATTGGGAGAAGTTCAATGCCTTAGGTGTTTCGCAGTATGGTCAGATGACAGCCGGATCATATATGTATATTGGGCCACAAGGTATTGTACATGGAACTACAATAACGGTCTTAAACGGATTTAGAAAAATAAAAAAATCGCCAAAAGGGAATTTATTTGTTACCGCTGGTTTAGGTGGAATGAGCGGAGCACAGCCTAAAGCTGGTAATATAGCTGGCTGCATAACGGTTTGTGCAGAGGTGAACCCTAAAATCACACAAGTGCGATTAGATCAAGGCTGGATAGATGAAAAAATAACGGATTTAGATGTTTTGGTAAAGCGAGTGCGCGAAGCTAAAGCAAATAAAGAAGTAGTTTCTTTAGCTTATTTAGGTAATATAGTAGAAGTTTGGGAAAAGTTTGATGAAGAAGATATTTTTATTGATTTAGGTTCTGATCAAACTTCCTTACATAATCCATGGGCTGGTGGCTATTATCCAGTAGGTATGACGTTTGAAGAATCGAACGACATGATGGCTCAAAATCCAGAATTATTTAAAGAAAAAGTAAAGAAAACGCTAATTAGGCATGCAGAAGCTGTAAATCAGCATACTGCTAAAGGAACTTATTTCTTTGATTACGGTAACGCTTTCTTACTTGAAGCAAGTAGAGCCGGCGCAGATATTTTAGCAGATAACGGTATAGATTTTAAATACCCTTCTTACGTTCAGGATATAATGGGACCGATGTGTTTTGATTATGGTTTTGGTCCGTTTAGATGGGTATGTGCTTCTGGAGACCCTGAGGATTTAAAGAAAACAGATAAGATTGCTTGTGAAGTTCTTGAAGAGTTAATGAAAGAGAGTCCTGCAGAAATTCAGCAACAAATGGCAGATAATATTCAATGGATAAAAGGAGCGCAAGAAAACAAGTTAGTAGTAGGCTCGCAGGCTAGAATTTTATATGCAGATGCAGAAGGACGAATGAAAATTGCCGAAGCTTTCAATCGGGCCATTGAAAAAGGAGAGATTGGTCAGGTTATTCTGGGAAGAGATCATCATGATGTATCTGGAACTGATTCGCCTTACAGAGAAACATCTAACATTTATGATGGTTCTAAATTCACTGCAGATATGGCAATACAAAATGTAATCGGAGACTCATTTAGAGGAGCTACTTGGGTTTCTATCCACAATGGTGGTGGAGTAGGCTGGGGAGAAGTTATTAATGGTGGATTTGGAATGCTTTTAGATGGTTCTGAAGATGCAGATAGAAGATTAAAATCGATGCTTCACTGGGATGTAAACAATGGAATTGCTAGAAGAAACTGGGCCAGAAATGAAGGCGCAATTTTCGCTATAAAAAGAGCAATGGAAAAAGAACCGTTGTTAAAAGTTACGATTCCTAACCTTGTAGATGAAGACTTATTGAGCTAGTTCATATTTACAACGTGAATAAATAAAGTAGTAGTCTTTGACTTCTTAATAATTATGTATAAATTTCGACAAACAAACGTTATTTAAATACAAAGCAATGGGAAAAAGAGATGAATTAATTGAGAAGTACCAAGGAGAAATGAAAAAAATGGGAGTCTCCTACCATACAGTTTTATTTGAAAAAGTAGTAATTGGTTGTGGACCATCTATCTACAATGCAGATGCAGAAACTGTTTCGGGTACAGATCCGTCAGAGTTAGCTACAGTAAAAAATAATTTTTTAATAAAAAAATTAGGATTGAATGATAGTGCCGAGTTAGATAAGGCAATAGATGCTACAGTAGAGAAAATGGGGCGATCAAACAGAAACAAATATAGAGCGATCTTTTATTATTTATTGACTGTTCACTTCAAAAAAGAGAGCGTTTATAAGTAACGAGAAAATTGATAAAAAAAGCCGAACAGATACGTTCGGCTTTTTTTATGCATTATAATACACTTTTATATAAGTTTTCATAGTCTGCCAATACACGATCTAAGGTAAATTTGTTGGCTTGTATTGTTGCTTGCATTTTAAATTTGTTTAACGTTTCGGTGTTTTCTAGTATTTCGAGTGCGTTCTTACTCATATCCTCAACATCACCAACATCAGATAAATAGCCAGAAAAACCATGTTTATTTACTTCTGGTATACCTCCAGTGTTAGAACTAACTACAGGAACACCAGCAGCCATGGCTTCTAAAGCAGCTAAACCAAAACTCTCTGTTTGAGATGGAAGAAGGAATAAATCGGCTAATCCAAGTACATCACTCGTATCTCTAACCTTACCCAAAGTAATCACTCTATCGCAGGTACCCAATTCTCTACACAGCCTTTCCGCATTGTAACGTTCTGGACCGTCTCCCACTAATAAGAGACGAGAAGGTATTTTGTCGTTTATTTTCTTAAAAATATGAACAACATCTTCTACACGCTTTACTTTTCTGAAATTGGAGACATGACAAATAATTCGTTCATGATCTTGCGCATACTTCCTTCTTCTTTCTAAAGGAAAGTCTTTTTGATATTGTTTTACGTTTATAAAGTTTGGTATAACTTGTATCTCTCTTTTCGTATCAAAATGTGTATACGTATCGTTTCTTAAACTTTCAGAAACTGCGGTTACCGCGTTACTTTGGTTGATACAAAAAGAAATAACGGGTTCAAAAGATGGATCTTTTCCTACCAAAGTGATGTCCGTTCCATGCAAAGTGGTAATGAAAGGAACCTCTATTCCTTTTGTTTTCAATATTTGTTGTGCCATATATGCTGCTGAAGCATGCGGTATAGCGTAATGTACATGTAATAAATCTAATTTTTCATGTAATACAACGTCTACTAATTTACTTGCTAATTCAGTTTCATAGGGTTGAAACTCAAACAGTGGATAGTTACTTACGGCTACTTCATGATAATAAATGTTCTCTCTAAAAGAGCCTAGCCTCACAGGTTGAGAGTAGGTGATAAAGTGTATTTCATGTCCTTTCTTTGATAATGCTTTTCCTAATTCTGTTGCAACTACTCCACTTCCTCCATAGGTAGGGTAGAGTACTATTCCTATTTTCATATGTGTATTGACGTAAATTTTATAATCCCCTTACGGCTTCGTAAATAACGCGTTGTATTTTGGTTCTAATTCCCATACGAACGAGCTTCCAATTCTCAGCACTTGGGTAAACTCTATTCGATAAAAATACATAGTTTATCCCATATTCTGGGTCTGCCCAAGATAAAGTTCCTGTAAATCCAGAATGTCCGTAACTTCTCAAAGAAACCAAATCGCAGGTTGGTCCGCCATCTAAATCTAAAACAGGTTTGTCAAATCCGGCTCCTCTTCTATTTGTAGGGCAGTATTGACAATCCGTGTACTCTTTAATTACTTCCGGTTTGATATATTGTACTCCACCATAATTTCCGTCATTTAAAAAGAGTTGCATAAGGGCAGCTAAGTCTGTTGCATTGGAAAATAGTCCAGCATGTCCTCCTACACCACCCATCATGGCAGCTCCAGGATCATGCACATATCCGTGTACAAGCTGTTTTCTAAATAAGGTGTCATTTTCTGTAGGAACAATTCTATCTCTTTCAAAATAATTAAGTGGTAAATAGCGCATACTGCTTAAACCCATTGGTTGATAGAAACTCCTCAATAGGTAATTATCTAAACTTTGGTTGACTTCTTTTTCAATTAGCCTCATAGTGAAATAGTAACCTACATCAGAATATTTATATCTTTTTCTATTCAATAAAGGATAAGTTAAAATTCGGTTGTACATATAATCAGTGTAACGATTACTTATGAACATAGAGTCGGCAACAACTGTGTTCATTGTATCATTTGGGATAGAGGTTAAGAATTCAGGTTTCCAATGGTTTTGATTGAGCGTACGCACATAAAAAGGTATCCATGGTGTTAATCTTGCTTGATGTGACAGCATATCGCGAAGTAAAAGATTTCCGTAAGCATCAGTACTTGCTATTTCTGGGATATAATCTTTTAATTGTTTGTTCAGCGAGAATTTACTTTCTGATTGAAGACGCATTAAACCCAAGGTAGATGCTCCAATTTTGGTTATTGAAGCTAAATCATATATATCCGAATTCTTAACCGGACGCGTTTTTTCATATGTGTGATTTCCAAAAGATTTACGGTAAAATACTTTTCCGTCTTTGGCTGCAACAATTTGACATCCAGGATACGCTCCTTGCTGTATGCCGTCTTCTGCAATACTATCGATTTCCTTTAGCTTCTTTCTAGAAATGTTCAATTCTTCTGGCATGGTAAATTTTAATCGTTGACCTCCATTCGTAGAGAGTCCGAAGCCCGCTTTAAACTGATTACCTAAACTAACAGGAAGCTTACCTTTTGCTCCAATTGCACCAAAAATTAATTGCACTGCTCTGTCTTGACTCATAAGGTGGTTTTCATAACCCAATAAAACAGCATCTGCATTTGTTAAATTGAGCTCATCGTTTATCACATAAGGATTTCCGAAAAGCGTTAGTATTACAGAGCTTTTTGTTGGAAGACTGTTTAAAAACTCTACCCAACCTGCAGGATAATTAAATCCTTTTCTAGCAATCATTGAGCTCGCATGAACGTTCAAAAGAATTATATCCCAAGAAGAACTGTCTTTTTTAAATGGGCTGACACCTTCTAAGCCGGTGTAATAATGAAAACTTTTAGCTTCTGTATAATCATTTACGCGCTCCATGTATTGGTTAGCTTTCACCCCAATATTTATAACAGCAATGTTTTTATTAAGCTTTTTAATTGGAAGGACAGCATTCTCGTTTTTGATTAAGGTTAATGCTTTTTCATATACTTGATATTTAGCAAACTCAATTTCATGACTCGTTAGTCTTTTTTTACTTTTTAAAAAATCTTGTTTTTTTATAATTGCGTGATATTTTGCCATCAGCACCTTTTTACAACGTGCATCAATTTCCTCCTCCGAAATGTTTCCGTTTTCTACTTCTTTTTTGATTGCTTTTATCGCTTCTTTAATAGACTCTGGGAACAGTAGAATATCATTTCCGGCTTTAAATGCTTTTACAACTACTTCTGTTTTTCCATATTTATTTGCAACGGCTTTCATATTAAGAGCGTCAGAAATTACCAAGCCGTTAAACTTTATTTTCTTTTGTAGGTATTCTTTTATGATGATTGGAGATAAGCTAGAGGGCGTTCCTGAGCTATCTAATGCAGGAACATTTAAGTGAGCCATCATTACAGCCGAAGCTCCCGCTAGTCTGCCCATTGTAAATGGTGTTCCGTCAATCAACCTTAAGGCAAGTGTATCATGTTTTACCGTAGGTAGCTCGTAATGCGAATCTTTATCCGTATCTCCATGACCAGGAAAATGCTTTAAGCAACTTAATATTCCATTCTCTTCTAAACCTTCTACAAATGCCATTCCATGCTTACCTACCAAGAGTGGGTTTTCTCCAAAACTTCTAAATCCAATAACTGGATTATTGGGATTTGCGTTTACATCTACTACAGGAGAAAAATTAAGGTGCACGCCTAAATCTTGTAATTCATATGCAATAGCAGATGCAATATTTTTAGATACATTTTTATCATTTGCAGCTCCTAGAGTAAGTTCGTACGGAAAACGCTCTGCTGGAAACAAACGCATTGCTGCACCCCATTCTGCATCCATACCTATCAATAAGGGTATTTTTGCTGTTTTTTGAAAGCGAGCAATACTTCCTTTCGTGTTTTTTTTATCTCCTTGAAAATAAATTAGTCCACCAATCTTCTCAAATCGAACTAAGCTGTCTATATAACTTTGGTGCACTTCGTTTTTATTGGGATAGGTAGCAACCATAAAAAATTGAGCAATTTTTTCTTCTAAGGATAATTCAGATAATCGTTCTTCTGCCCAAGTTGGGTTGTTTTCAAGAAAGTCAGGAAGTTGCGCTATATTTAAAGTGTAACTTGTGAAAGAAAACCAACTTACTAATGCAATAATTGTAGGTAAAAATCCGTATTTGAAAAACGTTTGCTTCATGGTATAAAAATAAACTGACTAACTGTCACAATTACCGGTGTGGAATAATAATTGTTCACATCTGTTGGTGAAATGAAGGTAAGAAATAATAAAACACTTAACTTTGTTTGTAGACGCATTTTATTTTCTGTAGACGAAACTCAATTAAACGATAAAGAATGTTAGAAAGAATTCGATTTATAAAGGTGAACAGACACAAGAAGTACGATTATACACCTATGTATTATGACGAGCGAAAAGAAAAGCTAAAGGCTATGGTTGCAAGCTACGAAGAAAAAGAAGGGAAGTCTGAAGAACAAATCAATATTGAATCGAAAGAAAGAATGCGTTTGCGACTTCAAAATTCGTGGAGTGCTCAAGCAGAATATAAGAATAAATCGAGGGCAGCAAATTTGAGACTTATTGTAATTCTAATTGCTTTGATTTTAATTGTCTACGTAATTTTTGGTGTGGTAGATACATATTCATCTGATGTTACAATAGTAGAATAATTATGAGTGAAGTTATCCGATTACTGCCTGATCATATTGCAAATCAAATCGCTGCTGGAGAAGTTATTCAGCGTCCGGCTTCTGTTGTTAAAGAATTGATTGAAAATGCAATAGATGCAGATGCAACGGCTGTTACACTTAATATTAAAGATGCTGGTAAAACCCTTATTCAGATTATTGATAATGGTAAGGGTATGTCTGATATCGATGCGCGGATGAGTATCGAACGTCATGCAACAAGTAAAATACAAGACGCCAATGATTTATTTGCGCTTACCACTAAAGGTTTTAGAGGAGAAGCGCTTGCTTCTATTACCGCTATATCTCATGTAGAAATAAAAACGAAAGAACGGGGAGAAGAGCTAGGTACATGCTTACGTATAGAGGGTAGTAAAGTAATTTCGCAAGAAGTATGTACAACACCAGAAGGAACGTGCATAAGCGTGAAAAATTTATTCTTCAACGTGCCAGCAAGAAGAAATTTTTTAAAATCAGAAAAAAGCGAATTAAACCATATTATAGAAGAGTTTGTTAGAATAGCTCTTGTGCATTCTGAAGTTGAGTTGAGCTTAATTCATAATGGAACTAAAATTCATTCATTACCAGCAGCCAATCAAAGAAAGAGAATAGTAGATCTTTTTGGTCAAAAGTTTAACAGCAGACTGGTTCCAATAGAAGAGGAAACAGACATTGTTAAAATTTCTGGTTTTGTTGTGAAGCCCGAGTTTGCTAAAAAAATAAGAGGAGATCAATATTTCTTTGTAAACCACAGGTACTTTAAACATTCTTACTTTAATCATGCAGTGGTTGCTGCTTTTGAAAATTTACTACAACCAAAGAGTCATCCTGCGTATTTCTTATTCTTAGAGGTAAACCCAGCTCAAATAGATGTAAACGTTCATCCAACAAAAACAGAAATAAAGTTTGAAGAAGAAAAAGCGATTTATTCTATTCTAAGAAGTACAACGAAACTTGGATTGGGGAAGTACAACATAGCTCCAACAATGGATTTTAATCGAGAAAGCGAGTTCGATTTACCACTTTCGTATAAAAACCAAGAAGTAAAACCGCCAACGATTCAAGTAGATCCAACATTTAATCCATTTTCATCCAATACATCGAAGGGTTCTGCAACTAAAGTTAGCCCTACAAAGTTTGAAAAGTCTGATGCTCTTACGAAACAAGGCTTTGGAACGGTTATGCCATCTAAGGCAGATTGGGAAGATTTTTATACAGTTGAAGAAGAGGAAGATAATCCGTCTGTAGAACAACAGCAAATTGATGAGCAGGAAGTAGACGCTGTAGGTTCAAATATACAGCTACACGGAAAATACCTTATTTCTCAGGTCAAATCGGGTATGCTACTGATTCATATAAAACGTGCGAAAGAACGTATTATTTATGATGATTTAATGCATAATTTTATGTTGCAACCGATAGCGTCTCAAACACTATTGTTCCCTTTTGAACAAAGTTTGTCGATGAAAGAAAAAATAGAATGGGAAAACAATAAGACAACATTAAAAAGATTGGGCTTTGATTGGAATTTTAAAGGGGACGAGTTAGAAGTTTTAGGTATTCCTAATTATTTATCTGATGAGGTGCTAAAGTTTGCTGTAGATTCAATTATCCAACAGCTTACTTTTCAAGATATAGACAAGGGAGAATTAGCGCATACATTGATTAGCGCACTCGCTACGTCTGCAGCACTTTCAGGTACTAAAAAACTTCAAAAAGAAGAAGTAAACCATTTGGTAGAACAATTGTTTCAATGTAAAGAACATGTTTACTCGCCAAATGGCTTAAAAATACTAGACACCATTACGATAGACGAATTAACAAAACGATTTAAATGAATTTTTTAGCTTATATGACACCGGTGGTCAAAAACCTACTAATTATAAATGTCTTGATGTTTTTAGTTAAGTTGGTTGGACAAGCCCAAGGTTTTGATTTAGATTACATATTGGGCGGATATGTTTTTGACTCTCCCTTCTTTGAACCATTTCAAGTGGTTACGCATATGTTTATGCACGGTTCTTTCTTTCACTTACTTTTTAATATGATTGGACTAATATTTTTTGGTTCTATGTTAGAAAGGGTGTGGGGACCAAAACGGTTCTTTATTTTTTATTTCATTACAGGTGTGGGAGCTTTTATTCTGTATCAAGCTGTAGGTTATTTTGAATTTTCTGCTCTAAAACAACAGCTTGCTGCTGGAGGTATTGATATGTATACTTTTAAAAATATGGTAGGTGATCTTCGGGTGGAGTCAGATGCGCTATACCACATTAATCAATATTTAAACCGTGTTAATCCATCTGTAAGTATAGAAACAATTGAGTCGTATATAGCATTAGGCTCTATTCCTATGATTGGTGCTTCTGGTGCTGTTTTTGGTCTGCTAGCAGGTGCAGCAATGATTTTTCCAAATACACAAGTTCAGTTGCTATTTCCTCCTATTCCTATTAAGATTAAATGGTTAGCTATTATCTATATTGGTTTTGAAGTGTACAATAGTACGCAGACAAATGTTGGAGATAATGTGGCTCATTTTGCACATGTGACTGGTGCCGTGGTAGGATTAGTTACCGTACTTATCTTTCAACGTAATAAGAAAACGTTTTATTAAAATGAATGATAGAAACTTTTTAGAAGAAATTAAGTATCAATGGAAGTATGGCGGAACCCATATACAACTCATTGGTGTAAATTTACTCGTTTTCCTGTTTATAGGAGTAGTGTCTGTTTTTGGACGATTAATTTTCAAGTCGCCCAATAATTTACTTAATTCTCTTTTATCTGATTTATTTGTATTACACGGAGATCCAGCAGGATTAGCTGCACATCCTTGGGGTATTTTCACAAGTATATTTGCTCATTTTGAGTTATTTCATTTCTTGTTTAATATGCTTTTTCTGTATTTCGCAGGAAGAATATTTCTCTCCTATTTTTCTGGAGGTAGATTACTCTACACGTATTTGATAGGTGGAATTTTGGGAGGAGTAATACAAATTATTGCTCATCTTGTTTTTCCAGGTTTAGAAGGTCAGTCTGTTTACATTGTAGGTGCTTCTGGTTCTATTATGGCAATTTTTATGGCTGTTGCTTTTTACAGGCCTAATTCAACCATTAATTTATTTGGTGTACTTCCGGTACGGTTAATTCTTTTGGCGCTAGTGTTTGTTTTGAAAGACTTCATATCCTTAGGTAGCCCCGATGGAGTAGCGCATTTTGCACATCTTGGAGGTGCACTAACGGGGTTTTTATCCGTTCAAAATTTGAATGCACACAATAATATTATCTCTGTTTCTGAACGCTTCGGAAATAAGTTAGTTGCATATTTCGCCCGTTTTGGTCAATCAAAAGTCAGAACAAAAAGCAAGATGAAAGCACAAAAAGGAGGAGCGTATAAAACAGACTATAATACGCGTTCTGACGAAGAGTATAATCAGTTTAAAAAAGCACAGCAAGAAGAGTTAGACAGAATTTTAGACAAAATATCGAAAGCAGGCTACGATAGTTTAACAAAGAAAGAAAAGCAAGTATTATTTGACCAAAGTAGAAATGGAAAATAGTAAAGGCTTTTTTTTATTGCGATGGACTTGGTGGCTTAAGCTTTTTTGTGCTTTTTCGTTAGTCGGTTTATTACTCGGATATTTAAGTCCTTTCATTCATCCAGTTACATTTTGGCCAGCAGCTTTTTTTGGTTTAACGTATCCCGTTTTTTTATTTCTTTCGTTGTTTTGTTTGCTTGTTTTTGCTATTAAGAAATCAAAATGGACGTTATTTATTCTTGCTGTTTTATTGATAGGAGGTAAGTTGCATTTACGACACTTTGTGACAGGATTTGGAATAGCAGAATCGTTGACACAAAAAAGTTCAAGTATAAAAGTAATGAGCTACAATGTACATCTTTTTGATTATTACAATTCAGATAACCAAAAAGGGTTTTACAACAGAGATAAGATTTTCCAATTCTTGAGAGAAGAACAACCAGAGATTGCCTGTTTTCAAGAATTTTATTCGCAAGATGCACCTTCTAAGTTTATTACAAAAGATAGCATTTATGAAATATTATCGGCCCAATCTTTTCATCAAAGAGCTGCAACAACCGTTTATAAAAGACAAAATTTTGGGGTTACTATTTACTCCAAACATCCAGTGATTGCAAAAGGGGAAGTCAGTTTTGGTAATGGCAGTAATAACTATTGTATTTTTATTGATGTTGTAAAAGATAGAGATACATTTAGAGTTTACAATGCTCATCTACAAAGCATTTACCTAACAAATGTAGAGATGGATTTGGTGAGTAACGCTAATTCAGATTTTGATCAAAGAAAATCGGGTTTGGCACGTGTAGTTCAAAAGCTTAAAACCGCATTTCCAATACGTGTTGCTCAAGCTGAACGCGTTTTAGAACACGCTGCTCAATCTCCTTACTCTACCATTATTTGTGGTGATTTTAACGATTCGCCAATGTCATACACATATAATTTGTTTGACGAAAAATATACAGACGCCTTTAGGAATTCGTCCGTAGGGTTTGGGTGGACATACGCTGGGAGGTTACCTGCTGGTAGAATAGATTATATTTTTCATACGCCAGATTTGAATAGTGTTAATTTTAGCATACAAGAAAATGCATTTTCTGACCACTACGCTATACTGGTAGATATTGAAAAAGAAGAATAACTTTTAAATTAAATTTTATGAAGCAGGTCTTTTTCTTTGTTTTAATTCTTAGCTCGATTTACGGGTGTAAAGAAGAAGTGTCTAAAAACGTAGTTTTACCGAAATATGTGTTAGATACGACTTTTCAAATGCCGAAAAAGTTAACTTTTTTTGATGTAATACCAGACTCACTAACAGATAGTCTCAAAATTGATTGTATTAATGAGCAAATACAAGCGATAGAAAAGGATACCACACTTACACTGGTGAGCTATAAAGATTCAGTAAATACACCTTATCATGGTTTGTTTAGAAACGATACTTTGGTGAAAATTATAAAAGGATATCTTCCCTTGTTAAGCATGAAAGATTCTAAGATTGAAATCGCGTCTTTCTTTTTTTGGGACAATTACGAGATGTTTTACTTTGTGAAAGACACTTTAGTTTATGCTGGTTATAGATGTAGTAATAACATGCAAACAGGTCGGTGCAGTCCTGTTTCTATTTCTGTAGAAACCATTTACTATAGTAATGAAATTTTAGCCCAAGAAATAGAGGATAACGTAGGTATTAACTTTGGTTGTGGTTGTTCGTCAATTTATTTTAGACTAAAATCAGGTGAAACCAACTTTACTAATTTTGTAGATAGAAAAGAACTTTCTCAAATTAAAGATGCACTGTATGTGGAATATGATTATTGAGTTTAGAATTTAACTTTACTTACATTAAAATCTACTTTTTCTTTGATGCCATTAACATTACCTCGTTCGCTAAATTGCCAATGAATTACGTTTTTATCTTCAAGTGCCCTTGGTTTTCTGGAGTAAGCAGCAATCCAGAACTTATAGTCTTTAAAATACTTTTTGAATTTAGTTCTGTAAAAATGATACGAAGTGTAGATGATCGGTTTCATACCGGTTCGTTGCTCTACAGCTTCTAACCAGATTTTCATTTTTGCAATGAGGTCGCTGTCAGAAAAACCTTCTGTTTCTACATCTAATACTGGAGGTAAATCTCCATTTTGCTTTTTCCAATGTTCTAAAAAGTGTTCTGCTTGTGGAAGTGGGTAGCTTTTTGAGGCAAAAAAATGATACGCTCCATTTTTAATATTATGGTTTAATAGCCAATTTCTATTTTTACGCCATTGTTTATCTACGTGGTTTTTAGATTCTGTAGCTTTACAATAAACGAACTGTATAGCATCCGTAGTAGATTGTTCAGTAAAAACGCTTTCCCAATTAATTTCTCCTTGATGATGAGATACATCAATACCTAAGCTAGCAAAGCCATCTGGAATTTTTATGCCATAATGAGATGAATGTGTTTTGAAATTATTGTTAAACCACCAATAGATCGTAATTCCCGATAGAATTAGGAGCAAGGTTGTAATAACAGTTTTCATTTAAAAGTATACGGCAAAGTAAGTGAAGTAGTTGCAAAAATGTTTAAACAAAAAACTCCGAACCAATAATTAGTTCGGAGTAGTATATTTTAATAAGAGAGTATGCCTACTTTGCGTAAGTTCTTTTTTCTTTGATACGAGCTGCTTTACCAGTTCTTTCTCTGAAGTAGAAAATACGTGCTCTTCTAACGGCTCCTTTCTTGTTTATTTTAATTTCTGTGATGAACGGAGATGCGATAGGGAAAATACGCTCAACTCCAACGTTACCAGACATTTTTCTGATTGTGAAAGTTTCTGTAGCTCCCGAACCTCTTCTTTGTAAAACAACTCCTGTGAATTGCTGAATACGTTCTTTGTTACCTTCTTTAATACTGTAGCTTACTGTGATTGTATCTCCTGCACCAAATGCTGGGAAACTTTTCATTTCAACTAATTCGCTCTGAAGTTCTCTTATAATATCCATTACCTTATTCTTTAATCGTATTCCCTAATTTTGGGGGTGCAATATTACGTAAAAAAGATGAAATCAAATAATAATTTCTCTTTTATTTACAATTTAGTGCAAAATTAGAGTTTTTATAAAGACCACGCAAATTAAAGGAGAATTTTTATCGCTTTATTTTGGCTTTTTCTAAAAGACAGAATTTTTTTATCTCAAAAAATAGGAGGTTTTAATTTTAATATATGTGTTGGGTCGACATTTAATTTACTTTTTTTAGTAACAGAACTTTTAATTGATGAATAATGTACTATCTTTGCCCACCCGAAAGGAAAAAGATTCCGTAGCTCAGTTGGTAGAGCAACGCCCTTTTAAGGCGTGGGTCCTGGGTTCGAGCCCCAGCGGGATCACAAAAACGAAGAGATACTCATAATTGGTATCTCTTTTTTTTTTGTCTTAAAAATTTGGGTCAGAAGTTTATATGGAGAGAAATCTAGCTACGATGTCTTTCAGTTAGATATGTACAAACAATCAAACGCTACGCTAGGGATATTACGATAGCTTGGTGAAAGGGTTGCTTAGCACGCAAGCGTTTTTGAAATACGACCTTAGAAGTGTTTTAAAAATGGATTGCTGATTAATAAACCTGAACCAACTTTAGCGGATAGACCGTTAAAGCGCTTAAAAATAACGAATGTAGGTTAGTTCAAAAATCAGCTTACAAAAAAACTCCCGAAGTTGCCAACGAGAGTTTTAAATTTATTTTGAGTAGCTTAAATATGCATTGCTCTATCTTCTGTTGCTGCCATTGCAGCTTCTTTCATTGCTTCTGAGTAAGTAGGGTGAGGGTGAGACATACGAGCAATGTCTTCTGCACTTGCTCTGTATTCCATTGCAACTACACCTTCCATAATTAAATCAGCAGCTCTCGCTCCAATAATATGAACACCAAGAATCTCATCTGTTTCTTGATCGGCAATAATTTTAACTAAACCTTGGATATCCATGGAAGCCCTAGCTCTACCGAGTGCCTTGATAGGAAAAGATCCTACTTTAATTGCTGTTCCTGCTTCTTTTAGTTCTTCTTCTGTTTTTCCCACTGATGCAACTTCTGGCCATGTGTAAACCACACCAGGTATGAGGTTGTAGTTAATATGAGGTATTTGACCCGCCAAGTGCTCAGCAACAAATACTCCTTCTTCTTCTGCTTTGTGCGCTAGCATAGCTCCTTTAACAACATCTCCAATGGCATATATGCCTTCTACGTTTGTTTTCAAATGGTCATCTGTTTCTATTTGACCTCTGTTATTAACTTTAATACCAACGTTCTCAAACCCTAAACCATCTGTGTAAGGTTTTCTACCTACAGAAACTAAACAGTAATCTGCTTCGAAGGTTACTTCTTCGTCTTTTTTGTTAAGCGCAGTTACCTTTACACCTTTTCCAGTATTTTCAACATTTTGCACTTTGTGCTCCATGTTAAACTTCATTTTTAATTTTTTAAGCGTTTTTGTTAATTCTTTCCCCATGGTGCTATCCATAGTTGGGATAATAGATTTAGCAAATTCTACAACGTGCACTTGTGATCCTAATCTTGCCCAAACAGATCCTAATTCTAAACCTATAACTCCACCTCCAATAACTACAACAGAACCAGGTATTTCCTTTAAACTTAATGCTTCAGTAGACGTGATTATTCTATCTTTATCTGGTTCCATACCCGGGAAATAGTTTGGCTTAGAACCTGTTGCAATAATCGTGTTTTTTGTTTCTAGTGTAGTTTCTTTTCCTTCGCTATCTGTAACTTTGATTGTGTTTTTATCTACAAAGGAACCTACACCATGATGTACATCAATATTATTTTTATCCATCAAAAACTTAACGCCAGCACAGGTTTGCTCTACTACTTTGTTCTTACGTTCTATCATTTGAGAAATATCTGCAGAAACGTTGTCTACTTTAATACCGTGCTCTTCAAAAGTATGTGTAGCGTTGTGGTAGTGCTCAGAAGAATCTAAAAGTGCTTTAGATGGAATACAACCTACATTTAAACACGTACCACCTAAAGTATCGTATTTTTCTATAATTGCTGTTTTCATTCCTAATTGTGCGCATCTAATTGCTGCAACATATCCTCCAGGGCCTGACCCAATTATTGTAACGTCGTATTTACTCATTTTTAATAAAATTGATTACTACAAATTTAAAATTTACGATTGTTTTCTGTGTGATATTATTGATTTAATTTCAGTTTTTGACTAAGGAGGTCAAAAAAAATGTCGAACCCCAAAGAGAGTCCGACATTTCCACGTTAATTTTGAAACTAACCAGAGCCGTTACAGCTCCAATATTTCTTCTACTGTGCTCTTAGATACTGCATGATAGTTTTGTTTTGCTTTGGCATAGATAGTTCTACCCAGAGTTAAATTCATTTCTGGGTGCTCACTTGATGCTAGTTTAGAGTAAAGAGGAGTTAAAAATTTTCTTCTTCCTACTTTCGTTAAAAAAGCTTCCATTTCTGGAAGTATATCTGTGTAGCCAACGAGAATTGATAATCCAAACCATTCTTCCATAACCTCTGCATTTCCCCAGCCTTTAAAATCAATAGCTTGATCTAATTTTCTGAGGTCTGCAGCCGTTAATCTCTTAGGGTCAAGTGCGCGTATGAAGCCCAACCACTCTTGCATGATAAAATTCTCTCTTTTCAACTTCTTATTTACTTCTTTTGTTTTCATAAAAAGCTGCGCTAAGTTTTGAATATTGACGAAGCCTTCTGCACTTACCTTTGCAATATTCGTGGGTAAACCTTCACCGTATATCCACTCATCTGTGTTAAACGCAACTTTTTCTTTCTCAAGAAGGTTAGTGTTCAAATAGCCAATGAAATCTTCTGTTGTAAGTGTTTGAAAAGCATGTGTAGAAAAATAATTATTCAAAAAAGCGTCAAACTTTTCACGCCCTACTTTTGCTTCTATTGTTTTTAAGAAGAAAGCACCTTTAACATAAGCAATATCCGTCATTCCATCGTCTGGATTTCTATCAGTTAATTCAAGCTTTAAACGTGTGTCTTTTGGGTTAGACTCCATCATTTCTTCGATTGAATTTTCTAGCTCTTGATATTCAATATGAATCAGCATATCTGCTGTTTCTTTTCCATAGATTGCTTCCATAATTCTATTTTCAAAATAAACAGTAAACCCTTCATTAAGCCAAAAATCATCCCATGTAGCGTTGGTTACTAAGTTGCCCGACCAAGAGTGAGCCAATTCATGCGCAATAACAGATGTAGAACTTCTGTCTCCTGAAATTAGGGTAGGGTTGGCAAAAGTCAACCTAGGATTTTCCATTCCTCCAAAAGGAAAAGAGTAGGGCAAAACAATAATATCATATACTTCCCATTGGTAAGCGCCGTAAAGCGCTTCTGCAGCTGTTATCATTTTAGGTAAATCTGCAAATTCATATTCACTTGCAGATAATAATTCAGGTTCAGCATACACTCCACAGTTTTCGCCTAAAGAAGCGTAAGCCAAATCTCCAACAGCTAGCGCAATTAAATAACATGGTATGGCCTGCTGCATTTCAAAGCTGTAGTTACCTGTTTCGTTTTTTATTGTTGGGTTTGAGGCAGACATAACCGCCATTAGATTTTCGGGAACCTTTACGTTAGCACTATATGTAATTCTATTTGAAGGTGAGTCTTGCGTTGGAATCCAGGTTCGTGTTAAAATAGCCTGACCTTGGGTATATAAAAATGGAAGTTTTTTTCCAGTGGTTAATTTTGGCTCTAACCAATCAAGAGCATAAGAGTTTTCTGTTGTTTTGTAGTATATATTGACAAATTCGGTATTCCTATTCACTTTTACGGTTAAAGGTGCACCATGAATAGAGTCTTCTTTGCCTATTGTATATTCTGTTTGAATTTCATCATTTTCGCCTAAAGTCACTTTTTGAATATCTAATCCGGCGATATCAAAAATAGCTTTTTCGGTTCCAGAGTTATTCATTTTATGACGAGCGACGCCATAAATAGATTTATTTTCAAAATTTACATCTAAATCCAAATGTAAATGTGTGGTGTGTATTTCTTTTAGATTAGCGTATGTATGACTATCTCCTCCATGTTGATGTGTGTATTCATTTTTTTCGAGTGGAGTTTTTTCGGTGTTTTTAGTTGGAGCTTCTTTGTTTTCAGAACAACTAAACAGTCCAATAAGTGATACAAAAAGTATATAAACAGGTTTAAACATCATATCTTATAAAAATTAGCGAATACAAAGATAATAGAAAAAACAACCATTTTATTGGTAATCGAAGTGATCTGTTTTTTTTCTCAACACCAGAGATTTGCTCTGTTCAATTTATAGAGCAAGATTAGAAAGTGAGTCTAATTAATTAGTCAGCTCATTTTTTTTGTTTATTTTCACCACCCTATATAAAAGTTGTTAAGTATGAATTTAAACACAAATGTAAAAAGTGAAGTAATGGGACACCCAGCTGGGTTGTTTATTTTATTCTTCACCGAAATGTGGGAGCGATTTAGCTACTACGGAATGAGAGCCCTTTTGGTACTATTCTTAGTAAGTTCTACCGGTTTAGGTGGATGGGAATGGACAAATGCCGAAGCGCTAAGTTTGTATGCAACCTATACTGGACTTGTATATGTGACACCGATTTTTGGAGGATTATTGGCCGATAGATTTTTTGGTTATCGAAGAGCTGTAGTTCTCGGAGCGTTACTAATGACGCTTGGACATGCTTCTATGGCTTTTGAAACAGAACTTACCTTTTATTTAGGCTTAGGTTTACTTATTGTAGGGAATGGTTTTTTTAAGCCAAATATTTCTACAATTGTTGGAGGGTTATACAAGTCAAATCAAGAGAAAAAAGATGCGGGTTATACTATATTTTATATGGGAATTAACGCTGGTGCTTTTCTAGGAATACTGCTTTGTGGATACGTTGGAGAGAAAGTAGGATGGTCTTACGGTTTTGGTTTAGCAGGAATTTTTATGCTACTTGGTATGTTTCAATTCTATTTTTCTCAAAAGATATTTGAAGGAATTGGACTTAAACCAAAGAAGAAAACAGGTTCTGTTAAAGAAGTATACGAAGAGATACAAGCGGATAGTGACGGAGCAAATGCGGTTGTTGGTTTTGATGAAGCTGAAGTAAGTGCTGAGATAGAAAAAGAATTGCCTGCTTTAAGTGAAGGTGAGAAAAAAGGACTCTTTGCTGAGTTGAAAGAACGTTTCAAAAAACGTATCGTTTCTGATAGATTAGTTGTTATTGGAGTATTGGCATTCTTTACAATTTTCTTCTGGATGGCTTTTGAGCAAGCTGGAGGTTCTATGACAATTTTTGCTGCAGACTTTACAGATAGAGTATTAGAAGGAGGAAGTGCAACGGCCTTTACCGTAATTAACACGATTATCACAATCGTTCCTTTAGCTATAATTACTTGGGTTTTACTCTTACTATTCAAAGCTACATTTAAACGTTTTGCGCTATCTAATTTGTTCTTAGGATCAAGTTTTGTTATCATTTGGGCAATTGTGATTTGGATGTTGAACAAAGAATTTAACATGAAAGCGTATGAAGTTGCTTTTACAGTAGAATCTTCCGAAGAAATTAATGATACAATACAAGTAAATCAAAACTTGAGTGGTGCAGAATTAATGCTCTATTTACAGGATAATAATGAGAAATACAATAAGCTAGAAAGTTTAAGTGCTGAGCCGTATAAAGGAAATCAAGTTATTGTTTCTGGGGCGTATAATTTTCAAAAGACAGATACAACAACAATTAGACAAGATGTGGTATTAGAAAATGGCGCTACATTGTATATGGTGGATATCAAAGGAGATGGAAACTATAGATACATAACGGAACAAAAAGCAGAGGAAATTGAAACAAAGATTGAAGCTTCTGTTATCAGAGAAAAAGACAAAGAAATTGAAGTTGCAGCTTCTTGGTTCGGAGTCTTAAATTCTTTGTTTATCATTCTTTTTGCTCCAGTATTCTCTAAAATTTGGGAAAGTAAATACAATCCATCAGCACCTATTAAGTTCGCATTAGGACTTATTTTACTGGGAGCAGGATTTGGTATTTTGGCATTTGGAGCAATGGGAATTGAGCAAAATGCTTTTGGTGTAAGTATGATTTGGCTAATCCTGGCTTACCTTATGCATACGCTAGGAGAGTTAACACTTTCTCCTGTTGGTTTATCTTATGTTTCTAAGTTGGCTCCAGCCAAATTAATTAGTTTTATGTTTGGTATTTGGTTTACTGCTACTGCGGTTGCAAACTATCTAGCAGGTAAATTAGGAAGTTTGATTGATAGTATAAGTGAAGAACACGGTTTATCTGCTTTCTTCTTGATATTTACATTCGTACCAATTGTTGCTGGTTTAATTCTAATTGCCATGAACAAATGGTTACTTAAGAAAATGCACGGAATTAGATAATTTTTAAAGTACATATTTTTAATAAGCTCCATCTTTTAGATGGGGCTTTTTTTGTTAGTTATCTAATAAGCTACTCTTAATTGTTTTCTTTAATTAATTCAAAAATGAAGAAATTCTTGGGCATAAAAAAAGTGTGCTAGTAGCTAACACACTCTTACTTTACCTTTAATCTTATTCTATTATAGAAATAATTGCTTGTCTAAATTTAACCACTCTAGTGTAGCGTTACAAAATATATCTTCTACCGTTTTTTGATCTAGATCACTATCGGTAATGAATTTTCCTATCTCTAAATCTCCAAGCGGAAAAGGGTAGTCAGAACCTAAGCATACACGGTTACTTCCTTGCATATTTAAGATATACTTCAATGCATCTATATCATGGGTTATGCAATCTGTCCAAAACTTCCCTAAATAGGTTCTTGGGTTATGGTTGTTGTCTATTGCTACTAAATCTGGTCTACAGTTAAAACCATGTTCTATCCTGCCAAGAGTTGATAAAAAAGAACCTCCTGCATGAGAAAAACAAACCCGTAGTTTGGGCAAACGTTCTAAAACTCCTCCAAATATTAAAGAGCAAGCAGCTCTAGATGTTTCAGCAGGCATTCCTACTAGCCAAGGTAACCAATATTTACGCATTTTATCAAATCCCATCATGTTCCATGGATGTATCATAACAGCCAATCCTAATCTTTCACAAGCCTCAAAAATTGGGAAAAATTCGTCTTCATCTAAATTTAAATCATTGATATTAGATCCAATCTGAATACCAACCATTCCATTTTTTTTGATGCGTTCAAGTTCCTGAATCGCAAGCTCTGCGTCTTGCATCGGAACAGTTCCTAGTCCAATATAATTTTTAGGGTATTTTGCAACTAAATTACAGATATGATCATTTAAAAATTGCGATAATTCTAAACAGTCTTCTGGCTTAGCCCAATATGAGAACATAACTGGGATAGTACAAACCACTTGTACTTGCGTATCAAAATCGGTATATTCTTTTATGCGAACTTCTTCATCCCAACAGTTTTCTTTTATTGTTCTAAAGTACTGACCACCTTGCATCATGTCTGCCATGCCTTCCTGTTTATGGTCGAGATAAATAAAATCTCCATACCCAAACTTTTTTGTCCAATTCGGAACTGTTTTCGGAATTATGTGGGTATGCATATCGATTTTTAACATAGCATTTTGATTTTTAAGATTTGGCCTTGAAATTAGTAAAATAGGATAGAGCTACAAAAAGAATTAGTGTTTTAGTTTGTTCGTTTTCTTATATCTTTAAGCGATGACAAAATTAAAGAAAGATAAAATATCACCTTTTGGTTTAACTATGATAGTGGTTGGAGCCTGTATTGGCTCGGGTATTTTTCTTACGCCATCTAGTGTTGCTACCACCATTTATGACTCTTCGTATATTCTACTTGCTTGGTTTATTGGTGGTTGTATTGCAATGACTGGTGCTTTATCATTTAGCGAGTTAGCAGGATTGTTTCCAAGCGCTGGTGGAGTTTACGTTTATTTAAAAGAATGTTTTGGTAAGCGTTTGGCTTTTCTTTACGGATGGAGCGTTCTTACAGTTATTACTTCTGGATCCATTGCTGCTTTGGTAATTGTATCGGTAGACTATTTTAATCAATTGATTGGAGGAGTTATTTCTGGTGTCGGACAATTGATTTTTGCTATTTTAATTATCATGTTCAATGCTACTATTCATGTACTTGGTATTAAAATTGGCGAACGCTTTGTTACTGTTTTATCGCTTCTTAAAATTAGTGGAGTTGTAGGTTTAGTGCTTGTAGGTTTGCTCTTTTTTGAAGAGATACCTGTTTCAGAGCTGGTTTCTGTAAAGCAAGAGGGTGATTCAATTTGGGTGGCTGTTGGTGCTAGTATGATTCCTATATTATGGTCTTTCGGTGGTTTTCAGCACGCATCGTTTTTGGCGGGAGATGCGCTTAATCCAAAGCGATCAGTTCCGTTAGCAATGATATCTGGTGTTTTATTGGTTGCGTTTTTATATGTTGCAGTAAACATTGCTTATTTATCCGTTTTAGGTTTAGAAGGATTAAGTTTAAGTCAAAAGCCAGCTGTTGATACTTTAAATGCAATTTGGGAAAATTCGGGCATATTTGTACTCGTTTTGATTGTTGTGAGTACTTTTGGTTCGTCATTTATTTTTACCATGTCTGCCCCACGTATTTATTTTGCAATGGCAAAAGATGAGGTGTTTTTCTCGTGGATGGCAAAAAAGCACAACCGTTTTAATACACCAGCAAATGCAATTATAACTCAATCTATTTGGAGTAGTTTACTGGTTCTTTTCTGGGGAACTTTTGAGAGTTTAATAAATTACGTCACTTTTATAGAATGGATATTTCTGCTGTTAGCTGCGCTATCTGTGTTTTATTTTAGGAAAAGAATTTCAAGAGAAAAGTATGTTTTTAGAAGTCCACTTTTTCCGGTTTTACCTATTTTATTTTCGTTTGCCGTAATAGGGTTTTTAATGATAGAAATACTAGCTAAAAACGAACCTGCACTTTACGGTGTTTTACTCTTACTAGCAGGTGTATTGGTTTATGAAATTTTTAAAAGAAGGGCAAAGAGAAATACTTTAGTGAAATGAATTGTTTCCAGAAGAACTCTTTTATTTTTGTGATATGACGAAAATGTTTTCTTTAGGCTGCGCAGTTATTTTATTTCTAGGGATAGGATGTAATCAAACAGAACAAACAAATAATGGTGGGAAAAAACTGCCGACAACCCAAAAGTCTGTAAAAGAAAGAGGGATTGCCTATATCGAAAATTATTTAAAAATAAACGCTGCAGAAGATTACGGTCTAGAGTATTTTGAGGAGTTTATTACTGATGATACGATAAAAGACGCACTTTTCTTAGTTAGAAGGGTAGGGTATGCTGAGTTAAAAGCTAGGAAAGCAAATGTATACAATAACTACTTAAAGTTCGGATTAACAGCCAACGAGAATTACATTTTTATCTATAATGGGAAAACGAAAAAGTTTAGTACAACCGCGCCAATAGGAGCAAGTATGGATCAGCCAATTGAGATTGATTTTCAATCCATTACTTCGTTGGTGAAAAAGGATATCTTAGTAAAGTATTATATTTTAAATTCAAAATTTGCGAGCTACTACACGGCTGGGAAAGAAAGTTTTTATCCAGTTCTAAACCATCCTATTTATTCTTATTCAAATCAAGATTCTTTAGAAGCTTACGCAGTAAAATATGAGGAAGGAACTTTTTCGCTTGCCAAGGATATTGATTTATACAAAGCTGTACTAGCCAATGATCAGAAAGAGGTAACCGAAGAGAACTTGGTAGCAACCGAACAAAGGCATTTACGTTTTATGTTTGATCCGCGTAAACAAAAATACGTTACGCCCGGAGTAGAGGAGCTAGATTAGTCGTTTTCAGCTTTCTCTTCTAATAAGATTTGCCATGCTTTAAGGTGTGGATAGTGGTTGGTAACTACCTTAATAACTGCTAGAATTGGTATGGTTAATATCATTCCAACGATACCGGTAAGCGCTCCCATCAAAACCAAGGCAATTATGATTACTAAAGGATTAATGTTTACAGTGTTTCCCATTATTTTTGGCGTAATAATATTTCCTTCTAGAAATTGAACCAAGGCATATATACCTGCAACTCCTACGGCATACCAAACAGAGTCTTTGGTTACTAACGCAACTGATATAGGAATTAATGCACTCATTACAACACCAATGAAAGGGATTAAGGTGAGTAGCGCACTAATTAAACCGATTACGAGTGCGTATTTTATTCCCAATAAAAACAGACCCGTAGAAGTGAGGATAGCAATTACTAAGATTACAAAGAAAAGTCCTTTTAAATAAGCTTGAAGAACGCTCTTGGCGTCGTCTAATAAAGATTTTCCATTTGCTAAATTATTTTCTCTAAACAACTCTTTGAAAAATCGATAAAGATTATTTCTATATAAAAGGAGAAAAAAGATGTAAATGGGCACGGTTACAAAGAATACGACGGTGTCTTTTAATCGAATTAAGGTGTCTTTGAATATGGAGGTAGCACCTTTTTTAAATTGCGAAATTCCTTTATCAATTAGCTCTTTGTATTGAGTCAAAGAAGGATTTAATTCGTCTGTTAAGGCTGTTGTAGGTTGTTTAATTAATTCTCTTGCAGATACATCTCCTTTTAAAGGCAATTCTTCTATGATTTGATTGGTTTGCACTGCAATAAGTAAAAACAATCCAAAAAGTACGGCGCTAGAAAGTAAAACAGCTATGAATGCACTAAGACCAGCACCAAGCTTCAAGCGCTCTAAAAGAGAAACAAATGGAAGTAAAATGGCAGCAATAAATGCAGAGAATATAATGGGCATTAATATAACATGACCTAAGTAAAGTGTTGCACAAATTATGGTAATAACAAACAAACTTTTCGCTAAGCTATTAAGCTTTTCTTTTCTTCTTGAGTAGGACATCGTATGCGTGATTTAATGTGAAGTTTTACCAATCAAAATTTGGCGACCAACGTTTTTACTTTAAAATTAGAATAAAAAGTCAAACAAGAAGGAAAGAATTCAATTCTCTCAAGAAGTTTAGCGAATTATGGAGTACTCAAGGATACAGGTAAAATTTTCCCATTGTAGTATTTAGTTCCAGTTAAACTGAAGTTAACAATGTATTCTGCCATTTCGGTTGCACTTAGTGGAGCCTGGTAACCAGGGAAAGCTTCTTCAAGCATTTCTGTTTGTACCGCTCCTAAGGCAAGGCAATTCATTTTGATTTTCGTCTCTTTATACTCTTCGCTGAATAGCTCTGTGAAACTAACTAGTGCTGCTTTGGAGGTTGAATAAGCCGACAATCCTGGAAACTTAACGCTTCCTTGAACACCTCCAATACTTGATATGTTTACGATGTGACCTCCATTTTTCTTCATTTTTGGAACAACTACTTGGCAAGCTAGCATAATACCGATGACATTGGTGTCATAACAAGAAGTAATATCTATTTTGCTAAGCTCTAAAAAGGGTTTGGAAATGAGTAGACCAGCGTTGTTGACCAAGACATCTATTTCTTCAAAAGGTGCTAAAACGTCATTTAAATCGGATTTGAAACTATCTTTACTTAAATCAACAGAAGTGCAGATTACATTTTCTTTTTGTGCAAGATGCTCTAATGGACTAATATTTCTAGAAAGTGCAATTACCGTATTTTCTTTATTCTCTGAAAACAGAGATACACAGGCTTTTCCAATTCCTCTACTTGCTCCGAGTACTACAATTGTTTTAGGCATCGTATGATATAATTACTTCGTTACTATTTGGATGAGCTTGACAACAGAGTACGTATCCCTCGGCTACTTCAGCGTCTGTTAACGTATAGTTTAAATCCATAGTTACTGCACCTTCCAATACTTTTGCCTTACACGTAGAACAAACACCTCCTTTACAAGAATATGGTGCGTCAATTCCTTCGCTTTCTAATTCATTAAGTATTGTTTCTCCATCAGAAGAAAGCTCAAATGTAGTTTCTTCTTGATCTAATATAACGGTAACTTTACTCAAACCTTTAAAGTCAGAAACAACTTCAGTTTCTTTAGATTTCATTAAGGTTGGAGTGGTGAAAAGTTCGTAATTGATCTTACTTTCTTTTACACCTAAAGTTTGAAGAACTTCAGATGCATTCATTATCATTTCTTCTGGTCCGCACAAATAAAAGCCATCTGCTTTCAAGAGCGATAAGTCTTGCTTAAGAATAGATAAAATGGTTTCCTTTGTTAATTTACCTGATTCAAAGTTGTCTTTTGTTTCGCGAGATAAATAGTGTTTAGTTGTAACGTTTGAGCTGAGTGTTTCTATATCATTTTTGAAAATAATATCTTGCTCAGTTTTACTGCCATAAAAAAGATGCATTGTTCCATTTTGTGCAGATAGCTTTTTTGCAAAAGAGAGAATTGGTGTAATTCCACTACCGGCAGCAAATGCTACAATGTTTTTTGTTTCTTGCGGAAGCACAAAGTTACCTTCTGGCTTAGAAATAAGTATAGCATCACCAACTTTTGCACTTTCATTTAAATACGTTGAAGCTTTTCCGTTCTCTACTTTCTTTACCGCAATTGTTAAGGGTTCTCCAATTCCACTGCAAATCGAGTAAGAACGTCTAACCTCTTCTCCATTTATAGTTAAGGCTAAATTCAAGTATTGTCCAGCCTGAAAAACAAAAACATGCTTATCTAATTCTTCAATCTTAAAGCTAATAGATACAGTGTCTGCAGTTTCTTTTACTATATTTTCAATTGTAGCAGTATAAAATCCTTTTTTTCCTTCTGCTTTTTTGTTAAATAGTTTTCCTAATAATCCCATGATTTTAATTTAATCGTCAAATGATACCGTTAATTTCTCGCTCGTAGGGTGTGCTTGACAAGTTAATATATATCCAGCTTCTACTTCGTCAGGTTCAAGCGCATAATTTACATCCATTACAGCAGATCCTTCTAAAACTTTGGCTTTACACGTACAACAAACTCCTCCTTTACAAGCAAATGGTAAGTCAGCCCCTGCTTTTTGAGCAGCATCTAGTATATTGTCTCCCTGGCTGTCAAGTGCAATGTCAATCTGTTCTCCATCCAAAATAATATGAACGTTGGAGTTAACATTAGGGTCGTTTGCAGTAGCCTTTTCTACCACCTTATTTTCTCCAGGAGATGTGAAAAGTTCAAAGTGTATGTTTGATTTTTGAACACCTACTTCTTCCATAGCATCTTTCACAGCATGTATCATGCTTTCTGGACCGCAAATAAATACTTCATCTACTTTCGTCCCATTCATAAAGGCCTTGTGTAGATTCAGACATTTTTCTTTGTCAATTCTTCCTTTTTGAATTTGGTTACCTAAATTTTCTCTACTTAAAATATGAACAAGCCTAAAGTCGTTCATGTTTAAATTCTTAATTGCTTCAAGTTCTTCTCGGAAAATAATCGTATTAAATCCTTTGTTACCATAGAAGACAGAGATGTCGCTGTTTGGCTCTTCCTTAAGAATTGTTTTTGCAATAGATAGAATAGGTGTTATACCACTACCGGCTGCAAAAAGGGCGTACGACTTTTTGTTATTCGTATCCGCTTCTAGTTTAAAATTACCAATAGGCGTCATTACATCCATCTTGTCTCCAGCTTTTAAAACTCGATTCGCATAGGTGGAAAAAACACCATTTTCAACCTGTTTAACAGCCACACGTAATTCATTTTCATAAGGAGCTGCGCAGATAGAATAAGATCTTCTAGTGTCTTTTCCATTAATTTCTGTGCGTAAAGTAAGGTATTGCCCTGGAAGAAATTTGTAGTCAGACATTAATGCTTCAGGAACATGAAACAAAATCGAAACAGTGTCCTCAGTTTCTACTCTTACTTCTGCTACGCTTAGTGTATGAAATTTTGGTGTCATAATTTTATTTAAAGAAGTCTACAAAAATAAACAGATTAACGAGTTTAATGCAATTATCTGATTACATACTCTTAAAATAATGACCTTTATCAACAACCCGTAAGTTTGTCAATAATTCTACTAGTTGTTTAAGCTTAGATTTGTTATTTTTGTAAAGAAGAGTGTATTCTCTTTTACAACAGTTAAGAAAGTTGAATATGAAAGAAATTAACATACAAGAATTGGAGCGTAGGTTCCAAGAGAAAATTGATAAAGATATTAAGATAGAGCCGAAGGATTGGATGCCAGAAAGCTATAGAAAAACATTGATACGCCAGATTTCTCAACATGCGCATTCCGAGATTGTAGGAATGTTGCCTGAGGGAAATTGGATTACGCGCGCTCCTAATTTAAGGAGAAAAGCAGTTCTATTGGCTAAGGTTCAAGATGAAGCAGGCCATGGTCTATATTTATATTCTGCTGTAGAAACACTAGGAGCTGATAGAGAGGAAACGATTGATGATTTGCATTCTGGTAAAGCGAAATATTCTAGTATTTTTAATTACCCAACTACTTCGTGGGCAGATATGGGTACGATTGGATGGCTTGTGGATGGAGCTGCGATTATGAATCAGGTACCTTTGTGCAGGTGTTCATACGGACCTTACGCACGTGCAATGGTTAGGGTGTGTAAAGAAGAGTCTTTTCACCAAAGACAAGGATTTGAGATTATCACTAAACTAGCGAAGGGAACCCCAGAGCAAAAAGCTATGGCGCAGGATTCTTTAAACAGATTTTGGTGGCCAGCGTTAATGATGTTTGGTCCTTCAGATAAAGATTCTAAGCACACTGCTCAGTCTATGAAATGGAAAATCAAACGAAATACAAATGATGAATTGCGTCAAATGTTTGTTGATGTAACTGTTCCTCAGGCAGAACTTATCGGGTTAACCATACCTGATAAAGACTTGAAGTGGAATGAAAAAACAGGGCATT
This sequence comes from Lishizhenia sp., assembly GCA_965656535.1. GTDB lineage: Bacteria > Bacteroidota > Bacteroidia > Flavobacteriales_D > Crocinitomicaceae > Lishizhenia. The sequence goes on from CBFHKX010000008.1 coordinate 77,625, forward strand.
ACGATTTTGGAGAGATTAACTGGGAGGAATTTAACCAAGTAATTAAAGGAAACGGTCCTTGTAATAAAGAAAGAGTAGAAACAAGAAGAAAAGCAAAAGAGGACGGAGCTTGGGTAAGAGAAGCTGCCAATGCTTACGCAGAGAAAAGAGCAAGAAAACAAGCGTCTTAAGCCTTCTTGAAACAGCATATAACAAAGAGTACATGAGTAATAAAGAATGGCCCTTGTGGGAAGTGTTTATCAGAAGTAAACAAGGTTTAAGTCATAAACACGTTGGCAGCTTAAGAGCACCAGACGCAGAAATGGCGATAAGTAATGCTAGAGATGTCTACACAAGAAGAAGCGAAGGAATTAGTATTTGGGTTGTAGAATCCGAAAAAGTAATCGCTTCCAATCCTTCTGATGGAGATAGTTTATTTGATCCGGCAGAAAGTAAAGTATACAGACATCCTACCTTTTATGATGTGCCAGACGGTATATCTCACATGTAAAATTAACTATGAACAAGCAAGAAGCATTATATAATTACACACTGCGTTTAGCAGATGATACGCTTATTATTGGTCATCGAGTTTCAGAATGGTGCGGAAAGGGTCCAATTTTAGAGGAGGATATTGCGCTAACAAATATTTCGTTAGATTTAATTGGTCAGGCTACTCTTTTGTTCGAATATTTAGCAGAATTTAAAGACGACGGAAAATCTTCTGATGACATTGCATTTATTCGCCATGCCAATGAATACAAAAACGTTTTACTTTGCGAACAACCAAATGGTGATTTTGGACAAACGATAGTACGACAATTCTTATATTCAAGTTTTGCTCAAATATTCTACAGAGAATTAATGAAGAGCAAAGACGCCAAGCTTGCTGCTATTGCAGAAAAAAGTTTAAAAGAGGTAAAATATCACGTTAAGCACTCAGCTGAGTGGATTATTAGACTGGGAGACGGTACTGAGGAATCTCACAAAAGAGTTCAAGAAAGCATAGATTATTTGTGGAAATATAAAAATGAACTGTTTTTTACCGATGAGGTAGATACGCTTATGATTGCAGAAGGTATAGCTCCAGATATGAAAGAATTTGAAAACGAGTATAACACCTTTATTAACCACATTCTTAGTGAAGCTACGCTAGAAATTCCAACACACGGTTGGGAGCAAAAAGGTGGTAGAACCGGAGTACATACCGAACATCTTGGTTTTATTTTAGCAGAATTGCAATACATGCAACGCGCTTATCCAAATATGGAGTGGTAAAAATGACTATCACAAAAGAAAATATATGGGAACTTCTTGAGGATGTAAAAGATCCAGAAGTTCCTGTTTTAACTATTGTAGATCTAGGGATTGTTAGAGATGTTGTGATAGATAACAACCAAGTTAAAATCGTTATCACACCTACTTATTCTGGTTGTCCGGCAATGAAAGAAATAGAGAGCGACATACAGAAAAGGTTTGTTCAAGAAGGTATATCACATGTTACTATAGAGACTGTTTTATCTCCTGCATGGACAACAGATTGGCTTTCAGAAAACGGAAAGAAAAAGTTAAAAGAATACGGTATTGCACCGCCAGAAGATGAAGTTGATAAATCTGTTTTATTTGCTAAGCCTACTGTGATACCTTGCCCTATTTGCGATTCAAAAAACACTAAAATGGTATCGCAGTTTGGAAGTACAGCTTGCAAGGCGCATTACCAATGTAAAGATTGTTTAGAGCCCTTCGATTATTTTAAGTGTTTAAGGTAAAACTACCTTTTGACTCCATTCAAATAGATTTCTTCCCGAATTTTTTCTCCTTGATTGTCGTAAATAATTCTTTTACCATTGAGGTATCCAGACCGATAATTTTCCACGGTCGACTTTAATGTGTCATTTTCACTGAAATAAGTGTAACATTTTCCAGTAAAATAGAAGTTATAACGTGTTGCACGTCTTTTGCTGTCTTCCGTTATAAAAGTTAGGCTATCACAAGGGCAGGTGTAGGAATTATATACTTCTGGATTAATTAAGCTTCCCTTTTTATAGAGTTTAGATAAGAGTGTGTCACCTTTTGGTGTAAACGCAGTGTAGAGTCCGTGCATTTGACCATTAAAAATGTGTTTTTCTTCGCGCTTTATAGTGGTATTCTTATAATTTCTAAAGCACACACCCGTAAACAAAGAATCATTTAAATAGAAAACCAGTTTATCTAAGTATAAGCTATCGCATTGGCAGACGTTTAGACTGTTCGTGAATTCAAAATCTCCGGTAAGTAGTTTTTGATCGCTTTCGTTTTCGGTAGTGCATGCCAAGAACACACTAAAAACTAGAATATAAAAAATACGCATACTTATATCGCTCTAACCACTTTTAAAAATCGTTTTGGATATCCACTTTCATAGTAACTAGTTTCAACAACTCCAAAATGTTTTTTTGAAGAAGAAGAATGTATGAAAATAAGCTTTTCGGGCGTAATTTCACTAATTATGCCAACATGTCCGGGCCTTTTATCAGACGGATTGGTACCTCTAAATACCATTATATCTCCTACCATTGCTTCTTTTAAATTAATTTCTCTGCCATAACTGGCAAAGCGTTTGGAAGAATAAGGTGTTTGTATTTCAAACTGTGCAAAGCAGTAGTGAACAAATCCAGTACAATCCAATCCTCTTTCTGTATGCCCGCCCCAAACGTAAGGCGTCCCTTTTAAAGTACGCGCAAATTCAATGAGAGAGTCAATCTCCTTAATTTCTTTATATTGAGATCCATTTATCTCAATTAAATCTGCGATTTCTGTTTTGCTAGACTCTTGCGCATGGATTAAAAAACTAACAATAATGAATATAAGGGCAATTATTTTTGGCATATTGCAAAATTAATCATCGAATTGACTGATTCTTAAATTTTAACGTTTATTTTTGATTTTCATAGACGTAAACAACTCGGAATAAAATGCCTCACATAAAAAACGCACTGATTAGATATAGAATTATAGATAAATCTTTACGTAATAAATACAAGCCATATCCTACAAAACAAGAATTAAGACAAGCTTGCGAGGAAGCATTATACGGTAACTCTACCGGTGATAATATCTGTGATTCTACAATAGAAAAAGATATGTTTGCTATGAAAATGGAGCATGATGCTCCTATTAAATATAGTAAGCGTGAGCGTGGTTACTACTATGAAAATGATGATTTCTCTATCAATGAGATTCCGCTCTCGGAAGAAGATGTACAAGCTATCAAATTTGCAGCTAATACATTAGTCCAGTTTAGAGATGTAGACATGTTTAAACAATTTGGGTTTGCATTGGATAAAATATTTGATAGAATTAATATTTCTTCTAATCCGAACGACAAAGACTTAGAGCAATACGTTCAATTTGAGACAGTTGCTTCTGTCAAAGGAAGTGATTTCTTAAATCCTTTATTGAAGGCAATAAAAGAAAGTAAAATCGTACTCTTTGATTATGAAAGTTTTGTTTCTGGTAAGCGAAAAAGAAGAAAAGTAGCACCGCTATTACTTAAAGAGTACAGAAATAGATGGTATTTAGTGTGCTATGATATTGTGAAAGAAATGATTGTGACCTATGGATTAGATAGGATGTTTGATCTTGATGTGAGCTCAGAAATTGCTAAAAAGCCTGCAGGCTTTAGTTCTGCTCAATTTTTTAAACACTCTATAGGTATTACTGCCAACGGATCGTCGCCAGAAAAAGTAGTTTTCAAATGTAGTAACGTAGCCTCAAAGTATATTGATTCTCAGGCTTTACATCCGTCGCAAAAAAAAATGAAAACGGGTAAAAACAGGTCTACTTTTGAACTTGAGGTTCTTATTTCAGAAGAATTGATTCGTTCTTTTTTGAGTTACTCAGATGAATTAGAGATCATTAAGCCAAAATCTTTAAAAGAAGAAATTGCAAGCAGATTCGAAAAAGGCTTGAGTTTATATAATAAGAAATAGTATCTTTATTACGTGAAATTAGTATTAACCACCACGCTGCTTCTTTTTTCAGTATTTCTTACCTTATCTCAAAACGCCGTTCAGTACGAGGTTGACAGTTGGGTTAAAAAAGCAGAAAACTCTATTTATAAAAATCCGTACAAAGCACTTGTTTTTATAGATTCAGCAAAAATTATATCAAAATCGGCTAGGTTTTATGATAAGCTGGCTAACATCTATGATTTAGAAAGTGATATATTAAAAACCATCAACAAAAACGGGCAAGCGAAGTATGCAAGTTATGAAGGTTTGCTGATTGCTCAAAAACTGAAAGATTCATCTTTAATTCATAAATTTAAGGTGAAAATTGCTCGCCATAATACATTCTCAGGTTCTTACGAAAAAGCACAAATATCTTTAAATCAAGCCATAAAATTTGGTGAAAGAAATAAAAAGTACTGTTTACTTGGTGATGCATACAACGCAAAAGGTCAGCTTTTTTGGTACGAGAATAAGTATGAAGTTGCGCAGAATGCATACATGCAAGCGCAAGATTATTACACAAAAGCAAAAGATACCTTTCGATCAACAAAAGTGAATGTTAATTTAGGTATTACGGCTTTTAGACTTAATAAGTTTACGGAATCTAAAGCATTTTTTGTAAAGGCCTTAAATCAATCTATTGAATCAGAAGATGTGGGAGCCATGCAAAGCAATTTGGCAAACCTGGGGGAATACTTTATTGAACTTAAAATGTTAGACTCAGCTTATTTGTATGTTAAACAGGCGTACGATGTTTGTAAAAAGAATGCTTTGAAAACAGCTTCGATCAATGTACTTAGTTTAATGGTTACTATTTTTGAGCAAAAAGAAAATCAACCACAAGCACTTTATTATCAAAAAGAGTTAACTCAAGTTCAGAATGAAGTACTAAACAATGAACTTAATTTGGCTTCTAGAGAATTAGATAGGCTATTTAAAACGGCAGATTCCGTTGATAAAATTGATTATATACAAGGTTTATTGCAGGATGTTGAACGAAAGAACGCAAGCTTAATTCGTTTACTAATCGTGTGCGGAATTTTCTTTATACTTATTATACTCATTGTTTATTTCGCTTACAGACAGCAAAATAATTTGAATCGTGCACTACTAGAACAACGAACAGCAATTTTCCATAAAAATGAATTGATTGATGTAGCTTTAAAAGAAAAGGAAATCTTATTAAAAGAGATACATCACCGTGTAAAAAATAACCTACAAATAATTTCAAGTTTATTAAATCTACAAAGTAGAACGATTACAGATGAGAAGGCACTCCGTGCATTATCCGAAGGTAGAACACGTATACAAGCAATTGCTCTTTTACATCAAAAACTTTATCAAAATGAAACCTTTAGTACCGTAAGTTTAGAGGATTACTTGGTTGATTTATCCACGAATTTGAGACATTCTTTAACTTCTGCAGCAAAAGTGATCGATATAAAGGTGAAAGCGAAAGACATCATTATTAATTTGGATACAGCTGTGCCCTTGGGCTTAATTATTACTGAGTTGGTTACCAATTCTCTTAAACATGCATTTACAGAAAAAGAAAAGGGTACAATCATAATAGAAGTTCAAAAAATAACTAATAGTCAATACATACTAGAGATTCATGACAATGGAAAAGGTCTCCCAGAGGGATTTACAATTCCAATGGAAGGTAGTTTGGGTACAGAAATAGTTGAAGCGCTAACAGAGCAATTAGAAGGTGTACTTACCTTTGAAAGAAATAATTCAGGAGCTTATTTTAAACTACATTTTGAAGAAGTTTCAGTGGATTAATCTCTAAATTTTATTCTGTTTCAATTTCAGATTGTATATTCGCCTTAAAGCAAGAAAAGTATGGTTTTAGAGGTTATAAATACAGGAGGAGTTAGAAAAATAGTTTTTAACCGACCAACTGTTTTCAATAGTTTTAATAAAGAAATGGCGCTTGCCTTACAGCAAGAGTTAGATAATGTAGAAAATGACAGTACAGTGCGTGCAGTTGTTTTAACAGGTGCAGGAAAAGCCTTTTGTGCCGGACAAGATCTGGCAGAAGCTACAGATCCGAATGGTCCGCCATTACAATCTATAGTTGCCAAGCATTATAATCCCATTATTGAAAAAATAAGGAATATTGAAAAACCGATTATTGCAGCAGTTAACGGAGTTGCTGCCGGAGCTGGAGCTAATATTGCATTAGCTTGTGATATAGTTTTTGCGAAAGAGAGTGCAAGTTTTATACAAGCCTTCTCTAAAATCGGATTAATTCCAGATTCAGGAGGAACATTTTTCTTGCCTCGCTTGATAGGCGCTCAAAAAGCAATGGCCTTGATGATGACAGGCGATAAGGTTGGAGCACAAGAAGCTGAAGCGTTAAATATGATTTACAAAGCGCTAAAGGATGATGTTTTCGAAGAAGAGGTTGAACAATTTGCAGCGAAAGTTGCAAAAATGCCAACGAAAGGTCTAGGTTTGACCAAGAGAGCAATTAATCAATCGTTTAACAACAACCTTACAGAACAACTTAAGGTAGAAGAAGAATTACAAACACAAGCAGGTAAATCATACGACTTTAAAGAAGGTACAAGTGCTTTTTTAGAGAAAAGAAAACCTGTTTTTAAAGGAGAATAAAATGATAGAAGTAGGGGTTTTAGGTGCTGGGACTATGGGAGCAGGGATTGCTCAGGTTGCAGCAACTGCAAAACATAAAGTTCAATTAGTAGATATTAACGCAGATGCTCTAGAGAAAGCAAAAGCTAGTTTCAAAAAAGTGTTTAACCGATTGGTTGAAAAAGGTAAATACACCCAAAACGAAGCCGAAGAAATACTAGCCAGAATTAACTTTTCTTCGGATATAAGTAACTTCAAATCATGCGGTATAGTTATAGAAGCAATTGTAGAGAATTTAGAGGTGAAACACAAAGTGTTCAAAGGGTTAGAAGAGGTCGTTTCTGAGAGCTGTATTCTTGCATCCAATACATCGAGTTTATCAGTAGCATCTATTGGATCTGTTTTGAAAAACTCGAGCAGAGTTATTGGTATACATTTCTTTAATCCAGCGCCCTTAATGCCATTGGTAGAAATTGTACCTGCCGTTCAGACAGAAGAAAGAGTAGTAAGTGAGGCGAGAAGTTTAATTGATAGCTGGAAAAAAATAACAGTACTTGCTAAAGATACTCCTGGTTTTATTGTAAATCGTGTTGCACGTCCATTCTACGGAGAAGCATTGCGTATTTATGAAGAAGGTATTGCCGACTTCGCAACGATAGATTGGGCAATGACAAGTTTGGGCGGTTTTAGAATGGGACCTTTTACACTTATGGATTACATTGGTAATGACGTAAATTATACGGTTACAGAAACTGTTTTTGCAGCATTTTACTATGATCCACGATATAAGCCTTCTTTTACTCAAAAAAGACATGCAGAAGCAGGATATTTAGGAAGGAAATCGGGTAGAGGTTACTTTGATTATACTCCAGGCGCTCAGCCACCTGAGCCCAAACAGAATGATGAAATAGGAGGACAGATTCTTAATAGAATACGAGTAATGTTGATTAATGAGGCGGTAGACGCCTTATTTCTAAATATTGCTAGTAAGGAAGATATTGATTTAGCTATGACAAAAGGTGTAAACTATCCTAAAGGTCTTTTGAAATGGGCAGATGAGATAGGACTAGAAATTGTTTTAGAACAACTTGAAAATTTATTTGAAGAGTATGGCGAAGATAGATACAGACCAAGTCCGTTATTAAAAAGAATGGTAAAAGAAGGACGTAATTTTTACTAATCAAATACGCGTATAGAACTAAAACGCCGTAGTACACCTACGGCGTTTTTTTATTTTCTTTCTTTCTTTGCTTGTTCTGAGTAGTATCCATTTTCATTAATAATTTTATTTAGGAGTACTGCTGCTTTTTCTAGGTTGTTATTCTCTTTATAAACCAGATATTTTAGCCATTCAGCTTCTTCTCTAAAGTTACCATATGCTAAAGAATAACAAGATGAAAAGCTGTTCAAAGCTAGTTCATTTTGATTTAGGTTGTAGTAACAAAGACCACCATAGAATAGTGCATTTACATCTTCAGGGTAAACAACCAGTATTTGATTGAACCTAGAGAGAGCCTTTTTATATTTTCCTTTTCCAAATAGCTCCATTGATTTGTCTAAATATTCAATGTATGGGATGTCTACTTTTTGCCAAGCAGAGCCAGTACTTTCGGCGTCTTTATTTGCTTTGTCTGCAGTCGTTCCATAAAGAACAAGTCGTTCTGTTTCTATTGGCGTAGAGCGATAGGCCGTATAATCTACTACTTTTAGATCATGTAAATACGTTTCTTTCTTGCTTTTGTAAAGTAATTTGTTCTGTGTCTGACCAGGTTCTATTGGCTTTGCGTTTAATTCTATTGTTCCGAGGTTGCCGGTTGGTATATCTTCAACTAAAGAAACTGTATCTACTTTCTCTACAGTAATTAAGGGTACTTGTTTCCTTACTTTTTTACTGTTTATTTGTTTCTCTACCTCTTTAATAGCTAGTGATTCTAATTCTTTTTCAAAAATAGAATCTGTTGTTCTTTCAAGGGTAACAGTAGTATTTTCTGAGATAAGCGCTTTTGGAGTGTAAGAGAGGGTTTCTTTTTCGCTAAAATTGATTAAAACGATAGACAATGTAAATAATCCAGCAAGGGAGATTAAACTCCACTTCAGGTACTTTTTTCCTTTATTAAAAGTATTTTTCTTGTTCCAACGCTGGTCTAAGCGCTGCATTGTTTCAGTTACATTTATATTTTCCCAACCTTCAAAGGCATCGCTTTCAAAGTCATCGATGTGTGATTTTTCTTCTATTTTTTGTTTTTCTGTAGCTTCTGTAAGGGTAGAATAAGATTCTATTTCTTTTCTACTAATACCTTTACTTGCTCCAAACAACCTATTGAGCAGATTTAAATATAGCATCTTCTTCTAGTTTTAATTTTAAATTTCGTTTTCCATTTTGCACATCACTTTTCACTTGTTTTTCTGTAATTTGAAGTGCTAATGCAATTTCTGAGTAGCTCTTTTTTTCTAGATAAAAGAGCCGTAGTACTTTTTCATGCTGCGGTTTGAGCATTTTTAGACAAGAATATACCTTTTCAATTTTAACTTCTAATATCTCTTTTTCTGCAACAAAGTTGGGTTCTTCTTCAAGTAAATTGTCGTTAATCTCAGTGGTTTGAATGTTTTTTTTTCTCAAGAGCATTAAACATTCATTTTTGGTAACCATGTACAACCAAGATTTTAAATATTGCACATCGCTTTTATTTAATAAATTCGGTAGCTTTTCAAACAGTTGCATAACAATATCTTCTGCTTTTTCTGGCTGCTTTAAATATTTTATAGATAAACCCATCATCAAGTGAGCGAAGCGCTTATAAATCTCACCAATCACTTCTGAGTCTTGCACCTCTTTAAATCTAAGAACAAGCTCTTCTTCTGTTAATAAGTGATATTTCAATTTTCTAAATGCCATGCGGTCTATCTAAAGATGAATTTTGAATAATTTTCCATAAAAATAAGTTCATTTTTATAGTTAATCTTATTTTCAAGAGATTAAAGTTGGTACGGTATGCTTTGAGGAAGCGAGTAAAAGTTATTAAATAGCGTAGCTAACTTAAAACTAGCGAAGGATTTTCAGTTGCTAAAACAATACTTTGGTTTATCGGTATTTCTTTTTAATCAAAACTCAGTGTGTATATTACGTGTATTAATTCAGTTGTAATTGACTGAGGTTTGCGTATACACCATTTTCAATAGAGGAAAGTTCTTCGTGTGTGCCAGCTTCTACAACACTTCCATTTTCTAGCACCAAAATTTTGTCGGCTTTTCTAATAGTAGATAACCTGTGTGCTATAACAAAAGATGTTCTTCCTTCCATTAGTTTATCTAACGCTTCTTGTACTGCTTTTTCCGATTCCGAATCTAAGGCAGACGTAGCTTCGTCTAGAATTAAAATAGTAGGATTTTTAAGTAAAGCCCGAGCAATAGCAATGCGCTGTTTTTGTCCGCCAGAAAGTTGTATACCTCTGTCTCCAACCTCGGTTGCCATTCCGTCTGGGAAAGATTCTATAAATTCCAGTGCATTGGCTTGTCTAGCAGCTTCTTTAACTTCTTCTTTGGTTGCATCTTGTCTTCCAAATGCTATATTATCTTCAATAGAACCACCAAATAGGATTACTTCTTGTGGTACAATGGCTATGTGACTCCTTAAGTGTTTAACATCAATTGATTCTATGTTGTGATCATCAAATAAAATTTCTCCACTGTTGATAGTGTAATAATTCAGCAGAAGTGATGCAACTGTTGATTTACCTGCTCCCGACGAACCTACAAGCGCAATGGTTTCTCCAGGATTGGCATGAAGAGAAAGGGCATTCATTACTTGAATATCTTTTCTTTGTGGATAGGCAAAGTTCACATCTTTAAATGCAACTTTACCTGCGATAAGAGGTGTAGCTTTTCCATCTAAAATTTCTGTTTCTGTGCGTTCTTCAATTATTTCCATTAAATTTTCTGTAGCACCAATTGCTTTTTGAAAACTGGCATATAAATCAGGTAAAGAACCAATGCTAGCACCCAAGAAAACGGTAAACATTACAAAAGAATTAAAGTCTCCTCTTGATAAAGTTGCATTAGGGCCTTCAGTCATGTGCAATCCTTGCCATATAACAAATACAATTGCACCAAAAAGACAGGTAATTATAAAAGAAACGAATAAACCTCTCCAGTTTCCACTCTTTACGTTTAAGTCGCGGATAGATTTAATCGTTTTTGCATACTTCATCATTGCAAAAACCTCATTGGTAAAGGCTTTTACATTTGAGATACCCATGAGGTTTTCTTCAATTATGGTATTGGATTCTGCAGCAGAATCTTGTGCTTGTTTGCTTAGTTTTTTAATAAACCTTCCAAATACTACTGCGAATATGGCAACAACTGGAACAGTGCATAACATAATTAGAACGAGTTTCCAAGAAATTAATGCGATGAAAACAATCGATCCTATCACAATAATAAGTTGTCTGAATAGCTCTGCTATTGTTGTACGCATGGTTTCTTGAACCAAATTGATGTCTGCAGAAAGGCGCGAAGTTAATTCTCCTACTTTATTCTGATTGAAGAAATCCATTGGCATGTGGATGAGTCTTTCAAAGGCCGTTTTTCGAATGTCTCTGAGCGCATTTTCTGTAACACGCGTAAAAATTACTACTCGAAAATAGGAAAATACACTTTGCGCGATTAATAAAATAACCAGTAAAATGGCAACCGTATTAATGTTTTCTAAGTTTATCTGACTTGCAAATTCTTGGTTCGACAGTATTTCAGAGTTAGAGGTATCACTACCGCCGAGAAGTTGACCAAGTAAATAAGGGAAAAATAGTCCGGCCGAAGAAGAAAGAACTAAAAATATCCAACCCACTGCAAATGAAGCTCTGTATGGCTTTAAGTAGGCGAAAATTCCTTTTGCTTTAGCAATAGATTCTTTTGATAGTTTTATTTTTTCTTTCTTACTTTTTTTTGGACGTAGCATTAAACCTCTATATTTGTATGCAAAATTAACGCTTCGACTGAATAAGCCCTTATTTTTTGAATATTTTTATACGACAATTTTGTAGAAAAGAAAAAAGATATATCTTTGCAGTCCGAATTTTAGAGAATTAATAATATTTAATATAAAAAGTCATGTCTAAAAGAACATTTCAACCATCACAGAGAAAGAGAAGAAACAAGCACGGTTTCCGTAGTAGAATGGCTACTAAAAACGGTCGTAAAATTTTGGCTCAAAGAAGAGCGAAAGGACGCAAAAGAATTTCAGTTTCTGATAATAAGTTAGCAAAGAGATAATAATTCTTGCTTTTCAATATACTTGAACCCGATGCAGCAATGTATCGGGTTTCTTTGTTTATTATTTTTTATTTCTCTGCTTGTTCCTAACTACTTTAATTAAGAGTATGTTTTAGACTTCTATATTCTGTACGAGCATGTATTTAATTTAATATGTTTAAACCAAAAAAAAACCGCAAGTAGTACTTACGGTTTTTTAAATGTTTCTGTTTCTTATTGGGGTAATTCAAGTTCTGCGAAAGCAAAGAGCATTTCATTCTGTAAAGAAACGCCTTTGTCTTTGTTGTACCACTGCTGAAGTTTAATCTTTTGTTCTTCAAACGGTAAGTTAGCGTTTTTCATACTTAAATAAAGCTCTTGAGCAGCTTTTGGTCTGGGACCCCAAACAAATAAATCTTCGTCTTTCTCATTTTTAATTACAACTTTAGGAATAGATTTACCGCCATTGGTTAAGTAGTTCTCTATCATAAAAGGCGCCGTGTCTCTTAAAACAATTTTGAACTCAATTAACGGATTTTCTTTCGCTAGTAAATAAAAGAAGGGCACACTGTGCGAAGCATCACCACACCAAGGCTCTGTAATCACAAACCAAGTTTGAGGTGTATCTATTGCTTTTATTTTAGCAACTAATTCCTCGTTCAATTTCCCTTTTTTTAGCCATCGCTCTTGTCTAGAATTGTTTAAGGTTACGTAATTCATGTAGGCTTCATTATCATAAGGAGCCGGAGGATTTTCTGAGGTCAATAATTGGTTAAAGTACGCTATATATTGTTCCCATGTTTTGGTGTTTTTTTCCATTTTATTCATTTTTACATAAGTCGTATTAAATTAAGAAAACTTACAGAGGTATATGTTTAAATTCTTGTTTATTTTATGGATTAATTCAATTAATTAGGCCTGCGTTTATTAGGAGCTAAATGTTCTTAATTGTGATTTGCCTTTTAATATAAATTCTCTCGATATTCGATTTCAATCCTACTCCATTTTCATCTAAGGATGGGCATAAATTGAGTTATTCTTTCGATATCAGAATTTGATGTGCAGATGTTCTTCCGTCTGCAAAGAAGAGTCGAGCAAAATAGGTTCCTGATTCAACATTTTTCACAGAAACATTCAATTTAAGTTTATTCTCGATATGCTGGGACTGGATAATTCTACCGTATGAATCAGTTAACTCAAGATAAGTTAAGGGAACAAAAGATTGTATTGTAAATATGTCTTTAACTACTGGATTTGGAAAAATTAGATAACTGGCGTCAATATCAATTTCTTTGAGTGAGGTGGATGCGAAGACTTCGAACTCAATACTTGTCATATTAGTATCTACCACTATACAACTATCAATAGCAGATGTTGAGTATCCCAAAAACTCCAGCGTATATACTCCTTCAGCTTTTAGACCAAGGTTAACAGTATCTATAAAGGTTTTTGGTTGTGTGGCAATTCCAGGGAAAAAACAAGATTGAATAGTAATTGTATCACCGTTGTCTTCGGTTTCGCTTCCTACAAAAGTACCAAGGTTAGGAGTAGTTACAGAGCTTACAACATAAATACTATCAGAAGGATTAGGATTGCTTGGGTAAATAAATACAGAGTTGATATACGGACAACATTGCGCGTAAACTTTAGACCAGTTAAGGCTAATAAAAATGAGTATTAGGATGGTTACTTTCATAATTTATTTAAAGGATAAGACATTACGCCATTACACGGAAGTAAACACTTCACTATCTATTATTTAGGGTAAATTTAATAAATAAATTGGAGACTAAAGGACTTGAATATTATCAAGAATACTCTTGTGAAAATTCTGATGCTTAGTAGTAAATATGTGGGATACTTATTGTAAAAATGATATGAATGAAATCAAATTTCCGAGTGACAACAAGTATACTTAAAAAAAGATTATTTCGGTTATTTTCTCACATCCACTTTTTTCGTTTGAAATAGATCAGCAGTAATACTGCTATTGTAATAATTATTGCCCAGAAATAATAATAACCATTTTCTAATTTTGTTTCGGGTATGTAATCGAAATTCATACCGTAGATACCAGCCAAAAAGGTGAGAGGTATAAAAATAGCACCTACTATCGTTAGTACTTTCATGATTTCGTTCATTTTCTGCCCTTGAACAGCAAAGTAAGTGTTAGACAAGCCTTCTAAAACAGATTTGTTAGCATCCAATTCATCCAATACGCTCAAACAACTATCTTTTAAATCAGAAAAATAATATTTGCTTTCTTCTTTTATGAAATCTGATTTTATTTTTTCAAGTTGATTGAACAATTCCTTTACTGGAAAAACTACTTTTCTCAGTTCAATCAGAATACGCTTTTGCTCTTCAATTTCCACAAAAAACTCTTTACTCACGTCGTTAAAAACGCGCTCTTCTAGCTCTTCTATTTTCATTGTTACAGCGTCTAGCACATCGTAATAATTATCAATAATGGCTTCTAATAATTTGTAGGTGAGGTAATCCGCTCCTAATCCCCTAATTCTACCCTTGTTAAATACAATACGTTCTCTAACTTCGTTAAAATGGTCTGCCGGTTTTTCTTGAAAAGAGATTAAAAAATCATGTCCAAGTGTAAAACTAATTTGTTCTTGTTTAAGCTGGTAGCCGGCTCCGGGTAGTAGAGATTTTACTGAAAAGAAAACATAATTTTCAAACTCTTCAATTTTTGGTCGTTGTATTTCGGTATAAATATCTTCTAAAGACATCGCGTGCATACCCACAATTTTAGATACTGTTTCTATGTCTTTTTTATTAGAAATAGAGTGGAAGTTTAACCAGCTTACTTCATTTGAAGCAGGGTAATTCTTTATCCAATTAAGGACGGTTTCCGTAGAATCCGAATCAAACTTTAGTAGGGAAGTTTCGTTATAGCCAAAATATTGCGCGGGCGTGTTAAACGTTTCTTCAATCATGTTGTTTTAATTTAGGTTTTTTTTCTCCTGCAAAGAGATGTACGGTTATTCTATTCTCATCGGGAGTTACCGGACAACTATATCGATCAGAATACGCGCAGTAAGGATTGTAAAGCAAGTTGAAATCTACCTCAATTTGGTTTCCTTTGGGTTTGATTAAATCTAAATACCTTCCCGCTCCATAGCTTAGTGTAGGACATGTATAGTCATAAACAGGTAAAAAAAGATAATTTTTATATTCTTTCATCTTTTTTAGGCCCATATTTTCATACACAGCCAATTGAACCAAGGTGTCTTTTAGATTAAACTCTATATAACCGTATCTTCTGTAGATTGGTAGTCGGTCTGTACTTGTCTTCATTTTAAACTTTTTGCCTTTGTCTTTCGTCAAGGTAGCTGTTACTTTATAAGTTTTGTCTACAGTAAAAAAGTCTAGAGCAATCAAGTTATTTTTCTCTTCTTCATTCAATATAGATGCCGTAGATTTAAAAAGAGAATCTTTTTCTATCCTCTCTTTTTCTACGTTAAAAGCATAGTTTACCTGCGAAAAAGAAAGGGTTGTTATTAGAATCAGGGTAAGGGTAAGGGTTAAGTAATTCTTCATCTAGAACCAAATATAGTACTTCCTAAGCGAATCATGTTGGAGCCTTCTTCAATGGCAATTTTGTAATCTCCACTCATTCCCATAGAAATGGTTTTGAAACTATCGTTAAATTTAAAAAAGTGACTCTTAAAAATCATGAAGTAGTTGTTAAGTGTTCGAAATTCGTCAGCTACTTTTTCTTTGTTATCCGTAAACGTTGCCATTCCCATAACACCTGTAATTCTTATGTTTTCCATTTCTACCAAATCATCCGATTCCAAAATTTCCTTGGCTTCTTCAAAATTCAAACCATATTTGGTGTCTTCTTGTGCGATATGAAATTGAAGTAGTACATCAATTATTCTGTTATTTTTTTTGGCCTGTTTATTTATTTCTTTTAACAGTTTAAGACTGTCTACAGCATGTATTAAAGATACAAAAGGAGCAATATACTTTACTTTATTTGTTTGTAAATGTCCAATCAAATGCCATTGGATATCTTTAGGAAGTGCTTCATATTTCTCTACACACTCTTGTACTTTATTTTCTCCAAAAATACGGTGTCCTGTCGCATAAGCTTCTTCTATCGAAGCTATTGGTTTTGTTTTTGAAACGGCAACTAAAGTTACCTCTGTTGGAATTTCAGTTTTGATACCAGTTAGTTTTTCTGTAATCATTCGTTAATGGTGTAAATTGTTAATCCACTTCTTAATTTTGGTTCTACCCAGGTAGACTTCGGAGGCATAATTCTATTGTCATCTGCTACACGCTTAACTTCTTCAATTGATACAGGAAAGAGTGCAAAGCCTATTTTATAACGCTGTTTCTGTATTTCTTGTTCTATGCCAAGGTGACCTTCTTCTCCGGATATAAAACTAATGTTGTTGTCTGTTTTTAAATCTTCGATACCAAAAATTGGACTTAATATTTCTTGTGTTAAAATTTCTGCATCGATACACGCTACGGCGTCATCTTCGTTAATAATTTCTGGTTTACATGTTAGTTTATACCAGTTTCCAGAAATGCAGCAATGAATATCATGTCTCTTGGTTGGCGAAACGGCCCCATCTAATTCAGTTATTTCAAACTTCTCTTTAAATCGTTCAATAATTTCAGACTCTGATAAGTTATTCATTGTTTTTATTACTCGATTAAATGCTAAAATGCTTAAACGTGATTCATCAATAAAGTATCCTAAAAACGAGTTGTAATTTTTATCGATATTTTGATTTTTATTACGCACATTCAATAACGAACTTAGACGCGCAGAGCTTGCAGAACGATGGTGTCCATCCGCAATGTAGATAGCCTCAATTTCTTCGTATGCTTTAATTAGTTTCTCTTGTAAAATGTCTTTTACTACCCAAAGCTCGTGTTTTACTGAGTCGGAAGTTGTAAACTCATATTCAGGTCTTTCAGCACATATAATTTCTAATAAATCATCAACTTGGTCACTCTTTCTATGAGAGAGTAAAACAGGTTCAGCATTAAACCCAACAATATCAAGATAATTAGTAAACATCTCCTCTCTGGAGGTAATCGTAGCTTCGTGCTTTTTTATGCTTCCGTTATTATATTCATCCACACTTGCGCCCGCAATTACGCCTAGATATTCATTTCCATCCTTCGTTTGCTTATAAACATAGAGTGCTTCCTCTTCGTCTTTCTGTAAAATTCCCTGAGCGCAAAAATCAGCATATGCACTTTTTACATTTTCAAAGCGCGCAGTAGAATTTGGTTCTGTTCTTACTTCTTCACTCATATTAAACTCTGGGTTTATAATGTGAATAAAAGTAAATGGGTTTTCCTCTAACTTAGCAGAAAGTATATTGGGTTTGTAAGTATAATAAGGTCTTGAAGCTACTAAATGAGCTTTGTCTCTTGTAGGTCTAACCGCCTTAAACGCTTTTAATTTTGCCATAGTGTTCTGTTCTCTTGCGAATGTAATGAAAAGTGTTGATTTGTTGTAAGACTCGGGTTATTTCCCTTCCAAAAGTGTTAAGGTTTATACGTTAACTATTTTTTTCTTTTTTTATTGAGTTCTAAACCACTACATTTCGTATCTTTGATTATAGATTATGGAAGAGTTTGAATCATTTTATCCTCCTAAACCAAAATTGGTTGAAAGAGAAAGAAAAGGACATATTGCAGTTACTTTGTTATCTGTTCTGCTCTTTATTTTATCTTTTTCTTTGTTGATTACAGACAATTATACATTCATTTTTATTTTGGTAGGTGTTCTATTAGTGCATGAATTAGGTCACTTTGTCCTAATGAAAGCTTTCGGATATTCAAACGTTAGAATGCTCTTCATTCCTCTAATGGGAGCTTTTGTTCATGGTAAAAAAGAGGTATACTCTCAAAAACAAAGTGCCTTAGTACTATTCGCGGGTCCACTTCCTGGGGTTTTATTAGGGTTGTCTTTACTCTATTTCGGAGATTCAAATACAACTTGGGTTTTAGAAGCTGGATTACTTTTTCTTTTCCTCAACGTACTAAATTTAGTTCCTCTTGATCCGTTAGATGGCGGACAATTACTTAAGGTACTGTTTTTTGGTAGACAAGAATTGTTTCAGTTGATTTTTGCACTTGTTTCATCGTTAGCACTTATAGTTTTGGGCTGGTGGTTGCAAGCTTGGCTTATCGTCGGTTTTGGTTTTTTGTTAGGGTTGCGCGTCCGAAGTATTCACAAATTATATCTAGTTAGAAAAGAATTAGAAGAAGAAAATTTAGCGTATGAAAGCGCTTATGCCGACTTATCTGATAAAAATTTTGCAGGTATTAAACGAGTAATCCTAGAAAACTCACCTGCTCTCAAAACCTTTCAAGAACAAGCTCCAGAAGAAAAATTTAATGAGATTATAGCTTCACAAGTTAATGGGGTGCTCATGTCGCCTACAACAAGAGATGCTTCAACGATCTTCAAAATAGTATCTTTGTTTATCTGGATAGCTGCAATTATTGCAAGTATTTATGTGGTATTTAACTTAGATTTATCTTTCTTAGCAAACAATGAATTTTAGTATAGGCGAAAAAGTAACCTTTCTTGCAGAAACAGGTTACGGTATAATTACAGGTTTTGATAAAAATGATATTGTAATTGTTGAGGATGAAACAGGTTTTGATAGACCCTTTCTTTCTTCTCAGCTTGTAAAGATTGCGAGCGAAAATTATGGCGAGAATTTTCATTCAGATAAAGATGAAGATGATCAAGTATATAATGCGAAGCATGCCGTGAAACAAGAGCGAGTTGGTGATGGTTACGAAAAACAAAATTTTTGGGAAATTGATTTACACCTTCATGAGATTATAGAAGATGAGTATGGCTTATCTGATACACTAAAGTTGAAAAGACAAGTTACAGAGTTTAAATCATTTTATAAAAAAGCACGCGCAAAATTCATTAGAAAAATTGTCGCAATACATGGCGTAGGAGAGGGAGTCCTGAAACATGAAATCCGAACTTATCTAGAAACCCAAGAACATTTAGAGTTTTATGATGCAGACTTTAGAGAATACGGCAAGGGTGCTACAGCGGTTGAGTTGTTCTACAAATAATTGATATTAAGTATGAAATTTTTAAATTTATTTTTGTTTCTCTTTGCTATTTCAGCATGCTCAAATGGGCAAGAAGAAACGCTATCCAACAATCAAACTGTGCTTCGAGTAAGTAATGCTGCTTTCGATTCAATTATAAAAAGTGAGTCAGATATTCAATTAATAGATGTGAGAACGGCCAACGAGTTTGATGCAGGAAAGATAAAAGGAGCACAAAATTATGATATTCTTAACGGAGATTTTGAGCGTGTTATTTCTGAGCTAGAAAAAGATAAACCAGTTGCTTTATATTGTCATGGCGGAAATAGAAGTTCTAGAGCAAGAGAAATGCTAGAAAACAATGGCTTTTCTTACATAATCGAGCTAGAGAAAGGATATTCAAATTACAAGAAATAGATTTTTTCTCTTTTTATAATTAAACGCAGTAGTGTTCTTAAAAATTGGACGAGATAACAGTATTTTACGTTCCATTTAGACGTCCATAATTGTATCGTCACATTCGTGCATCTCACTTAAATAATTATCTTTGCTTTATGTTATTATTTCTTAACGGTGTAGCAGGTTCAGAGGTGTTCATCATCTTACTATTTGTTTTAGTTTTTTTTGGAGCTAAAAGCATTCCAGGTATTTCTAGAAGTCTAGGAAGAGGAATAAGGCAGATAAAGGATGCAAGTAACGAGATTCAATCTGAGATTAGGAAATCTGGACAAGAAATGAAAAAAGACTTAAACATTCAACGCTCTATTGAAGAAATTGGTGATACCGTTTCGCAGCCCATGAGAAAAATGGCGAAAGATATTGAAGATGGTGTTGAGCAAAGACAAGCTCAAAAGAAGAAACCGATAGAGTTTAAACCTCCTTCTCCAATGGATCAGCCGCAGGACGATAATATAAATGAAGAAGAAAAAAAATAGTCGTATATGTGGGTTGATATAGGTTTACTCGTTTTAGGTCTCGTCGTCTTAATTATCGGAGGGGAGTTTTTAGTTAAAGGAGCAGTAGGTATAGCAGAGAAGGCACACCTTTCTAAACTTGTAATTGGTATGACAGTTGTTTCTTTTGGTACATCTGCGCCTGAACTAATTGTATCGCTAAAAGCTGCTTTTGAAGGTGCTCCAGATATTGCTATGGGTAATGTTATCGGATCCAATATTGCTAATATTGCACTAGTTCTAGGAATAACAGTACTTATTTTTCCAATTATAGTAGATAGAAACTCTAAGGTTCTAGACTGGCCTATGATGTTTTTTGCCTCAATATTATTTTTCGTTTTTTCCAATGATTTAATACTACAACGTTGGGAAGGTATGGTTATGTTCTCAATTTTAATCTTGTTTATAACCTATCTAATTGTTAGCTCTCGAAAAAAAACAAAAATTGAGAAAAGTGTAAACGTCCAAAAAGAAATCACACCAATAACGGTAAATGTTCCCAAATCCACCGTGTTTCTGCTTTTAGGTTTAGTTGGTTTGTATTTCGGAGCAGAATGGTTACTGAATGGATCTGTTAGTCTTGCAAAATCTGCAGGTATGAGCGAAAGAGTGATTGGAATTACAATTATAGCTTTCGGAACCTCTGTTCCAGAACTCGTTACTTGTGGAGTAGCTGCCTACAGGAGAGAAACAGATATTTCAATAGGAAATTTAATTGGTTCTAATATCTTCAATATTTTTGCTGTAATTGGCCTAACTTCAATAATTCACCCCATAGCAGTAAGTCAAGAGTCTGTTTCTTGGGATATGGTTTGGATGTTAGGTATTGCTCTTTTACTACTACCATTGATGATAATAGGGAAAAAGTTTGGTAGATTTAAAGGATTGATTTTACTAGCTACTTATATCATTTATATGTCACTTTTACTTTGCCAAAATATACCCGCATAATGTCAGGATTATCGAGCAAGTGGATGCTTATGCTGGCTATGTTGGCCACAGGTATGGCAGGTATAGTTGCAGAATATATACTTGCAACATTGGCTACTTATTTTCTAGGAGATTCTGTTTTTCAATGGACTATAATTTTATCCTTGATGCTCTTTTCAATGGGTCTTGGGAGTAGAGTAAGCCGTTGGATAAAAACAAACTTAGAAGAATGGTTTATCGGTATTGAGTTTACCCTTTCTGTGCTAACCTCGCTTTCTTCAGGCTTTGTTTATTTACTCATGCCTCATGTATCCAATCTCGCTCCTTCTATTTATATTTTAGCAATCGTCATCGGAATCTTAATTGGTATGGAAATTCCGCTGGTTACACGTATTAATTCAATAAACTCAGAGCTTAGAACCAATATTTCAGAAGTAATGGAGAAAGACTATTTCGGTGCTTTAATTGGTGGACTCTTCTTTGCCTTTATTGGTATTCGATATTTAGGTATAACCTACACCCCGTTTGTTGTAGGTGCTGTAAATCTTGCTGTAGCCATTATGGTTTTTTTAAAGTTTAAAAAGTTTATTGATAAAAAGAATATCCGTAAACTATTTGTATTTGCAAGTTCTGTAGTAGTTTTAATAGGAGTGGGATTGTTTTTTTCAAAGAACTTAGTTCTTTATGCTAATCAGAATTTATATACAGGTCAAGTAGTTTATAGTAAGCAAACACCCTACCAACAAATAACCCTCACAAAGTGGAAAGAGCACCATTGGCTTTATCTCAATCAAGGAAAACAGCTCAGTACTTTCGATGAATGGATGTATCATGAACCACTCGTACATCCAGCAATGCAATTGGCTGCCAACCCTAAACATATTTTAGTAATGGGAGCTGGTGATGGATGCGCAATTCGTGAGATTCTAAAATATCCCAATGTTGAGAAAATTACTTTAGTAGATTTAGATCCTGCAATGACAGATGTAGGAAAAAACCATCCTATACTCAGAAAAGTAAATCAAGACGCATTTTGGTCGCCTAAGCTAGAAGTGGTTAATACAGATGCATTTACATATTTAGAGCAAAACAACCGCTTTTTCGATGTTATTATAGCAGACTTCCCAGATCCTCGTAGCATAGATTTATCTAGGTTGTATAGTAAAGAAATGTATAGTTTAGTATATCACAGACTTTCGGCAAATGGAGTGTTTGTTACACAAGCAGCTAGTCCGTATTACACTACACAGGCTTTTAGGTGTATAGAGAAAACATTGCAGGCTGCAAAATTCAATGTTTTACCTTTACGCAATCATATTTATACCTTTGGTGAATGGGGCTGGATGCTGGCAACTAAGAAATTACCCACTCTAGAAATGAAAAATAGAATTGTAAAAGAAGATTGGCAAGAGGTAGCAACAAAATTTCTAACGAAAGAAGCAAGCACCTTAATTACTAGCTTCGGTCAAGATCTCATTCAAACAGATTCAGCAGAAATCAAAGTAAACAGTATATACAACCCCGTACTTTATCGTTATTACGGTACCGGTAATTGGAGTTATTACTTCTAAAATCATGCTTTACTAAGTTCTAATATTTTTTTAATGCGCTTAAACGGGCTATCCATTATAGTTGACTTTGGCTAATTAAGTAAGTTTAACGTTTCATTTTGCTTCTAAGTGCGCAACATAAAACACAAAGCCTACTAAATTATCCATGCGCCAAGCTGTCATTTCTATCCCTAGCGTGTTTGTTTATCTACTTATGAAAAGAAAATGTAAAAAAACTTCATCATCTAACCTCTTGTAAAATAGGCTTGTACTGTGGTTGGGTTAAAATAGTTTATAAAAAAGGG
>CBFHKX010000009.1:0-78309 GCA_965656535.1 Lishizhenia sp.
GGCTGACGCTCTACCAACTGAGCTACTCCCGCATGACACCGCAAAAGTATAATTTTTTTTAATCTTCAATACATTTATCTCAACTATTTTCAAGAAATATGACTAAAACAGATATTATTAAAAGTTACAAGGCATTTAACCACTTTGGAAAAGAGGAAAATATGCATTTTGAGATTGTATCTCCTGGAGAAGTAATGTATTATTTTGAAATCCAAGAAAAACACCTGTCTACACCTATTGCAGCGCATGGAGGAGCAATTGCAGGTTTCATGGATGCTATTTTAGGAGTTACAGGATTAAGCTATACAGTTGAGCAAAATAATATTGTTTCTACTGTAGAGTTCAGAATTAACTATTTAAAACCGGCTTTTTTAGGAGATAAATTGGTTGGCCATGGTAAATTAGTGTCGGCTGGTAAAAGAATTTTATACGTAGAAGCAAGTATAACAACACACAGAGAGAATAAAGAGATATTAATTGCAAAGGGCAGTGGTACGTTAAACGCGTATCCTGCGGAAAAAGCGAAACTAGCTTAATTCTTTTTTTTAGGATTCAATAACTCCATATCTCCAGATTTCATTTGGTGATAAGCTCTACTGAGGTAAGCCAAAAGAATACGCATACTATCAAATGCTTTTTCAGACTCAGCCGAAACTTCTTTTTTCTGTAGCTTCAAAAGTAATTTCATGTAAAGAGCATGAAATGCAATCTCAACCTCATGTATTCCACCAAGATTACTCTTTTTTCTAAACTCTTCAATATAGGCTTTGGCATCTTCAAATAATGAAATATATTTCGCATCTTCAGAAACGGTAAGCAGTGTGTTATGCAAATAACTTAACTCGTAGTAAATTTCTTTGAGCCGGTTGAGATGACCTTGCTTTTCTATTCCCTCAATTTTCATTTCTCTAATCAAATCTTTGTACCAATTAATGTATTGATTACGGATAGACTGACTCGGTACTTGAGGAGTTATGAATTGCTCGGTAATTGATTCAATATCAAAATTATAGGCGCGAATCACATCTTCAATTTGATACATATAAAGAATGTGTTCGGCAATATTGGTTTCTAATTTTTCTTGAGCAATGAGCATGTTACTTATCTTCTTCTTTTAATTCTGTACCTTCAATAATCTCTTTATCGCGTTTATTTAAAAATGCAATAAACTCTTCAGTCATGTCAAAAGCATTAGAAATGTAAGTTATTTGTCCGCCTTTTTGATACCCGTATAACATATCTATATCATTTGCTTCTGCAAACTCTTTACCGGCTTCGGATATTTTGATTGCTAATGAGTTGGTGTACTCCATTGTTTCTTGTTGCAATGCTCCACCTTCTTGCTGCTCTGTTACTGCGATTTCTTGCTGTTTTCTTTGAATAGTTTCTTGCATATCTTGCAGTTGAAAACCAGATACTTCTCCAGATTCAGCTTTTTGTTGCGCATTTGTTGCGTAACGCTCATAACTTGCATACATTTTTTCGAGCTTTGTCTTAAAAGCTAACTCTTTCACTTTAAGAGTAGAATCTATCTTTCGATAAAAATCAAATCCGGTTACAATAGAATCTTGTTCGTAATAAGCGATTTTTAATCCGTTTGGATTTACACTTTGAATTTGTTTGGTTGGTTTTTCAATAATAACCTCTTTATCTTCACAAGCAGCAAAAACTACTGCAAATAAGAAAATATATAAAATATGTTTCATAGTTATCTGTTTAAGTTAGTGCATCGTGTGCACTATTTTTATTTTTAAAAGATGTTTCCCAATCTTCACGCATTGTAATAAATCGTTTAAGGCAGCCAGATAAAAAATCGTTGGTTATCATTCCTTTTACGTCATCTAGGCCCATTACATCTATTTCTCCAATCTTGAAAGATTGCTCAAATTGCCCCAGTTCTATTTTTACAATATATTTATTATTGTAATTAAAGATTTGAATTTTAAATCTTGGGTGTTCTATTTCGTCTACTATTCTCACCCTGCAAAGGTGTAAAAAAATGATTTTACAATGAAATATAATTTTCGGTATTTAACAGAGTTGCTTTTTAATGACCTAATTTTAGATTTTTATTTCATCTAAAAAAAGAAATAACTGTTCGAATGGATTGGAAAATATTCTTGAGTAATTTAAAAGATAGTGCTGTAAGAGACCTTTTTTGGTCGGTGGCATCGCCATCTCCAATTAATTGTAATGTAAATACTGATTTGTTTTTTCCGGAAGACCTACAGCAGCAATTAGTGTTAGACCATCTAGATTATTTTGAAGCCTTAGACGCAAATCCTACTCCTTTACATTTGTTTCTCGAACTTCATTTAAACAATAAAAGACTCGGTTATATTTTTGAAGCCTTATTGTTTTATTTTTTCAGAACTTCACCGCACGTTTTAGTCCTGCTGGCAAACGAACAAGTTATAGTAGACAAACAAACGCTTGGAGAGGTAGATTTTATTATTGAGTATAAACATAATATATACCATATAGAAACATCGGTAAAGTACTATTTAAATGCAACCCAAGAAGAGCAGTTTAACTATTGGATAGGTTCTAGCGGAAATGATGACTTGAAAGGTAAAGTAGATAAAGTACTGACCAAGCAAATACCTGTAGCGCACCATCCTCAGATTTCAGAAAAAGTAGGCCTGCCTTACACTTCTTTTTTATGGTTAAAGGGTAAGTTTTACTCAAATAAACATCTTCCAGACTGGAAAAATAGAGTTTCTGAGTTCGGTACTTTCATGACATACACTCAATTTTTGAAAACATACAGAGAAAAAACAACGCAGATGTACTTTGTTTTAGATCGTCCAGCATGGATGTCAGATCTTGTTTTACCATCACAAAAATTAGTCTGTACTTGGCATGAATTAAAGCTACGAATAAAAGAACAAGAGAAAAATCAAAAAGCCTTACATCTCGGTATTTTTGAGAATGGTTCTTATCAAACCCTATTTTTGATAACCGATAAAGTAAACCAATTGCTTTCAGCAAAACAATAGGTTTTATTTGTGATACTCTAGTAAAACCTCAGCTGGGTTACGAATAATTTCTTTTACCGTAATTCCATGTTCGCTAAGCAGCTGTCTTAAATCATCTTCGAAAAAATGTGCAACGGCTCCTGTTAAATAGATAGTTTCAAGTTGAGGTAATGGTTTAATCGTGTTCGTGTAGAAATCAGCAAAACTACTATCTATCATCTTTCTTATTAAAGCTGTATTTTCATACTGCTTTACGATTTTTGCCAGTGCTGCAATTTTTTTGCGACCATTTATACCGTAAATTGTGGAAAGAATAAGGTCTGGTTTTTGAAAGAAAAATTCTATTTTCTGAGTTATTACGCTGGGTAATCGTTTGTCGAAATATAAGCGAAGCAAACGTTTTCCAAGATCAAAACCACTACCTTCATCGCCTAAAATATAACCTAACCCTGATGTGGTAATAACAACATCATCTCCTGAATAATGTGCTCCTACGGCTCCTGTCCCTAAAATAGCAACATTACCCATTTTGCTTCCTAAGCAAGCTCTGCAACTACCCAATAAATCTGAATAAACAAAGTGTTTTTTGAATCCAATTTCTGCTAAAAACTGCTCCATAGCTATTTTTCCAGTAGTATCTTTACAACCTGCACCGTAAAAATGCAGCTCAAAGTCTTCTATTTTAATCGTATTTAGTAAACTTTTAAGTTGTTGAAATTTTGCATCGTTGAGTTCTTTTGGATGCAAACCATCGGTTTCAATTGTAATCGTATGTTCACCATCAATATCGAACAACCATTTTGTTTTAGTTCCACCACTGTCTGCTACTGCTATTTTTTTATTCTCTTGCACATTCTAAAATTAACCATTATTTACGAATCAAATTAGGATTAAAAAAGACAATTTTTAGCGAATACCATTTTTATGGTATTGCAAGAATTTTACTTTGAACTTATTTTTGCAAGCGCACAAATATTATTTATATTAAATCTAAATAAAATGAAAAAGAAGTATATTCTCGGAGCCTTGGCTTTTTCTCTTTTTGCAGTTTCTTGCAAGAAAGATGGATGTACAGACCCGATAGCAATAAATTACAACGATGAAGCAGATAATGATGATGGTTCTTGCGAATACTCAGCCGGAGAAGCAGCTCCAACAGATTATGTCTTTACAGATGCCGATGGGAATAATACAGTAAGTTATACAGGACAAACAGAAAGGTTAGCGCAGCTGGCAGAAATGGTTGTTTTAATGAAAACAGGAACTTCGCAGCCGGTGGATGTTCAGAAATTAGACGATATGTTTGCTAATGTAGGCGACAATGGAAACGGGAATTTCTCTTTTTCTTCTACAAAGCAACTAGAAAATAAGTGTTTTGCTGCAGATGTTGACATTTTTAAAAATGCATTTGATTCTGTTGCCGTAGCTAGTTTATCTAACGGTGTAACAGCACAAAACGGCGTAGCGGGAACATTAACAACCACAGATGGCGCAAGTACTTACTTATTCAATTCAAATGGAATTGAATATTTACAAATAGCAGAGAAAGGCTTAATGGGAGCTGTTTTTATGCATCAAGCGTTAAATGTATATTTCGGTGATGGAAAAATGGATGTAGATAATACAACTCCTGAAGATCCTGCAAATGGAAAGTACTACACAGAAATGGAGCATCATTTTGATGAAGCTTTTGGTTATTTTGGTGTAGATCCTACTTTTCCAGCAGTAATTCCGTCGAGTTTTTGGGGTAAATACTCTAATAGTCAGGGTATGAATGACTTGATTATGAATGATTTTATTAGAGGAAGATTTGCTATAACACAGAACAATCTTACTGAAAGAGATGCAGCCATAAACGCATTAAGACAAAATTGGGAAATTCTATCAGCTAAGCAAGCCATTGATTATTTGAACGGTGCAGTTTCAAGTTTCGGATCAGACCAATCTAGGTTCTTGCACGTAGTTGCTGAAGCATATGCCTTTGTTTTAAACTTAAGATACGCTCCGGTAGAAACAAGGCAGTTGTCACAAGCACAGGTAAATGATATATTGGCGATGTTTGGCGATAATTTCTGGAATCTAACTTTGTCAGACATTAATGCTATCAAATCAGCTCTAGAAGCAACTTATTAAAAATAAAAAACTTTAAAATTATGCGTGTTAAATTAATTGTATTCTCTTTTCTTACAGTAGGTTTATTGTCGTCTAAATGTTCTAAGGACGAACCAGATGAGGAGCAAAGTTTTGATCAATTCGCTTTGTTAGAGAATTATGCAGATAATATTATCATACCAGGATACGAAACACTTTTTAATAACCTAGCTAGTTTAGAAGATGCTGTTGAAACATTTGACACTGATTATTCAGAAGAAAATTTAATTTTAGCCCAAGAAGAGTGGTTTAAGGCGTATGAATCTTTCCAAAAAGTTCAAATGTTTGATTTTGGACCCGCAATGAACCGCGGATTAAAGTCGGCGCTTGCAACTTATCCTACGGATACGATTAAAATTAATGAGAACGCGCAAGGTGGTTTTGTATCCTTAGGAACAGCGGATAATATAGATGCTATTGGCTTTCCTGCATTAGATTATTTACTTTTTGATTTATCTAACCAGAAGGCGCTCTTCAAACTTACAAATGGTGTAAACCGTAGAGCACATGTCTTAGCAATAATAGATAAAATGATGGGTGAAACTTCATCTGTTTTAAGTGATTGGAATAGCTACAGAGACGAGTTTACAACAAGCGGAGGAACTTCCTCTACTAGTTCTTTGTCTTATCTAGTTAATGAATTCAACAAAGACTTTGAGCTAACAAAAAATGCCAAAATTGGTATACCAGCAGGTGTGAAAAGTTTAGGAATTATACGACCAGAATTTATTGAGGCGCCATTTTCTAAGAAATCGTTAGAAATTGCACACGCAAGTATACTTGGATTAAGAGAAGCTTACGTTGGAGCAGATGGACAAGGTTTCGATGATTGGTTGAAAATATATGATAATGGAGTAGAGCTGAACACGAGAATTTTAAATGCATTTCAAGAAATTGAGCAAGCTTCAGAACTAATTAATTCGCGTGAGTTTAAAGAGGTCTTAGACACCGATTTACAATTGGCTGTTGATCTATACGAGAAAATGCAAGGAAATGTGGTAAACATCAAAACAGATATGCCCGCGTTATTCGGCATTTTTATTACGTACCAAGATAATGACGGCGATTAAAACAAACATAATCTATTCATTATTTAAGAAAGAGATTTCAATAGCTCCATTAATTATTTTTAGAATAATTTTTGGAGCTTTGATGCTTTTTGGTACTTCCCGTTATTTATTTAAAGGCTGGGTGTATGAAAACTATATTTTACCCAAGCATCACTTTGGTTATTTGGGCTTTGAGTGGGTAGATAAACTTCCTGGAAACTGGATGTATCTACCTTTCATTTTGATGCTCATTACGTCTGTCTGTGTCATGTTAGGAGCATTTTATCGTATTTCTAGTCTATTACTTTTCTTAAGTTTTACGTATGTAGAATTAATTGATAAAACTTATTATCTTAATCACTATTACTTTGTAAGCCTTGTTTTATTCTTACTCATTTTTTTACCAGCGCATAAGCGCTTTGCATTAGATTTAAAAATCTTCAAAAGAAATCCCGTTCAAACTGTTAGCGCTATTAACATAAATATCATAAAGTTTCAATTAGGATGTGTATACTTTTTTGCTGGAATAGCTAAGTTAGAAATCGATTGGTTGTTTAACGCCCAACCTTTAGATATTTGGTTAGATGGTTTCCAGTCGCTCCCAGTTATTGGTGAAATTTTGGCTTCAGACTTTACCGCTTGCGCTTTTGCTTGGTTTGGGTGCTTTTATGATTTATTCATATTTTTCTTTTTGATCAATAAAAGAACAATAAAATATGCGTATTTCTTTGTAGTTGTATTTCATCTTGTA
The DNA here is from genome assembly GCA_965656535.1 of Lishizhenia sp. Taxonomy (GTDB): domain Bacteria; phylum Bacteroidota; class Bacteroidia; order Flavobacteriales_D; family Crocinitomicaceae; genus Lishizhenia. The sequence goes on from CBFHKX010000009.1 coordinate 6,930, forward strand.
ACATGGCTACTTTTTCCGATTGGCGTTTTTCCTTGGGTTATGATTTTCTCTACGTTGATCTTTTTCTCTTCAGATTTCCACGAGAAAATTTTAAGCACCCTGTCTAAGTTGTTTAAAACTAAAAACATGAGCTTCGCTAAAAAGAGTAAAGGCTCCAGTTTTGGTTTTAAGTCTTACTTCTTTATGATTTACATCTTCATCCAGCTCATAATTCCATTTAGATATCTACTCTATCCGGGAAACTTATTTTGGACAGAAGAAGGTTTTCGTTTTTCTTGGCGTGTAATGCTTATGCATAAAGAAGGTCTAGCTTCTTTTTATGTCGAAAACCCTGAAACAGGAAATAGTATTGCTATTGATAACCTAGATTTTTTAACAGAGAGTCAAGAAAAACAAATGGCCACACAACCCGATTTTTTAATACAATATGGAAAACTTTTGCATGAGGTATATAACGACACAACCCTAGTTTTTGGGAACGAAAAAATAACACTTCACAACCCAATTATACGAGCAGACGTAAAAGTTTCGCTAAATGGAAGATTAAATCAGCAGTTTGTTACGAAAAAGCATAATTTTGCCAACCTCGAATACAACCTTTCACACAGAAATTGGATAGAGCCTTTTAAAAAATGAGATTAGTATTTACGGTCATATTACTTTTTATATATGCAGCTTTTGGGATAGCTCAAACAGTTGAAGGTCGGGTTGTAGACAGTAAAACAAACGCCGTAATCCAATTATTAGTAAAAGTTGAAAACATAAATACCCAAGAGATTTCGGGTTTAGATACATTAGGGAAATTCTCTATCAAAGCAAAGAAACACCATGTTTTACGGATTACCTGCTTAGATTATGATACACTTCAATTAAAAGCAAATAGTGTAGAGGAGTTCAAAGTAATAAAATTAAAGCCCAGCTTTTTAAATTTTGATGGGATTGACATTCTTGCCAAACGTTACGAAGACTTTGGTATTACACTTGCACCCATCGTAACCAAAACAAGAATTAATTACGGTAAAGGAGAACTGATTTTACTAAAAGGTACCTCAGGAGCACAATCTAAAGGAAACCCTAGAGAAATGTTTGCCAAAGTACCGGGTTTAAATATCTGGGAGAGTGATGGAGCTGGAATTCAGATTGGAATTGGAGGAAGAGGGCTAAGTCCAAATAGAACAGCAAATTTTAATACGCGCCAAAATGGATACGACATTAGTGCAGACGCACTAGGATATCCTGAAAGTTACTACACACCTCCAATAGAAGCATTAGAAGCCATTCAGATTACGCGGGGTAGTGCATCTTTACAATTTGGTACGCAGTTTGGCGGATTATTAAACTTTAAAATAAAGGAAGCTCATAGAGATCGTTTGTTTAGCTTAACGTCTAGACTTACGGGTGGCTCTTACGGTTATTTGGGTACGTTTAATAGAGTTGAAGGAGGTAAAGGTCGATTTTTTTATCAATTTTATCATCAGTATAAAAAGGGAGATGGATATAGACCAAACGGAGAATTTGATCAGCATCAAGCTTTTGCTCAAATCGGTTATAACCTTTCAGATAAAATGGTTTGGAAACTCGAGTATACGAAGATGACCTATAATGCGCAACAATCAGGAGGTTTAACAGATTTTCAATTCAACAAAGATCCTTTACAGAGTAATAGAGAAAGAAATTGGTTTCGCGTAGATTGGAACTTATTAGCAACACACTTTGATTATAGTATTAACGATAAAACGCACCTTAACATCAGAGCTTTTGGTATGTTGTCAGAAAGGCAATCACTCGGTTTTTTGGGTAAAATAAATCAGAGTGATATAGGAGGGAAAAGACAGTTGATTAGTGGAGATTTTAGAAATGTTGGTGCCGAAATAAGGTATTTAAAAAAGTACGATTTACAAACGAAATCCAAAACAATAAATGGAGCGTTTCTATTTGGAGGTCGATATTATCAAGGTAATACGTTATCGCAGCAAGGTTTAGCAAGCGAGGGTCGAGATGCAGATTTCAATTTTTTGAATAATGCAGAGCCAGAAAATTCGAGCTTTAACTTTCCTTCACAAAATATTGCATTTTTTGCAGACCATGTACTTTTTATAAATGGCTTTGCAATTAATGCGGGGTTGCGTTATGATCATATTTCTAGCGCATCTGATGGATATTATTTTCGATATAATTTGCATCCTATTCTAGGAGATACACTAGATGTGTTTAAAATAAACGACAGTAGATCGACGCCAAGAAATGTCTTGCTTGGAGGAGTAGGTGTGAGTTATGGATTAAAAAACAACAATAGAATATATATAAATGCTAGTCAGAATTACCGCGCTATCAATTTTAACGATATTAGAATTAATAATCCAAATGTAATTATCGATTCCTTAATAAAGGACGAGTATGGTGCTACATTTGAAGTGGGTTACCGTGGTTTGGTAGAAAACTTCTTATTTTTTGATGTTGGTACATTTTATATATTTTACGGAGATAAAATTGGTTTAGCTACGCAAGGAATAAAGAAAATAAGAACAAATATTGGAGATGCAGTAAACTATGGGGTTGAAGCTGTGGTTGAATTAGACTTTTTGAAGTTAAGGAACCGAGAGTCAAAGTATGGTTTAAGTCTGTTCGGTAACTTTGCCTTTATTCAAGCAAATTACATTCGATCTAAAGAACCTAGTATAGAGGGCAGACAAGTAGAATACGTTGCACCAATAATTGCAAGAGGAGGATTGAAGTTTAAATCTGATAAGTTTAATGTGCAAATTCAAGGGAGTTATACAGACGAGCAGTTTTCGGATGCAACAAATGCAATACAGCCTTCTGGAGATGCAGTTATTGGATTGATACCGTCATATTTTGTAGCTGATATTTCGGCTGCTTATACAATAAATTCAGTTTTTAGAGTAGAGTCAGGCGTTAATAACGCACTTAATAATCAGTATTTTACAAGACGTGCCACGGCTTATCCTGGACCAGGAATTATTCCTGCAGATGGTATTAGTTTTTATTTTACCTTACAGGTCAATTTAAAATCCAAAAAATAAAATCGAACAGGTACAACACTATAGGTTAGTTTCTGAAATTGACAAGAAGTATAAAAAGAAATTTGGAGTAACTTGGCGGGCAGTTGATGAATTGACCAATCTACCAGTAATTGTAAAAAAGGTCATTAAGTCGGAAGAAAATTACAGAGCCATTCAACAAATAAAGTCAGAAGCACAGTTCAGCTTTAGCTCACCGTTTTTACAATCTAGCCTTGCATTGATTGAAAAGCCAACATGCTTTTTTTTAGTTAAAGAATATTTTGAAGGTATACCGTTATTAAAGCATTGGGAAACCCTAAAAAGAAACGATAAACTTAACTGCCTTAAAGACTTTGTTTACCAAACATTGCCAGTGTTTGATGCGCTTAAGAAAGCGAATGTGGTGCATGCCGACATTAAACCCTCTAACTTAATTGTTACGCAGGGCAATACAGGTGCTATTGAAACCGTGAAATTAATTGATTTTGGTTTGTCATTTTACACCGATAATATTCCGAATAGACAAACTCTTTTTCCACTTGGTTTTAGCGCACCAGAACTCATATTAAATAGGTTAAAACTAGTTAATCACTCAACTGATCTGTATGCATTTGGTATTGTTTTGTTCTATTTATTAGAAGGTCGCATTCCTAATTTAAATGCCAATCCAATAATTGCTACCAACTTACAAATTACAGTTTCACTACCAGAGTTACAGTGGAGATATAGGCGGGTTTATCCATTATTAGAAAGACTTACGCATAAAGCAAATTTTAAAATTCCACCAAATCGATTAGATTCTCAAAAAGTAGATCTTATTTTATCCGAAGCCATGAGCAGACGTTTTCAGTCTTTGGACGCGTTTTATCTTGAATTGATAGCAGTAGGAGAAAAAAAATGGTTCTAGAAAATGTCAAAACGATATCCAGCATTTACTGTAAAGAAAAACCCAGGTAAAGCAGGATCAGCACCAATTACAGGGAATACAATTAAATCAAAACCAGCATCTATAAATACAGCACTCCTGTAAGGTAATTGGTATTTAAAACCTAAATATCCGTAAACAGAACCTAGAATAGCATAACCTCTTGTATCTGGTTCTTGACTATCTGGTAAGTTATTTTGTACACGATATGTGTTTACCGTACCCTTTAAATTCACACCTCCGTACATGGCCGGACCAACATCGTAGGTGTTAAAGAAGTATCTACGCGTTCCTGCATCAAAAGAAAATATATTGTCTTTTATTGTGTTTTGTATAAATTCATCCGTTTCAGAAACATAAATTTCTGGACCATTATTCGTAGTTCTAGGTGCAAAAACGGTCAGTTTTCCTATAAAAGTTTGATTTTCGGTATTTGGAAATTCACCTGAAATGTTTAGTCCTGGCGACCATTGTCCGTTGAACTCCAAGGTGTTTAACATGCTTAGTCCACCTCCAATACTGTATTGCGCAAAAGATCCTAAAGTAAAAGTGAATATAAAAATATATGAAATAATGTGTTTCATTTTAATTATTGTGTTATTGCTGTTTTTTTGTGTGTCGGACAATTAATATCGTGTGCTCCTTCTAAATAACCTGTACTCATCAGAAATTCACTTGTAATTTCCCCGCCTGTAAATTTAAACGTTTCTTTGAAAAGAACTACCCATTCTGCTTTGGTGTATTCTTTATGTTTATCTAACCAGTTTTTGAAAGACCCAAATTTATTCTGTAAACTCAAAATTTGATTTGCGTTAAATATTGCAGCATTAATTTTGAGTTTATTTCTTACAATTCCTTTGTCGTTCATAAGTCGCGATACATCAGCGTCTGTATAATTAGCAACACGTGTTACATCAAAATTGTTGTATGCTTTGTAAAAATTATTCTTTTTTAACAGAATTGTGTTCCAGCTTAAACCAGCCTGATTTATTTCTAATATAAGTCGAGCAAACAAAGCACTATCGTCAACTACAGAAAAGCCATATTCAGTATCGTGATAATCGCGATGCGGGTTTCCTTTTTCTTTGTTCAAGGCATATTTGCAGTAAGGATGAAGTATTTCTTCTGACACTTTCTTTCAGTTTGATTAAATTTACGAAAAATAAATAGAGTATGCCAAATATCTTTGAATTCAACGGTTTGAAGCCAGTTATTGCAGCAAGTAGTTTTATACATCCAAACGCTACAGTTACAGGAAATGTGTTTATAGGTGAAGATGTTTATGTTGGTCCGGGTGCTGCCATAAGAGGTGATTGGGGTAAAATTGTGATAGAGGATGGTTGTAATGTACAAGAGAATAGTACAATTCACATGTTTCCAGGCACTACTACCTTACTCAAAAAAGGAGCGCATATTGGACATGGAGCAATTATACATGGCGGAACCATTGGCGAAAATAGTTTAATTGGTATGAATGCTGTTGTAATGGATGATGTGATTATAGAAGATGAATGTATTATTGGAGCCCTTTGCTTTGTGCCCGGTAAAATGCACGTAGAAAAAAGGAGCTTGATGGTTGGTAATCCCGCTAAGAAAATAAAAACGGTTTCAGATGAGATGATCGCTTGGAAATCTAAAGGAACAGCTTTGTATCAATCTTTGCCTAAAGCGTGTTATGAAACATTAAAACCATGCGAACCCTTGAGAGTTGCAGAAGAAAATAGGCCAAGTCAAGAACAGCTATTTCAAACCTGGGAAAAAATTAAGAAGGCATAAGGCGAGCACCAATTTTATTGCCATTTGATGTGTATCGTGTTTTTGTCTTTATTCGCAAATTCAATCATTAAAAATTGAGTATATTTGCAAATTGAAAACAGACATATGGATACTTCAGGATTAAACATAAAAATAGAACGAACTACAAATTCAAAATTGTCATCAATAGATTGGGACAACTTACCATTTGGAAAAGTTTTTTCTGATCACATGTTAGTAATGGATTATAAAGATGGAGAGTGGAAAGAGCCAAAAATTGAGGCTTTTGAAAACTTGAGCATACATCCTGCTACTTCTGCTATTCATTACGGACAATCTATTTTTGAAGGTCTAAAAGCCTATAGAAGAGACGACGGAAACATCGCTATTTTTAGGCCAGATATGAATGCAAAGCGTTTCGTTGAATCTTGCGAGCGTATGTGCATGCCAGTTATTCCCGAGGATGTTTTTGTGAAATTGGTTGGTGCACTAATTAAAGAAGATAGTGAGTGGTGTCCTAAAAAAGAAGGGTATTCACTTTACATTCGTCCATTTTTATTTGGAACGGATGACTACATAGGGATTAAACCATCAGATACGTATAAATTTATCATTTTTACATGTCCGGTTGGAGCGTATTACTCTGAACCGCTTAATGTTAAGATCGAAGAGAAATATACCCGAGCGTCTGAGGGTGGAGTTGGAAGAGCCAAAACAGCAGGAAATTATGCTGCCTCACTATATCCAGCAAAACTTGGAAAAGAAGCCGGATACCACCAATTAGTTTGGACAGACGGTAAGGAGCATAAGTATATTGAAGAATCTGGTACTATGAATATTATGTTTGTTATAGATGGTAAGTTGATTACGCCTTCTGAAGATTCAGATACCATTTTACGAGGAATTACCAAAAGAACTGTTGTAGAAGTTGCTCAATCTTGGGGTATGGAGGTTGAAGAAAGAAAAATTACGGTGGATGAAATCATTGCAGCAATAAAAGCGGGTAGATTAACCGAAGCGTTTGGAGCAGGAACAGCTGCAACAATTGCTCAGATTAAAACGATTGGCTTTAGAGATGAAAAATTTGAGCTTCCCGCAGTTGAAAATAGAGAATTCTCCAATAAAGTGTATACATATTTAGAAAAAGTAAAACGCGGAAAGGTTGAAGATCCAAATAACTGGGTGTTTAGCGTTTAAGAAAATAATAATAAGTAAAAAAAGACCGAGTTTGCTCGGTCTTTTTTATGTGCTTTACTTTTGTAAATCTATTACTTTTAACAGGCTTGTAAATCTTCATTACCTTTGAATGATATGAATGAGAAGGAGAGCAGACATATTGAGATTATTAATGCTTCAGAAAATAACCTGAAAAATATTTCTTTAACTCTTCCGCACAACAAAATTATTGCAATAACAGGTGTTTCAGGATCAGGAAAATCTTCACTTGCGTTTAATGTAATAGCTCAAATAGGACAAAAAAGATTTCTAGAAACTTTCTCAGAGTATACAAAAGCATACCTGGGTAAAGTAACGGATCCGAAAGTAGAACGGGTAAATGGAATAACCCCTGTTGTATCCATTGCTCAGAAAACATCAAATACAAATAGTAGATCAACCGTAGGAACTTTATTAGACATTTTCGATTACTTTAAAATTTTGTACTCACGGTTATCACCAGAAGAGCAAAATCTTTCGCGTTCACACTTTTCTTTCAACAATAAAGAAGGTGCTTGCCCACAGTGTAATGGATTAGGTTTAGAAGAGTTTATTTCGGTTGGAAAATTGATCGAAAATCCCAACTTAACTCTAAGAGAGGGTGCACTTGTTCCTACACTTCCCAATGGATATATAGTTTACTCGCAGGTAACAGTTGAGGTATTAAATGAGGTTTGTAAGGCGCATGGATTTTCAGTTGACATTGCTTGGAATAAACTCACGAAAAGTCAAAAAGACGTCATATTGTTCGGAAGCGAAAAATTAAAAGTACCTTTTGGAAAACATAGTTTAGAGTCGCGCTTAAAATGGACAGGTATAAAAGCGAAACCCAGAGAAAAAGAGTTTTACAAGGGAATGTTACCTACGATGAATGATATTTTAAGGAGAGATAGAAACAAAAATATTCTTCGGTTTGTGGAAGCGAAAACATGTGCGAAATGTCAAGGTAAACGTTACAATAATATCATATTACAACAAGAACTTAACGGTATAACATGGGATAAAATAGTACAATGCTGCTTTGTAGATCTGCTTCCACTAATTCAAAGTTGTAAATGGAAACCTGAGGAAGCGAATATTGTATTACCGTTTGTAAACAAAATTACTGAAACCTTAGAAACCGCCTTGGCCTTAGGTTTAGGGCATCTTTCCTTTCAACGTGCCTCAGAAACGTTGTCAGGAGGAGAATTACAACGGCTAAGAACTTTAAATCAGGTAACTTCAAATTTAAGTGGTTTAACTTATGTGTTTGACGAACCTTCTATTGGGTTGCATCCCGCGCAAAATAATGCGATGATTGAAGTTTTTAAACGTCTTAAGCGCAATGGAAATACTGTAATTGTTGTAGAGCACGATTTAAAAACAATAGCTCAGGCAGATTGGATAGTTGAAATCGGTCCATTAGCAGGTAAAACTGGTGGAGAAGTTGTGTTTAACGGACCAACAACTCGGTTTATTCAACAAAATCCTGAACAAATTCAAAGTCAGACCTTAAAAGCCTTATTTGACAAAGAAGTAAGGGAAACGAAGTCTTTGAAAAACTCAAAATTCCTAGAACTATTTGGTTGTAATAAAAATAACCTAAAGCAAATCGATGTTCAATTTTTGAAAAATGGATTGAACTGCGTAGCTGGAGTTTCGGGCGCTGGAAAATCAACCCTAATACTTCAAAGCTTGGTTCCAGTTCTATTGAATAAAGAAGTTAATGCAGCTTTTTCTGAATTAACAAATGCGCAAGACCTAAAAAAAGTAGTTGTTGTTGATCAAAAACCGATTGGTAGAACATCAAGAAGTAACCCCGCAACCTATACAAAATTAGCGGATAAAATACGCGATGTTTTTAGTCAAACACAAGAAGCGAAAGCTGCTGGCTTCAAAAAGTCTAACTTTTCTTTTAATACAAAAGGTGGTAGGTGCGAAAAATGTTTGGGCACAGGAGAAGTTGAGATTGGTATGCATTTTTTAAGTAATGTTCGCGTACCTTGTGATACCTGCAATGGAAAACGATTTAAGAAAGAGGTGCTAGAAATAAAGTATAATGGATATTCTATATCAGATGTTTATCGTCTTAGTGTAGATGAGGCAATTGAGGTGTTTAACGAGGAACAGTCAATTTTAACTTTTCTGCATCTTTTACAAGATATTGGGTTAGGTTATTTAAGTCTTGGTCAATCAAGTACAACTTTATCTGGAGGAGAAGCGCAACGTGTTAAGTTGGTAAGCGAGTTGCATAAACAGACTAATGAGAAAGTGGTGTATGTTTTAGATGAGCCAAGTGTAGGATTACATCAATTCGACTTAAAGAAGTTAATCGCTATTTTGAAAAAATTAGTTGATAAGGGTAATACAGTAATTTGTATCACACACAATACATATTTGATTAAGCAGGCAGACTATATTTTAGAGTTAGGGCCAGGAGCTGGTGAAGAGGGCGGACGTATTATTGCAAATGGGAGTGTTGAAGAGATAAAAAAGACAGCAGATTCTAAAATCCGACCCTTTTTAAATGAGTTAGTATTTCCAAGTAAAACAGAGAGTTATGCACTCTCAACTCAGCAAATGGAATGGGTAAATGTGCATACACATAATTTGAAGAATATAACCGTAACTTTTCCTAAATATAAACTAAACGTAATTACGGGTGTTTCAGGGTCTGGTAAAACGTCGTTTGCAATTCACACACTATTTTCTGAGGCGCAAAGTAGATATTCAGAGAGTCTTTCTAACCATGTAAGAGGAAAATTAAAATTAGGCAATCAAGCTTTATTTGATGAGGTTAATGGTTTAACGAGTGCAATTAAAATTGATAGAAAAACACCGAGAAAATCAGATTTTTCTACCGTTGGCACGTTAACAGGTATTTACGATTCTTTTCGTTTATTATTTTCAAGAATGGCACAAGTAAAAGGGCTAGATTACAGTGCGAAAGACTATTCGTTTAATCAAAAATCGGGTGCTTGCTTAACCTGTGATGGCAAAGGTTTTGAGTTAAGAACCGACACAGAAAAATTAATCACAAATAAAACGTTAAGCGTTGAGAGTGGATTGTTTTTAGAGCATAAGGCAATGCGTTTTTACGCTAATCCTAACGGTCAATATTATGCCGTTTTAAAGCAAGCTTCCAATGAAAACCAAATAGATTTATCCTTACCATGGGAAAATTTAACGCAAAACGATCGAGATTTTATTCTCTATGGAAATGCGGAGAAAGAATATACTGTTGTTTGGAAAACGAATGAAAAAGAACAGCTATTAAAGTTACCTTGGTTAGGTTTTGCAAACTATTTAGAGCATGAGTATCAGCGTAGAAAATTAAATAAAAACATTAAAGATTTAGTAGGTGTTTTGGCTCCTAAAGTTTGCTTCATTTGCAATGGAGACAGAATAAGAGAGCCTCAAAGTTCTTTTACTGTTCTGGCTAAAACAATCGGAGATTTGTCTAAACTAACTATTTCTGAATTACGGGATTTTCTGGTTTTAGAAGTCGTTATGTCGACTTTAGAAAAAGAAATTTTTCAAAAAATCAGCGCTTATTTGTTGCCCTTGGTAGATAGAATAATCTCACTTGGCTTAGGTTATATTACGATTAACCGGTCTACCCATACTTTATCCGGCGGAGAGTTTCAGCGTATTCATTTAGCTGGTCAACTTGCCAATAGGTTGAGCGGAGTTACCTATGTTATCGATGAACCAACAGTTGGTCTGCATCCTAAAAATTATAGCGCTTTGTTTACCGTTTTAGAAGAACTGAAAAATGAGCATAATACGCTTTTGGTTATAGAGCATAATCCTGAATTTGTGAAAAGAGCAGAGTATGTTATCGAGTTTGGATTAGGTGCGGGTGAAAATGGAGGAAGTGTAATACATCAAGGTAGTTTAGAGCAATTGCGTCAAAACCCAGATTCAATCTATAAGCGCTACTTAGATAGCGATTACTCTTTCAAATCTAAGCCAAATACAAATTCTACTTTTGGAATTAGAAAATTGACTAAATTTAATTTGCCAGAACTCTCGGCATCGTTTTTTTCAAACTCAATTAATGCTTTAACAGGTTTGTCTGGTTCAGGCAAATCAACTTTAGTAAAAGCCATAAATAAGGAAAGCGAATGTGCTTTTGGTTTGAATCAGTTTGAAACGATTGTGGAAGTATCACAAGAAGATTTGAGGATAAACAAAATCCAAACGCCTGTTTCTTATTTAAAAATCTTGGAAGAGATTCAAAAGCTCTTCGCACAAACAAAACAAGCAAAAGAACAAAAAATGCAAAAGGCGTACTTTTCATATACGCACAAGGAGGGCAGGTGTTTAACGTGTAAAGGACAAGGTACACTTACAACAGCTATGGATTTTATGCAAGATGTAGAGGTGATTTGTAACACGTGTGATGGAAGACGATTTAATAAAAATGTACTTAATGTGAAGTTTAAGGAGAAAAACTGCGCAGATGTACTTGACCTAACGTTTAAAGAAGCAGCTAGGTTTTTTAAGAGTAATTCAAAAATAACAAGTAAAATAAATGCCCTTGATTCAGTTGGATTAGGTTACCTCAGACTAGGTCAACCTTTATCCAAAATGTCTTCAGGAGAAAAACAACGATTAAAACTGGCAGCTCATCTTACTTCAACTGTGAAGAACACTTTATTTGTTTTCGATGAGCCTTCAATTGGATTACATCCTAAAGATATAGAAAAGCTTATTACAGTGTTTAAACAATTGAAAGCCAACGGGAATACATTATTGTTTGTAGAGCATAATCCTCAGCTGATTGCAATTGCAGATTCAGTTGTAAACCTTAGTAATTAAAATGTGTCTATATGATAAATGATTATTTTTTGTTTTTATCTTTTCCTACTCTGCCTTAAAAAGCGTTTCTTTATTCATCCGATAACTTGAACTTATTATGCAGTGGAATAAATTTACCATTTTAGAGAATGGAGAGCAAACGAAATTAGAATTGCTCGCGTTTTTAAAAGAATGGTATTCAAGTTCTGAATACATTACACAGTTAACCTCGGGCTCAACAGGTAAGCCGAAAAAGATTCAAATCAAGAAAAAAGCAATGATTGCTTCTGCGCAAGCTACGAACCGTTTTTTTGGTTTAACAGCTGCGAGCAAATCCATGTTATGCATTTCACCTGCTTATATTGGTGGAAAAATGATGATTGTAAGAGCCATTGTCTCTAATATGCACCTAATTGTTGCAGCGGTTTCATCCAGCCCACTAAAACAGTTGAAAGAAGTAATTGATTTTTGTGCAATGGTTCCTTTGCAAGTTGAAATGAGCGTAAATAATACGCAATTTGATTTAATAAAAACTGTAATTATTGGTGGTGCACCTGTAAGTGATGAGTTGGAGCAAAAATTAAAAATGAAATTAACAGAAAGTTATGCGACTTTTGGTATGACAGAAACAATTTCGCATATTGCTGTAAGAAAGCTTAATGGGAAAAATGAAGCGTACCAAGCAGTTGGATCAACTAATTTCGCTTCAAAAGAAGGTTGTTTAGTTATTCATGCAGAGCATTTGGATATTCTTAATTTAGTTACAAACGATGCAGTTGAACTGATTAATTCAACCAATTTTTATTGGAAGGGTAGAGTAGACTATGTAATTAATTCGGGAGGTGTTAAAATACACCCTGAAGCATTAGAGCAGAAATTAAAAAGTCAACTTAAGATTCAAAACCTTATAGTTTTTGGTTTGCCGGATAAAAAGCTGGGTACAGCTGTTCAACTGCTTGTTGAAGGTGAAAAAGAGAGTCTCCCAACAAATTGGAAGATTAATCTAAAGCCATACGAAATTCCTAAGAGTCTGTATTTTTTGGATGCTTTTGAATATACAACTTCTGGCAAGGTAGATAGAAATAGAACGATAGGTAAACTGAATTTTGAAAGATAAATACTATAAAATATTAGGCTTGTCAAGCGATGCTTCTCCACAGGAAGTGAAACGTGCCTATAGAAAATTAGTACTCAAATATCACCCAGATAAAGATCCTAGTGAGGAAGCGCATCAAAAGTTTTTAATCATTCAAGAAGCGTATGAAATTGTAAGCGGACAAAAACAAATTCCACCAACCAAAAGAAAAACATATCCAAGGTCTAACGCTAAGACTGATTTTAAAAGACACCAGCAAGGTGGTGTAAATAAAAATATATCCGAAGAAGAAAAGCTTAAAAGATATAAAGAAGCGCAACGCAGATACGAAGAACAAAAAGCAAAAGCATTTGAAGAAGATGAACGCTATTATAGAAGGATGTCTGAAGGAAAACTTTGGAACTGGTTTCGACTCGTATTTTTTACAAGTACATTTATGAGTGCTGTTTTTGTGTTCGACTATTTTATGCCTACACGTTTTGAACAAGACACAGTAGTAAAAAGCAATAAAGACTATGCTTTTAAAGGTTTGTTAGGAGGTAAAGTGATGCCAGTGGAAACGCTTAAAAATGGAAAAGTTTGGTTAGACAGAAGTATGTATTTTAGGGTGCTTGATCAGGGATTGTTGTACGTAGAAAAAACATTTTGGATGGGCGATGTTAAGCATTTTTGGAGTGTAGATAATGACGGGAGTTGGATAAAAGATGAGTCTGATTTTTCCGCAACACGTTCTTTTCCTTTATTGCCTATCTTGTTGCTATTACCTTTGTTAACCTATTTTTTAAAAGCAAAGACCATTACGTATAGTTTTCTATTTCATACGAGCTTGTATATCTATACTTTTCTTCTTTTATTTTTACTTTACAGCAATGATCGGTGGGCGCATTTGCTTACGCTTGGATACCTTTAAAACATTTTTTTTACTCGATCCATTGCTCGTTTATCGTCTTTCTCTTTTAAAGTTTGACGTTTATCGTGTAATTTTTTACCCTCCGCAACAGCAATGTCTAGCTTCGCTCTTCCGTTTTCATCAATAAACATTCGGATAGGAACGATGGTATATCCTTTAATTTCAGTTTTTTTCTTAAGTTTTTCTATTTCTCTTTTGTTTAAAAGGAGCTTTCTATCTGCTTTTGGCGTGTGCTGATAAAAACTGGCATTCGAGTATTCTGCAATGTGCATGTTTCTAATAAAAACTTCATCGTTTTCAATTACACAAAAAGCTTCTAAAATACTTGCTTTTCCTAAACGAATACTCTTGATTTCAGTTCCGCCAAGTTGTATTCCTGCCGTAAACTTATCAAGTAAATGATATTCAAATTTTGCCCTTTTGTTTTTGATGTTAATATTGCTCTGTGCCATTCTACTTATACAGATAAACTGGTTTTTTTATTAAGCTGAATAAATTGTTGAACACCAAAGTAAAACAAAATGATGGTAAGTATCATAAGAATATGACTCAAATCTTCTTTATTGAACCATACATGCGGATTGAGTCTAAGTAAGAAAATGAATATAGATGGCAATAAAACAAGAATTGCATAAACGATGTACTTGAATTCGCTTCTGCCTTTTCTCCAGTAAATTAAGGAAACTATCCCACAGTAAAAAAGATAAGATAATACAGCATCGATGGTAATAAAAATAAAATTAGTGTAGAGTATTGCTAAAACACCAAGAATAGAACACTTAGCTACTAGAAAGTAGTGTAATGTATTTCTATTTTTTAAACTAAAAATAGCTGTGCTTATCATGGCTTTACCAGCAAAATAGCTAGCGAATACGCCTAATATCCAACACGGAAATTTACCATAAACACCTAAGTAATGAAAAAATAGATGACCTAAACCACCAAAAAATACACTTACTCCGAAAAAGGCGTAAAATCGTTTCCAGTTTAACTCAAATAATGTCTGTGGATTTTTTATTTTTTTATAAAGAATCAAACAAGTAAAAGCAATCATCCAATTGGTAAGTAAGGCCATTGGTTCTTGCAATTGTAAATTGCCAATAGTAAAACGGATAATGCTTTCAGCACAATTGGCTGTAGTTTCGTAGCATTTTGGACCGATGATGAAATTCATGGCGCAAAAATACGCTTAACTTTCTTTTCTACAACGTTTGAAGTCAAAGCTTCGTTTTTTTTTACCAAATTCTATTATTATTTGTAATACCTTTTACCTTTGTTATGTAATGGATATTCCGTCAAAATATATAGAAGAAGCAGTGGAACAGTTGGCTTCGTTGCCAAGTATTGGTAAGCGAAGTGCATTACGACTTGTTTTAAATATACTAAAAAGATCACCCGAGGAAGTTGATAAGTTTGCTCAAGCCTTTATTCAAATGAAACAAGAGGTTAAAACATGCGTGTCTTGCGGAAATATCTCAGATAAAGAAGTGTGCGCGATTTGTAGTCACCCAGCCAGAATAAAAACTCAAGTTTGCGTAGTTGAAGACATACGAGATGTTATGGCGATTGAAGCTACTTCAAGTTATAAGGGAATTTACCACGTCTTAGGCGGAATAATTTCTCCGATGGATGGAGTTGGTCCCAATGATTTAAATATCTCATCCTTATTAAAAAAAGCAGAGAACAAAGAAATTGAAGAAGTAATATTTGCTTTGAATGCTACAATGGAAGGCGATACTACCAATTTTTTCTTGTATAAAAAGTTAAAACCCCATAGTATAACAATTACAACTTTATCTCGTGGAGTAGCCGTTGGTTCAGAATTACATTATGCAGATGAGCTTACTTTAGGGCGGTCAATCCAACAACGCTTACCGTTTGAATCTACGTTTTCGTCTATGTAATAAAGCCATTTAACTAGTCTATCCCCTTATCTATCTAATTTTCATACTTTTGCCAAAATCAAAAAAAACGAAGTATGTTAAAGGAGTTTAAAGAGTTTATAGCAAAAGGGAATGTTATAGAGCTAGCAGTTGGTCTAATAATGGCTACTTATTTTGGTAAAATTGTAAAATCTCTAGTAGATGATATAATCATGCCGGTTGTAGGTAACTTGATGGGAGGAGTTGATATCTCTCAAAAGAAAGTTGTGCTTACTGAAGCCAAAGAAGCGATTGTAGAAGGAGAAACAGTGCTACAAGAAGCTGTGAATGAAGTTACTTTGAATTATGGTATGTTTATCAATCATATTTTAACGTTCATTATTGTTGCTTTTTCTGTTTTCTTGGTTGTGCGTGGGTATAACAATATGAAAAAGAAGATGGAGAAGAAAAAAGCAGAAGAAATTGCATCAGCTCCTCCAGCACCATCTAAAGAAGAAGTTTTACTTACTGAGATTAGAGACGCCTTAAGAAAATAACTTATAAAAGCGAAGTTAAAGCCTTATTCTATCAAGAATAAGGCTTTTTTTATAATGGAATTCTAAAATAAGATTTAGACAAGTCAATCGCGTTTTCAACTTCATTAGCTTCTGAAT
This sequence comes from Lishizhenia sp., assembly GCA_965656535.1. Taxonomy (GTDB): domain Bacteria; phylum Bacteroidota; class Bacteroidia; order Flavobacteriales_D; family Crocinitomicaceae; genus Lishizhenia. The sequence goes on from CBFHKX010000009.1 coordinate 23,172, forward strand.
ACTTTAGTGTACGCGTTAATATATTGGGTACATCCTTTTTAAAGACATATTCTTCTGTGGGTAAAAAATAATTTATGTTATTCACCCAAATATCATAGCCTAAATGATGCGAATCCCATTTTACAGAGATGGTATGTTTCGCATTTTTTATAATTCCATTGTTTTCTTTTAGGTTAATATACTCTACTTCTCCACCAAAATACTTTGAATAACTGTCTACGAGGTATTCCGTACCATCAAAATTGGTTTTATTTAAGAGGTCATAAAAGCAATAATTAACTCCAGATTGATTCAAAAGGATAACAGGAGAATTGTGATTAAGAATGGCAAAGTGACTCTCATTTTGTTTATTTAGTCGGATGAGGTTGATACTTGTTAGAATTATCAATAGAACTGAAGAAGATAAATAGAATAAGCCCGTTTTTCTTGTTTTGACAGCTAAATGAAGAAGCAATAATGCGCCATAAGTAATGGCTACTTCATACCATGTTAATACAAACCCTTTCGCCAATGCTCCTGGTAAACTATAAATAAATTCAATAAACTTTATGAGTAACCAGAAAGATGAAAATAAAATAAACCCTAAAAAAGTATTAATAAATGGAAGAAAACTGAGAGATAAATAAGCTACACCTGCTGCCATGCAAAGGAAGGCAAGTATAATTAACCCAAGATTAGTTAAGATAAAATAATTAGGAAATTGATGGAAATAGTAAAGCGTTAAAGGAATTGTTCCAATTTGAGCTGCGAAGCAAACAGATAATCCTTCCCAGAGTTTTCGAACATACCGATTACTTGATTTCAAAAGTTTAGCAATTGGTAAGTAAAAAAGAGAAATGCTAAACATGGCAGAGTATGACAACTGAAATCCAATGTCAAACAAATAGCGCGGATTTACAAATAGCATTACAAAAGCTGAAAATGCAATTATGTTTAAACCAATCATGGATTTGCCTTTAAATTGTCCAATAGCTAACAAGGTAAACATAAGAGTCGCTCTTATAACGGAAGGGGATAAGCCAGTTAAAAAAGCGTAAGACCAAAGCGCAATTATGGCAAATAGTAGGTAGAGTTTTTTCTTCCTTAAAAATGGAATTTGCTTAAAGAAAAGCTCTAAAATCAACAGTAAAATACCAACGTGTAAACCAGAAACGGCCAAAACATGCATCGCTCCAGCTGTATTAAATTCATTTCTGGTGTCTCTATCTAAGAGCGCCTTATCTCCCAGAATTAAGGCAGATGCAATAGCATGTGTTTTTTTATCACATACTTTCTGTAACTGCTTATTTAAAAGAACTCGAAAATCTTCAAAATTGGATAATAGGCTAAACGGTTTTTCAATGATTTCAAAATCTTTTGTTTGCGCAAACATTAATAGCGTTACCCCTTTATTTTCCCAAAACCATTTTGCGTCAAATTCTCCAGGATTATTATAATTTGAGACTTGTTCTACTTGTGTGTTAAAAAGAACTTTGTTGCCTATTTTTAAGTTTTTGAGAGAGTCGTTTTGATAATACAAGAGTGCTTTTTCATCTACTCTTACACGTTTGGTAGGTGTAAATTCTGTTTCTAAACGAATGAGTGCTCTAGAAAATTTTTTATTTGTTTTGTTTACTTCTAAAACTTCAGCTTTGAGTGTCCGAATTTCCTCGCTAGCAGGATTGCTCAACTTATAAGGTAGATGTTCGCGAAGTGTTAAACTGTAATTGAATCCAGCAAAAGTGATAAGTAATCCGGCTATACAAATGGATAATACCTTTTTGCGCCAAAAGTTTATACCTGATATGAATTGGTGAACCAGAATACTGCCTATGAAAAATACAGCACAGAAAGCAAGCCAAGTGTTCGGCGCAAATAGTAAGTGTCTCGCCATTACATAGCCAGTGCATGTTAACAGTAAGACAAGTATCGTTTTAGAGATATGGAGTAGCATCGAGGTTGTCTATAGTTCTTTTCTAAATTAACCTTTTTTTATAAAGAAGCTTAAAATCAATTCTTTTATTTGTGTTCAAACTTCTTTATATTTACTTCAAATAACGAATCGTATGAAAAATCTACTACTGCGAAGCACTGCCTGTTTGAGTGTTTTATTAATTTTTAGCACTTGCAAAGATGAAACCTCTAAAGAACCAGCGTCAAAACAAAAAGTAGTAGACACGCTTTTAGAAGAGAATAGCTTTGATTCTGATGCCTATGATTTTATTATTCCAAGTCCATTAGCCCTTTACAAGTCTTTCAATTCAATTGCTGCAAGTGGTAATCTTCAATTGTTAAACCATACAGATAGCTTAGACAAGTATACCAATAAATCGATACAACTTTTAAATTTTGGTATTTACTCTACAGATTTAGCGCATTGCGTTATAAATCGTCAGCAACAAAAGGTTGCAGACTACTTATTAGCGATTGAAGAACTTGCAGATAGAATTGGTATAGGATCTATCTTTGATAACTCAGAAATACGAGAAAAGTTAGAGACTAACTTAGGAGATAAAGAGAAATTAGAAGATTTACTGTTTGAAATTCATGATAAATCTCAAGAATATCTAGAGGATAATGAATTACGCTTTATGGCTTCTGTTCAATTTTGCGGAGCTTGGATAGAGGGAGTTTATTTAGGACTTGCTTTCAATGATAGTAGTACAAATATTGCATGGTTAAGTGAGGTGCTAAATAGTCAGATGACTTTACTTGATAATTGTATGTTAGTGTTGGCCGATTATCCAAACGATGACGAGCATATTACACGCCTTAATAGAGAGTTATTAGAATTGCAAAAATTGCATGCTCAATTCACTACTATAGCTAGTGAAACACTTACTACAACACAGGTAAATCAAATTAAGAAAAAGATAAGCGCAATACGCAACTCCATAATTTAATCGCACATAACCAATTTTTATGAAAATATTATTTACACTTTTTATGGTTGCCTTTGGTTTATTTTCCAACGCTCAGCAAACCGATATTACAGAGTTGAAAAACCAATTAAAAGCATATAAAACGGAGGCAAAAGAGCTGTTGGGTGAAAAAACGTACGACGGTTCAAAAACAACTTATTTCACAAGTGGAAAAAAAATAGTCAAAAAGGAAGTAGAAGTAGTGCTCTTTCTTAGAGATAATTACACACTTGTTTTAAATGGTAAAGGAGCGCCAACAGAAACTATGGTTCGTTTTTATGACAAGCCTGCGCAAGATTTAAACCGTATTTTAATAAAAGAAATTACAAATATTCAGGGTAGAACTGCCGTTCAAGAGTCAAAGGAACTCCGCGAGATTTACACCACAAAAGTACAAGGTGCTCAAAAATTAGATGCCATTTTTGTTGAATACCGTGCTAAAAAATCCGTTGAAGAGAAAAGAGGAGGAATGGTTTTAGTACTTGGGTACTAAATTTCTTTTCAATCAAAAGAAATAAGGCTACCTTTGCTTTCTCATTTTAGAAATTAGAATATGATAAAAGTTACTCTACCCGACGGAACGGTGAGAGAATACGAAAAAGGTACCACTGCATTAGATGTTGCTAAAAGTATTTCTGAAGGTTTAGCTAGAAACGTACTTGCTGCTCGTATAGATGACGAGATTGTAGATGCTTTTCTACCTTTAAATAAAGATGTAAATCTTTCTTTATTAACCTGGAATGATGACGAAGGGAAATCTACCCTTTGGCACTCTTCTGCACATTTAATGGCAGAAGCCTTGGAGTTTTTCTATCCAGGTATTAAGCTTGCTATTGGTCCGCCAATTGCCAACGGTTTTTATTACGATATTGACTTTGAAGAGTATACCATTAAAGAAGAAGATCTGCCTAAGATTGAGGCTAAAATGAAAGAGTTAGCAAAGCAAAAGCTAACGTTTGAGAGAAAAGAAATTTCTAAAGAAGAAGCAATTGCTTACTTTAAGGAGAAGCAAGATCCATATAAATTAGAATTATTAGAAGGCCTAGAAGACGGAAACATTACGTTTTACAGTCAAGGTAATTTTACAGATTTATGCAGAGGTCCACACATCCCAAACACAGGGTTTATAAAGGCAGTTAAGCTTACTTCTATAGCTGGTGCATACTGGAGAGGAGACGAAAATAATAAGCAATTAACACGTATTTACGGTATCACTTTTCCAAAAGCGAAGGAGTTAACAGAATACTTAGAGCGCTTAGAAGAAGCCAAAAAACGCGACCACAGAAAACTGGGTAAGGAATTAGATTTGTTTACTTTTTCACAACGAGTTGGACAAGGCTTACCGCTTTGGTTGCCAAAAGGTGCTGCGCTTAGAGAAAGACTTGAAAATTTCTTAAAAAAAGCACAGAAAAAAGGTGGATACGAACAAGTAATTACTCCGCATATCGGAAGTAAAGAACTTTACGTATGTTCAGGACATTATGCTAAATACGGTAAAGATTCTTTTCAGCCAATCAATACACCAGACGAAGACGAAGAATTTTTGCTAAAACCGATGAATTGTCCGCATCACTGTGAGATTTTTAAGGCAAGACCAAGATCATACAAGGATTTACCAATACGATTTGCAGAGTTTGGAACCGTTTATCGATACGAACAGTCTGGAGAACTACATGGTTTAACGCGCGTAAGAGGTTTTACGCAAGATGATGCGCATATTTTTTGTATGCAAGATCAAGTAAAGGAAGAATTCAAAAAGGTAATTGATTTAGTACTTTATATCTTCAAAACATTAAAGTTTGAGAATTTCAAAGCACAAATCTCACTGAGAGATCCAAAAACTCCAGAAAAATATATTGGAGAAGATGAAAATTGGGAACTTGCAGAACAAGCCATTATAGAAGCAGCAGCAGAAAAAGAGTTGCCAACGGTCGTAGAATACGGAGAAGCAGCTTTTTATGGACCAAAATTAGATTTTATGGTTCAAGATGCTTTGGGTAGAGAATGGCAGTTGGGTACAATTCAAGTAGATTATAATTTGCCAGAACGTTTTGAACTTGAGTATACAGGTTCAGATAACCAAAAGCACAGACCGGTAATGATTCACCGTGCTCCTTTTGGCTCTATGGAGAGATTCGTAGCTGTTTTACTTGAACATTGCGCTGGAGATTTTCCACTTTGGTTAACTACAGAGCAGTTTGCAGTGTTACCTTTAAGTGAAAAATATAACGAGTATGCAGAAAAAGTTTCTGGTTTACTAAATAATTACGATATTCGCGGATTCGTTGATGCTCGTAATGAGAAAGTTGGAAAGAAAATTAGAGAAGCCGAGCTATCTAAAATTCCTTTTATGCTTGTTGTAGGTGAGAAAGAAGCTGAAACTAACCAAGTTGCGGTGCGTCAAAGAGGACAAGGAGATCTTGGCTCAATGGGTATTGATCAATTTGTAGAACTAGTGAATAAATTAACAGAAGAAGAATTAACAATCAACAAGTAAAAGTGGTAGTTAAGTATAAAAAGAGTAAATGAGAAAAGGACCAAAAAGAAAATTTCAACCAAGAAGACAAGAAGATCCGCACAGAATTAATGAGCGTATCAGAGTGCCAAAAGTACGTTTAGTAGGAGAAGGTGAAGAGCCAAGAGTTCTTTCTACTTCAGAAGCAATTAAAATTGCTGAAGCTGAAGGACTAGATTTGGTAGAAATTTCTCCTAAGGCTGATCCGCCTGTTTGTAAAATTTTGGATTACAAAAAGTTCTTGTACAACCAAAAGAAAAAACAAAAAGAGTTAAAAGCAAAACAGTCTAAGGTTGTGATTAAAGAAATTCGTTTCGGACCCAATACTGATGATCATGACTTTAACTTTAAGCTTGCTCATGCTAAGAAATTTTTAGAGGAAGGAAGTAAGGTAAAAGCATATGTTTTCTTTAGAGGAAGAACAATTGTGTTTAAGGATAGAGGTGAAATCCTTTTACTTAAATTTGCTCAAGAACTTGCAGATTACGGTGTTTTAGAACAAATGCCGAAACTAGAAGGTAAGCGAATGACGATTATGCTTAACCCAAAGAAGAAATAAGAACTTTATATAGAGAGAGGTAACTTTAAAAGAAAAGAGAAGATGCCAAAAATGAAAACAAAATCTAGTGCTAAGAAGAGATTCAAAGTAACTGGAACTGGTAAACTTAAAAGAAAACACGCTTTCAAAAGCCATATTCTTACTAAGAAAACCAAAAAGCAAAAACGTAACTTGACGCATGCAGGATTAGTGGATAAAGCTGACGAAGCAAACATCAAGCAACAGTTAAACATGAAGTAATCTTATCTGAAAGGATAGAAGAAGATTGCTGGTTAAATTTAAAAACCCGGTAGTGAGTAACTAAGCTTTCTGAAACAGCGAAGCACTTAATACCAAAAAAATTAATTATTATGCCAAGAAGTGTAAATCACGTAGCATCAAGAGCAAAACGTAAAAACGTTATGAAACTTGCGAAAGGATACTACGGAAGAAGAAAAAACGTTTGGACAGTAGCCAAAAACGCTGTCGAAAAAGGATTACTTTACGCCTATGAAGGTCGTAAGCAAAAGAAAAGAAATTTCCGTTCATTATGGATTACGCGTATCAACGCGGGTGCTCGTATGCACGGAATGAGCTATTCTCAGTTTATGGGCTTAGTGAATAAATCAGAATTAGAGTTAAACCGTAAGGTACTCGCAGATTTAGCCATGAATCACCCAGAAGCATTCAAAGCAGTGGTTGACGCTGTAAAGAAGTAAGAATTTAATTATACTCTCTCTTATAAATGAAAAAGTCTGACATATTTGTCAGACTTTTTTTTATGCTTACTTTTTATTGTTAAGTCTTTTTTAACTGAATAGACTCATTGGAACCTATACTCGTTTTTCGTTCTTTTTTTAAAATATTGAAGTCATTGTCTAAAGTTATCTTATACAATAGGTCAATACTTTTATTCGTATTTGTAATTGTTGTTATCGATAACATCGTTACGTAAGAGGTTACCTTTGGTTTGAAATTCCTTAGCTCCATGGCTGCTTTCTCAATACGTTTTTTGTAATCAAGCATTTTTAAATCAAAATCGTGTTCTGAAAAAGCCAGCTTACCTTCTTTGTAATCCCTTATTGTTTTAGATTTACTTTTTTCTAAACTTTCAATCCGTAAGAGCAACATTGTATACTCGTCTGTAAAGTTGGCTTTGTAGCTGCTAAATATTGGATTGTTATAAGTTATAAAGACAGAGTCACACCACTCTAAAACTGTACCTTCTACTTTTTGTTGATCTTCTGTTTTACCCATGTTTTGAGCTAACATAAAAAATGGAAGAAAATAAAAAGAGAATTGGAGGAGTGCTTTCATATTTTAAATATACAATTTGATTTTTAGAGAGCACCAAAAATTATACCGAAAGTGATCGAATTGTTGTTTGTAATTACTGTTTCTCTTTTTTTATGTTAGGTAATGAAAGTGCACAAAATCTCTTAAAATGGTACAAAAGGCAGAAGTCATACATTAAAAAATTCTGTACAGAACTAAGTTTGTTAACTTTGTAAAAAAAAAGCTAAAAATTGATGCAAAAGGTAGTGGTGTTTCTAATTTGCTATTTTACAGTAATAGTAAATTATGCTCAAAAAACGTATCATACCGAGGCTGCAATTGAAGAACCTTTTCTAGACGGATTCTTGGATGAAGAAATTTGGTCTAGTTTACCTCCGGCCACAGATTTTATTGTTAATTATCCTGATTTTGGAGCAAAGAGCGAGTTTATATCTGAGTGCTATCTTGTTTATGGTTCCGAAGCGCTGTTCGTAGCGGGTAATTTGTACGATGAAAAGCCGGATAGCGTAAGCTTTACCTTGTCTCAACGAGACGATACAGGTAACGCAGATTGGTTTGGTTTCACACTTGATACCTACGGTAAAAAACAAAATGCATTTGTTTTCATGGTTACTGCTGCAGGTGTTGAAATTGACGGTGTTTTAAATGAAAACGATTTTGATGTAAGTTGGAATGCCGTTTGGAAATCAGTAGTAGTTAAACGAGAATTCGGCTGGAGTTTTGAAATTCGTATACCGTATTCCGCAATCCGATTTCCTAAAGAAGATATACAAGACTGGAAAGTCAACTTTACTCGATCAGTGAGGAGAAATAGACAAGAATCTTATTGGAATCCTGTAGACCCAGAGGGGTTTGGTGAATTACAGCAAATCGGAAACTTGAAGGGTGTAAAAGGAATTTCGCCTCCTTTACGTTTGTCGTTTTCACCTTACCTAACTTCTTATATAGAAAAATCTTCAGAAAAATCTGAGCTTACAACCCGACTAAATGGTGGGATGGATGTGAAATATGGAATATCTGAAGCCTTTACGCTTGATATGACTTTGATACCTGATTTTGGGCAAAGAAGAAGTGATGATTTAGTTTTGAACTTAACACCTTTTGAAGTACAGTTTAATGAAAATAGGCAGTTTTTTACAGAAGGAACAGAGCTCTTTAATATAGGTGGAGTTTTTTATTCGAGAAGGATAGGAGGTCGACCTTATTACCAGAATCAAGTCTTTAATGAGGTAAATGAAAACGAGCGTTTAACCGATTTTAGTGGAGAGAGTCCGTTGATTAACGCTACAAAAGTTTCAGGGAGAACAACTTCTAATCTAGGTGTAGGCGTTTTTAATGCCGTTGAAGGCCAATCGTTTGCTACTATAAAAGATACTGTTTCAGGAACCTCTAGAAGTGTGCTTGCAAATCCATATACAAATTACAACGTTGTTGCGTTGTCTCAAAATTTAAAAAACAACAGTACTGTTAATTTTTTAAATACGAATGTGATGCGTTCAGGAGGTGCAAGAGATGCGAATGTGAGTGTTTTGCAGTCTAGAATTTTTTCTAAAGACCGAAATTATTTGTACATGACTGGGCTACGGTTGAGCAATGTAATTGAAAATGGAGAAAATACTGTAGGACACACGGCTTTTGCTGAGGTAAGCAAGGTACAAGGTATTTGGAGGTATTCTGGCTATTACTATGAGGAGAGTGATACATTTGAGCCAAATGACTTGGGGTTTTTGCAAAACAATAATTCAAGAGAGCTGGGTGCGAGTATGCGTTGGAATGATTTTAAACCAAAGGGAAGATTTTTAAGAAAGTGGATAGAATCGAGTGCACGTTTTAGTCAACTTTATTTCCCTGCTTTATATGATGAGTTTGTTGTTGATGCACAGATTGCAGGTACATTTAAAAACTTTTTAACTGCAGGTATTAATGCATTTGCTGCTCCTTTTGGTCAAATGAATCACTTTGAATCTAGAAGTTTTGGAAATCCTGTGTTTTATGAGCCAGCATACGGAGGAGGTTGGTTTTACAGTAGTGATTATTCTAAAAAATTCGCATTGGATGTTAGGGGAGGAGCTTCCTTTTATACAAACACAAAGCGGAAGGATCAAAATATTTATGTTAGTCCGCGTTTACGTGTATCTGATCAATTTTTTTTAGTACTTGGTTCTCGCTTTGAAAACTATTACAACGATTTCGGTTATGTAGCAGTCAATGACGAACTTTTTTCTGACCAAATTATTTTGGGAACTCGTAATAGGCAGGTTGTAAATAATACGATTAGTGCAGAGTTTTTGTTTACAAATCGTATGGGAATTGATTTACAGCTGAGGCATTATTGGCAAAATGTAGAATATGTTAATTTCAATACTTTGGGTAACGATGCTTTGCGACAATCTACAGCTTACACAGGCAAAAATCCGGATGGAAGTGCAATACACGATATTGCGTTTAATGTTTTTTCAATTGATTTAAATTATACGTGGGTTTTTATTCCTGGTAGTGAGTTGCGCCTTGTGTACAAGAATAACATCCTAACATCTAAAACAAGTTTAGATGATAATTATTTTGATTCTTTAACCTATCTATTTAGCGCAGAACAAGTCAACTCATTATCCTTGCGTTTTTTGGTTTTTGTAGATGCACTTTACTTCAAGGCAGATGGTAAGAAGAGGTTATAATTGGACATAAAAAAAGCACACGGTTTAGGTGTGCTTTTACAAAAAAGAATGTGTTTTTATTTATTAAGCATAACTGGCATTACCAGCATTAAAATATCTTCGGCTTCGTTTTCACTTTCAGCAGGAAGCAATATTCCAGCTCGGTTAGGTTCGCTCATTTCAATTTTAATTTCCTTGCTTGTAATATTATTAAGCATTTCCATTAAGAAGCGAGAGTTAAATCCTATCTCCATGTCTTCGCCTTGAAAACTACAAGTTAACCTTTCATTTGCTTCGTTGGCAAAGTCTAAATCTTCTGCAGAAATAGAAAGCTCAGATCCTACTATTTTCAGCTTTACTTGGTGTGTCGTTTTATTTGCAAAAATAGAAACACGTTTAATAGAACCTAAAAGTTCTAGTCTATCAACAGTAAGTACATTTGGATTCTCTTTTGGAATAACGGCTTCATAGTTGGGGTATTTCCCATCTATCAATCTGCAGGTAAGTGTAATGTCATTAAATTCAAAAATGGCATTGCTCTCATTGTACATAATTTTAACTTGCTCTTCACCTTTAATATTTGATTTAAGAAGGTTTAAGGGTTTTTTAGGTAAAATAAAGCTAGAGCTTCCGGAGGCTTGCGCATCCGATCTTTTGTAACGCACTAGTTTATGTGCGTCTGTTGCTACAAATATAATATCTGAACCAGAGAATTGACAAAATACACCGCTCATTACAGGTCTTAAATCATCGTTTCCTGTAGCAAATAGTGTTTTATTAATGGCTTCTGAAACCAACTCACCAGCAATAGTAATGTTGTCTGAGTTTTCTAATTGTGGAGACTTTGGAAAATCATCTCCGCTGTATCCAACCATTTTAGACTTACCATTACTATAACTAATTTCTATACCAAAGTTAGTGTCATCTATTAAAAATGTTAACGGCTGCTCAGGTAAGTTTTTTAAAATGTCTAACAAGATTTTTGCTGGCATACAAATTTTTCCTGAATCATTTGCTTCAACATTGGTAGAAGTCTGCATTGTAGTTTCTAAATCTGAAGCAGAGATAATTAGATTATTATCACTTATTTCAAATAAAAAGTTATCTAAAATTGGAAGCGTATTACTCGTACTTAATACTCCACTAATGCTTTGTAGATTTTTTAATAATCCGGTACTTGATATAACGAAATTCATTTTCTGTTTGTTATCTTATGTATTGACTTACAAATATAAGGTCTGTAATCCGAAGTTTCTATCTGTTTTTTAATTAGTTGTTAACTGTTTTATTGACAAAAAAGTCTTTTCCATCTATAATTGGGCCAATCACAAAGTACTGAACCTTAACGAGTTTATTGTCTTGTGTGAAAGCCCAAACATACTCAGGGTCGTATACAATTTTGTTAACACTACTTTTATTCTTGTCTACGTTTTTGTAAAAATTCATAGATAAAGTGGTTCCATCTTTTTTGTTGATAGTCATTTCTATATACGGTTGTACGTTTCGAATTGAGTCTACTTGGTTGGGAGTAAATTCATAATTCGGTTTATTGAAATGGATATTTTCAAAGCTATTGGTGAAGAAGGTAAGCTTTTCTTGGTTGATATTCTCTAATGGTTGGTTAAAATGGGAAGCACTAAATCCTTTTCCATTTCTTGTTATTTCGTAACTATCTTCTTTGTCAATATTGTTTTTGATTGTTACTTTTTTAATTTCAGCTTGTGTTGCAGAAAATAAATCTGTGCATTCCCAAAGCTTGGGATCTACAAAAAATCGAGGTTCTAATATTCCATTCAAACCTTGCATTCCCATAATTACGGGCTCGTCGCTTTTTACCTCCGGAGTTTCTACTAGCATATAGGTTCCGAGGTGGTCAGGCGTGCTATGACCAACATACCACACTTTTTTCATTTCGCCGTCTTCGTATACCGTTACTTTTTTTGCTTTTGCAGCCATGAGATTGGTTACGTTTGTTTTGGCAGCATCGTTTACATAACCAGAAAAAGTAACTTTTTTAAAGGTTTCTAAAATCGTATTCACGGGATTTTGTTGTATACAATTACCGTCTTTATCTGTCCAGCTATCTCCTTTTTTTACAACTGTAAAGGAAGCTTGAAAATAGGGATCGTAAATTTCAATTTTATCAATTTTATCAACGTTCTTAATTTCAAAGTCGATAAGCTCTGTATTATCACTTTTTGTGCTTTTCTGTTTTAAATCATAGGCGTAATATCCTAATCCTATAACCAGCACTAATCCAATGGTTAATCCTATTAATTTCTTCATTTTTTTGCAAATTTTCTTTTACGTATAATTACTAAAGTAAGGGCGAGAATAATAACAATTGAAAGTGGAATAAGTAGATTGATTACTTTATAAAAACCAGCTTGCTCGGTTACCTTATTTTTGTCTGTAGGGTGCAAGTCGATTGTTCTGCTTCTCACAGCAAGTAATGAACTTTCACCTAGCATGTAATCAATTGTATTTTGAATCACATCAAAGTTACCTTTAGAACCGCCCAATAAAATTTCATCAAACTCTCCAATTCTTTCATTTGGATAGCGCGGAATGTATTTATATCTATTCTCTTCTAGCACTTCAACCGAATCAAAGTATTTGTTTTGAAAGAAATCTCCACTAGAGAAAACACAAAGCTTACCAGCCTTTTTACTCTTTTCAAAAAATACAGCATCGCGGTTGTTTTTGTATGTGTCTACCAATCTATTTTTAAAAGCAGATTCAAACATACCTTCAACCATAGCTCCAACCATTAGTCGGTTCTCGGGATTGTCAATATCATCTTGGAATTTAGGTTGCTCGCCAAATGCTCTAAACATGCCAAGGGATACGAGTGGTGCAATTCCGAAAGACTTTGCGTTGCTGCTTGTAGTGAGTAAAACTGATGGAGTAGTGGTGTTCTCAGTTTGCACAAACTGTAGGCTAGAAGCATAAAAAAGCATTATTGGGTCGAGTTGACTAGTAATAGGATGTTCTGTACCTTGCCCTTTTATATAAAAGTAGTAGGGAATAGGTTGCGATCGTGGAGAAACTATAAATGCTCCGTATTCGGCGTCCACAAGAAGATCATCATTAATTTTTATACCGTAGTCGTATGTAAGTTTTTCAATATCGGTTTTCTTCCTTATCGAATTTACTTGACCATATTTTCTGAGTGTATCTCGGTTAATATTTAAAGGATTGTAGGTAAGAAGAATGTTTCCACCTTGCATTAAATATTGGTCAATCACAAACTTATCTTTATCGCTAAAAGGTTTTTGCGGATCCGCTATGATTAGTCCGTCTAGCTTATCCAAAGCATTTATTCGTCCATTTATTGCAACGTCTTTTATAATGTATGTTTCTTCAAGAATGTTGCGCATTGCAGCGGTGTTCTGAGGTTTCAGTTCTGCGTGTCCGCTTAAAAAACCAAGCGTTTTCTTACTTGTTCTGGTTGCTTTATCTATAGCTTCCATCAGTTTATACTCGATGTTGGTAATTGCACGTTGTACCTTGGTTTCAAAATTTTGGTCAAGATAGCTTTGTCCGCCTTCCATAAAGCGCACATATCCCGAAATTGAACCTTTGTAGCTTACCACGGCTCCGGGAAATAAAAAGAGTTGTTGATTTTTTCCTTCGCTTCTGTAGTTTAGGGTTAATGGACGGATGCCTTTTCCTTTAGCAATTAACTGTTCGCTCAGTTCTTTAAAATCTGCTTCTGTTCCAGTATTTGGATTTATGAATTCATATTCTACTCTTTTTCCAGCGTAATATTTAAATTCTTCTAATTTACCTCTGATTGCTTTTTTCAATCTGTTAGCCTCTGCCGGAAGTTCTTCTCCTTCTAAATAGATTTTAAAAAGAATACGTTCGTTCAAAAGAGAGTCGCTATTCAGAAAGTCTTGTGTAGAAGTAGTTAGAGAATACCGTTGGTCTTCTGTAAAATCTACTCTAAAATCAGATAAATTAGCTATTACATTCACAATAACTACTAAAGCTAAAGCAATAACAACAGTAATTACGTAGTAAAACTTGGCGGTTATTTTTTTTGTTTCCATAATTATTTGCGTAAAGATTTTAGTACTGCATGTGTTGCAAAAAGGAAAAACACGATAAGTGTAAAAAAGTAAACTAGGTCACTTAAAACAAGCACCCCTTTTTTGATAGAAGCATAATGTGTTTCCATACCAATACTTTTCACCACAGCGTCCAGGCCTGCAAAAGTTGCATAGCTTCCTAGTAAAGAAAAACCACTAAACAGAAACCAGCAAAGAAACATAGCGATTATGAATGCTACTATTTGATTTTTAGTAATAGAAGAACTAAATATTCCGATAGCTACAAAAGAAGCTCCTAATAATATAAGTCCAAGGTAAGAAGTAATTGCAGCTCCATCATCAATTACACCTATTGGATTTCCCAGGTAATGCATGGAGATATAGTAGACTAAAGTGGGCAGAAGACAAATGATTACAAGAGTAACTCCCGCAAAATACTTAGCTAGCAATATTTTTAAGTCAGAAATTGGCCGTGTATACAGCAATTCAATTGTTCCAGTTCTTTTTTCCTCAGCAAAAGAACGCATAGTAACGGCTGGTATTAAAATTAGAAGTATGAGAGGAGCAAGGTTGAAAAACGGTATTAAATCTGCAATTCCTCCTTCCAATAAATTAAAATCGTCAGATATAATCCATAAAAATAACCAAGTCGTAACTAAAAATATGGTTATAAAGATATAGCCCAAAATAGAGCTTAAAAAGCTTTTTATTTCTTTAAGATATAACGCGCGCATGTTTAATTTTTATTCAAATGTACAGTTTATCTAACGTAGCAATCTAGCTTTGGTACAAACTTTTAAATATTTCATGTTTAATAAGCACAAAAACGAGTAAATAAAGCTATAAGTTTATAGGTCTAAATTGTGAAGCCGTCAAAATAGATTTCGGTAGACCAAGCTTCGGCTTTTTCTTTAAACCACGGTTTAATAGTTTTCCAGGTAGTTTGAAATGTTTCTGAAACTCTGTAATTTTCAAGTGCAGCATTGTTTATCCAGTCTGAGTAGGTGAAAACAATCTGAGGGTTGTTCTGATCTTGTATTAGTCGCATTCCATTGCATCCTTCAAAAGTTGCAACACGCGTTTTTATCGTATCAAAAAAAACGAGGAAATCCTGTATCTTCTCCTCTTTGAAAGTAAGTTTAACAATTCGTATCATTAAAATAAAGATTCTAGTGTTGTTTTTGATCCTCTGGGTGTAAACTCTATCCGAATCACATCTCCAACGAATAATCCAAATAAAGAATTTGCACCTCCGCCATTACTTGGGGTTCCTTTGTTGATGGCAATTTCTAATAAGTTGTTATCGTTGAAGAGCGCAACTCTTTCACCAGCCGGAACTTCGTTATAACCCGCAGATATTTCATCGATATAATATTCTTTCTTTCTAAAGTAAATTGTAAACGGAACGTTTCTTCCCATTCTTTGAAATTCGGCTAAAGAAATGTTTGTGATTAGATTACCATAGTGGTCAACATGAATTACATTTCCTTTCAGAACGTTAGATTCTATAACTGGATTGGCAACAAATGCTCGTTTTACAGCTTCTTTTCTACTACCTATGCTGTCTGGATCTACTTTATTTATTAAGGCACATGCAGCAGGAGCTAAAATGTTTTTAGTTGGAAATTTCATTAAATTAGGATTGGATAAAACGTCGTCTATCGTCCAAATTTTATCTGGTTTGTTCTGACCAAGTATGAGACTAAATATTCCATTATCTGTAGCTACAAAATATTGATTTTTGTACAGCATAAAGCTCGGCAGAGATCCAGCATCATTGTCTCCAAAATTAATAATTGGCTCGCTATCTACTCCTATAAGGTGAACTGTTCCGTCTTCAAAATCAGACATGCAGCTTTTTATGAAAAGTGAGGCTTGGGCAATATTAAAGGGTTTTACATTATGCGAGATGTCAATGAGGTGTGCATCTTTAGACATTGCTAAAATCGCTCCTTTTAAGGAAGCAACATAGTGGTCGTTTAAACCCATATCTGTCGTTAATGTAATTATATTCATTTATCGCAACGCAAACGTCAATTAATAATAGAAAAATTATAATTTTGAAGTCAAAATTAAGGTTATTTTTCAGAAAACTCGTATCTACACAAGGATGAAATTACGTTTTAATAAATTATAATTTGCAAGAAAAGAAAATCGAAATTGTAGGGCTTAACCCTGTGGAGCTTTTAGGTGTTAATAACACAAAGCTAAAAGCAATAAAAAATTATTTTCCAAAACTTAAAATTGTAGCAAGAGGAAATGTCTTAACCATTAATGGAGAAGCATCTGAAATAGGTCGTTTCCAAACAAAGTTTGAGAGTATTCTCTCCTTTTTCCATAAGTACAATGAGATTACCGAAGGTAATATAGACAATCTTATGGTTGAGGATTCTGTTGAAATGTTAAGCGGAGATGGTTCGGAAATTATAGTACATGGAAATGGAGGCGCGAAAATTAAAGCAAGAACCTTTAATCAGCGTGAACTAGTTAAGTCGGTAAACAAGAACGATATGGTTTTTGCTGTTGGACCGGCTGGTACGGGTAAAACGTATACAGCAGTTGCTTGTGCGGTAAGGGCTTTGAAAGCAAAAGAAGTAAAGCGTATTATTTTAACGCGTCCTGCAGTAGAAGCCGGAGAGAATCTTGGTTTTTTACCAGGCGATTTGAAAGAAAAGCTTGATCCGTACATGATGCCTTTGTACGATGCGTTGAGAGATATGATTCCAGCTGAGAAATTGGCTGACCTTATCGAGTTGGGTGTAATTGAAATTGCTCCGTTGGCATTTATGAGAGGTAGAACATTAGACAAGGCATTCGTTATTTTAGATGAAGCCCAAAATGCTACAATTGCTCAAATGCGCATGTTTTTGACCCGAATGGGTAAAAGTGCCAATTTTGTTATTACCGGTGATGCTTCTCAAATTGATTTACCGAGAAAGCAACGCTCAGGTTTAATCTATGCATTAGACGGATTAAAGGATGTTGAAGGTATAGGTGTTGTAAGGTTAAACCAAAATGATGTGATACGTCATAAATTAGTTAAAAGTATTATAGCAGCATTTGATAAATTAGAAGAAGATGAATAAAGCATTGATTAAAACAGATTATAATTTTCCGAATCAAACAAAGGTTTACAAGGGAAAAGTAAGAGATGTATATACGATTAACACTGATTTGTTAGTCATGATTGCCTCAGATAGAATATCTGCGTTTGATCATGTTTTACCAAAAGGTATTCCATTTAAGGGTCAGGTTTTGAACCAAGTTGCTACTATGTTCTTGAAGGCTACAGAAGATATTGTACCTAACTGGTTGTTGGCAACTCCAGACCCTATGGTTGCAGTAGGCTTGGCTTGTGAACCTTATCGAGTTGAAATGGTAATTAGAGGGTATTTGTCTGGACATGCTGCACGCGAGTATAAAGCAGGTAAACGAATACTTTGCGGTGTAGAAATGCCAGAAGGTATGAAGGAAAACGACAAGTTTCCAACACCAATTATTACCCCTGCTACGAAGGCGGATGAAGGCCATGATGAAGATATCTCTAGAGAGGAAATTATACTTCAAAATATAATTCCAGAAGAAGAATACATTCAACTAGAAAACTATACACGAGCATTATTTCAACGTGGTACAGAGTTAGCTGCAGAAAAAGGATTAATCTTAGTGGATACAAAATATGAGTTTGGAAAAAAAGATGGTAAAATCTATTTAATAGATGAGATACACACTCCAGATTCTTCTCGTTATTTTTATGCAGATGGTTATGAAGAAAGACAGCGTAAAGATGAACCACAAAAACAACTTAGTAAAGAATTTGTGCGACAATGGCTAATAGAAAATGATTTTCAAGGATTGGAAGGGCAAAGCATGCCAGTAATGCCAGATGAATTTGTAGAGGTAGTTACAGAAAGGTATATAGAATTATTTGAAAAAATAATTGGACTTCCGTTTCAAAAAGAAGACGCGAGCCATATAGAGGAAAGGGTAGAACGTAATATCTTGACTTATTTGAAAGAACAAGGAGTTTAAATTTTTTAAAGCATCCATTTTATTCTTGCTTAGGTTACTTGAGATCTATTTACGATTTCCAAAAGAGGTGTTTTTTTAAAAGTATTTTAAGCGCTAATTATAGCGGTTTTACATCAAATTATAGTTGACTTAATTTTTTGTTTTACAACTTAATTAGAGTTACTATCTTTGCACCCATGCAAGAAAAAATTTTAATCTTAGATTTTGGTTCTCAGTATACACAACTTATAGCAAGACGAGTAAGAGAGCTAAATGTTTATTGTGAAATCCATCCATGGAATAAAGTTCCTAAGTTAGAGAGTAACATTAAGGGTGTAATCCTTTCTGGTAGTCCTTTCTCTACAAGAGATGAAAACGCTCCAAAGCCAGATTTGTCTGAGATTAAAGGCAAACTTCCCTTGCTTGGAGTTTGTTTTGGTGCGCAGTACCTAGCACTTAATTATGGGGGTGAAGTACTGCCGTCAAAAATTAGAGAATACGGTAGAGCAAACCTTTCTTATGTAGATACAGAGAATGAATTAACACAAGGTATGTCCGACAATTCTCAAGTTTGGATGTCTCACGGTGATACAATTAAAGAAGTTCCATCAAATTATAAAATTATTGCAAGTACTCCGGATGTAAAAGTTGCAGGATATAAAATTGAAGGAGAAGTAACCTACGGAATTCAATTTCATCCAGAAGTGTATCACTCCTTAGAAGGAGGTAAGTTACTCAAAAATTATATCGTAGATATTTGTGGTTGCGCCCAAGATTGGACACCCGACTCATTTGTTGAAGATACGGTTGAAAAACTCAAAGCGCAGCTTGGAGAAGATAAAGTTATACTTGGTCTTTCGGGAGGTGTTGATTCTTCAGTTGCTGCAGTTTTATTGCATAAAGCGATTGGTGAAAACCTACATTGTATTTTTGTGAACAATGGATTATTGCGTAAAAACGAATACGATTCTGTTTTAGAAAGTTATAACGGAATGGGTTTAAATGTTAAGGGAGTAGATGCTTCTGCTTTCTTTTACAAAGAATTAGAAGGTTTAACAGACCCAGAAGCAAAAAGAAAAGCAATTGGCAAAGTCTTTGTAGATGTCTTTGACGAAGAATCTAAACTAGTAAAAGATGCTAAATGGTTAGGTCAAGGAACAATTTATCCAGATGTGATTGAGTCTGTTTCTGCAACGGGTGGACCGTCAGCTACAATAAAATCTCACCATAACGTTGGTGGATTGCCAGATTACATGAAGCTAAAAGTTGTAGAGCCTTTAAAACTATTGTTTAAAGACGAAGTTAGAAGAGTTGGAAAATCACTTGATATTTCTCCTGCAATTTTGGGTAGACACCCATTCCCTGGACCGGGATTAGGAATTCGAATTTTAGGAGATGTAACTGCAGAAAAGGTTAGAATTCTTCAAGAAGTAGATCATATTTTTATTTCTTCACTTAAAGAAGAAGGGTTGTATGATGAGGTTTGGCAGGCAGGAGCAATTTTCCTACCTATACAATCTGTTGGAGTTATGGGAGATGAAAGAACATATGAGAACGCAGTAGCGTTAAGAGCGGTTACCTCTACAGATGGTATGACAGCTGATTGGTGCCATCTACCTTATACGTTTTTAGCTAAAGTTTCAAATAAAATAATTAATCAAGTCAAAGGGATAAATAGAGTAACATATGACATAAGCTCTAAACCACCTGCTACTATAGAATGGGAATAATATGAAAGGAATAATTGTAAGTCTTTTTACACTCTTAGCACTGAGTGTTTTTGCACAGCCAGAGTTAGCGCAAAAAAAAGTTGTTAAAAACAAAGTATGCTACGTTCATGTAGTGCAAGAAGGTAATACGCTTTATGGTATTCAAAGATTGTACAATGTTCCTGTTAAAGAAATAATTGCTTTCAATCAAGGTGTAGAAGAAGATTTACAGGTAGGACAGATTATTTATATTCCTTCCGAACTTTCCGTAGAGGATACAGAAACGATAGACTACTTCTTTCATACGGTTGAGCCAAATCAAACGCTTTATGGTATTTCAAGAATTTATGAATGTGCGGTAGATGATTTATTGAAACTTAACCCAGATGCTGCCAGTGGTATACAGGTAGGCGAGAGACTAAAAATTAAAAAAGATAAGAAGACCGAAACAGTGCTACCTATAGCCAAAACGGTAGGTAGCGAAATTTTGAAAGAGGAATTAAAAGTTGCATTTCAAGATAGTATTGCTCTTCATACGGTTCAAAAAGAACAAACGCTTTATGCGATATCAAAGAAGTATAAGGTTGACGTTGACGAGCTAGTACGTTTAAATAACATAAAGAAAGGTAAGATTAAAGAAGGTGAGGTTTTAAAAATTCCACTTCAAAAACAAGTTGTTCAAACGATTAAACAACAGCCAATTCCTCGTCCATTTCCATTAGATTCATTACGCGTAACCGATACTATTTCATTTGCATTAAAGGCGAAGTATAAAATAGCCGTTATCTTACCTTTTTTATACGAAAAAAATGGAAGTGCTATCTCGGGAATAGTAAACGCAAAAACGAAGCTTAATCCAATTTCGGATGTAGCTGTAGAGTTTTATACAGGAGCAAAAGTAGCGTTAGATTCTTTAGAGAAAATGGGGCTAGTAGCAGAAGTAGAGTTTTTTGATTCAAAACGAGATTCATTAACGGTAGCTAAACTAGTAAACAGTAATGCCTTTCAAAATACAGATATCGTAATTGGGCCATTCTTCACACAAACTATTGAAGTAGTTGCAAATTGGGCGAAAGAAAATAAAAAAAGAATGGTGGTGCCTGTTCCTATTGATACAAAGTATTTAAAAAACAACCCCTACGTTAGTTGTGCTGTACCCTCAGAATTAACACAAATTAAGGCTCTTGCGAATTACATAGCTAGAACGCACGGAGATGATAATGTGGTACTTGTAAAGTCGGGTATTAGCACAGATAATTTAAATTATCAAACCTTTAGAGATGAGTTTAACAGATTAACTACAGAAAAGTCCTACAGAGCAGTACTAAAAGAGGTTAGTTTAGGCGGATCATCAGGAACAGATTTATCTTATGCCGTTGTAAAAGATACCTTAACTGTCTTTGTAGATTTATCAGAGAATGTATCGCATGTTATGAAGTTTATGACAACCCTAAACAAGGTTAAAAATAAATCTGGATTCTCTAAAGCTCAAATTATTGCTGTAGGAAGAAAGGAATGGATGAATATTGGAGAATTGAATTCTTATTATAAGAACAGGGCACAATTACATTTTGTTTCTCCGAATGATTTAAACTACGAAAAGTTAGAAATGAAGAACTTTGTTTTAGACGTTAGAAAACAATTTGGTATAGATGCATCAAAATACACTGCTCAAGGTTTTGATGTTACATATAATTATTTAAGTAATTATTGTTTAGGAATGAATGTACAAGGTGGATTAATAAACGACATTAAAATCTCCCAAAAAGGCCACGGAAATGGTTCGGAAAATAGTACATGCTTTATCCTTAAACAAGAAGATTTTTCAATAAAAAGGGTAAGTGTTGTTTATGACTAAAGAAGAAATAAGCGAAGCGTTTAAGTTGCTTCAAGATCGAATTTGTAAACGATTAGAAGTACTAGATACTAAAGCACAATTTCACCAAGACCTTTGGAGTAGAAAAGAAGGTGGAGGAGGTAGAACTAGAATTATTCAAGAAGGTAAGGTTTTCGAAAAAGGAGGTGTTAATTATTCTGCGGTTCACGGTCCTGTTTCTGACATGATGCGCAAGCAATTAAAGTTAGATGGGAATGAATTTTATGCTACTGGCGTATCCATTGTCTTGCATCCTCACAATCCTCATGTTCCTATCATGCATATGAATGTGCGTTATTTTGAGTTAGATACCGGAGAACATTGGTTTGGTGGAGGGATAGATATGACTCCTCATTATGTGATTCCAAATCAAGCAAAAGACTTTCATTTAGCTTTAAAAGAAATTTGTGATAAATATGACCCAACTTTTTATCCAGAATATAAAAAATGGGCAGATAAGTATTTTTTTATTCCCCATAGAGAGGAAACTAGAGGTGTAGGCGGTATTTTTTATGATCACATAAAAACCAAATCACAAGCTGAAAAAGAGAAAATGATCAATTTTGCTCTGGATTTAGGAGATGCTTTTGCGCAACTGTATGAACATCAATATCGTTTAGGTGTTATAAAAGAAGTTTCAGAGCAGAATATTTTGTGGAGAAACATAAGAAGAGGAAGGTATGCAGAGTTTAACTTAGTATATGATAGAGGTACGCATTTCGGTTTAAAAACTGGAGGCAGAATTGAATCTATATTAATGAGCTTGCCTAAAACCGTGGGTTGGGAATATAATTATGTTCCAGAAGAAAATTCTGACGAAGCCCAAACATTGAAGTGGTTAAAGGAAATACCAGAATGGATAGATATATAAAAGTATAGTGAAATGAAAATTATAGTCATTACAGTAAGTTTAGTTTTAACTGGTTTTGTTTTTTCTCAGGAAGAGAAAACGGCATCGAAAAAAGAAGTGAAAAAAGAACAAAACAGAGCAACTGAATTGCCTATTTCTAAGTCAGAAGGTAAAATCATAATTAGAGAAAAGAAAAGACCGATGGCTTCAGGACAAAAGTCGACACAAAAAGTAGCAATAGAACCTAAGAAACAAAAGCAACAGAAAAAGTAAAATATAATGCTGTTTAATAGACTTTTTTCTTTTTTTCTTCTTGTCTGGGCTGCTTCTTTTTCCACATTAGCCCAGTCCTGCAATATTTCAAATTTCGAAGTTTATGGCAATCAAAATGCTTGCGATACTTTTTGGACGATGGATGGAGTAGTTGAGTTTCAGAATCCACCTGCTACAGGAGATTTGATTTTTGAAGATTGCGCTGGAAATATTAGTGTTTTAGCATCAGCACCTTTTACCTCTCCTATTAATTATTCGGGTATTACAGGTCCTATTACCAGCCTTACAGCAAGTAATTGTAATTTCGAAGTATATTTTTCAGCACAACCTACCTGCTTAAACTCAGATAGTATTCTTTTTCCTGCCACCGCTCCGCCAGAAGAAGCAGGCACAGTTACTCCAAACCTTACAGGAGAAGGAATAAATAATTATATTTTATGCGATGGTGATGTACTTACCATAAATTCAAATGACGATTATAATATTCAAAGCACCAATCCTGCAGACAATCCCTCTCTAATTTATTTTGTTTACACTTGTCCTCCATCCCCTGGTGGTATTGGTATCAATCCAGCTGCAGATCCTTGTTTTCAAAATTACTTTACATCAGAAGATATTACATTGACAAACAATGGAGGCTCTGCAGACCCGTTAATTCAAGCCTTAGGAAATCCTACAGATAACATTTTTTATATCGTACCGATGACCGCGGTAAACGTAGTTGGTAACAACATAACAATCACTCAAGACTGTTATGACTTAGCCTTAGATCAAATGGTCACTGTACAATATTTAAACCCAATAGTTACAAGTCTAACAGAAAGCTGCAGTACAGGTGAAGCGATAATTAATATTCAAGGTGGATATACAGAGCTCTATCCCGGGCCGGGTTCACAAAATATAGTTTCAAATATACAACCTCCTTCACTTACTTTTAACGGTACATTTATCGATAATAACGGAAATTTAATTTTGGAATTTCTCACAGAAGGTTTAGCTTATTCTTTTGATATAACAGGTGCCAATGGGTGTACAACATCATTTTCATCTACTTTTATCACTCCAGACGATGCTAGCTTTACGTACCCAAACAATTCTTTTTGTGTTACAGATATTGACCCGTCGCCTACCGTAACAGGCGTAAATGGAGGAACCTTTTCTTCCACTCCTGGATTAACATTAGATCCAGTTTCAGGGACAGTAGATTTGTCTACATCTCTTCCAGGAAATTACACGGTTACCTATCAAACTCCTCCTTCTATATGTTCAGGAATAGAAACATTTGCGATAGTCGTTAATGATTTACCTCTTTTATCTCCTTCCAATAGCGGACCAATCTGTATAGGTCAAGCTGTAAATTTATCAGCTTCAAATGCAGTAAGTTATACGTGGGATAATGGTTTGGGTGTTGGACAAAACCAGACCGTATCTCCAACAGCAACTACTGCTTACACGGTTACAGCTACAGATATAAATGGATGCTCTAATTCAGCAACTACAACGGTGCTTGTCAACCCTCTGCCAATTGTTGATGCAGGTACAGATATTGCAGTTTGTTCAGGTAATTTGGCTACCTTAAATGGTTCCGGAGCATTAACATATGTCTGGGATAATGCTGTTTCTAATGGTGTTCCGTTTGCTCCATTAGTAACAAATACATACACAGTAACAGGTACAGATAACAATAGTTGTTCAAATACAGATCAAGTAGTAGTTACCGTTAATGATTTACCCGTTGTATCAGTCGGAGCAGATCAAAGCGTTTGTGAAAATTCGTCAGTGGTTTTATCCGCATCCGGAACACCTACTATAAGTTGGGATAATGGTGTAACTAACAACACTTCATTTGTTCCAAATATCGGTACCACAACCTATACAGCCACAGGGACAGATGCCAACGGTTGTTCAAATACAGCGAGTGTTAACATAACTGTAAATCCAAATCCAGTAGTTACTATCTTAGGTAATACAAGCTATTGTCAGGGCACGAGTGCTTCGCTGCAAGTGAATACCACGGCTGTTTCTTATGTTTGGAGTTCGGGAGGAAATCTACAAACAGAAACCGTAACTACTGCAGATAACCCAATTTCTGTAACAATAACAGATGCAAATGGATGCAACGCTACTTCTGCAGCTCTTTCGGTTACAGAGTTGCTACCAGTTACTACCAATAACAATATAGAGATTTGTCAAGGTCAAACCGCAATTATACATGGAAATATAGAAACAGTAGACGGAACTTATACGCAAGTTTTTCCAGATGTTAATGGATGCGACAGTACGTCAAACGTTGTTTTAACTGTTAACCCTTTGCCCACTGTAAATGCAGGAGCAGATTTTACAACATGCGAAAACACCCCGATAACATTAACCGGATCTGGGGTTTTGCTGTTATCGTGGGACAATGGAGTAGTAGATAATGTTCCGTTTTTACCTCCTTTAGGAGTTACCACGTATACACTTACGGGTACTGATGCAAACGGATGCTCAAATACCTCTAGTTTAGATGTAACAGTTTTACAAAACCCATTTGTAGATGCAGGTGCTGACCTATTAGTATGTGATGGTGAACAAGTTGTTTTAAGTGCACTAACTCCCGATCCGTCAACGGTTTTAACTTGGGATAATGGAGTGCAAAATAGTATTGCTTTTACTCCAAGTATTGGTGTTTTAAATTACCAAGTTACAGCTATAGATATTAATGGTTGCAGCTCTTCAGATGATGTACAAGTAGCTGTCTCTCCATTGCCAACAGTAGATGCTGGCGCAAATCAAATTGTTTGCGAAGGTGAATCAACCACGTTAAACGCCAGTGGAGCAACAACTTATATTTGGAACAATGGAGTAAGTAATGGAGTGCCTTTCTCACCTACTCAAGATACCTTTTATGTTGTAACAGGTACAACGCCATTGGGGTGTTCATCTTCAGATAGTGTATTTATAGCAATTGAAAATTTAAATCAAGTTTCTTTTTCGGCCAATGAGGTTCAAGGTTGCGCTCCTCTAAATGTTGTGTTTACCGGAACTGATATTCCTAATTCTACTTGTCTTTGGGATTTTGGAAACGGATTTACAAGTACTTCTTGCACAAGTAGTTCGGCTGTATTCTTAAATACAGGATGTTATGATATTTCATATACAAGTATAAGTCAAAACGGATGTGAAAGCACTGCAACCTTGATTGATTATGTGTGCGTAGATGAAAGTCCTACTGCGTTGTTTTCAAGTTCGACAAACCAAATCTCTTTAGATGCTTCAGAGGTTAGTTTCTTTAATAATTCAACTGGGGCTTCTAGTTATTCTTGGGATTTTAGTGGTCAGGGAACCTCAACCTCTCTTAACCCGAGCTTCGAATTTACTATAGATGATGTAACACAGTTCGAAATAAACTTAACCGCTATTTCAGATTTAGGCTGTACAGATACTTTCACACTTTTAATTAATTCAGTAGAGGAATTGCTTTTTTATGTGCCTAATTCATTTACCCCTGATGGTAATGAATTAAATAACCTTTTTCTTCCTATTTTTACACAAGGCTTTGATGCATTTGATTATAACTTGCTCATCTTTAACCGATGGGGAGAGGTTGTCTTTGAATCAAATAATCCCACTGTAGGTTGGGACGGAACCTATGGAATGGATGGAGGTTCAATTGTTAAAACAGGTACTTATGTTTGGAAAATTGAATTTAAAACCGATCAAAGTGATGAGCGCAAGCTCTCAACAGGACACGTAAATGTATTGCGTTAGTTGTTTTAAACTTAACAAATAAGTAAAAAAAGATTAAATTAATCTTAACTTTTTTATCTTCTTTTTTTTCTAAGCAACCAATTAAGGAAATAGTCGTTTCTTTGGTAACTAAAGTTTTTCAAATGTCTATAAAATTATTGTTTCTTACGCTTGTTGCATTTTGTTTACTTGGACAAGAGTCTCACGCCCAATTTACTTCAGATTGGCAAACCTTTTATTCTTCAGATGATATTCGAATAGAAGCCAAAACAGTGCAAGCTAATATTTCTAATAGAGATCAAAACCTGATTGTTTTCAGAATTGAAAACCTGACGGATGAAAAGGTGAAAACAAGTTATAAACAAC
Source organism: Lishizhenia sp. (assembly GCA_965656535.1). Lineage (GTDB taxonomy): Bacteria > Bacteroidota > Bacteroidia > Flavobacteriales_D > Crocinitomicaceae > Lishizhenia. The sequence goes on from CBFHKX010000009.1 coordinate 49,944, forward strand.
ATATTTACAGAGGAGATTATTGTCATGGTTGCACAAGTACTAGTGGTGAATACGATTTTGAAGTCACTTTAGAGCCAAAACAAATTTTAAACGGAGAAAATTCGCTTAAAGAAAATAAAGCATTGTGTGTATTCAACACCTTTGTGAAACTAGTGCCGGGTATGTCAGGTATTTCTATCGATAAAATTGACTTCGTAAATATTACAACTATTAAACTTTAAAAATGAAAAATAGAATTAAACATATCCTTCTTTTCACTAGTTTATTTGTTGCTTTCAGTTCAGGTGCTCAGTGTATAGTCGAAATTGAAACAGATAGTGTTTGGGTAGACTGCGGAACAATGGTTACTTTAAATGCTGTTGGATTATCAGATAATCCTGCGTTAAGTACAGACTTTAACGGAAATCAAATTGGTGCAGGTTGGCAATCGTCAAGCACACCCTTGTTTACAAATCCGTGCGGACCAACCTTGGATGGAACACCAAGCGCTTGGTTTGGGAATGTACCTTTTCCAAGAACTTTAACTACAAATGGTTTTGACTTAAGTTGTGGTGGACAAGTTTGTTTTGACCTAGATTTTGGTAATGACGATAATAATTCAAGTGACTGCGAAGATCCAGATCAAACAGATGAAGGAGTTTATTTTCAATACTCCATCAATGGAGGAGCTACTTGGATAGATATCTTTTATTTTGAACCTACGAACTTATACGGTAACTCCTACTACCAATGGGATACTTACTGTTTTACTTTGCCAATAGCAGCCCAAACAGCAAATACAATGTTCCAATGGGAACAACCCAATGCGAGCTCTACAGTAAATGACCATTGGGGTATCGATAATATTTCTATAATTCCTACAAATTGCGGATATTGGTATGATTGGGAAAATTTGCCTGGTACAGTAGATCCACAATCTCAGGCATTCGTTCCAGACTCTTCAGGTACGTATATAGTAAACTTTACAGACGGTGTTAACGGTTGTACGGACACGTTAAATCTTACGGTAGATCCATGTGATTGTCAAATTACAAATATGAACGCAATTGTTAATCCATGTACAGCAACTGGAACTTTTTCTGTTCAAGGAGGTGTTGCTTTTAACGATAATCCTGGAACAGGTAATTTACTTGTAGAAGCAACAAACGCTTCAGGTACCTATACGTATACTTACGGACCTCCTTTTACGAATGGTAGTTTCAATATTTATTTGATATCAAATATACCGGCTGATGGTTCTCCGCTGGAGATAAATGCCTACTTTACGGATGATACATTGTGTCAAAATATAATTTTGGATGTTTCTCCAGGTACGCCAATTGTCGATTCTATATATGGCGGTTCTATTTATTGTCAAGGCGACGTGGTAGATGATATTCAAGTTGACGTACAAGGTGCTGGACCCTTCACTTTAAATTATCTTTTTGATGGTACTCCCCAGACTATTACATCTCCTAACACTACAATTTCATTGGGTAATGCACAAGGTGTATACGAACTGATAGATATTACCTCTGGTGGGTGTTCTGCGCTAGTTGATTTCCAAGATAGTATTATTATAAACCCAACTCCAATTACAAATGCGGGTGCAGATTTTCTAGTCTGTGAAGGGTCAACAATAACACTAAGTGCTTCAGGTGCGCAAACGTATGCGTGGGATAATGGAGTTGTAGATGGTGTTTCTTTTATCCAAGATCCAGGAGTAGTTACATATGAAGTTGTAGGTACTTCTGCAGAGGGTTGTTCATCTGATGATCAGATTACAGTAGAAGTAGAAGCAAATCCAAATGTTTCTTTCTTTGCAGATACGTTATTGGGTTGTGAACCTTTTAGTGTAATGTTCCAGAATGAAACCGAAGGATTAGTCACAAACTGCACTTGGGAATTGAACGGAGAGCAAGTAGATGTATGTGGAGATTTAAATTATACTTTCTTGAATGCAGGTATTTTCTCTGTCTCTTTAACCGCCGAAACTGCTAATGGTTGCTCGGGTTACTATGAGCTAATCGATTATATTGACGTAAGAAGTAATCCAGATGCAGATTTCACTGCTAACCCTTTCTCTACAGATATTCTTGATGGAGAAATTAGTTTTACCAATGAGTCTGTAGGTGCTACAAGTTACGAATGGGATTTTGGTGATGAAACAGGAGTAACTTCTGCGGTTAATCCAACACATCAATTTCCTACTTTAAGTGCGGGAACTTATCCTATTACTCTTGTAGCAACTATATATCCAGGTTGTTCAGATACAGTTGTCAAAGCTATTGAGGTTATTGAAGATTTGTTTTATTTTATTCCAAACTCATTTACGCCAGATGGAGATGAGTTCAATCAAACTTTCCAACCTGTATTTGTGATGGGATTTGATCCCTATGATTTTCAACTTACTATCTTTAATAAGTGGGGAGAAGTAATTTGGGAAAGTTTTGATGCAAGCGCAGCTTGGGATGGAACATATAACGGTAAAATCGTTCCGGCAGGTTCTTATGTTTGGCGCTTAGAATTTAAATCTTCGATAAACGATAAACGTTTTAATGAAACCGGACACCTCAACGTGATTAGATAAGGAATATTGATTTTAAAGAAAGTAGCCCTTAATTTATGCTAATTGTCATAAGTTAAGTCCTTTTTTATGGAATTTGGGCAACTTTACAAATGTCTTAACGTTGTTATTACGTATATTTCTCAAAAATTGAATATTATGTTAAAAATTGTTGCTATTCTAATGTTACTGTCTTTTACTGGAGTATCCTTAGCGCAAAACAAAATCGATCAACGCTTAATCGATAATGAAGGTGAAAAAATTGAAGAAATTTATCAATTTAGATCAGATTATTATAACTATCTCGTTTACGAGTTAAATTCTGGTTATGTTCTTTTAGATAAGAAAGAAGCCAAGAAGATTAATGATGCTATTAAAATGACAGCATCAGATCTTGAAAATCAAACAGGGAAAATATTAACTGTAGATGCCATTAAAGCAGCTAACTTTAATTTCAAAGCCTTTGGTTTAGTAGTTCACCTAAAAGAGCAAACTTTAGTTAAAATTGACAAAGGAAATTTCTTGTTAATTAAATCTAAACTCACTATAGCTAACGAATTTTCAAAATCGCCTTTAAGTCATAAATAACAGAAGATGAAAACATTTTTTATTTTAATACTCTCAGTATTTACCGCTAACCTTGCTTTTTCTCAGATTACTTTCGGTCCTGCTTCAGATGGAACCACTTATAATACCTGTAACGATTTTCTAATCGATAGTGGAGGTCAAGGTGGTACAGGATATGGAGTAAATGAGCTACAAACAATTACCATTTGTCCAGATACGCCAAATGAAATTATTTCTATTACGTTTAATCTCTTTAGTTTAGATTTAACAAATACTGGAACACTACAAAACCCTAATCTTGATCAGATGTCAATTTTTGACGGGATAGATGTAAACGCACCAACGCTAGGGAGTTATACAGGTAATGGTTTGCAACAAGTCGTTATACAAGCAACACAACTCAATCCTACTGGTTGTATTACCTTGCAGTTCTATTCTAATACTGTCGGAACAGGTCAATTTTCAGCTTCGGTAAGTTGTGAAACGCCATGTAACAACCCTTTTGCAGGCGCTGAAATTATTGGAGGAATAACTACGGATAGTATCCGGGTTTGTATAGGAGAAACAGTGAATTTTCAAAATACGAACTCTTCAGCTGCACCTGGTTTTACATTAATTGATTATCAATGGGACTTTATGGACGGTACTTCTGCTCAAGGGCAAAGCGCATCTCACGCTTACGATGTAGCAGGAGAGTATCGAGTACAGTTGTATGTAACAGATGATAACGGATGTTCTAACCCAAACTTAGTTGATTTACAAGTTCTCGTAGGAACCGAACCTACTTTTATTGGTTTCCCTGGAGATACAACTTTATGTTTAGGAGAACAGCTTACACTAACTGCCGATCCAGTTACCTACCAACAAATTTGGAATGGATTTTCTGGTGTTCAAGCCGTAGATGATGGATGTTTATATGACAGTCTTCTCGGTGTTGCTCAAGAAATACCTTTGCTTCAAACGGGTTTTAATGCTGGGGCTACTGTCAATTCAATGGCAGATCTTCAAAGTTTGTGCATAGAAATGGAACACTCTTTTATGGGAGATTTAGTTTTAATTGTAGAATGCCCAAACGGACAATCTGTAACATTACACCAACAAGGTGGAGGTGGAACTCAGTTAGGTGTACCGATTCAAACGGATAATGTAGACTGCGATGATCCGGCTACACAAGGCGTTCCAAGTATTTATTGCTTTACACCGCAGGCTACTGAAACATGGGTAGACTGGGTAGCAAATCAAGGAGGATTTGGTTTAACTTTACCTCCTGGTGATTATGCTTCAGTAAATCCTTTAGATGGATTAATAGGTTGTCCGCTAAATGGAATTTGGACATTAAATGTAATCGATAATTGGGCTGCTGATGACGGAACTGTTTTTAGTTTTGGTGTAAATTTTGACCCTTCTCTTTACCCGGCAGTTACTCAGTTTGAACCTCAAATTGGGCCTGATTCAGACTCTTCTTTTTGGGCAGCTGGACAATTCATTACGAATATGTCTCCAGACGGAAATGTGATTGATTTAAACATTACTACGCCAGGAACATATGTGTATGAGTACTTTGTTACAGACGATTTTGGTTGTACGAACGACTCTACGGTTACCGTTACGATGGAAGGAAATCCACAGGCAAATGCTGGCTTGGATACAACAATTTGCGGACAAGCAAATGCTCAAGTTCAGCTAAATGGAAGTATTCTTGGCGGAGCAAATTCGGGTTCTCCATGTACGTATGCTCTGCTACTTGAAGATTCATTTGGTGATAGTTGGAATGGAAATACAATTGATGTTACAATAAACGGTACAACAACAAACTACACTGTTGGTTTTAATAACAACGGCGGTAGTTCAAACCTGATTAATTTAAATATTCCACATGGAGCAAGTATAAGCCTTACTTTTAATGCTACAGGAAACTGGATTAATGAGTGTGAATTTACTCTAACAGATCCAAATGGAACAGTGATTTATCAAGATGGACAAGTAGGATCACCGTCTACAGCAACACAGAGTTTCGTTGCAGACTGCTACGGTGGTTTTGTTTTTGAATGGACGTCTCCAACAAATTTAAACGATCCAACTGTTCCAAATCCAGTTGCTACTTTGAGTAACCCAGAAACATTTACACTTTCTATCTACCCAATAGGTCACCCTCTTTGTGTTACTACAGATGATGTAAATGTAAATCTAGCGCAAGTACCAGATGCAGGAAATGACTCCGTATTAACAATTTGTGCTGATGGTGCACCGCAGGATTTGTTTCCATTACTTGGTCCAAATGCAGAAACAACCAATGCTATTTGGTTAGATCCTAACAACGCTGTTATAAACATGCCTTACGATCCTTTAACAATGGACGGAGGAACTTATAAGTACGTAGTTGGAGTAGGTTGTACAGATACGGCAGAGGTAATAGTTACAGAGGTAGTTATTAGTTTAACATCCAATTTAACAGACTCTGATTGTAATGCATGCAATGGAGTAGTAGAGGTAAATGCGCTAAACAATACTAATCCTACACAGTATTCTTTAGACGGAATAGCCTTTCAACCAACTAACGTATTTACAAGTATTTGTCCAGGCACTTATACAGTAAGTGTAATAGACGATTTAGGCTGTGGAGCTGACCTATCAGTTACGATTAATGAAATTAATTTACCTACAATTGATTTAGTAACGGTAACAAACGTAGATTGTAACGCTGCGGATAACGGTGCTGTGGATGTTGCGGGCAGTAATGTGACACAGTATGAAATTGACGGTCCAACCGGTATTCAAACTAATGCTACAGGTAGTTTTACGAACTTAGCTCCAGGTAATTATACCGTTACTGCAGATAATGGTTTCGGGTGTACGGCGATCGATAATTTTGTAATCACAGAACCAAACCCGCTTGTTATTACCAATATTATTTCTGATTCAGTTATTTGTGAAGGAGCTACCATAGACTTATTTGTAGCTGGGCAGGGTGGAAGTTCTCCGATTACTTTTGAGTGGACAGAGAATACTTCTGCAATAGGAACTGGGAATACACTCACAGTTTCGCCTCAAGCAATTACTCAGTATTGCGTCACAATAACAGAAGCTTGTGGTTCTCCTACTCAAACAGAATGTGTTACAGTTTCAAATCCAACAGTTATTCAACCTGTTCTAACACCGGACGTTACAGGAGCATGTTTCCCGTTCGAAGTTGTCTTTACCAACAATACCAATTCTTCTGAGGTTGCCTTTACGGAAATTAGTTTTGGAGATGGAACGGACGTTGTTTTGAATGGATTATCTCCAGTTGCTCATACGTACCAACAAGCCGGTATTTATGACGTAAATGTTCAGATTACTTCGGTTTTTGGATGTGAGTACTCAGTGTCTTATCCTAGTTTAATTACAGCTTATGATTACCCTGAGGCAGACTTTAATAGTATGCCATCTCCTGTTTCCATGTTTGATACAGAGGTACAATTAGCATCCTCCAGTTCAGCAGATGTTGTTGGGTTTAATTGGAGTTTTACTGGGGCAGATATAGTAACTTCTAGTTTAGAAGATCCCGTGGTTAACTATCCAGAATTGGAAGTGGGTAGCTACCCAGTGCAATTGATTGTAACAAATGCAAATGGTTGTTCAGATACCATTGTAAAAGACGTAAATGTAGTTAGTGATGTTTTATTTTTTGCACCGAATACATTTACACCAGACGACAACGAATTCAATCAAAATTGGAGTGTAAGCATACTTGGTATTGATGTGTATGATTTCAATGTTAAAGTTTTTAACCGTTGGGGACAAATAATGTTTGAATCTAACGATCCTAATGGAGCATGGGATGGAACTTATGGTGGTAAGCTTGTACCTTCAGGCATGTATGTGTGGATATTGGAAACCAAAGATGCAGAAACCGATGCAAGATATAAGTATCAAGGTCATGTTACTGTACTAAGGTAGGCAGTTATAAAATTAAAGAAAAGGGTATTCAAAAGGATACCCTTTTTTATGTTCACCAAATTTGTTCTATTATCTTTGTAGCATGAAATGGATAGGGAAACGAATTAGTGTTGTAGATCAAAAAGATGCTCTTTCTTTTGTGATATATCCTGAGAATATAGGTTGGAAAATATACATTTTAGCAGCTTGGCTTTTACTCTGGATTTCTATTGGAGTCTATGTTACGAGTCAGCTTTTCGGTGGATATAATCAAAGCGAAAAAATAGCACTTGCCATATTTATGGCCTTCTGGTTTTACTTTTTTGTTCGCGTAGGTAGAACATTTTTATACCTTACTTTAGGCAGGGAATTCATAAAGATGGATAAAACCGTATTGCGCTTAAAAACAGGAATTAAAACTTATGGTAAAACCAATCAATTTTTCTTAGAAAATATTGCTAAACTGCGCAAAGTTGAATTAAAAGAAAACTCGTATCAATCTGTTTTTGAAAACTCTGTATGGGTAAGAGGTACCAATAAAATCGAATTTGAATATATGGGTAAGGTTTACTCTTTTGGAAGAAAATTAAACGATAAAGACACACAATTGCTTTTTAATTATATCGCGAAGAGAATTTCCCAGCATATAAAGAAAAAAGGCTAATTATTACAAAGAAACTGCTTTGGTCATTTTGTAGTGCTGAATTTGGTTAAAAAGTAAGTAACTTTTTTCTTCAACTTGGTAGCCTATGCTTTTATAGAAATCCACTGCGTTTTCTCTTGCGTGTAAAAGAAGAATCGTTTTCTTTTCTCTTCTTGTTTCAGATTCTAAGGCTTCCATTATGGCTTTGCCAAAACCTTTTCCTTGAAGTTTAGTTGTTACGCCTACAAATCGAGCCTGGTTGGTATGTTTATCCAGAATGTCTAGTCGAGCAACTGCAACGATCTGGTCTTGGTAGAAAAGTGCAAAGTGTTTTGCTTTTTTGTCTCCTTCATTTTTCTCAGAGCCTTTAGGTTGGTCTAAAGGTTTACGCAGTATTTCATAACGAAGCGTATAGTAAGCTTCCCATTCTAATGGTGATTTAGGTGCTCTAATTATTCTCATTTGATAGTTTAAATGCTATGCTTGAAACACGTTTGGTGTTTTTTCCTTCAATGTTTTCTTCTCTTACTAAATCTTGGGCAAGTTGGGTTTCAAAAACTTGCTTTAGATTTTTTATTTCTCCGGCCGGTATAAAATGCTCATGGCATTTGGCTAGAAGCGTATCTGCATGGGAGGTTAAAATTTGCTTGTCAAGTATTTCTTTGAGTATTTCCCGATGTTTAATACGCTGTTGATTCGTTGCAAACCGTTTATCTTTTATTAAGTGCGTTAAAGCTAGAATATTCAATAACTTTTCAAATTGCTTTTGGCTACCAATGGCAAAAGTGACTAGTCTGTTATCTTGTGTTTTGAAAATTTCACCATAAGGCGCTATGTTGGGATGTAAAGATCCAATACGCTCCGGAATAAATCCTTCCATCAAGAAGTTAGACGCTTGGTTAACGAGACTGCTCACTGCACTCTCATAAAGGCTTACACTTACGGTTTCTCCTATATTCGTTATTGTTCTGTTTAAGAGTGCAGTCAATATGCCTTCTTTCAATTGATGAGCAGCTAAAACATCAATTAAGGCTACAGGCATTTTCGTCGGTAAACTTTCCGGGTTCCCGTTCATACTCATAAATCCTGTTTCTGCTTGTAGAATTAAGTCGTATGCAACCCGATCACTATTGGTTCCAAAACCATTTATTTTCCCAATAATTAACTTTTGATTGATTTCGTGTAAGAAGCTGTCTGTAAGTTGAAATTTTTCTTGATCTCCTTTTTTGAAATTCATTAAAAGAATATCGGCTTGCTTAACTTGATTTAAAAAACGTTTACGATCGCTCTCTTTCTTAAGGTCAAGGTATGCATATTCCTTTTTATAATTTACGGATGAGAAATAAGCCGATGTTTTACTATCGCTATCTTCTGAGCTTAATTTCCATGTGCGCGTAACATCTTTGTGAATAGGGTGTTCAATTTTTGTAACGTGTGCTCCCATTTCTGCAAAAAACATTCCTACAGACGGGCCCGCTAATACACTCGATAAATCCAGTACCTTTAATTTGTTTAAAAAAGACATATTTATAACTTAAACCCTAAAATTAACATATCATCGATTTGTGGCTTGTTACCTTGCCATTTTTTTATCTTTTTAGATAGTATATTTTTCTGTTCATCTAATTCAACTATTTGCACTTCTTGTAAATAGCTTATAAACGTTTTTAATCCGAGTTTTTTATTTCTTTCCCCTCCAAATTGATCGGTGATTCCGTCAGAGAATAAATAGAAACTGTCATCCTTAGAATAATGTAAGTAATGTGTTTTATAATCTTTCGATACTCCAGCGTAGGTATAACCTAAAGAAAAACGTTGACCTTTAATTTCTGTAATTTTATTGGTTTTGCTTTCAAGAAATATAAGCGGTCGATAAGCGCCTGAATAGCTTAGTTTTTGTTCTTTTTTATCAATTACTACGCAAGAAACATCCATTCCATCTCTTAACTTGGTAAGCTCATCTTCTTCTGATAAAACAGCTGTAATTCCTTGGTCGAGTTGTTTTAGAATCTTACTTGCATCTGTTACTTTTTTATTCTTTACGATATCATAAATAATATTATAACCTATTAAGCTCATAAAAGCACCCGGTACTCCGTGTCCGGTGCAATCTGCCATAATAACGATTGTTTTATCATTGATTCGTTCATAAAACCAGAAGTCTCCACCTACTATATTCAGTGGTTTATTAATTACAAAAGATTGGTCAAAACAAAGTTTTAGTCTTTTTGGTTTTGGCAATACAGAGTTTTGAATTTGCTTAGCATAGTATATACTTGAAACGGTTTCTTTATTTCTAGTTTCTAGAAGATTTTTATTTCGTAATAACTCATTTTTAAGTATGCTTTCTCTGTCTAGTATTTTTTTTATTTGAACAAGTAATATAAATCCAATTAGGGTAAGTAATGCAAGACTTGCAGCTAGAAAGAGATATAAACGTTGTTTAGAACGTTGCATAAAAACATCAAAATTTAAATCTACTAGAATAATACTTGTTACTAAACCTCTAGCATTTCTAATAGGAGCAAAAGCACTTAGCCAAATTCCTTTTTCGTCTTTGTATTTAGGACAGTTTCCACCGATAGACCAATTTCGGAAAATTTCTTTGGGTGCCTGTTGATAATTGTGCAAGTAGGATGGAGATTTAGCGCTACTTACCACATAGTATAAACTATCTCCTTTTTGTGTCAGAATTGAAATGTCTGAGCTTAGGTCATTGGCCATTTTTACATCTAAGAGATAATTTGAGAGTTTCTTATAAATAGCATCTTGTTGGTTAATTTGAATTTCATCTTTTTTTGGATAATGTTTTAATAAATAATCAATGTCATCTCCGTTTAAATTAATTTGCGCAGTTGATGCAATCATTTGTAACTTTTCAAGCTCATTCGACTGTTGTAGAGTATTGGTATATCTGTACCCGAATAAAACAAGAAGAAGCGCAAAAAGCAATAGACCTAAGAAAATTAGGGCAAAAATTCTTCCAACAGAATCTTTTAAAATGTTTTTTAGTAGTGTAGTCATAACAACAGGTCAACAATTCTGGTTAATAGCGTCAACAATTCTTAACTTCTCTTATTTTTGAATTTTAAAATATCTAAAGCATGAATAAAAGTAAATTCGTCCATAAGAATACTCAATTTTCCAATAGTTCCATAGAAAAAACCATAGAATTATTAGAGAATGGAGCAACGATTCCTTTTATTGCACGCTATAGAAAAGAGGTTACTCAAGGTCTGGACGAGCTTCAAATTGCACAAATTAGAGACTTATGCCTAGCATTTGATGTAGTTGAGAAAAGAAAAGAGTCAATTCTGAAAACAATTACTGAGCAAAATAAACTCACAGATGCATTAAAGAGTGAAATAGAAAACACCTTTGATTTAACAACACTAGAAGATTTATACCTGCCTTTTAAACAAAAACGCGTTACGCGCGGTGAAAAAGCAAGGAAATTAGGACTAGAAGGGCTGGCTAAAATAATTATGGCTCAAAATACGGGAGATGTTTATAGTGCAGCCCAACGTTTTGTAAAGGGAGAAGTATTGACGGTTGAAATGGCATTAGAAGGTGCTAAAGACATTATTGCAGAGTGGATTAATGAGAATGTTTTACTTAGGCAACGTCTTAGAAAATTTTTCCAGAGTTCTGCTCTTCTCTCTGCTAAACTTGTAAAAAGTAAGGAGCAAGAAGCGTATAAATACAAAGATTATTTTGACTATTCTGAAAAGTTATCGAGAAGTGCTTCTCACCGTTTTTTAGCTATCTATAGAGCTAGTAAAGAAGGGTTTTTGCGCATAAAGGCTGCTCCAGAAAAAGAAAAATGCATGCAACTTATTACCCGTGTTTTTGTAAAAAACAACAATGAGAGCGCAAATTATGTTGAAGAAGCTTGCTTAGATGCCTATAAACGACTTCTATTACCTAGTTTAGAGACGGAAGCATTGAATGAAAAGAAAAAGCAAGCTGATTTAGATGCCATCGGTGTTTTTGCAAAAAACCTGCAACAATTGCTTTTGGCTCCGCCATTAGGAGAAAAACGAATTTTGGCAATAGACCCAGGTTTTAGAACAGGCTGCAAAGTGGTTTGCTTGGACGAGAATGGAGTTTTACTCTTTAATCAAACAATCTATCCACATCCGCCTCAGAAAGAAACCTCACAAGCGAAGAATAAATTAGCACAACTCATAGAAACTTATAAGATAGAAGCTGTAGCCGTAGGTGATGGAACGGCTGGCAGAGAAACCGTGCAATTGTTTAAGCACATGAAGTTTAAACAAGATATTGAAGTGTATTCGGTAAGAGAAGATGGAGCTTCTATTTATTCAGCTAGTTCTGTGGCTAGGAAAGAATTTCCTACGTATGATGTTACAGTTCGTGGATCTGTTTCTATCGGAAGAAGATTAATGGACCCGTTAGCAGAGCTAGTTAAAATAGATGCAAAGTCAATTGGTGTAGGGCAATACCAGCACGAAGTAGATCAAAATTTATTAAAGAATGCTTTAGAAGATACTGTGGTTTCATGTGTAAATAGTGTAGGGGTAGACCTCAATACGGCGTCACCTTATCTATTGCAGCATGTATCTGGGTTAAGTTTGAGTTTAGCCGAGAATATTATAGCGAAAAGACAAGAATTAGGAAGGTTTTCAAACAGAAATCAGTTAAAAACAGTTAATCGTTTAGGCGATAAAGCTTTTGAACAGTGTGCAGGATTCTTAAGAATTACTGGTGGTGATACTGTTTTAGATAATACTACAATTCATCCAGAAATGTACGATTTGGTAAAAGGAATAGCTAAAAGAAATAAACTTTCTGTGAGTCAATTAATTGGGAATAAAGAGGTGTTAGATCAATTAAAAGCATCAGACTTAGAGTTAAACCCAATTACATTTAATGATTTAATAGCTGAATTAAAAAAGCCAACGCGTGATCCTAGAGAAAAAGTGGAAGTACTTTCTTTTGACGAAAATTTAAAGTCAATTGAGGATTTACAAATTGGCATGACCGTAAATGGATTGGTAACGAACGTAACTAATTTTGGTGCATTTGTAAATATTGGAATCAAAGAAAATGGTTTAATTCATAAATCTCAACTTGCTGATGATTACGTAGAAGATCCGGCAGATTATATTTCTTTAAACGAACCCGTAAAAGTTACAGTTATTACATTAGACATAGAGAGAAAGAGGATAGGTTTAAAGCGCGAAAAATAAAAGGTCAAAAAAAACCAGCTTAATTTTAAGCTGGTTTTTCACTAATAACTTATTTTTTATCGTTTCACAAAAGACCTCACTTTTGTTCCTTTTTCGGTTTGAACTTGCAGCCAATAAGCTCCGGCATTTAATTCTGCTAGATTTAAATCTATTTCTGAACTAGTTCCTTTGAATGTTTTAACAATTGCTCCAGTTTCACTTAAAACAAGTACAGTTTCTATTTTTTCATTGGTTTTAATGTGTAAATAGTCATTCGTTGGATTTGGAAAAATACTGAGCTTAATTTTACTAACCTCTTCCAGTGAAACAAAGTCTATTACTGCAGAGGAAGATTCTATAGTACAGTTTCCGTTATTTGCTAAGACGCTGTACATACCATTTGAGTCAGCAGTATAACAGTTGGCAGTTGCTCCTGCTATTGCAATTCCATCCATGTACCATTGATAGTTTACACCAGTTTCAGGTGAATCAATACAAATTTCTAAACCATTGGTAGTAACCGTCGGAATTATAGGAGCTGCAAATACATTAACTTCTGTACTGTCTATTCCAGCGCATCCCGTATTTGGGTCTGTATAATTATAATATAAAGTATAGGTTCCGGCGCCTGCTGTTTGTGCAGAAAAAATTGAATCAGTAATACCAATACCAGTATAGGTTCCATTAAAAGGCGAACTGTTTAGGACTGCAACGTCTGCTTCGTTATCACAAAATTCTGTTGCAATACTACCAAATTGTACCGTCGGATTTTGGTTTACAACAACAGGAATACTTACTGTAGTATCTAAACAAATTCCGCTGTTCGCAACGATATAGTAATCATCCGTAACCGTAGCATAGAATTGATTGTTCGTAGCGCCTGAAATTGCTCCTTGACTATTGTGCCATTGAAAGTTCGAACTGTTTCCCGTATTTTCTAATAATACAGAATCTCCAGTACAGAGATTTTGCTGGTTGTAAACATTAAAAAGTGTGTTTGGACAAACAATACCAAGTACAAACTGGCTTCTTCCAGAGAAATTTCTTGTAAACGTGTTATCTGTTGTGTTAATTGTCCAGCCCTGTCCATTAAAAATTCCTGTACCATCATTAGCACCTGCAATATTTGCAAAGGCTTCGTTTCCTGTAACTAGAGTACTTTGGTTATAATAGTAAGTTGCATTTAGAGTAAACGGTACATCAGCATCTGTGTAAAAACCATAATGGTGACTTGTTTCTATAGGACTAATATTGGGGAATATTAGATTTCCGGGTGCAGCATCTATTCTATATAAATGCACCGAATTTAAAGCAGTTGCACTTGTAATATTTACGCTGTCTGGATTTGTTCCTGTCCAGTTTAAACTAAGATTTGGTGTAGCGTTGTAAATGAAAATACTTTCGTCTCCTATTGGTGCGCCAGAAGCAGGTTGTGTTGCATTCATAACAGTACCATTGTTTCCATTAGGAGAAGAGTCTATAACTGTTGAACCACTGTTATCTAGCTTCCAATAGCCAGACAGAGATGCGTATTGAGGATGAGCTGCGGTTGTTTTTTTACACATATATTCTCTTAAAGATGATACGGGAAGTGCCGTATTCCAGACTTTCACTTCGTCTATTCTTCCTAAAAAATTTCTTGTTCCACCAACTAAATAAGATGCTCTACCTATTGTTAAATCATAGGTTCCCATGTTAATTGCTCCACTAAAACTTAAGTTTCCTACTTCTTGTCCGTTAACAAAAATTTTTGAATTTGTTCCGTCGTAAGTTCCCGCAATATGATACCATTTTCCAGTTGTCATAACATTGGCAGCAGTTACTTCTCTCCATGTACCTCCTGAGCTAAAGTTAAAAGATAAAGATCCGTTGGATCCTGTTCTAAGGGCATATCCTTGGTTTCCAGAAGCCCAGCCATCTTTTGAAACAATTACGTTTTCCCAAATATTGGGAGACCATGCATCTGCACGTATCCAGGCTTCTACCGTAATGCCCGTAGTTGAATTTAAAGAAGCATCATGTGGTATGGTTAAATAATCATCTGTGTTATCCATTAGAAAACACTTTCCTGACCCACTAGATTGGCTCAGAGAAAAGAAGGTGAAAGATAAAAAAGTTAAGAGTATAGTTTTTTTCATAGCGACATTATTTTACACTAGAAAAATACACATTTAATTGACAGTTTCCTCTGTTTTGCACAGAAAATGTGACAGTACTCTCAATATTGTTGAAGTCCTAACTGTCAAATATTGAATTATTTACTTCTTTTTAGAGCAATTAAAGATAGAAGAATACGTTTGTTTTAGGAAGCAAAAACACCCGTTAATTCAATTAACGGGTGTTTAAAATATTAACTAAAATCGGTTAATTTGCATTAATGTTTACCGTGACATTGTTTGTATTTTTTCCCAGAACCGCAAGGGCATGGTTCATTTCTACCAGGTTCTTTTTCTACGGTTACGGGTTGTGCTTTCGGAGCGCTCTGCCTTCTAGAGTTTTCCATCGCTTCATCATATCCTTGAGAACCTTGAAACTGTTGTTCAGCCGGATTGTTTTGATTTCGAGAAGCTTGTGCATTTCCATAAGCATTCTCTTGTTTGATTTCTTTATTAGTGGTCTGAGCCGGAGCGTTTTGTTGAATTGGTATAACGGCTTTTACTAGGAATTCTACTGTTTCCTCATTTAAACGTGCCATCATGTCTTTAAACAATTGGAACGACTCAATTTTGTAAATTACCAAAGGATCTTTTTGTTCGTATTGTGCTTGACGCACTCCAACTTTAAGGTCGTCCATTTCTCTTAAGTGCTCTTTCCACTCGTTGTCAATTAGCCCTAAAACAATTGCTTTTTCATACGCTTGAATAAAAGAGCGGTTATTTGATGTTTTGGCTTCTTTAATAGATGAACTCACTTCTAGCCCTTTTCTACCATCTGTAAAAGGTACTTTAATGTGTCTATCATGGTTTGCACTATCTGTGTACAATTGCTCGATTGTTGGATTGAGCATTTGCGTTAACTTTTCGTTTTTCTCTTCGTATTTATTTAAAGCTGCGTCATAAACAGTATTAATTAAATCTCCTTTTTTACTGCTATTAAAATCTTCTTTAGCTACCGGCGATTCAATACCTAATGTTTTCATTAAGTCTAATTCAAAAGCCTCAAATGTATCACTTGTATTGTATTGATTACAAATAGATTCTGCAACATCATAGAACATATTGGCAATGTCTAGACCTAATCTGTCTCCGTATAAAGCGTTTCTCCGTTTTTTGTAAATGGCTTTACGCTGCGCATTCATTACGTCGTCATATTCTAATAAGTGCTTTCTGTTACCAAAATTGTTTTCTTCTACCTTTTTCTGCGCTCTTTCTATCGATTTTGAGATCATTCCGTGGGTAATTACCTCACCTTCTTTTAATCCCATTCTATCCATAAGTTTAGCAATTCTTTCAGAACCAAATTTACGCATAAGGTCGTCTTCTAAAGAAACAAAGAATTGAGAGCTTCCTGGATCTCCTTGTCTACCTGCTCTACCACGTAACTGTCTGTCTACCCTTCTGGAGTCGTGTCTTTCAGTACCCACAATTGCTAAACCGCCGGCTTCTTTAACGCCCGCTTTTAATTTAATATCTGTACCACGTCCAGCCATGTTTGTTGCAATAGTTACTGCTCCAGGTTGTCCGGCATCTGCAACTATTTCAGACTCTCTTTGGTGATGTTTTGCATTTAGTACTTCGTGTTTAATGCCTTTCATTTGGAGCATTCTACTCAGTAATTCAGAAATTTCAACAGTTGTTGTTCCAACAAGAACGGGTCTGTTCTGTTCAGTTAAACGCTGTACTTCGTCGATTACAGCATTGTATTTTTCTCTTGCTGTTTTGTAAACTAAATCATTCTTATCTTCTCTAGCAATGGGTCTGTTGGTTGGTATTACGATTACATCTAATTCGTAAATATCCCAGAATTCTTTGGCTTCTGTTTCCGCAGTACCTGTCATACCAGAAAGTTTATGGTACATTCTGAAGTAGTTTTGTAAAGATACAGTTGCATACGTTTGAGTAGCTGCTTCTACTTTTACATTTTCTTTGGCTTCTATCGCCTGGTGTAGTCCATCAGAATATCTTCTACCTTCCATAATACGTCCGGTAGATTCATCTACAATTTTAACCTTTCCTTCTTGGATAACGTATTCTACCTCTTTTTCAAATAGTGTATACGCTTTTAAAAGTTGATTGATACTGTGAATTCTTTCTGATTTAATACCATAATCTCTGATTAGAGCATCTTTTTTTACTGATAATTCTTCTGCTGATAATTCTTCTTTCTCTAAATTGGCAATTTCTAAACCAATATCTGGTAAAATGTAAAAATTAGGATCATTGGTTCCAGAAAGTAAGTCAATACCCTTGTCTGTTAATTCGATTGTGTTGTTCTTCTCATCTATAACAAAATACAGTTCCTTGTCAATTACAGGCATTTGCTTGTTCTGCTCTGCCATGTAAAAGTTTTCTGTCTTTTGTAAATGCGCCTTAATTCCAGGTTCAGATAAAAACTTGATTAAAGCTTTATTTTTGGGTAATCCTCTGTAGGCTCTGAGTAAAGAAATTCCGCCTTCTTCTAGCTGTTTCTTTTGCTCCTTTTTATCTCCACTTAATTCGTTAATAACGGTTAAATCTTTCTTAGCATCTACTAATACTTTGTTAATCAACGTTCTTTGTGCGCTTACCACTTTTTCTATGAGCGGTTTAAGTGCGTTGTATTCTTGTTGGTCTCCCTTAGGCGTTGGTCCTGATATAATCAGAGGAGTTCTTGCATCGTCAATTAAAACAGAATCTACCTCATCAATAATGGCGTAATGGTGTTTACCTTGAACCAGACTTTCTACGTCAGAAGCCATGTTATCTCTAAGGTAATCAAAACCAAATTCGTTATTTGTACCGAAAGTAATATCTGCTTTGTACGCGTTTCTTCTTGCTTCAGAGTTAGGTTGATAGCGGTCTATACATTCTACTGATAATCCGTGGAATTGGTAAAGTGGTCCCATCCATTCACTATCTCTTTTTGCAAGATAATCGTTCACAGTAACAACGTGTACTCCTTTTCCAGCTAAAGCGTTTAAGTAAACAGGCAAGGTGGCTACAAGTGTTTTACCTTCTCCGGTTTGCATCTCAGCTATGTTTCCGTTGTGAAGCACACCTCCACCCATTAATTGAACATCATAGTGTACCATGTTCCATTCAACTTCAGAGCCAGCAGCAGTCCACTTATTATGCCAAATAGCTTGTTCTCCGTTAATTTCGATACCGTCTTTTTTTGCAGCTAGATTTTTGTCGAATTCAGTTGCAGTTACTGTTAGTTGCTTGTTTTCAGACCATCTTCTTGCTGTTTCCTTTACAGTTGCAAAGGCGTCTGGCGTAATTTCTGCTAAAACTTCTTCTATCTTTTTATCTACTTCTAGTGTTAGTTTGTCAATTTGGTCAAAAATTGCTTCTTTTTGATCTACCGGCGTTTCTGGGTCATTCGCTTGGTCTTCCTTTTCTTTGATTTTCCCTTCTAATTCAGCAGTAGCTGTCTTTATTTTGCTTTGAAAAGCAAAAGTTCTCGCTCTTAATTCATCGTCTGATAAGTCGTTGAGTGTTGCAAAGATTTGATTTGATTTATCTATTATGGGTTGATATTCTTTGCGATCTTTCGTCGCTTTATCTCCCACTAATTTTTTTAATATTCCTCCAAGCATGTTGATATTTTTTTCAGCGTCTTCAAAAATAGCGGTTTCAAAGCTATTTTCAATACCGAGTAAGTTATTTATTTTGGTTTAGCAAGTCATAAATCATTCCAAGAAAAATGAAATGACGAATTGTCAGCCATAAAAGGGTATAAACAAAAAAGCTCTTGGTTATCAAGAGCTTTTTAATTTTAATATTCATCCTCATTGAAGAAAAAATCTTCTTTAGAAGGATAATCCGGCCAAATGTCTTCTATGCTTTCATAAACTTCTCCTTCGTCTTCAATTGCTTGAAGGTTTTCAACCACCTCTAATGGAGCTCCGTGACGGATTGCGAAATCAATCAGCTCATCTTTTGCAGCTGGCCAAGGCGCATCCTCTAAATATGATGCTAATTCTAGTGTCCAGTACATATCTTATTTTTTAAAAATTATCGTAATTATTTCGGCAAAAGTAATTTTATTTTCTTTAAATCCAAATTTAAGAGAGTCTTCTTTCCTTTTAACTTTATTTGCAGACTACATTCGTGGTTTCCAAGGGATTTCTTCTGCGCTTAAGTCTTGGGTCAATTTTCTACCCAAAACAAATAAGTAGTCACTCAAACGATTCAAGTATGCAGGAACTAATTCTGCTACAAAATCATTTTGAGCAAGGTCAATTACAATTCGTTCTGCTCTTCTACATACACATCTTCCGAGATGGCAGTAAGAAACAGTGGTGTGACCTCCAGGTAGAACAAAAAACTTCATTTCAGGTAGAGACTCATCCATTTCATCCATGCATTCTTCGAGATAGGTTACATCACTTTCTAACAAGTCTGGAATTTTCATGCTTGACTTTTCTGGATCACTTGCTAAGCTAGAACCAATCGTAAACAGTCTGTCTTGTATCTCTTTTAATTGAAGCTTGTAACTTTCTCTAATTTCTTGGTCTCTGATCATTCCTATCCAAGCGTTTAGTTCATCCACTGTTCCGTAAGATTCTATACGCAATGAACTTTTTGGTACGCGCGTACCTCCGATTAGTGAAGTTTGACCTTTATCTCCTTTCTTGGTATATACTTTCATATTAAAATCTTAATGTAAAATGTTCTTTCACTTGATGTGAGCGTTTTGCTATAATTCCCATTCTAAAATAATCAAGTGCTAAATGATAACGTTCCTGTGTATAGATTTGTTTCCAAGCATCAAACATATCTTTGTTCCATCTAATATCGTCTAAGATGATTAATGTTTCTGAGTGGATATTTTTTTGAAGTTCGTTTAATTGACTTTTAAGACTAGCGCTCCTGTGGTCGCCATCTATGAAAATTAAATCATAGCGGGTATTGTCGGTCTTAAGAAAATCTAAAAACTGTGCATTAACTAGTTTAATTTGGTTTTGCTTTTTAAAAAAAGTAAATGTTTTTTCTGCTTGTTCAGCTGTTTGTTTGCATCCTTCAAGTGTAGTTATTTTAGCTTTACTATTTGCTTCTGCCATCATGACAGTGCCAAGGCCTAGACTGGTGCCCAGCTCTAATATTTGCGCAGGCTGTGCATGTGCAGTTACGGCGAAGAGCAATTTACCGTATTTTTTTCCACACGATGCTGTGCGATAGATTTGGCTTATTGTTCTAATGTTTCCTAGTTTCTTAGATCCTGCACCAAAGTCTGTTGTTTCTATAAGTGTTTTATTTTTCTTGAGATAATTGGCAAAGCTTTTTAATTTCTTCTTGAAATCTCTGTTCATTTTTTGTTTCATTCCCTTATCTTGCAGGCTGTAAACGAATGGGGAATGGAGTCGGTGTCTAAATTTAGACCGAATACGATAGTTTATATATGCTTTGATTATATTCACGTTTCTATTTTGCGAAATTAATAAATTAACGATTGTAATAAAATGAGTTTTATTCCTACAGAAGAACAAATTGAAAAGCAAAGACAAGAAGTTTTTGGAATGCAACCAGATTTACATCTCGAGGTTGCTTGCAAGCTCAACGAAGGAGTTATTCGCCATACTGAATCGGAGAAAAATTATTTTGTGGAGCAATTCGTCAATGGACAGCAAACGGCTACTTTATTTGTGCCTGCTTCTGGTTCGGGTTCGCGTATGTTTAAGTTTTTGTACGATTTTTTAGAAAATCCAAGCGAAGAAGATCAGAGTAGGGTAGAACGATTTATAAATAATTTGCCTCAATTTGCATTTTTTGAACTTTTACCATTCGAGTTAAAAGAGAAAATTAAGCGTTTTGATTATAACATAGACGATTTAATTAAAACCATTATTAGTGATGAAGGTCTTGGTTTAGGAACTTTACCAAAGGGTTTAATTCCTTTTCATAGAAATGGTAGGTTTATTTTAAATGCGTTTCAAGAACAGGTGTTGCAAGGTGCGCGGTTTAAGTCTAAAACAATTGGTTTCCATTTTACTATAAATGAAAATTTTGCAGATGAGTTTAGCGCATCTCTCGCATCTATCGAAACCTTAACAGGACAAACCTATAGAGTAGATAACTCTGTACAAGATATCACCACAAATGCAATTGCGTTTGATCTAGAACAACAGGTTTTTAAAGACGAAGAGCAAAATGTAGTTACACGTCCGGCAGGACATGGTTCGCTGATTAAAAACTTAAACTCTATTAAAACAGATTTAATTTTTATAAAAAACATAGATAACGTTCAGCACGAAACTATTTCCGACGAAAGTATTTTTCACCAGCAATATCTCGGAGGTCTTTTACTGCAATTCAAAAAAGAATTAAAGCAGGTTAGTGTTTCGCAAAATAAATCAGACGCTCTAAAAGAATTAAACAATAGGTATCAATTTCTATATAATGGGTTGGATATTCTAAAATTGACAGATAAAGAAATTGACGCGCTTATTTATCGTCCTATTCGCGTTTGTGGAATGGTAAAGAATGATGGGCAACCTGGAGGTGGTCCTTTTTGGGTGAATGACAAAGGAAGTGTATCCAAACAAATTGTTGAAAAAGCACAAATTTCTAAAACTGGCGATCAATATAAAAAAATGGTTCAAAGTCAGTACTTTAATCCAGTTCTCATGGTTGTTTCCCCAGTAAGTGTTGATGGCGAAATGTTTAATTTACTAGATTTTGTGGATGAAGAAAAATACTTTATTGTAGAGAAAAATCACAAGGGTAAAACCATTAGGTTTAGAGAATATCCCGGACTGTGGAACGGTGGGATGGCCAACTACATATCTTTATTTGTAGAACTTCCTTCCTCTACGTTTAGTCCGGTTAAGACTGCGTTAGACTTACTCAACGAATCTCACAATCGATAGAGTTTGTAATTCTTGAATGAATGCAGTAGTGCTAGAATTGTGCGTAGATATAATACAGACTAAAAAGAGTCAAAAATGCAATTCCAAAATAACTAAGGATTAGTTTAAGTCTAGAAGGTGTGTGGTCTTCTCCAACGTATTTTTTGCTTACAAGTTTTAAGTTTAAAACGGCAATCAATGGTGCAATTAAAAAAGAGATGGCGGTTGCAGATTTAAGTAAAAAATTAAATCCATTATCAAGTTGCATGCACGTTACAATTAAACTTAATCCTCCAAGTGAAACAATGGATAAGAAAGTCGTTTTATTCTTTTCAACATTTACTTTTGATAGCAATCCGATAGCAATTTGAAAAGAACGTGTGTATCCATCAAGAACGGTTAAAAATGTAGATAACATAATGCTAAATCCGGCTGATGCAATAATGTAGTAAGACCAATCTCCAATCGTTTTTGTGTACAGCTCTATTGTAAATTTTGAGAAGTCAACAGAGTTATTTGGAATTTCTGTTGGTGTATCGTAAACTAGAAAAGCTCCCATTATTAAAAAGAACAAGGCGAGCGTTGCAGACATCCAGTATCCAAAATTGAATTCTTTCACCGTTTCTTTCACTGTTGGTTTGTAGGAACTAGATTTTAGTTTTTCTACTGTCCAGATACTGTTCCATGCCGAAAGATCAACTGCAGTAGGCATCCAACCAAGGAGCGGAATTAAATAAAGTAGGGTTTGGTTATCAACGGAGGTGAAAAGACTTCCGTTTGTAATTGGTCCATTAAATAAGGTAAGCGTAAAGGCAATCAGAGTTGTAGCCAAAAGTACAAGTCCTAAAAATTTTATGAGTCTATCTAAGGTTTTGAAATTTCCAATGCTCAAGAGTAAAAAACCCACAAGAAATAAAATGAACAGTGTTGCATACTTAAACGCAAATAATTCATTAAAACCGAAGAGTGTTTCTAAAAATCCTGCGGTAACTGCGCCTACCAATGCAGTTACAAAAAGCATAGAAATAATGGTTACAAAAATATAGGTAAAAAGAAAAGCTTTGTGTATACGCTTGTAACCATGAATAAGCGATTCTCCGGTCGCTGCTGCGTATCTAGATCCAAATTCAAAAAACGGATATTTTAGAACGTTAGCCAGTAAAACAAATCCAAATAAAGTTAAACCGTATTCTGCACCAGCTTTAGTACTTTGAATGAGGTGAGAAACCCCAATTGCTGTTGCAGCGAATAAAATGCCAGGACCTAAAGTTTGCCTTATGCGTTGAATTTTAGAAATCATTTCATCAAATAAACTAAAATTCTAGTAGAGCTACAAGTCAATTTAGTTCAGTCTAACATATACTACTTTTTTTGTGTCAAAAAACTCTCCTTCAAAAAAAGCATTTAACTCGTGGTATTCTTTGTAGCGCTTAACGGGTTTCATTTCTTCTCTTAAGTCACCACCTTTTAGATAAAACACGCCGTTTGGATATCCATTTTTGTCTTGTTTATTAATCTTGTTAGACACCCATTGTAAAAATTTAGGCATTGCAGTTACAGCTCTACTTACAATAAAATCGTATTTGTCTTTCACTTCTTCTGCACGCATATGCGATGCTTTTAAGTTGGTGAGACCAATTGCTGTTGCAATTTCGTTTACTACTGTGATTTTTTTACCAATAGAATCAACCAAATGAAATTCAACATCTGGAAATAAAATAGCAAGTGGTATTCCTGGAAATCCTCCACCGCAGCCAACATCTAAGATTTTAGATCCTTTTTTAAAGGAAACCACTTTGGCAATTCCTAAAGAGTGAAGCACGTGTCTTTCGTAGAAATTGTCTACATCTTTTCTAGAAATTACATTAATTTTTGAGTTCCATTCTTCGTATAAACCGCCAAGTTTTTCAAATTGCTCTATTTGACGTTTTGTTAATTCTGGAAAATATTGTTCTATTAAAGCTACGTTATTCATTTAATTTAGCTACTAGGGTTTGGATAAAAAAATACAGTACAAAGTTAATTGTATTTTGTATGCATAAGTTACAATAAGTCGATCAATTTATTGTTAACT
Organism: Lishizhenia sp.; assembly: GCA_965656535.1. GTDB lineage: Bacteria > Bacteroidota > Bacteroidia > Flavobacteriales_D > Crocinitomicaceae > Lishizhenia. The sequence continues at coordinate 73,872 of CBFHKX010000009.1, forward strand.
CGTTTTTGTGGTTCAGTGTTAAAAGTAGCTACGGTTATATACTTTCTCTCTTGTTTTCCATTACGTTGGCTAGAAATTCTCTGGCTCTAAAAAGTTGGGCTTTAACAGTACCTAGAGGTAAATCCATCTCAGTTGCAATTTCTTCGTAAGATAATTCTTGGAAATAACGCTTTTCGATTAAGGCGCGGTATCGTGGTTTAAGTTTACTTACTACCTCACGCATCATCTTCACCTTCTGTTGCTTAATTAGATCTTCTTCTGGGTCTAAGGTATTTGACTCAAAATCAATCCCTACAGATTCTCCGTCTTTATTGCTGTAAGTGTGATCCATGGAGGTTACCTTAACCCGTTTTTTACGTATAAAATCAATACAGTTGTTCGAGGCAATTTTAAATAGCCAAGTACTAAATGCGTAGCTAGGAGAATATTGATGTAAACGGTGAAATGCTTTTCCAAAAGCTTCTATGGTCAAATCTTCAGCATCATCGTTGTTTTTCACCATTTTTAAGAGCATGTAAAAAACAGATTCTCTGTATCTATCCATGAGTTGCGCGTAGGCATTTTGATTACCATTTCGGGCCATTTCTACAAGCTGTAAATCAACTTGCCCTTTTTCTGATAGATTACTTCCTACTTCCATGTTACTTTTTTCTTCTTTTCACTCGTATAATATAAAGAAGGAGCAAGAATGGCATAAACCAAATCCCAAAACGGAAACAACCATGCTAACCCTTTTTCTTTTAATCTTACTAAGCATCTACCTTGTATACTCCATTTAAGGATAAGTAGCAGTGCCAGAATACATAAGCTGACTAAACTTACTTGGTAATTAAGGCACAAGATACTAAAAGATGTATATACCAAAATTAGAGACAGTGGATAGATTCCCAACATCATTTTTTTGAAAACCTTGTAATGTCCAGTGGTAGTAAAGTGTCTGGTCTTTTGTCTGTACCAATCTTCCCATGTTTTTTCTGATGGCGAACTACAAAAAGTAGCTGGATCTAAGCAAACGGTATAGTTGTTTTTTTTGGCTACTTCTTGTATAAATAAATCGTCATCTCCGCTTTGAATGGCATAGTGTGATTTAAAACCACTGTTCTTCTCAAAAATTGATTTGGTATACCCCATATTTCTGCCTACACCCATGTAAGGTAATTTTGCCTTAGCGTAACTCAAGTAGTTCATGGCAATCATAACCGTATCTAAGCGTATAATTCGGTTTAAAATACCTTTTTCTTTGGTGTATGGTCCGTAACCCAAAACAATTTCTTTTTGCTCTGTAAACTGAGCAGCCATTTCTTTAATCCAATATTTAGAGCTTGGCTTACAATCCGCATCGGTAAGCAGTAAGTGTTTGTATTTTGCACCCTTTATACCAATTGTTAAAGGTAGTTTCTTGCCGTTTTTTATGTGTTTACTTTTCTCTAGGTGTATAACCTTTAAATTGTCATAATCTTGTTGATAGGCTTGTAAAATAAACTTAGAATCGTCTGTTGATTGATGGTTTACCACCACTACTTCAAATTTAGGATAGTCTTGATTTAAGACAGCGGGCAGTAGTTTAAATAAATTGTCTTCTTCATTTCTGGCAGATATAATAACCGAAATGGGTGCTAATTGTACTTGTTCAGCTTTATCCTTGTGGGTCAAAAGGCGCAAGTAGATAAAAAGAATCCACACCAACTGCAGGCACGCCATAAGGCAGAATAAGAAAAAAAGTACTGTTCTTATGTCGTAATCGATTAGCGGGAATATTTCCATTGTAGCGTTCTTTGCAACAAAGATGAGGTACTTGTTTAAATACAATTATCTTTGCATCGTTTATTTTTCAACATATTTATGCACTTTAATCTTCAACATTCAGATAACAAGACAAAAGCTAGGGCTGGCGAATTTCATACAGACCATGGCGTAGTTCAAACTCCTATTTTTATGCCAGTAGGTACAGCCGGTACTGTTAAAGGTGTGCATACTAAAGAGTTAGAGACAGAAGTTAATGCTGATATTATATTAGGTAACACCTATCATTTATACTTAAAGCCAGGTTTAGAGGTAATAGAAGGCGCTGGTGGACTACATAAGTTTAACGGTTGGAACAAACCTATCTTAACAGATTCTGGAGGTTACCAAGTATATTCCTTATCTGGAGTGCGTAAGATTGTAGAGGAAGGTGTGCGTTTTCAAAGTCATCACGACGGAAGTTACCATTTTTTTACACCAGAAAGCGCAATAGATGTTCAAAGAACAATTGGTGCAGATATTATTATGGCATTTGACGAGTGTACGCCCTATCCATGTGATTATAAATACGCAAAACGTTCTATGCATATGACACATAGGTGGTTGAAAAGATGTATGGATCAAATGGCAAAAACAGAACCGAAATATGGTTTTGATCAAGCGCTATTTCCCATTGTACAAGGATCAGTATACAAAGATTTACGATTAGAATCTGCTGAGAAAATTGCTTCTTTTGACGCTATTGGAAATGCAATTGGAGGTTTAAGTGTTGGCGAACCAGCAGAAGAGTTATATGCTATGACAGACCATGTGTGTAGCGTTTTACCTACAGAAAAACCAAGGTATTTAATGGGTGTAGGTACTCCAGCAAATATTTTAGAATGTATCGCACTTGGTGTAGATATGTTCGATTGTGTAATGCCTTCTAGAAATGCTAGACATGGTATGCTTTTTACTAGTGAAGGAATTATAAATATCAAAAACAAAAAATGGGAGAAAGACTTCTCCGTTTTAGACCCTAATGGTACGGCTTCTGTTGATCATTTTTACTCAAAGGCCTATTTACGACATCTAATCAAGTCGAAAGAAAATTTAGGAATACAAATTGCAACAATCCATAATTTAGCGTTTTATTTAGCGTTAGTAAAAGAAGCTAGAACACAAATTTTAGCAGGCACATTCTCAGAATGGAAAGATAAAATGGTAGTGAAAGTGCAAAATAGACTTTAATGCTTAAAATTTTAGATAAATACATTATTAAACAGTACTTGGTTACTTTCTTCTTTATGTTGGGTGTAATTATGATACTCTCTATGGTGTTTGATTTATCTGATCGTTTAGGTGAGTTTATCGATAATCAAGCTTCATTCACAGAGATTATTTTCGATTATTATCTCAATTTTGTTCTTTATTTCGGTAATTTATTTTCTCCGCTGATTATCTTTTTAAGCGTAATCTGGTTTACGGCAAAACTAGCACAGAATACAGAAATTATTCCGATGATTAACAGCGGTAGAAATTTTACAAGAATTTTAAGGCCGTATTTAATAGGAGCAACCATCCTTATGCTTTTATCGCTTGTACTAAACCATTTTGTTTTACCAAATGCAAATAAAAGTAGGCTGGCGTTTGAAGAACAGTATTACAGAAACTCTCACTATGTAAACGACTACCATGCGCAGTTTCCGGGAGATAAAACTATTTATTTTGACTCTTATTACAGCGATGAAGGAATTGCAAATGATTTTGTGCTAGAACAGCGAGATGAAAACAATAAAATGTTGAAGTTATTGCGAGCTAAAAAAGCAGCTTACAATGATACTACAGGTGTGTGGACTTTTACAAATTACCATATACGAACGTATTCATCTAATACAATAAATGAAAAGATTACCGAGGGAAAACAGTTGGATACTTTAATTGATGTTGCTTTGACGAATATGACGCAGCGAGATAATATTGTGATGACCATGGGCTTTTTTGAGGTAAACGAGTTTATAAAGAGTAAAAGAGCAGAAGGTTCGCCCAATGTAGCAGCCTATGAAATTGAGTATTTTCAACGAACCAGTTTACCTTTTGCAACCTACGTGCTTACAGTAATAGGATTAGCTGTTTCTTCAAGAAAAAAGCGCGGTGGAATAGGAGTAAGCATTGCCATTGGGTTAGGATTGGTTTTTGTATACATATTTGCGATGCAAATAACAACCGTAGCAGCAGTTAATGTTGGTTTTCCAACTTTGCTGGCGGTTTGGCTACCCAACATGATTTTTGCCGTTTTAGGCTTGATATTGTATCGTTTTGCGCCGAAGTAAAAGTATATTATTTAAGGCTGTTTTTTTAGAACCCAATCCTGCTATCCACTAAAGTTTATAGTTTTTTAATTAAGGCCAGCTAACAATTCGGTCAGCTTCTGAAGTCGCAGCCCAAACTGCAAGCAAATCTAAAGTAAAAAACAATAAAGCTACCGTTTCTATCAGGGGTAAAATAACTTGTAATAAAGAACAATTCAGTTCAGCTTTTCAATTTCATTTAGACTTGTCCTCCCTTTCCAAGACAGGTGTATTTTGAGAGGATTTATCCGATTAAAAAACGGAGGGTTTCAGTCTTACGAAGCCATGTTTTTTCTCTAAAGTTTTCTTTCTCTCATTGCTAGAAAATGTTAAGAAAAAACTACAGTTCAAGCAATAGTCGAGAA
>CBFHKX010000010.1:0-38439 GCA_965656535.1 Lishizhenia sp.
AATTCTCTCCAAGGTTTCGAGAATTTTTTACGGAATTACATTTCTACACTGATAATTGAGATTATTGTTTTCTCAAGAGAAAAAGATAGTTTCTTATTAGCCAATAATCATTAATTAATTTTTTGATATTAAATTAGTTTCATTGAACTTGATCGGCCTCATTTTGAGCAGTTATTTTATCGAAGTGGTTTTCGTAATGAACGAGGAGAAAAAACGAAGGTTTTTGAAGACTAAACGTTAGTGCCAGGAAGGATAGGAGATCACCGACTGAATCGAAAAAGACAAGAAAAAATGACGGACCAAAATTAAGCCTAGCGTTTTTTTGGTTCGTTTTTTTTGGCAATGCAAAAAAATGAACATAATAATCAATTAACAACAACAATCTTCCCACCCAATTTCTTCTTCTCAGAAGTAACCATGGCATAATGATAAACACCAGCTGCTAGGTTGTTGGGTACTTCGTGACTATTATCCGTACCGTTTAATTTTGCGTTATACACAACCCTGCCTGCGCTATCAAAAAGATAAAGATTTGCAGTATGCCCTTTATTTAAAAAGGTTTCAAACGTTGCAGTTTCTCCTTGGGTAATTAGGTTGTTATTTACGGTGATATAATCTTCTATTGGGTATTGGTCTGGACAACAGGTGTCGCATTGGTAGATGAGGAAGTCGTCATAGAAGTAGGCTGCTATGTATGTATTTTCTGTATTACTGTAAAAAATATTATTTATACTAGCAGTATCTCGGAAGCTGCCAATAGTAAAAAACTGTTCTCCTCCTTTAGGTGTAAAACATCCACTTAACTTAACCCAATTAATAGTGTCCTCTATTATATGTCCTGACTCATTCGACCATACAATATAATTATCATTAATAAATGGAGGGTAAGGGTAAGAGTAAGATGTTGAATCTTTTGATATCAGTAAATCAAAGGCATCGGTAGCAATAAAGGAAGAGCTTGAGCTACATCTTGAAACATAGAATTCAAGGTGATAGTACTTCCCAGCTATTAATTGTTCAGAAAATTGACCAGAAAAAGACTCTTTTGATATAGACAATGGATTTAAACTAGAATTTATGTAATGCTTTTTGTGGTTTAGCCTAAAATTTCCTTGAAAGCCATATGATTTACCTGTTTTTGGAACTTGATAACCAAATACATTTAGTGGTGTTGTTGCATAAAAATCAATGCTGCATTCACTGAAGTATCCAGGTGTTCCAGTTTGAAAAAAATTATACCAATATAGAACATCGTTAATAGAGTTGGCACCAGGAGAGCAACTTATGTTTTCTTCGAAACTATAATTTTGCACTAAATTTGGCAACTCTTGACAAAAGGTGAAAAATGACAGGCCTAAACAAAGGACTGTCATTTTAATTAAAATAGTTATCTTACTGTATAACAAATTTCCCTGTTTTTTTATCACCCACTGCATTCGTTATTGTATAGAGGTAAACTCCAGTTCTTTGGGATACCAAGATTTTTTTTCTATTTTCTGTTTTAAGTAATATACTCTCTTTTACTATTTTACCAGTTAAATCAAATATACGTAATTTTGCATCATTTTCTAAACTGTAGCCTAAGTTAAAGCTACCATTATTTGGATTGGGGTACAATACTACATCTAATTCTTTAACAGTATTAGAACCTGTTTCTTGGCCTGCGAAACTTTTAAAACTTAGGTTATTAATGCAATTTCCTGCCCAGCCCAGCATAGTTCTAGCTTGATATACTCCAGAACCATTAAGTACAGGGTCTAAACAGGCTACCATTTCTAAATAAGAAATATCAACGTTAGATAAACTTGTTCCGTTTTGTTGTTTTATATACAAACGCTGCACATTTTGGTTGTATTCATCTTGCAAACACGTAGGTAAGTAACTTTCATTTTTCATCTCTGCCATCGGCATATCATTATGGCTTATTTCTTCTTGGGTTTGACATATTTTATCTGTGGTGGTGCCGTTACAAGCATTAACAAAGTTCCAATAAGGAATGTCAGAACTATCTCCTATAAAATAAGAGCTATCGCTTTGTAGGCTAAAAAGTGCTACGCTTGCTTTCCAATGGTCTAATGCTTGCGCGTAAGTGTTATTGTTATAAGTTGTTGTACCATTCACAATGGCGCCAAAGGCCTTTTCTCTGCTTAGTCTTGGACCATGTACTGCATCTGAAATTACATTTGGTTTCAAAGTACTTTTTACATCTGTATTACAGCTGGAGTTAATAGCACTTTGTAATGTAAAATCAGTCCAATATGGTAGTAATGGAATAGAAGGCTGAGAAAACTGATTATTATTTGAATGCCTAAAGTAATTTAAACTTACACCATTTAACAAATCTCCATCCGTTCTCCATGGTCCTTGGTTGCTCAACCATATATTAGCTGCGCTTTGGCCTTCTACTAATGTTGCACTTGGGGCTATACCTTGGTCTGCAAGGTCTGCATTTACAGTGTATATTCCATTTGTGTTAAACAACATTGTGTTACAATTAAATTGTGTGTTTCCGTTTGCGCCAAAAGCAACTAAACCAGCAGGAATTGTTCTTAACGTGTTCTTAAAGATAAAATTATTAAATGAATTTTCGTTAGTTATTCCACGCATTAATTTATGATCGTATTCAGAAATGTTGGCTAAGTTACTACTCACGGCATTTTCTGTTATTGCGCTACTGTGCACATTTTGTAACCAAATTCCGTTAAATTGATAACCACTATTGATAAAGAAGTTATTGCTGTGGTACAGCGTTATTCTGTTGCTATTTAATCTGCAATAAGGATAGAAATGGTAGCCTTAAGAAATAGAAAAAATAGGGGGGCGCTTTTTTGCTTTGCGACCTCAGAAGCGAATAAAAAAGCAGCACTCCTTTTTTCTATGATTAAGCTAAAATGTATAGCCCGTTAAATTGCCCAAATAAATAGTATTGCAATTAACCATCTTATCTTCACAATTAATTAGTGTTATTATGAAAACTACCATGTAAGAATTTACCTTTGTAGTATGAGTAAAATTTTAATCATTTGCGGATTGTTGCTAAGTTTTGGGTTTGCTAAGGCCCAATTCATACCAGCTAAAACCTATAATTTTCATCCGCCGTTGGAAATTCCATTAGTATTGGCTGCAAACTTTGGAGAGTTACGTAGTAACCATTTTCATACCGGTTTAGATTTTAAAACCAATAGAAGAATAGGGTATAATTTGTATTCTATTGCAGATGGTTGGGTTTCTCGTGTAAAAGTTTCGCCTTGGGGTTATGGTCAGGTAGTTTATGTTGATCATCCTAATGGGTTAACTTCCGTATATGCGCATTGCTCAGAATTTAAAGGTCAACTTGCTGAGGTAGTAAAAGCTGTGCAAGAAACAGAACAAAATTATGCAATTGAATACTTTCCAAAGAAAAATGAAATTCCACTAAAAAAAGGAGAAGTATTTGCCTTATCAGGAAACTCAGGAAGTTCTACAGCTCCGCATTTACATTTTGAGATAAGAGAAACCGTAACAGAACATGCTTTGAATCCACTGTTGTTTCAGTTTGATATTGCAGACCATACCAAACCAACCGTAAGGGCCGTAAAGGTTTATGCTTTAACAGAAAGAGGATATAGAATACCGAATAAAGCCAAGACATACTCTATTAATTCTAGCACAGGTAAATTAAGTTTAGCAAGTAATCAAATTACCGTTCCTTCTACATTTTGCTCTAAAACGGGTGGTCTTGGATTTGCTTTTGATGCCATAGATCAGTTAGATGGCGCAGGTAACGTGTGCGGAATCTTTACTTCAGAATTAAAAGTAGATGGTAAAACCGTTTTTTCGCAAGATATGACAGAGATTCACTTTGAATCTAACAGACAAATTAATACGCATAAAGATTACGAGGATTATCATAACAAGCGCAAGCAATACCAAAAAAGCTTTAAAACCATTCATAATCCATTACCCATTTACAGAACAGAAAATTCTGGAATTTTAAACCTTAAACCCGGCTCTACACATCAAATAGAGTACACCTGTTCAGATACAAAAGGCAATACGAGTACTGTAAAGTTTGAGTTGGTTATAGAAAACGGACCACTCGGAAATGCAGAAACTACCTTTGGCGATAATTCTGAATTCCTCTATCCAGATAGTGCTTTTATGGATATAGATGAAGAACATTTGGTACTTATGGCGCCTGGTTTGGTGTATGAACCAACACCAATAATTATTACAGAAAAACAACCCTTTGTGTTTGGCGATAGCGAAATTCCTTTGCAAGAATACTATAAAATTATGCTCAAAGTTGGAGATTCTCTCGCACATCCAAAAGAGAAATATTTAGTGCTTAAAACCAATAACAGTGGTAGAAGCACATCTTTGGGCGGAACAACTAAAGACGGTTGGATTACGACCAGAACAAGAGATTTTGGAGAGTTTTCTGTGCGTACAGATTTAATTCCGCCAACGGTAACTTCGCAAAATGTAAGAGATAACCAAAACGTAAGAGGTAGCACCTTGGTTTGGAAAATAGGGGATAATATGTCTGGCATTGCAGATTACGATGTTTTCATAGACGGTAAATGGTATTTATTAGAATACGAACCTAAAAAACGAAGCGTGATTTTTAAAACACCAGCAGCACTCAACGGCAAACACACATTAAAAATTGTTGTAAAAGACAAATGTAATAACGCAACAGAGCTGAGTTATAACTTACTTTTTTAGGTTATTTTCATTGTCCTCCTTTTTTTAAGGAGGTGCCTGGAAGGCGGAGGATTAAGGGTTTTTATGAGGGTTAGCCCGATTAAAATCAGGAGGCTGTTTACGGAGTTAAGAATTAATTTTAGAACCTCCCCGATAATTATCGGGGTCCAGCTATCCATTATAGTTTGTTCTCAAACCGCAAGTTTATGTAATTTTCCATTCGTGCGCTAAGGCTGCTCATTTCAAATAACAACACTAGCGCTTTCTCAAACAAAGCTGTCATTTCTATCTGGGGTAGGAGATTTGATTAAACAACTTTAGTTTTTTGTATTTTAGATGAGAAATATGAGTTGAAAATCAAGTCTATGCGTTTAATTATTGTTTTACTTTACGTGAATGCACTATTAGTGTTAAGTTCTTCTTGCGTTGTATTAAATACACCAGGTCTGTTTAGTGGATACAACAAACTTGAAGAAAATCAAAAGAGCAAAATAAAATATTTAGAAATAAATTCAGAAAAGGCAGTAAATAATAGTTTTGTGTATTTCATTACAGGTTATGATCTGAAGCAATTGCTTAAAGAGTCTCCAAATGCATTAATATATATCTGGGGACCAAATTGTTCCAGTGAGTCTTGTTATTTACTTTCTGCGGTACAGCAATATTGTGTTAAAAATAAGATAGAACTTTTTATTGTTACAGAGTATTTTGAGTCTGACATAATTGAAGGCCAATACACGAAAGAAATTCAAAATCCTCTTTTCGCTGTTGATTTTAAACATTACAAAACAAATTACTGCAGTAAATACATGCGTCTTTTTAAAGAAGATCTTTTAGATGGTCAAGTATATACTCAAAATGATTTATATAATAGGTACTTCTTTTTCAGTAATGGCAAATTAACCAAAACAGGGTTGTCACTATAGTCTTACACCATTTGCTTAAACCAATCGACCACAATTACGTTATACTCACTATTGTCCTCCTTTTTTTAAGGAGGTGCCTGTAAGGCGGAGGATTTAAGAGTGTTGAGTAAAACAGGTTTAGCATTTGAAATAGAAAATCTGCGAATCGAATCAAGACCTAGTTATAAATGAAGGCTTACACTTGTTGAGTAGTACCTTAAATTCACTCCCTTTTTAAGCTTAAACCTGCGGACAGAACTTTAGTCAATTGACCTAAGAATTAAAGCATAGAATAAATATGCTGTCCTCCTTTTCTAAAGGAATTGTCTAGAAGGAGGAGGATTTAAGGTTTGGATAATTACACTTTTAATCTATTAGAAATTATTAATAAATTGATTTTGGCTTCGATCAACCCTCCGTCTTTAGCTTCATTTCATTCCACTAAATCCTCCTCCCTTGAAAAGGGAGGTCAGCAAGACAGTTTACCTAAAAAAAAGGATTTTAAAGCGTAAAAACATCTCCATCATTTACCGCAAAACTATTCTCAAAAACAGTTTTTGCTTCAGTTAAATGATTTTCTGTGTTTTTGTATCGGGCAGAGAAATGTCCCATAATTAATTGCTTAGCATTGGCTAGTTTTGCAATTTTTGCAGCATCTAAGGCTGTACTATGATTCGTTTTAATAGCGCGTTGTTTCTTTTCTTCTGTAAAAGTAGCTTCGTGGTAGAGTAGGTCTACATTTTTAATAGTAGGTACAATGTTTTCTAAATACGCCGTATCAGAACAAAAAGCATACGTTTTTATTGGCGGTGGAGGTACAGTAACACTATCTGCAGTAACAATTGTTCCGTCTTCTTTTTTAACATCAACCCCTTGTCTAAGTTTATTAATGTAAGCAACACTTAAACCCGTTTGGTCAAACTTTGCTTTAACTAGGTTTCTTTCTTTTGGTTTTTCTTTAATTAAAAACCCGGTAGTAGGCACCCGATGCTTTAATGGAAAAGAATGAATCTCCATCACCTTATCTTCAAAAAGCAGGGTGTTTTTTGTTGCGTCTATTTCAAAAAAAGTAAGTTGGTAGTCAATTCTTGCTCCACCCATTTCTAATTGAGCTTTTACAATTGCCTCCAAACCAGTTGGACCGTAAACATGAACACCTTTATCTCTCCCTAATAACTGTAAAGAGCTTAAATAACCAACAAGACCAAAAAAATGATCACCGTGTAAGTGAGAAATACAAATATGTGTAATTCGCTGAAATTTAATTTTGTATTTCCTAAGTTGTAGTTGCGTTCCTTCTCCGCAGTCTATTAAAATGTGTCTATCGTTACAATTTACGTAGTGCGCAGTAGCTCCACGTTCTAATGTTGGCACTGCAGCTCCAGATCCAAGAATGGTAACCTCAAATTTCATAAAGACTTACGAAACTTCCTTTTCTACAATTGCTTTTTCGGCAGCTTTTAGATCGTCCATAATGGTGAAAACTCTATCTAACTGTGCTATAGCTATCATTTTAGCTACATTTTTTTGCAAACCAACAAGTATAAATTTACCGTTAGAATCTTTGCACAATCGATTTGCAGTTAATATTGCCGTTAAACCAGAAGAGTCGCAGTAATTCGTATGAGATAAGTCGATAATTATATTGTTTATCGATTTTTTATTAATCGTTATTAAAGCACTTTTTAGTTCTGGAGCGTTTCCAGCATTTAATTTGTCTATATGTGAAGAAACGATTGAGTAAACGTCTTTTTCTACAATTTGGAAGTTCATGAATTCTATTGCTTTGAGGTAAATGTAATCATTTAATTTTGAAAGCGTTTAACGTTCAATTTTTGAAGCCAACAGATAAATAACTGCCATTCTTACGGCAACACCATTTTCTACCTGATCTAAAATAATGGCTTGTTTACTATCGGCAACGTCGCTTGTAATTTCTACACCTCTGTTTATTGGTCCTGGGTGCATCACAACAATTTCTTTGTCTAAGGTGTCTAGTATATCTTTCGTTAAACCGTATTGCATAGCATACTCTCTAAGCGATGGAAAATATTTCATTTCTTGTCGCTCTAACTGTATGCGTAGCATATTTGCAACATCACACCATTCTAGCGCTTTTCTTAAGTTATGTTCTACTTTTACACCTAACTCTTCTATGTATTTTGGTATTAATGTGGTAGGACCACAAACCATAACTTCGGCACCTTGTTTTTGTAAAGCGTAAATATTTGAAAGAGCTACTCTAGAGTGCAAAATATCTCCAACAATCACTACCTTTTTACCCTCAACCGTACCTAGTTTTTCTCTAATAGAATAACTGTCTAAGAGCGCTTGCGTAGGATGCTCATGCGTTCCGTCTCCGGCGTTAACCACTGTAGCATCAATTCTTTCAGATAAAAATTTGGCAGCACCAGGGTTTGGGTGTCTCATAACAACCATACCTACCTTCATAGATAAAATGTTGTTTACGGTATCTACCAAGGTTTCTCCTTTTTTAACAGAACTACTGGCTGCACTAAAGTTCACCACATCGGCAGATAAGCGTTTTTCTGCGAGCTCAAAAGACAAACGTGTGCGGGTAGAATTTTCAAAGAATAAATTGGCTATTGTAATATCTCTAAGCGAAGGAACTTTCTTAATAGGGCGATTAATTACCTGCTTAAAACTATCAGCAGTTTCAAAGATAATTTCAATATCTCTTGGGGTTAAATCTTTGATTCCTATTAAATGCTTTACGCTAAGATTATCCATTTGTATTCGGTGTGTATAAAACTATTTTATCTTCTCCTTCTAATTCTTGCCATTCAACAGAAACTCTTTCAGATACTACGGTATCTACCGTTTTTCCAACGTAATCTGCTTGTATGGGCAAGTGCCGTTTAAATCTTCTATCAACAAACGTAAGTAATTCTACCTCTAACGGTCTACCAAAAGCCAAAAGTGCTTCCATTCCTGAACGAATTGTTCTTCCTGTGTAAAGCACGTCGTCTATTAAAACAATCCGTTTGTTCTCTATACTAAAATCAATATTTGTAGCACTAGGTATAGGTGGTCGTTCTCTTCTTCTAAAATCATCTCTGTAGAAAGTGATGTCTAAGGTTCCGCATTGAATAGAAGAACCAATAATTTCTTCTAATTTCAGTTTTAAGCGGTTTAAAACATTTACTCCTCTAGGCTGTAAACCAATAAGAACGGTGTTAGAAAAATCGTTATGACTTTCAATGAGTTGATAACAAAGTCTTTTAAGTGTTAACTCAAAATGCTTAGAATTGAGAATGACTTGTTTTTCCATTGAATACAAAGATAAATTTCTTGCTGTAAAAAGGAATAGAAAAATTCAAAATTTGAAATTCAAAGATCAAAAGCATCATTTTATTAGCGTAAGTTGTTTTGTTTTTTGTTGCAGAATACGCTAAACGGAGAGAAGTCTATGTAAAAGAATCTTAAAGAAGTCTTTACGAAAACCGAAAATACTTAGCGCTCAACATTTGTTTTTAGAACGGTAATCGTTTGGTTTTTATTTCTGGGGTTAAGCCAGTGCAAAACAGCATCCATAAAACTGGGGTCTATTGTTTGATATGTTTGCACGTCTGGGAAATAGGTGCTAAAGAAATTAATTCGTTTTTCTAAGTTGTTTATTCCGTAAAGAAAAATATAGTCTGCAGCCTTTACTTCTCTTTTACTCCACACGGCCAGCTGCGCTTCAGAATTAATATCCATTAATGTACGAACATTCCAATTACCCGCATAGTGTCTTGGCAAAAACGTTGCTTTTCCGTGGGCAACATCTTCCTGAATGTAGTAGATCTGTTCATTCTTCTTTGGGTAAAGTGCATAAGCAGCCATAACGCGCGATTGCTTTCCGTAGAAAGTAGTGAAAAAAGGAAGTAGTAAAAAGTTTAAACTCCAGCCTATTATCAATATGCTTTTCCAAGTTTTAGGTTTCTTTTTCAAGAACTTTATTTCTTCTAAGAGCAAACTCCATCCAATTACACCAATAATTAGGAATACCGGTAGCATAGGAAAAATAAAACGCTCTTGATGATTTGGGTAAACGGCATGAAAAATTAAAAATGCGAGCATAGGAAAGAACAACCATGCCATTTTCTTGGACATTCTAAAAGCTCCAATCCAATAAAAAAGTCCGAGTATAGGAATAGTCATTCCAGCTAGTATACCTGGGTACGTGTACCAATGCGTAGATGTTGCGTAGTCTTTTGCTGTATCCAAATTAGAATTATATCCAACATAAGCCATAAATTCTGCGAATGGAGATTTCCAAAGAAAATAATCTACTAAACCTTGTGTAAGAATTAAAGAGATAGAGAAGCCGAGTAACAAACTAATGCAAGCTCTCCATTTAAATTGAAACATAAATACAAGTCCCATCACACCAAAAAACACAAACAGTTGAAAACGAATAGCAAAGGCTATTCCAAAGAAAAAACCTGCTAGTAAATAAGGTTTCCAACTATCTTTTATGTCATTTTGGATTATTTTCCAAATTCCGTATAAGTAGAAAGGGATACATACAACTTCAACTAAATTTCTAACGGCTAGAAAAGGCATTACAAATCCAACCGCTAGAGTTAGTCCTACAATAATTGCATTTTTTTGTGTACTTACTTTTTCAGTAATTTTATATCCTAAATATACTAGCCACAAGCTAAACAACGCATGAATTAAACGAATAAGAAACATTTGAAAAAGAGGGTCGTCTATACCTAGCGCATTAAAGGTTTCAAAAAAAATGTAATTGATTCCTGGGTAGGTTAAACTATGGCCTTCTGGTCCTATATTTTCAATACACTTTTGTTTTTCTAATGGATCCGTTTTGGCAGCGCATTCAGCTTCTTGTGTCCAAGGCATCCAACCGTTGTAATCTTCGTCATCTGCCCATGAAGAAGCCGTTTCAATAACAAGAAAATGATCGTCATGCATAGCGTATCCGCCAGAAAATAAGGCAGCAAATATGCGCACGACTAACGCTAATATTAAAATATTTTTTAGTGGAGATTGATAGAAGTACGCCTTTAATTTTTTCACGCTGCAAAATTAAAATTAATACGGTATGTGAACTTCTTTTTTGTTGCTTTGTTCGAACAGATATGTTACCTTTTAAAAGGGTTATTAATTGACTTATAATTTTTTAACAGCAACACGCAATGTTTAATTCTATATTTGCTCTCCAGAAATAGAATCAAAAAAACCAGAATTACGATTTATGAAACACTTATTATTTCTAGTATTCAGTTTATTTACCTTTAGTTTTGTGTACTCCCAAGGCATGCATTACTCAGGCGTTGTGAACGATACAATTAACAATCAACCGCTTGCCAATGCTGTAGTTATGGTGGTAAATTTGGAGGATTCTGTCCTTTTCGGATTTACGCGCACCAATCAAAAAGGAGAATTCGAATTAAAAGACATCCCATTTTCAGAGCAAGAATTATTGATTTCTCATCCGAATTATGGCGATAAAAGTTACTATGTAATTGGGAGTCCTGAGAACAATAGAATAGAAATTCCAAATATTATCTTACCAGAAAAAGCAACAGAGCTAGATGAGGTTGTGGTTTTTGCAAATAAAGAGCCAATCTATTTTAAAGGAGATACCTTGGTATACGTAGCAGATTCTTTTAAAACGAAAGAAAATGCAGTTGTAGAAGATTTGCTCAAAAAGCTACCTGGTATTGATGTAGATGAAGACGGAAATATTACCTCTCAAGGTCAGTCTGTTACAAAAGTACTTGTGGATGGAGATGAATTTTTTGGAGAAGACCCAACAGTAGCAACAAAAAATCTTGGAGCAAAAGGAGTAGAAACGGTAGAAGTTTATGAAACTACAGAAGACAATGGAGACGGGGAAGAAACGGTTCAGGTAATGGATGTTAAGCTGAAAGAAGAATATAAAAAAGGATATTTTGGTAAAATTGCAGGAGGAACGGATTTCCAAGACTTTTATGAAGGTGAAGTACTTTTAAATAGTTTTAATAAAGACTTAAAACTGTCTGTTTTCGGTCTCGGTTCTAACACCCCAAATACAGGTTTTGGAGTTGGAGATGCCTATAAGTATGGGTTAACCAATGAATTGAACGCAAATTTTGAAGATGGTATTTCTTTTTCAAATAATGCAAGTAGAAGAGGTTTGCCAAGAACCTTTAAAGGTGGATTTTACTATTCTGATAAAATAGGCAAAAAGGCGAAACTAGGTTTCAACTATACGTACAACAATAACGACATACAGCAGCTAAAAGAATCGAAATCTCAATTTATTTTTGCTGATACTACCTATACAACTAGAGAAAACAATAATTTTTTCGAAAATCAAGAATCGCACGCAATTAACTTGAGTTTGGATTTACAATTAGATTCTTTAACAAAATTGATTGTAGAGCCAAGCGTAAATATCAAGAGAAATTCCATAGAACAAACAGATTCTACTAGTTTCTTATCTGCTTTAAATTCAAGAACAAGTTCTACTTTACTAAACAATACTTTAGACAATGAAGGATTGGATATAAATGCTACGGTTCGTTTAGAAAGACAATTTATGAAACGTAAACGCGAATTTACCGCAGAATATCAATACGGATATACAGATAATGAAGCAGACGAACGCTTGTATTCAGATATACGTTACCTCAACGGAAACCCTGGAGCAGATAGTTTAACTAACCAAAGTAAAGTTACACTGAGCAATACACAAGGTCATAGAGGTAGACTTTCCTACAACGAACCACTTACCAGAAAATGGAATTTAGAACTCGATTATAAACTCGACTATTTCTTTGGCGACCAATCAAAGTCTACCAATAATTTTGACGGACAAGCATTTACAATTTTCGATTCAACTTTCTCTAATAACTTTGAAAATACACGTTTAGAAAATAGAGCTTCGGTAGGTTTAAAGTACGAAACTAGAAAAATGACCTTTAAATTTGGAACAGCTGCAAGAAACGTACAAATAGACAACAGAAACCTTTTTACAGAAACCAGTATTCTACAAGATGTTAACAACCTGTTGCCTTATACGCGTTTCATTTACAAGTTTAGCAATGCAGAACGCTTAAGGTTTACTTACAGAACAAGTTCTCAACAACCTACAATTACGCAACTGCAGCCTATTTTAGATAACAGTAATCCTAACAGCGTAGCCATAGGGAATCCAGATCTTTTGCCTACCTATGCGCACAGTATTAATATCGGATACAACAAATGGGAGGCACTTAAAAGACAGTGGGTTTGGATTAACGGATATTTTACCGCAACAAACGATGCATTCTCTTCTGAAGTAATCTATGCACCAGATGGAAGAACCATTTCTAGAGCAATTAACGTAGACGGTAACTTTTTTACAGGTCTAAACGCAGGAGCAGGATTAAATGCATTTGACAAGTTTTTACGTGTACAACCTAACATTGGCGTGAGTTACAACAAGTTTAACAGTAGAATTAATACCTTAGATAATACAACAACCAATACAGGGTTTGATGGAGGTCTAGAGTTAAGCATAGATAGAGATTCTGTTTTCTTTAGCGTTGGAGCTAATTATAGCTACAACATTCCAGAAAGTTCATTGAGCTTTGGTTCTAATCAACCTTATTCAATACAAACTTATAGAATGAATTTCTCTATTGATTTACCTTGGAAAATGGAGTTTGAAACCGATGCAGATTATTTTATTAATTCGAACTTAAGTGCAGGGTTTAATCAAACACCTTTGTTAATTAACGCATCACTAAGTAAGCGCTTCTTAAAAACAGAAAACTTAACACTTTCTTTCGAAGCAAATGATATTCTAAACCAAAACATAGACGTCAACAGAACAATTAATAACAACGTAATTATGGATAGAACAACGCAAGTAATTGCGCGTTACTTTCTAGTGCGTTTACAATTAAGGTTTAACAATAATAAAACAAAAGTAGAAGATGAACGCTGGTATTAAGAAATTTGCAACATTACTTTTGGTTATTTCTGCCAGTAATGTATTCGGTCAATTTACTGCTAACGGTAAAATTGAATTTCAAAGAAGAACTAATTTAGAGAAGAAGTTTAAAGACAATGATTCTCCATGGATGAATAAGGTGAACCTTAAAAAGCCTAAAATTGAGACCTTTTATCTCTATTTTAACGATTCGAGTTCTGTGTTTTTACCCTCAGATGTTGTAGATGAAGATCCGAGGATGTCTTGGATGACTTCAAAGAACAAAGTCTATCAGAATTTTAAGTCGGATGAATTACTAGAAATTATGTCGTTCTGGGGATCAGAGCTAGTAGTAGGAGATACGATTAAAGAACGTGTTTGGAAGATGACGAACAAACGAAGAATAATTGCGGGCTACGATTGCAGAAGGGCAATTTGGGAAGCAAATGATTCTACGACCATCTACGCGTGGTATGCAGAAGAGTTAATGTGTTCTTCTGGTCCGGAAACCTTCAATGGCTTACCAGGAATGATTTTAGGCTTGGCTACTGAAGATGGTGGTGTTGTCTATTTTGCTAAAGAAGTATTGAAAGATAACTTTGATGTAGAAAAAAGAATACCAAAGGTGAAAGAAAAAGACAAGTTAACAGAAACCGAAATTAGAAAAGCAGTAACCGAGCAATATGGTGCAAGAAAAGACTTTAATGTGAAAGAAATGCTTGATGAAATGTTTTTATGGTAATACGTAAGAAGTAAAATTCTATTAATGAATTACTTAATAAAATAGGTTGAAATTTTTTAAGTTTTTTATTTTGAAGTTTGAAATATAGCCCTATATTTGCACTCGCTTTTGAAACGACAAAGGCAATCAAATTGAAATAAAAGTAGATAAATTAATAACTTTATGCACTATAAGCGAGAGTAGCTCAGCTGGTAGAGCGCGACCTTGCCAAGGTCGAGGTCGCGGGTTCGAACCCCGTCTCCCGCTCAATAATTAATTTTCTACAGAATACAATATTGACAGATAAGTCATTAAAATCAGTCTAATGCTCGAGTGGTGGAATTGGTAGACACGCCGGACTTAAAATCCTGTGCTTTTCGAGGCGTGCGGGTTCAAGTCCCGCCTCGAGTACAAAAAAGCTCATCCTAACGGATGGGCTTTTTTTGTTTTTGCCCTTAATATTTAGAAAATTAATTTCCCAAAAGCTTAAAGAAAAAGTATTCAGCGGGTTCATCCCGATAGTTATCGGGACCCGCCTCGAGTAAGAAAGGATATTTGGAAAAATGTTTTTTTGTTTTCGCATTAAATCTCAATAAAATTCAGTTCAGATAAACTCATAGATAAGTATTACGCCATCAATATTGTTGGCGAAGTTTTATAATTAGATGTGACCGTAGTTAGTTTTGGTAGTAATGTAACACTTTTCTCAAACCTCCTTACATTTTAAACTATTCTCTACGGATAGTAATTCAACATCCAAAATATAATTTATTTTGAATATACTTTTCACCTTTACTTTTAATTTCTTCTTATATTTATAAATGGTTCAGTTTATTTGTAAACCTCTACTAGCAAAAAAGCTTTTTTACGGTTGGAATTAATCTGCTTTCGTTTAAAGTAGTATACTTTAAAACTTTTATTTTGAGAACATAAAATGGCGCAATTTAACGAAGATTCAAGAGTGAAAATACCAACTATACTGCATTTAATAAAGTTGGGGTATAGCTATTTATCATTAAAAACTTCTGTTTGGGATAAAGAAACAAATATTTTCACAGATATTTTTAAAAATGCTTTTTTACGAATTAATGAAGGTTCGGATGAATCTGATTTTAAAAAGGTGCACGATGATATTATACTTTCTTTAGATAATGACGACTTAGGAAGAGCATTTTATAATAAACTTACAGTCCGATCAGGTGCGCGTTTAATTGATTTCGAAAATTTTGAAAATAATGCGTTTCATGTGGTTACAGAGTTACCTTGTGAAAATGGAGACGATAGTTTTAGACCAGATATTACACTTCTAATTAATGGTTTACCCCTTGTTTTTATTGAGGTGAAAAAGCCTAATAATTTAGATGGAGTATTGGCCGAGAGAAAACGAATGGATAGACGTTTTCAGAATAAGAAATTTAAGAAATTCTGGAACATCACACAGTTCATGCTATTCTCTAATAACATGGAGTATGACGAGTTTGCTACAGATCCAATTCAAGGAGCATTTTACGCTTCAACGTCCTACAAAAAAGCCATATTCAATTATTTTAGAGAAGAAGAAACGCTAGATTTAAAAGAAATTCTTGCTCCAATCTCCACAGAGCAAGAGAATGAAGTATTAAAAGACACTAATTTAATTTCTATTAAAGGAAGTCCAGAGTTTAAAACCAACAACCAACACACATCTGCAACCAATAAAATATGTACTTCTTTACTTTCTAAAGACAGATTAAAATTCATTTTGCAATATGCTTTGGCTTACGTAGAAGAAAGTACAGGATTGCAAAAGCATATTATGCGTTATCCGCAAATGTTTGCTACCAAAGCAATAGAACGTAAGCTAAATGAAGGAATTAAAAAAGGTATTATTTGGCATACACAGGGTAGTGGTAAAACAGCACTAACGTATTACAACACTAAATTCTTAACTGATTATTATCAGCAGAAAGGAATTATACCAAAGTTTTACTTTATCGTAGATAGAATAGATCTTGCTATACAAGCAAGTAAAGAATTCAAATCTAGAGGACTCACCGTGCATAAAATAGAAAGTAGAGACGCTTTTGCGAAAGATATAAAGTCTACCAGTGCAGTTCACAATGATTCTGGTAAAGCAGAAATAACGGTTGTAAATATTCAAAAATTTAAGGATGACCCTACTGTTGTTCAAAATGCAGATTATAATGTAAATATACAGCGTGTTTACTTTTTAGATGAAGTACACAGAAGCTACAACCCAAAAGGCAGTTTTTTAGCTAATTTAAGAGAGTCTGACCCAAATTCAATTAAAATTGGATTGACAGGAACGCCTTTGTTGGGAGACGATTACAACTCTAGGTTACTCTTCGGAGACTATATTCACAAATATTATTACAACTCTTCTATAGCCGATGGTTATACTTTGCGCTTAATTAGAGAAGAAATAGCAACTTCTTACAAATTAGAATTCATCAAACGATTAGAAGATTCTAAAGTTCTAGAAGGAGAAGGCGATAAAAGAATTGTTTTTGCGCATCAGCATTTTGTTGAACCTATGCTAGATTATATAGTTGAGGATTTAGAACTTTTCAGAGCTGCAAATCAAGATAATTCTGTGGGTGGAATGGTAGTTTGCGATTCATCTCAACAGGCGAAGAAAATGGCGCAAATATTTAACGAAAAATACGCCGTTCAAGATCGAGTAAATGAACCTCAACCTTTAATGGCTGCAGAGCCTAGAATAACCTACGGTAAGCGAAAAGAAAACGATAGAAAAGTAAAGACGTGCGCATTAATATTGCACGATATTGGTAACAAGGATGACCGTAAAGATGTTGTGCAAGAGTATAAAGACGGAAAAATAGACATTCTCTTTGTGTACAATATGTTACTTACAGGATTTGATGCCAAACGATTGAAGAAATTATATATTGGTAGAGTAATTAAATCTCATAACCTATTACAAACCTTAACAAGGGTAAATAGAACGTATAAAGATTTTAAGTACGGATACGTAGTAGATTTTGCAGATATAGAATCTGAATTTGAAAAAACCAACGAAGCCTACTTTAATGAGCTGCAATCTGAGCTTGGAGATGAAATGGAACATTACTCCAATCTTTTTAAAACTGCAGACGAGATAAAAGAAGACATCCAAAATATTGAAAACACACTATTGCATTTTGATACAAAGAATAAGGAAACTTTCTCTAATCAAATGATTGCAATAAAGGATAAAAAAGAAGTACAAGAAATTGTAAGCGCTTTAAACGAAGCAAAAGGATTGTACAACCTTATTCGTTTATCCGGAAATTATGAATTGCTCGATAAATTAGATTTCAAGCTTTTAAATACCTTGGCAACCATTGCACAAGATAGATTGGCAATGTTGAATCAGAAAGAAAGATTAGAAAAAGGTGATGAAACACTTAACCTACTTAATGTTGCGTTAGAGAATGTGCTGTTCGATTTTACGAAGGTAAAACAAGAAGAAATGAAACTGGCAGATGAGCTAAAATCTATGCTAGAGAGAACAAGACTTAAGCTAGGTAGAAGTTTTGACCCAAAAGATCCTAACTTTATAACTTTGAAGGAAGAATTAGAGCGTTTGTTTAAAAAGAAAAATTTAAGCGAAGTTTCTAAAGATGCAATGCTAGAAAATACCGAAGCCTTAAACCGCATTTACGATTTAGCTACCGAAATTGAAAGAAAGAATAACTTAGTTTCTGCCAAATATGCCAATGATAATAAATACATGCGCATACATAAAAGATTGTTAGAGAAAGACCCGCTTACAGAAAATGAAAAGTTATTGTTTGAGGTTTTAAATAAATTAAAACTAGAAACAGACGCGCAAATTTTACAAAATTCAGAACAGCTAAATAATGAAGCGTACGTTGATAAAATGATTGGGAAAATTATTTTTGATGAATTCAAGACAAACCCTTCGGTAGAAAATAATTTAGAAAACGTAACACGTTTAAAAGCATTGGTTACAAAAGAATATTTAGACGAATACAACGGCAGAATAGCATAGCGCTATTTTGTTGTAAATGGATTAAAAAAAGAAATGACAGAAATACTAAAGTTTGAAAACCAAACGAAAACATTAATAGACGACCTTAAAGCCGTTTGCGCACGCTATGGTTTAGGAAACGATGGAAACGAGTTTAAAATAATAACGCAGGTTTTCTTGTATAAATTCTTAAACGATAAGTTTGCCTACGAGATTAAAAAGCAAGATGCTACTTTAGCTAAAGCACAAGATTGGGTAGAGCTTTTTAGAAATAAAACAGAAGAAGAACTAGAGTTTTTAGGCTATGGATTAAGTGCAAACACCGCTGTTTTAAAACCACACCAATTAATTGCCAATTTGTATCACAAACAAAACGAGCCCAATTTTGCACAACGTTTTGATGATACCTTAACAGAAATTGCCAAACAAAACACAGATATTTTCTCTGTAAAAACAGACGGAGGAGAAAAAATTATTCTTTTTAATAGGGTAACAGAGTTTCTGCAAGAAAAACGCGACGATTTTGCCAAAGCAATCATTAACAAACTCATTGCCTTTAGTTTTGAGCGTATTTTTGAAGAGAAATTCGACTTTTATTCTACTATTTTTGAATACCTAATCTCTGATTATAACAAAGACAGCGGAGGAAAATATGCTGAGTATTACACACCACATGCCGTAGCCAAAATTATGGCGTCTTGCTTGGTAAAAGAGGGAGAAAATATAAACAATGCAAGCTGTTATGATCCCTCTGCGGGTTCTGGTACTTTGCTGATGAATTTGGCGCATGCCATTGGCGAAGAAAAATGTAGCATTTACTCCCAAGATATTTCTCAAAAATCTTCTAGCTTGTTGCGTTTAAACCTTATTCTAAATAACCTAGTAGGTTCTATACCCAATATTATTAAGGGTAACACCATTCAAGATCCATATCACAAAGAAAAAGACGGCAGCCTTAAAAAGTTTGACTATATAGTTGCTAACCCACCGTTTAAACTAGATTTCTCTGATTATTCTGAAGATTTAGACACCAAAGCCAATGCAGAACGCTTTTTTGCGGGTATACCAAAAATACCGAAGTCTAAAAAAGACAGCATGGCTATTTACTTGTTGTTTATACAGCACATTATGCACTCGCTTACCGCAAAAGGAAAAGCA
Organism: Lishizhenia sp.; assembly: GCA_965656535.1. Lineage (GTDB taxonomy): Bacteria > Bacteroidota > Bacteroidia > Flavobacteriales_D > Crocinitomicaceae > Lishizhenia. Next base: position 19,395 of record CBFHKX010000010.1, read on the forward strand.
GCCATAGTTGTACCTACAGGTTTTATTACTGCACAATCTGGTATAGATAAAAAGATACGCCAAAAAATGGTAGAAAGTAAAATGTTAGCCGGCGTAGTAAGTATGCCAAGCAATATTTTTGCAACAACTGGAACCAACGTAAGTATTTTGTTTTTAGATGCTACCAACAAGGGAGATGTAGTCTTAATTGATGCATCTAACCTTGGTACAAAAGTAAAAGAAGGTAAAAACCAAAAAACACTCTTGTCTGAAGCCGAAGAACAACAAATTATTGATGTATTTAATGCCAAAGAAGCCAAAGATGATTTTTCTGTAGTAGTAAGTTACGATGAAATTAAAGCCAAGAATTACAGCCTAAGTGCCGGACAATATTTTGAAGTTAAAATTGAATATGTAGACATTACCGCTGAAGAATTTAAAACCAAAATGCAGGGTTTTGAAAGTAATTTAGAAAGTTTATTTGCTGAATCAAAAAGTTTGGAGAAAGAGATTAAAGTGAATTTGAAGTCTATGAATATATGAGAGATTTTAAGTTAAAAGAACTTCTTGAAATAAAAAACGGAAGAGATTATAAGCATTTATCTACAGGAGATATTCCTGTTTATGGTAGTGGTGGATTAATGCGATATGTTAATAAATCACTTTACAATGGAGAAAGTATATTACTTCCTAGAAAAGGAACTTTAACTAACATTCAATATGTTAATGAAGAGTTTTGGACCGTCGATACAATTTATTATTCAGTTGTTGATAAGACTAAAACAGAACCGTATTATTTATATAATTATTTAAAATTATTAGATTTAAGTCACCTGAACTCTGGTACTGGTGTGCCTAGCATGACTTTTGGTGCATATTACGATATACCTGTAAGATTGCCAGATCTCCAAACCCAAAAATCAATAGCCAAAGTCCTATCAGATTTAGATGCCAAAATAGAACTCAACAACAAAATAAATGCAGAATTAGAAGCCATGGCCAAGCTCCTGTATGATTATTGGTTTGTACAGTTTGATTTTCCCGTCTATAATGAAGATGGTACCCTCAACGCAGCCAAAGGTTACAAGTCTTCTGGTGGTAAAATGGTATACAATGAAGAATTGAAAAGAGAAATTCCTGCGGGGTGGGAGGTGAAGAGTTTGCTTGATATTGCTCATTTTACAAATGGGATAGCTTGCCAGAAATTTAGACCTGCTGAAAACGAAGATTTCTATCGGGTTATAAAAATTAGAGAAATGGGGGAAGGTTTTACTTCAAAATCTGAATTCGTGTCTCATTCAATTCCGGATAAAGTTGTAGTACGAAATGGGGATATTTTATTTTCATGGTCGGCAACTTTAGATGTGAAAATCTGGACAGGAGGAATAGGAGGGTTAAATCAGCATATATTCAAAGTTACTTCTGATGAATATCCAAGAACTTTTTATTATTACGAAGTTCTGCAATATTTACAATATTTTAAAATGGTAGCTGATTTGCGAAAAACAACTATGGGTCATATAACTAGAGATCATTTAAAACAGAGCAGAATTTCAATACCTCCAAAAAAAATAATCGAAGAACTACACAAAAAAATAAATCCTATTCTAGAAAAAATTGTAAAAAACAGGGAGGAAAACCAAAAACTCTCAGAACTCAGAGATTGGTTGTTGCCTATGTTAATGAATGGTCAGGTAAGGGTTGGAGAGTGAAATAGAGTCATTGAAGGATAAAATAAAGCCAACAAAAAGTTGTAAAAAATGGCACAATAAAATGGCTGTCATGTTTACAAAATGATTAAAACAGATTTGTATTTATTGAAAGATTAACACATAATAACCAGCTTTTTACATCAATTTCTTTTATCTTTGTTTTGTGTCAAATAAAAAAATATTGAATATAGTAGGTATCGCTGCATTTTTAGCTATAGTTGTTTATGTTTTAAAGCAATTAAAGAATGAAACAGATACAAAATTATATTCAGATAAAGGATATAGTGATTTACACAATCCAGATAAACTTTCAGAACTTAATGAAAGCATTTCTGAGTATCAAAAATCAGGAAAATGGAAATAATGTTTTAATCCATTATCTGTGAATATTACCTTAAATTTTCTACTACTCTTTATCCTCGTTGTTATACCTGGATTAATTTTTAAGCGTTTTTATTATTTAGGAGAATTTTCTAAACAGTTTAGTACCAAAGATCCTGTTTATCGCTCTGTCTTGTATGCTATAATTCCAGGCATCATTATTCAACTAATTGTTTTTACTGGATACACTCTTTGTTGGAATACTAATTTTGATAATTACTTGATTCATGAAATCTATTTTAATTTCGGTGAAAATGTAGAAATTCAGTCTGAGTATACTAAAGAGTTTATAAAAACAGACATTTTTTATTTCATTCTATATCAGGGCATAAATTGGCTGTTTGCGTTGTTTTTTGCAGTTTTCAGCTTTAATTTTATCCGAATATTTAGACTAGATTCTATATTTAAGGTTCTGCGTTTTAAAAATCAATGGTACTATATTTTCAGCGGTGAAATTAGACAATGGCAAAAATTTAAAAACCGTTCAGGTACATCAATAGCTTACAATTCAGGATTATCAAAGTATTACCTTACCTATGCAGATATTGTGGTTGGCTCCCAAACAGGTACTGAACTATATTCTGGTTTTGTTATAGATTATGATTTAAACCCTGATAATATCGATGAGTTATCCAAGGTTTACTTATTTGATGCACATCGATACAGAGAGACAAGACTAGATGATAAAGATAAAGGATTTAAAACAAGCGGGAGTAAAACTAAAGTACCTATTCATGGAGAGTTCTTTGTATTGAAATCCAACGATTTTAAAAGTATCAATGTTTCTTATCCTCCAGACATTGTAAAACAGAAGGAGCAAAAAGAAAGAAAAATACAACGTAGAAAAATAAAAACACTTCTTGCGTTACTTACCGGCTTCATTATTTCTATTAGCGTTTTATATCTGGTCATTGAAATTATCTTTAAGATTGAAGGAGTTATTAACTTTTCAAACTCTAATTTACATACTTGGATTTCTGTTCAATATTGGTGGTTAAGAGTTCTATTGTCATTGCTTGTTTCTCAATTCTTCTTAATTTTTATTCCACCTACTGATTGCATTAAGAAGTTAGATTTTAGGAACTATTATTCAAGAAAAAATAAAATAGTAAAGGAGAAATTAACTAGTGTAGTATTTTTAGCCATTCTTTACACAGTACTTTTTTATATTTTTTGATAAGTTGGCGTCAAAAACTACCCTTTTATATCAATAACTAAGAAATCAATTACCAATTTGGTAAACATCAATAAAATGAGAAGTAAAGTAGCACAAAGAATTTTAGATAGAACAACTCCAGAGCAAAAAGTAAAAGCAATTCGCATTGGAGATTTAATTGTATCAAGAAATCAACTGGAAGAAAAGCAAGTAAAATCAAAAAAAAGTTAAATTTACTTTAAGATTCTTTTGCTTAAATCATCTAGCTACTTTCCCGATTAAAGAAGCAATGGAAATCTTCTATGAAAAGGCGAAACAAACTAATTGGTGCTCACAATAAGAAAGAAAACCAAAAATTCTAATAACTCAGAGACTGGTTATTGCCAATGTTAATGAATGGTCAGTTTAAAGTGAATAAAACCAATATCACTCTCTCGAGTATGTAAAAAAGCATACAACCACTATCTTGCTTTAAACTGACAATGCTCAATTTATCTATCCTTTTAACTCCCTATCTTTAACCTTATGAAAAAGGTTCTTATAACAGGAGCAACAGGCAATATTGGCAAAGCTATAATAGACGCTTTATTTGCACAAGATGAGTCTGTAGAGGTTTTTGCAGCTGTGCGAGATATCGAGAAAGCCAAGCAAAAGTTTTCGCACCATGCCCATCTAAATTTTAGACAATTTGATTTTGAAGACGCAACTACTTTTAACACGGCTTTACAGCAAATTGACACTGTTTTCTTGCTTCGTCCTCCTCAAATGTCAGATGTTACTTCTTTTGAACCTTTGGTTAAAGCCATAAGGGCAAACAATATAAAGGAGCTTGTTTTTCTTTCTGTTCAAGGAGCTGAAAAAAGTAAAATAATTCCGCACAATAAAATAGAAGCGTTGATACGCTCTGCTGGTTTAAATTATATCTTTTTGAGACCAAGTTATTTTATGCAAAATTTAACCACTACACTTTATTCAGAGATTAAAAAGTACAGAACATTAACACTACCTGCTGGTAACGCTCAATTTAACTGGGTAGATATTTTAGATATTGCTCAAGTTGGCGCCGTGGTTATTACAGAATTTAACACGTATAAAAACCAGGCACTTGTTCTCACAGGAGCAGAGAATTTATCGTTTTCGGATGTAATTAAACGCGTAAATCAAAAAGTGAAAATTCCAATTCGATATGTAAAAACCGGACCAATACGTTTTTATTTTAAGAAAAGGAGAGAAGGTATTTCTGCTGGGTTTGCAGTGGTTCAACTTGTTTTGCATTTTCTCCCTCGTTTTCAAAAAGCACCAGAAATTTCTCCCACTATTAAAGCCATTTTAGGCAGAAATCCAACTTCGGTAGATGCTTTTGTAACAAGAGAGATAGACTTTTTTGATTGAAATGTCAAAATACATGTAAACGCAAACAAGACTGCTTTTTATACTTCTCAAGTAAATAACGGACTCTTAACCTTACAACAATTAAACGAGTAGCATACGCCAGAGCGTTCTGTTTTATTGGCCGACCATACTTTTCCGCAGAAACTTAAAATAAAGAATGGTTATGCTTATTACATTGCAAAAGAGAAGAAAGAGAATGATTATGTTAAGTTTTGGAAAGTGCGCTTGTAGTCTTTAAAACCGATCAACGTGAATTGAATTTTTTTCTACTATTTTTTTAGCTGACTTTCGCTTACATTTGTTAACGATGCAAAAACAAAAAGCAATTTTTAACTGGTCTGGAGGTAAAGACAGCGCACTTGCCTTATATACCATACAAAAAGAAGCACAATTCGAAATCAGCACATTAGTTACAATGGTAAACAGTGCGTTTGACCGAATTTCTATGCACGGTGTAAGAAGAGAACTCTTAATGGCACAAGCACAAATGCTTAATTTACCCGTAAAAGAAATTTTGTTACCCGCTCAACCGAGTATGTCAGACTACAATTCTATTATGCGAGATGCTTTAGTTCCTTTTCAAAAAGCAGGCGTAACCCACAGTATTTTTGGAGATATATTTTTAGAAGATTTAAGAAGGTATAGAGAAGAAAAATTAGCAGAAGTAGGCTTTGAGGGAGTATTTCCACTTTGGAAAAAAGATACGCGAGAAACAGTAATGGATTTTATTAAACTAGGGTTTAAAACAAAAGTGGTTTGCGTAAAGTCTGAAGTGTTGTCTGAAGATTTTACAGGAAGAACAATAGATGAAAACTTTTTGGCTGACCTGCCCGATAATGTAGATCCGTGCGGAGAAAATGGAGAATTTCATACTTTTGTGTATGACGGACCTAATTTTAGAGAAGAAATACCAATACAAATAGGAGAAAAAGTATTTAGAGCCTATCCTGCTCCTCAAACTTCTGAAGATACTTGCCTAACCAAAGAAGAGAAACCGAGTAAAGAAATGGGATTTTGGTTTTGCGATTTAATTTTGAAATCAAAGCGCTCTGCGTTGTAAAATAACTTTGTACTTTCGTATTAATGGCAAAAGCTAAAAATAAATATTATGTAGTTTGGGTAGGATTAAATCCGGGTATTTATGATTCTTGGACCAAATGTCAGCTCCAAATAAAGGGTGTTTCTAATCCGCGTTACAAAGGATTTCCCAATAAAGCATTAGCCGAAAAAGCGTACGCAGAAGGCTGGGAAAATTATTGGGGAGTTGAGGATACAAGTAAAAATACTTTAAGCAATGCACAATTAGCCGAAAGAAAGGTAGTGCTTCATTCTTTAAGTGTTGATGCAGCTTGCGCAGGTAATCCTGGAAAGATGGAGTATCGTGGAGTAATGACAGATACCCGAGAAGAAGTATTTAAGATGGGTCCGTTTGCAGATGGCACCAACAACGTTGGCGAGTTTCTAGCTTTAGTTCATGGATTAGCGCAATTAAAGAAAATAGGATCAGATTTGCCTATCTATTCAGATTCTAAGATTGCTATTTCTTGGATTAAACAAAAGACCTGTAAAACCAAACTAGCCAAAACGGAAAAAAATGTACAGCTACATGCCTTAATTAAAAGGGGAGAAGAGTGGTTGCGTAACAACCAATGGAACACACCAATTTACAAATGGGAAACCAAAGAGTGGGGAGAAATTCCTGCAGATTTTGGTAGAAAGTAATCTATTTTTTCTGTGTTGAGGTGTAGAGTTTATGAAAAGCCATTCCAATTTCTTTAACCCCAAATTTACTGTTGTTAAAGTCGGCTATTTCTTGCCTAGAGAATGATTTTGTTTTAAAGATGTTGAGCGCTTCTATCCAACTATCTAGCTCGTTATCTGCAAAAATTACGCTTTCGTGATTTAATATTTTGTTTATTGGGTTAATGTTAGAAATAATAACCGGACAACCTGCTTTTTGTGCTTCTACGCCTACAACGCAAAAGGTCTCAAATTTAGTTGCGTGCAAAAAACAAGCATTAGAATTAAGTAAATGGTTAATTTCTTTAGGTTTTTTCTTACCCAGAAAATTTATTTTAAAATACGCTGTTTCGTATGCCAAGAGTTCGTCTTTTCTATTGCAATTACCAACATGGTTAAGCACTATTGGTTTTCTTTCGCGTAAAGAGAAATGATGGAGGGCTTCACAAATTAGAAAGGGGAGTTTCGTATTTGCTGACCCCGAGTTCCAATTTGCAACAGATATAAACTGGTTGGGTTCTATTTTTTGGTTGGATGTTTTTTTAAAAATGGCTTTGTCTACAACATTTCCTATCACCTTTATCTTAGTTTCTAGTGAAGGATTGATGCGTTTAATTTTTTGTTTTAAAAAGCTAGAAACACTGGTAATGTATTTGGCAGCTTTTAGTGCGCTATTAAACCCCTTTTTTGTTATAGCCTTATGCGCATATTTCTCTACTTGTGAGTGATGTTCTGTAATGATAAAAGGAACACCTAAACGCTTGGAGAGGTAATGACCAAAAACACCGTTTGGATGAGTAATGTTGGCATGCACGAGGTCGTACTTTTCTTTTTTTATTTTGTTTAAAGCATATTTCCAAATAAAAAGTCGTTGTAAGGGATAAAATAAGTATAAGAATTTCCATAGCACTGATTCTACAACGAGCTCAATTTGATTGTTAGGTTGCTCAACTATTTTTCTTTGAAGAATTTTTTTCCCATGTTTAATTCGTATTACAAGTAGTGTTACATCTACATCTGATTGTTGTATAGATTCGTAATGCTTTTGAATAAAAATACCCTGATTAGGCTTTTCCACAGAAGGGTACCAATGCGATGTAAATAGAACCTTCATTTTTTAGCGATAAGTGATTTGATTTTATCTAATGTTCCAGAAAAATAGAAATACACAAAAAGGAGTAGCGAAAAAGCAAGAGATACAATTATACTGGTTGTTACCGATAAAATAATCTGCTGATATAAAACTATTACAACCACTAAAGAGGAAATAAGTAAGAGTAGTAATACAAAGAAATCAGTAGTAAAGACAGACATTTTGAGCTTCATTTTAACATAAATCATTTTAGATAAGTTAAAGAGCGTAAGACTCAGTCCTGTAGCAATGGCAGCACCTTCTGCCTGGTAAATTGGAATAAGCCAATAGTTTAAGAGTAAATTAATCAAGGCCAAGGTAAACACAGAGTAAGCCGTAAACCTGTAATAGGTGCTTAAACTGATTAATGTTCCATTTACTCCGGTTGCTGCGCTAACTAATTGACCAATACCACAAAAGAGAATAATATAAAAAGCATCTGTTAAGTTTGTGAAAAGAAATGTGGATAGCCAAGAAATATTAATGAGTAGAAAAATCAACAAAGAACCGCTAATTAAAAGTCCAATTTTCGTACTTTGTTTGTACATCCGTTCAATATCTGTAAACTTATTATCTTTCCACCAATTACTAATAAGCGAGTACATAATTTGAAATAACGGTCTAAGTGGAATTGAAATAAGCGCTGTAAGGTATACAGCTGTCTTATATTTACCGGCTAGTATTTCTCCATTAATAGCCAACATTCCTAACATAATCACATCAATATTTCCAACAAATGTAGCTCCGAAGCCAGAAACAATGGTATACAAGCCATAAGTAAAATATTCTTTTTTGTTGATGTTATGGCTTTTCTCAAAACAGTCTTTAAGCGTTATAAAGCGGTGTTTAATTAAGTGTAAAAAGCCTACAGTTGTAGCCAGTAAATAACTTAGCATAAAAAGTAAAAGGAAGAACTCTAAGCTTAGGTCAAATAAAGCGTAAACGAGCACAACAATAGTTTGAAGGAAACGAATTAAGAACTCTTTGAGAAAAAAGCTAAATCCAGATTTTAGATTGATTACGATAAAAGAATTGACTAAATTAAATAGAGTAGTAAAAAACAGAATACCTAAAACCAAGCTCAAAAAGCCTGCGTTTAAAGTATTGTTTTGAACTAAATCGGTTAAAAAATAAGATTTAGAAAGAATTAGAATACCTGAAAAAAGCAGAACTCCATAAAGTGTTAGTCGCAACGTATAGCTCACAAAACCCTTTTGTTTTTCGTTCTTACTATAACTTGGGAAATATTTTAGAACGATGGGTCCAGCACCTAAAGAAGATAATTGAGCGAAAATAGTAACCGTAGAAACGATAATACTCAATGTTCCCCAATTTGAATCTCCCAATAGTTTGGGAAACAGTATGGCAACGTTGAGTCCACCCAATAAAATACCTAAGTATTGGAATACGCTTCCTTTAATTGTTTCTTTAATTACAACTCCCATTATGCGTGTAGCAAATTGATGTTTCTTTTTTTATTGAAAACACCAAGTCTTCTTTCAATTTTAAATTTCGTTTCAAAAATAGCTTTAATTAAATAGAGAGATTTGTGTTCTCTAAACAATAATTTGGCATATTTCTGTTGTACCTCTTTATCTTCTCCTGCTACAATAGCTCTTAAATCTTGATCAACCACTTTTTTGTGGCGCGCACTAAATAGATAGGAAGTGAATTCACAGAATTGCTCTGAGGCTAGCATCTGTTCTATCTCTGTTTGATAAAGTTGTTTGAAATAAGGTAAACTTGTATACGAAGAAATACGTTTTTTATCAAGTAAAATACGGTTTGCCCATAAGCAGAATAGGGTGGTTCTTTTTAGGTTGGGTAAGACATAATCCGACTCATATATAAGCTGGCTCACTTCTATATTAATCTCCTTGTTTATCTGAAAGAGTTTATAAGGTAAAAAACTCAGTGTAAACTGTATATCTAAGGTAAGTGTGTTATTGATAACAATTTGAACCGACTCTCTAGCATTTGTTTTTCTCCAGTATATTTCATGGGAAATGGATTTCAAAAAAGCAACAAGAGGAGAGAAGTCCGGTTTTTTTACCCATAAATCTATATCATTGCTGTCTACGCAATGCACGGGTCTCAAAAGCACAAAGGGAATTTTACTTTCTTCTAGTTGGTGTAAGAATACATTAACCTGCATACGAAAGAAGTGTTTTTACCTCATTAATAACACGCAGCTGGCATTCTTCTAGACTTAGAGCCGTTGTATCTAGGGTAATGTGATTGATTTTATTTTTCTCTGTATACTTTTTATAGGAGTAAATATATCTTTCAATTTGTTTAATAGAGATTTCGTGCTTTCTCTCGTATAAAACTTCGGGGTTTCCAGTGAGTAGAATAATTAAGTCTGGTTTTCTGTAAAATAGATGAAAAAATTGCTGTATTTTTTGTCTAACTCCACTGGTAAATAAAAGTTCATCAATGGGCGACCTATCGCTAACGGTATGCTCTTTTTTAGTTCTTCTCAGTTCTATTAAATTATTACAGAAAATAGCAAGATATTTTAAGGTAGTAAAAAAAACTCCGTTTCTATTTTTTTTAATAAAAGCATTAAAATAAGGATAAATTCTGTTTGCATTATTCCCTCCGAGATATACGTAGTTTAAATGTTCAATATTTTTGCTTACGGCTAATGCTAAAGAGGTTTTACCCGATCCGTCAGGTCCTAGAAAAGTAATTAACATTTAGCTTTTTTATATTAAAAGATTAGTTTTGTTACAAATATAGGGAATTGAAATTTCATTTATATCACAATAAAACAAAATCAAATATTGGTTATTCTTCTAATGAAATGTTTCATTCGAGAATATTTACTACGCTTAAATTTCAGGAGTCGCCCAAGGTATATTGGCTAGAACGATTACTTGGGAAATCTATCTTTCTGTTTTTGAATAAAAGAACAATAGAACTTAAAACGCCTCCAAAATTGAAAAATAACGCTCAAGTTGTTATTCGCTTAAGAGGAGAAGAAGTCATACTTTTCGAACAAGCAGAACCAGACACAATAAAGGTGTTTAGGAACAAAGAAGGTGCTTGGTTAGAAGAGCAGTTTTACGGATATCCCGTAATTGAAAAGTACACGCAAGAAGAACTTAACCTAAAATTCGAAAAAGTAGAAAGTATCTTAGTGGATAATATTACGAAGTGTTTATCCAATGGCAAATGCTTGCATGGAGATTTCACACATTTTAATGCCTTGATTTCATCTTCCAATGTCGTTTGTTATATCGATGATGATAATGAAACAGCAAGTAAGTCTGTCCATTATGATTTTATTCACTTTATGGTGTATTTAGTTCAAGGTATATATAGAACTACATCACTAAGAAATAACCAAAAGAAGCGAGAGATTCAACGTTTGATTAATCTTTTCTTTAATCTAAATAAGACTTACTTCAATTCAACCATTAAGGCTGTAGATCTAGAGCGTGAGTTGGCTCAGGCGCCCGGTATTCAGCCTGATACATTTGAAGAAGTCTTGTCTTTTTTTAACTGATTTTTGTGTTTTTGCGTTTTTTGAGATCAACATAACCAAAGAACAGAAACGATATAAAAAGAGCCAATCCCATCACAAAAGCAACTGTATTTACAGATTTAAATTTAGGTACCTCAAACTTCATTTCTACTTTTTGAGCACCAGCCGGAATTTTTATACCTCGTAACAGGTAATTTATTTTGAAAACTTCTGCTGGTTGACCATCTACATAACCGTTCCAGCCGTCTTTAAAATACACTTCGCTAAACACGGCTAGTTGCTCCTCTTTTACGTCAGAAACAACATACTCCAAATGGTTGGGTTTGTAATTGCTGAGTTTAATTTCTCCTTCTCCAGAGAATGTACTTTTGTTTATTTTTTCAGCAACGGCAGGCGAAACAATTGCTTCTTTTTCTGGAGAAAAATTACTGGTAATTTCTGTTCGAATTAAAATATTGAAAGAGTTGGATGTGTCTGCTTCTAACGTTGTATTAGGCACCCAGTTCGTGTTCCCATTTACGTCCGTGACATAGCTAGAAGCTCTATCTGTTCTAAAGGTTTGCTGTAAATTTACAGTAAAGGTGTCTGTGTTTAGAATATAAGTAATGTTTTCTAAACCGTAGGCGAGCGCTGTTTTCACTTCTAGCTCGTTTACCATTAATTTTCCTAATCCAGTATTGCTTAGTTTTACCTCTTTACCTAATGCACGAATCTCTTTTTCTGGTGTTTCTGCAACTTGTAGTTCTTCTACAAACCAAGCGTTACCCATTGCATTAGGATTCATTTGCGCTTCTAAAGCTCCCGTTTGTCTGTTCGGGTTAATAAAATATTTGACGTTCAGCATGTCAAATGTTTTGTAATTTCCTAAGGCAAATTGAAAATCTTGTAAATTTTGAATGTTTCTCAGTTTTGCACCATGGTAGCCATTAATTGATTTATGAAAATAAGCACTACGCGATGAACTAAAACCAGACCTAGGTTCAAAAACGCGGTAATGTGTATTCATATTTAAGGTAGCAAAACGCTTCGCATCAATGACCCGAGATATTCCTTTTTTGTACTGGGTTCTGGCCGACTTTTTAATTTTTTGCGCAGCTTCATTAATTTTTTCTGCCAATTCAGGATTAGCAGCCATTTCTTGTTGTAAAATTTGATTGTCGGCAGCGTTGGCTTGCATTGGATAATCTTTTTCAACTGAATCTACCCAAAAGGTGTATTTTCTAGACTTTTCGTCTTTTTTATTCGATAAATAATTTACATCAACCAGCGCTAAATCAACAACGGTTAATACAGATAATCCAATAACCAATAACTCTACTTTAAACCTGTATTTTGCGAAAAGCAACAAGAGTGCTAGCGCTAATAATCCAAAAATAAACGCGGTTGTAAAGGTCGACTGAAACACATCTGCTCTAAAGGTTTGAGTAATTGCAAGAGAGTCTTCTGTTTGCTGTGCCAACTTGGCTACAATGTTATTTTGGAAGTTTGGATCTTGCGGGTTTTCTCCAAAGATTTGGCCAATTCTTTCTGGTTGTAATTGTTGAAAATATTGATTGGCAGTTCGTTGAGCCATCATAATTGGATAGTTTTCATCTTGTTCTTGTTCTGACAAGTAGTTGTCTCCTAATCCAATAAACCCAACACTTAGAATGAAAAGTAAGAACGCTCCTCCGGCTATAGCTATTGTCTTAATTTGTTTTTGAATTTCATCTTTATTCTTTATCACATAGTTAAGTAATAAAACACCCAAAAGAACCAAGGTAATTTCTGTAATTACCAAAATAATGGTAACAGCTCTAAATTTGTTGTATCCAGGAACATTATCAATAAAGAACTCTGTTAATCCCATGTAATTTTTTCCCCAAGACAACATCACACAGAGAATAGTAGCACCTAGTAAAGCCCATTTTATTTTGTCTTTTACAACAAACAAACTCAAAAATGCAAGCAGTAGAACAATAATTCCAATGTAAACTGGGCCTGTGGTAATGGGTTGGTTACCCCAATAAAGATTGCTGTTCGCTAATACATCTTTATCTCTTCGGTATTCTGATTCGGTTAGTTTTTCTTTGAACGGACCATCTCCAATGGCTTTAGAACCACCACCTTTCGCATAAGGTGCAGCAAGTGTGAAGGTTTCACCAATTCCATAACTCCATTGTGTAATGTAATCTTTGTCTAATCCTGTAGATTGATTCTTTTCAGCCGTTGTTCCATCTGGGTTTACTTTTATATCGTTTGCACCTCTAATTGTATATTTAGCATAGTCATTGGTTAGACTAATATTGCCATAATTAATTCCAACAGCAAAAAGATAAGCTAGTATGAGTCCGCCAGTAGCTAACCCAAACTGTTTAAAACTTGTATTTTTTGTAAGCACGCGCGTAAATTCTACGATTCCGAGAAACACAAGTAAAAAACCAAGGTAATAGGTAACTTGTAAGTGATTGGCACCAATTTCGATTGACATGAAAAGAGCACTTAACAATAATCCCCATTTGAGACTAGATCTGTAGATGAGGTAAAAGGCTCCAATTACGGGAGGAGCTAAAGCAAGGGCCATTGCTTTAGAATTGTGTCCGGCTTGTAAAATGATTAAGTTATAACTTGCAAAGGCAAAGGCAAGCGCTCCAAAAATAGCTACCCATTTGTTCACCTTCATGCACATAAGCATGATGTAAAAGCCAATGAGGTAAAGAATAAATATTCCTGCCGGAGATTTCATTCCAAAATTTAACAAAGAAGGAATTTTTGCAATCCAATTCCCGTCGTATTTTGTTGAGATTTGATAAGTAGGCATTCCACCAAACATAGAATTTGTCCACAACGGTTCTTCACCATATAATTCTCTGTGTTCGGCTATTTCGTGCGACATACCTTTGAACTGTTCTATATCGTGTTGTTTTAATCCGTAGCCTTTAAACTGAGGAGCGAAATAAACAAACGTTACACTTAGAAAAATTCCAAGTGCTAAGAAATGAACCCAGTTTTTCTTAAAAAATGCTTTGAAGTCTATGTTTTTCATGTGAATTACCTTAATCTTTTACGGCGTTGAAGATAAGTAAACTTTATTTAAACGCATACTAAAGTTCCTAAGATGGATAGAATTTCGTATTTGTTTTAGTAATTATTTAGTGGTTTTTCTGCTAGATGTTTAAAGTTAAAAAGATTTGTATCGAGTAAATGGCTGGGAGAAACATTTTTAAGCGCATTAAAAATAGAAGAACTTCTACCAGGAAACTCTTCTTCCCACTCAGCAATCATTTTTTTTACTTTTTTACGCATTAAGTTTTCTTGCGAACCACAGAGCGTACATGGGATAATTGGGAAATCTTTACCTTGTGAAAACACCTCGATTTCTGCTTCTTTACAAAATGCTAACGGACGAATTACAGTGTGTTTCCCATCATCGGTAAGGTATTTTGCCGGCATGGTTTCAAGTTTGGATCCATTAAAGAGATTCATGAAAAACGTTTCTAAAATATCGTTTTTATGATGACCCAAAGCAATTTTAGTTGCCCCAATTTCATCGGCAATTGTATATAAATTTCCACGTCTTAATCGAGAGCAAAGGCTGCACATCGTTTGTCCGGGTTTTATTTTATCTACAACCACACTGTAGGTATCTTTTTTAACTATTTTAAAGTCTACGCCTAATGTAGTAAGATAAGTAGGAAGAATCTCTTCTGGATATCCGGGTTGTTTTTGGTCTAAATTAACTGCAACAATAGAGAAGTCGATATCAGCTTCTTTTTGGTAATGAAGCAAAATATCTAACATTGTGTAGCTGTCTTTACCTCCAGACAAACAAACCATTACCTTATCTCCATCTTCTATCAAAGAGTAGGTTTGCCAAGCACTCCAAACATCTCGTCTTAAATGTTTTTGAACACGCTTAAATTCTGTTTTGTCCACATTCATAGTAGAATTATTTTCCAAGAATAAAAATAGTTGGTCTTTTGGATAAATCAAATGCGTTTTCTCTCCACTTTTTTACGGTTAAAGTCTGTATTCTTTCCGTAGGAAGTGTGAGGTCACAAGCAATACAAATTTTAGTGTCGTCTGCCAGTTCGTTGAGCAAATCTTCTAAAACATTCATGTTTCTAAAAGGCGTATCCATAAAAATCTGGGTATGGTTTTGTTTTTTAGCATCGCCTTCCATTAGTTTCAAACTTCTAACTCTATCTCTACGCTCTTTCGGTAAATATCCATGAAAGGTAAATTTCTGACCATTAAATCCACTTCCTATTAACGCTAAAAGAATAGAACTTGGTCCGGTTAACGGTTGCACAAAATGACCTTCTTCATGTGCTACAGCAACAAGCTCTGCACCTGGATCTGCAATACCTGGGCAACCAGCTTCGGATATAATTGCTACATTATTTCCAGTTTTAAGTGGTTTAAGCATGGAGTAAAACATTCCTGGATCAGTCTTTTTATTCAAAATAAAAAAAGTGCAATCGTCAATAGGGAAAGTTCTGTCCATTTTTCTCAAATACCTTCTGGCAGATTTTAAATCTTCAACAGCGAAAAAGCGTGTATCCAGAGCCAGAGCTCTAATCTCTTCAGGAATTACATGAGTGTATCCCTCAGATCCTAAAGTTGTTGGCATTAAAAATAATTTTCCTTTCTCCATTCTATTTTAATTTCTCTATAATTTTATCCGTAGTTGCATCAACCATTTTGTAAACATCAATAAATCCTTGTTCACCACCAAAATAAGGATCTGGAACCGCTCTATTTTCATTTGGATACAACTCGTTTAAAAATAATTTTACTTTAGCCTTATCCGCGTCGTTTTTTGCCAAGGTAATAATGTTGTTGTAATTGCTTTGATCCATTGCGTAAATAATATCAAAAGCATCAAAATCTTCAATAGTAAATTGTCTTGCTCTTATAAAATCAATAGGTGTACCAAAGCTTTTAGCCGTTTTTCGCATTCTTTCGTCTGGTTTCTTTCCAATGTGATGTGCAGAAGTTCCGGCAGAATCTACTTCAATATCTAAACTATGCTCTTCTACTTTTTTGCGTAGTAGACCATCCGCAATCGGCGATCTACAAATGTTTCCTAAGCAAACCATTAATATTTTCATGTGTGTATTGTTAAAATTTAAGTAGCACTTTGCTTAGCAATTACTTTCCAAAAAAGTTTGGGTAAAAATCGTTTAAGCGTAACAGCCTTAATTTCTTTATTTCCAATAAGTACTTCTTTTTTGTTTTTTTCAACTGCACTTAACAGCTTTTCAACGCACTCATCAACAGGCATTCCTGTTTCTTGGTTATGATCCATAACACCGTGGGCTTTTCCGTCTTTTGTTAACGCATTTGTAGAAATTGGAGTGTTTATTTTTCCTGGATAGGCTAATAAAACGTTGATGTTATTTTTCTTCTCCTCTAGCAAAAGACTCTCATAAAAACCTTGCAAAGCATGTTTAGAAGCGCTGTATGCAGAGCGTAAATAAAATCCAAATTTCCCTGCAATGCTAGAGATAACTATAATATGTCCGCTTTTTTGTTGCTGAAAAACGGGTAAAATAGCCTTGGTCAAAGCAATATTGCCAAAATAATTAATTTCCATTATTCTTCTATCCACTTCTATTGGTGTTTCACTTGCTTCAGAACGTTGAGATAAACCACCATTATTAAACAAATAATCTATTCTTCCGAATTTATTAAGCACTGTTTTTACAAGTGTTTTGAAGTTCTCATTTTTCTCTAAGTCTAAGGGTAAAACAAGATGCGTTTTACTCGATTGGAGTTGATTTTTTACAGCAGTTAGTTTTTCTTCATTTCTTGCTGATAGAATAAGATGAGCGCCTTGTTTAGCACATTGAATAGCAATTTCTTTGCCTATACCTGAACTTGCTCCAGTTATCCAAACTACTTTTTCTTCAAAAATATGCATGCTGTAAAAGTAATTGCTTTTGCTTTATTCTGGTTGTTTTGGCCTGAATTTTAGCTCATTTCTATTTATTTCTCTAGGAAGTTGTGCTTTTTTAATTTAAATTTGAGTAACTAAACTTTTAAACCCTTTTACAATGTTAGTAAAAACCTATGGCAGCGCTGTCTTTGGAATAGACGCGCGCACAATCACAATTGAAGTAAATATTGCACGTGGAATTAATTTTCATTTAGTTGGTTTACCCGATTCAGCAATTAAGGAAAGTCAACAAAGGATTAAAGCAGCCCTAAGCAATAACGAATATAATTACCCCGGTAAAGAGATAACAATCAACATGGCTCCCGCAGATGTGCGTAAAGAAGGAAGTACTTTTGATTTACCTATTGCCATTGGCATTATGGGAGCATCAGATCAAGTGTTAATAGATAAATTTGAAAACTACTTAATACTCGGAGAATTATCTTTAGATGGCAGTTTAAAAGGGTTGAAAGGAATTTTACCCATCGCCCTGCAAGCAAAAGCAGAAGGATTTAAAGGTATAATCTTACCAAAAGAAAACGCCCTAGAAGCTGCAATAGTTGATGGCTTAGAAATATATGGTACTGAAAGCCTAAAAGAGGTTGTAGATTTTTTTAATGGAGATGTAGAAATCGAACGAACAATTGTAGATATTAAGGCAGAGTTTTATAAAAAACTAGACGAATTTGGTGTAGATTTTAGAGATGTTAAAGGTCAAGCCAATATTAAACGTTCCTTTGAAATTGCAGCTTCTGGCGGACACAATGTTTTACTTATTGGTCCGCCAGGTGCCGGTAAATCCATGCTTGCAAAACGACTCTCAACAATTTTACCACCTTTGAGTATAGAAGAATCTCTAGAAACTACTAAGATTCACTCTGTGGCAGGCAAAACAGATGCTAAATTAGGCTTAGTAACGCAAAGGCCATTCAGAAAACCGCATCATACCATATCAGAGGTTGCTTTTCTATAAAGTGAGGTGAAAATTGTAGTGTTATGTATATACAAGAGTTAGAGCCTTGTATATACCAGCTTTAAACAATCCACCTCAACTGAAAGGGAGCGTTTCAGTCTTTATATATAGATGAACTGATAAAGTTCAAAAAACAAAGACTGAAATATGAATTCTAAGAAAAGACGCTACATACAGACGAAGTTCGTCAAGTTCATCGCTGAGAAAAATAGACTTCAAGACGAAGATGAGGTTCAAGACGAAATTCAAGATGAGGTTGAAAATCTTGAAGATGAGGTTCAAGACGAAGAAGAAGACTTGCTGACTGAAATAATGAGAGACCTTGAAAAACTGAAAAGAAGAAAATGATACAGATTGTAGATGACAACAATACTGCTCTGTATTCATTGAATGAAATCGCTGAAATACTGGGCGTTTCAAAATCGACAGCAAGAAGATATATGCTTCGAGAAAACTTTTCTCAGGAACTCGACTATAATGGTCAATTTCTGTTTTCTGAGAAAAGTGTTTTCCTGATGATGGAAAACCTCATCGAGAAAAAGATGAAAAGACAAAATGGCTGATTACGAGAAGATAAGGGCAATTAAGAATAAGATAGACGGCTTTAAAGTGAAGTTAAGAGATGAAGAAGATTTCAAGAAGAGAGAGGAACTAAAATACAAGATTAAGATTGAAGAAATAAGAATAAAGATTGAACGGCTGAAATGAAATCGCTTATTGACTTACACGCTCTAATCTGATGGCAGGCGTGTTCTATTGTCTGGGGCGCAGTTATAGCTTCTGAAAAAAGTGCCAATCAATTCAGTTAATCACAGAGTAAATCTCTGATGATTGATTGTCCTATTAAATAATACCTAGTTAATGACTAATACACTCAGAACATACGAACTCAATGAATTTCAAAAGAAGATGATTTCAGACATTAAGTCTCTTCCAAGAAAGAACCTCCACTACATTACAGCACAGCAGTCCGACAAGCACCTCAACCTTACTTTGCCACAAATGAAGAAAGCCATTAGACAAGCTATAAGACGATATATTCAAGAAGCCAACCTCAACTACTACTCAGGCTTAGAAAATGAACTGGTGAAGTTCTATTGCGTGTTTGAGACAAAAAAAGAGTTCAGCTTATCACAGCGTTCTGAGAAAATCACAAATGATGAGGTGAGC
>CBFHKX010000011.1:0-34628 GCA_965656535.1 Lishizhenia sp.
TAATCAAATCAAAGTTCAATCAATACCCGAGACCTGTCCTCACTTTCCAAGGGAGGTGGGTTTTATGAGGATTTATCCGATTAAAAATCGGAGGGTTTTAGTTTCCAAAAGAACAATTCTTTCTCTAAAACTTTGTCTAGACTTTCGCTCATCAAACCAGAACCAAACAGCAATTTAAGTTAAACCCGAGAACAAAATTCGAACATTCAAAAACCAATTCTTAACTCTAAACTTATTAATTCTTAATTCTATATTCTTAATTAATAAGAACCTACCCCGATAGCTATCGGGGCCTGCTTTCCACTATAGTTTATTGGCTATAAATCAACGGTTGCTAACAATTCGGTTGGCTTCTGTGGTCTCCCACAAAATTGCAAGCACCTCTGAATTTACACCCAACAAAGCTGCCGTTTCTATCAGGGGTAGCAATAAATTGTAAATAAGAAATCAATTCAAAGCGCTCATATTAACTACTAAATTACTTTTTCACAAGTAGTTTCAGAATACTTTAAATAAATAGTATATTTAGCAATAAAAATTTCGACTAACTTAAAATTATAAAGGATTAACTACTTATTATCGGCTATGGTTTTGATTTTACTCAGATTTTAAGAAAATAAATAAAAAGCTAAAACAAATATATAGTTAAGTATCCAATTGTTAGCAACAAAGTGAAAACTACTGATTATAAAAAATAGTCTTTTAATCAAAATTAATATATCCACCACTGAGTACTAAATTAATTTACTTAAGCCTATGAAACAGAATCCTACAATCTATAAAATTGACGATGATTTCGCTTTTGAGAAAGTGAATGAAGAAGTTTTGGAACATCTCGGAAAAAATGGTCAAGCATATAAAGAAAGAACATTTGAACTAGGTGAATATGAAGCAAAGTTAATAGTTATTGAATCAAGCGAAAAAGACTCAGAATGGTCTAGTTTTCTACCAACAGAGCATTTAGGTGACATCTCATTAGAATACAAGATGCCATCTTTAGTTTTATTCATTAAAACTAGCTCTTTAATATACGCAATAGTTGGTGGCGCATTTTATAAATATATTTTACCCTTTATAGACATGTCATATGGTTTGAATACATATTCGAGGATTATGGAGCCAACAAAGGATCAGATTATTTCTATTAAAACACGAGGTTTAACTGGATTAAGGGCGGGGATGCAAGAACAATTCAAAGACAATTATCGAATAATGGACTATATTAAATTTGGTAAAATTCCGACCGAATTAAAAATAAAACTTTCGAACGAAAAAGTTAATTTGCTTTTCGACAAATTCGTAAACTCAAGATCTCCATATATTATTCTTAATATTTCATCTGGTTTTAACATAAATAAAAAACTAACCTATACGGAGTTAGGTGATCTAATTAAAATCCTCGAATACATTGAAGATTTGCCCGCTGATGATTTTTTTAGTTCTTATAAAGAAATCGTAAACAAAGAGCTTATTTCGAGAAATTTAAAACCTGGAATAATCTCCAAATTATTTGATGCTCGTCAAGAGATTTTAGAAGCTAAAATATCAGATTTTGATATATGCTACCCAAATAAAATTGAAGACTTTTACAGCGCAAGCGAGTACCTAATAAAATTACAAACTACTAGTAATAAATTTACAGTGATAGGGAGAACCGCGGATAAAAGTGACATATTAAGGCTTATTCTTCAGTTCTTTAGAGACAAAAACTACGATAGAAATTTAAGAGCATTTAGCAAAAAGATTTACAATGTATATATTCTAACGTATAAGGAAAATCGAAAAGCACCCTTCCTGCGCACTGCACTAATTTATCACTTAAACACTGAGCTAACTATTTCAGGATATGGCACTTTTATATATCTCGATTCAAAATGGTATAAACTAAGAGAAATTTTCATTGATGAAATGAATTCAAGATGTAAAGAAATTTTACAGGCGAACAACTTAAACAATACAGTATTAAATGAACCATGGCAGTTAAATGCACAGGGCAAGCGTGAAAATGAAGGTGTGTATAATTTGAAATATCAAAAACAGGATTATCTAGTGCTAGACACAATCATTATTGATTCAATTGAATTAGCTGATGTTATGTACGTGCATAACGATGTCATGTATTTGTGTCACGTTAAATACGGTTTTAGTACAGATATGCGAGAGTTATATAGCCAAATAATTTCTTCTGCCCGCAGATTAAAAAATGACATGAAAGATGGAAATAATCCGTACCTTAAGTCTATCTTTAAACAACTAGAGAATAAAGGACGAAACGGAAATTATACTGAAAATGATTTTCTAGATTTATTTATGAAAAGTAATTCAAAAATTAAATATGTAATGAGTATTACAAGTCATCTTTCTAATCGCAGTATCATTGACGATATTGAAAAATACTCATCAAATATTGCTAAGCTTTCGTTGATTCAATGTTTTACAGAAATGAGAACTGAATACTTCGACATGGAATTTGAAATAATTAATAATGAAGAATGTTGCTAACACAAACAAGACGACACGAAAGAAAAGTGGATAATTGAACTAACCGAAAACAAAAAGAACCGAACTAAAGCGGAAAATATGAACCCAAACGAAAATTTGAAAACCCTAGGACTTGAACTTCCAGAAATATCTACACCTGGCGGAAGTTATGTTTCGGTAAATATTAGAGAAAATATAGCTTACATTGCAATTCAGTTTCCGATTTTAAATGAAGAATATCTTTATCAAGGACGTTTAGGAAACGAAATCACGACTGAACACGGTTATAAAGCTATGGAATTATGTGCCTTGAATGTTTTAGCTCTAGTGAAAAGTAAAATCGGATTTGACAGAATTCTTGGACTTAATCATATTGATGCATATTTTCAATCAGGAACCGATTGGGACGACTCGCCAATCGTGGTAAATGAAGCTTCTGACTTATTTGTAAAAGTCTTGGAAGAAAAAGGGAAACATTCAAGAGCTATTTTCGGTGTTGAAAAACTACCGCGAAATTTTAGCGTTGGACTGACTGCAACTTTTACGATTAAAAGAAAATAAAAGTGGATAAAACTACCCAAAATAACGTATACAACTAATAGACAAGTAGTTGCTTAAACGAAGTTAAGACATATTTGGAAAGTCGCTAAATTCTCTAATTTACACGCTACAAGCCATATACAAAACCATTAACATTCATCCAAAACGAAACCTTAATACAAAAATTTAGATCGTGGTTAATTGTATTTGCAGTAGTTATGATTATTGGACAGCTGATTCTGACAGACTATCACGATTTAAGTTGGTCTAATAATTCAGGAAGTTACATAGGAATACTATCAATGGTTTGCTTAATTATATCAATGCTCTTATCAAATAGGTTTGAAAACAAGCAAGAAAACTAAATTCTGAGCAGAGAAACCGAAAGTTCTGCTTAAGGATTAGTGCAGAACCAGCCTAATTACATTTGCTTATGATCAATGAAAAAAAAGAAATACCAACAATTTATGCTATAATTGATGTCTTAAACCCTTCTCTATCATTCAATAAAGTAACATAAAATGAATTATATAGACTTAATGCACATGCATCTTGCAACGGTAATTCCTTGCTTTGTTATTGGAACATTATTGTTATTGATTAAAAAGGGTACGCGGTTTCATAAACAATTTGGGAGAATTTATATGATTTTAATGCTAATAACAGCAATCATTACTCTTTTTATGCCTGCACAAGTCGGTCCAAGACTTTTAAATCACTTTGGATGGATACATAGTTTTAGTTTTTTGACACTTTACACTGTTCCAACCGCTTACTTGTCAATAAAAAATGGAAACATAAAAACACATAAAAGAAAGATGATTTTACTCTATTTTGGAGCAATTGTAATTGCTGGCGGTTTTACGTTTTTTCCAGGTAGATATTTGTATGAATTATTCTTTAGTTGAAAAAATAAAATTAAGCGAGAGACAACCACTTGAAAAATAGAAATATACAAACACAACACTAAAAACGTTGCTTCCTTTTAGTACTCAGAAATGCTTAGACATATTTTTCTAAAGACGCATACCGAATCTATTCTAAACCTCAAAAATAAAATATAGAAGAAGCAAGCAGTCTTTCTTGATAACCTTCTAAAAACAAGAAAACGCACTAAGAAACTGATCTCTCATTTGAATAGAAAAAACGGGATAAGGCCTTAGAAATAACATAAAATCCATACTGCTATCTTTTGAAATCTATGCCATTAATGTATCTTCGCTTTTTATCAAAAAAAGGTTTAAAACATGCAAGAGAACAAAGTATTAGATTTCAGCAAAAACGTTATAGAAAACATGCCAACAGATTGGCTTAACTTAACAACGCATCGGTTAGATATTTACAACGAAAGTTTAGCCAAAACAGAGTTTCTAGATTTGTTCGAGAATTTGTATGAAGAGAATAACGCAACTACTGCAGCGCTAGAAAAATTACCAACAGCGTATGATTATATTCGTTTAGGTCACCCACTCTCTTGTTTATTAGAATGGATCATTGCCAAGCAAAATAACTTAAGTACGGCAAGTGTAATTAGTTTTTCATCTCAAACTGTTCCAATTTTAGCTGTATTAAGAAAAAATCTTTTCGATAAAAAGAAAACACAGATTGTATACACAGATCAGCTACCTGCTAGTTTTGATGCAGAAGGCATAAAAAAAGTGTACAACTATTCTTTCGAATTAAAACAAGTAGATAACATAAACGACATACAAGCTTTTGATGGAAGTGTAATTTATGTTTCGGAAGAAAAAACCTTGTTAGACAATACACTTTCAGAACATATCGATTTTAAAGTAAATCTATATAAGAACTTAGGCAGTATTCTACTCATTAATAAAGCAGAAAACGAAACTTATGTGAAAGATATACAGCATGTAAGAAGACGAGAAACGATTGCAATGACTCCTTCTAACTGTTTATTGGCTATTAATTTTATTCTTAACCAAACAACATTAGCAAATAACATAGAAAACACGGCAGAAAACAAAGCAAGTGTTTTACAATCTATACAAGAAATTACAGGTACAACCCTAAAACCTTTAGTTGCGTCCTCCGGACTCTCAATGCAGTATGCCATTATGATGGGAATGATTGATTATTCTCTAGAAACGCATTCAGGTAAGGCAATAAAAATTGTGGTTCCGCCAAATTGTTACGGTGGTACAAATGACCAAGCCAGAAGAGTTGCAGCCTGTATGGATAATGTAGATATTGTAGATTTACCCGTAGATGGTGATAACGATATGGTACAAAGTATCAATCATGTATTAACACAAATTGCATCAGAAGATGCTGTGCCGTATATCATAGCAGAAATTCCAACTAACCCAAGAGTAGAAGTTCCAAACTTAATAGACCTTAAAAATGTATTGAGCAAAGAACGTAAAACTAACACGGGCAAAGTTGCAGTAGATCCTGTATTTATTTTAGATCAAACTTTTTGTCCAAACGTACATTTCTTAGGCGAGGGTGAAATTCTTTCTGGTGTTAGAGCATTGTCTTATGCAAGTGGTTCTAAGTTTCCGAGCGGTGGAAAATGTACAGCCGGTTATTGCGTAGTTAACAACAAAGCAGAAGCCTTGCTTTCTAAAATGGATAAACACCTTATTTTGTGTGATAATGAAGCTACCGACCAACAAATGGAAATTTTATCCAAGCAGCTACCTTCAATGAATCAAAGAATTACAGGTGCATACATTAACACGAGAGCATTTGTTAACTATATAGAAGAAGTATTGCCCACAGCAAAAATCAATTTTGTATCAGAAGAATTAGCAGATGCAGGCTTTACACCTTCAGTTTTTTCGCTGGATTTACCAACAAAAGGGAATACAGACGAAGAAAGAGAAACGTATAAAAGAGCGTTAAACCTTAAGCTAATTAACCTTATGATTTCAGAAATTCCAACAGAGAGTAAATTCTGCGTAAGTTATGGTCAGCTTAAAGGGTGTTATTGGACTATCCCCGCAACTTCTACTCAAGGTACAACCAAAGAAGGAGATAAAGATTACATTGTAAGAGCATCTCTTTCTGCAAATATGGATTTAGAACTACACAAAAAAGTATTCTTAGACTTTGTTAAGAGTATCTAGTAAAACATAACAGATTAAAATATAAGGCAATCTACTATTAGGTTGCCTTATTTTTTTGTTAGAATTAAACTTGTCCTCCCTTTCTAAGGGAGGTGTGTTTTATGAGGATTTATCCGATTAAAAGGCGGAGGGTTTTAGCTTCAGAAAGCTTAAATCTTACTCCAAGAATAAAGCACAGTTATCGATAGACAAGAGTAAACTGAAAAGAAGCAAACCAGAAAAAGGAGCAACAAGTTCAAATCACTCAAAAATCCTACTATGAAAAAAAGAACAATTTAAGATTAACAATAAATTATTATTTTTGTGCCAGTTAAAAAATTAGTGGGTAAATATGGTCAACTCTTTGATCTGATTCGCCCGAATCAGAAATAAAAAAGATGGCAAAATTACCTAAGGCATACAAATTCATAGATTTTTCGGATTACGGCAGGAAACCGGGTCGTTTAATTGCTAAAAGTTTTCAAAACACATCTGTAACACCAATTCACGTTACTTCTATGTTCGTATTGGCAGGTTTAGGCGCGATACTCTGTATTTTAAATGGTTATTATTTTGCTGGCGGTCTCCTTCTCATTCTAAAATCTGCATTGGATGCAGCCGATGGAGAGTTATCTCGACTAAAAAAAACACCTTCTCATACAGGTAGGTATTATGATTCTATTTCAGATATAATTTTAAACTTTTTGTTTTTACTTACTTTCTGGACAGTAACAGACGGGAGCATTATCTACACTCTACTTGCCTTTATTGGTTTGCAATTACAAGGTACTGTGTACAACTTTTACTATGTAATTTTAAGAAACAATGCCAACGGTGATACAACGAGTAGAATTTTTGAAAATGAAGCCCCAACGGCATTGAAAGGAGAAAAACAAAACACAGTAAATTTTGTGTACACCTTATATACTATACTTTACTCTATTTTTGATAAGACAATTTATGCCTTGGATGCTAGTGCAGCAACTTGTGCGCCTTTCCCTAAATGGTTTATGAGTTTGATTTCTATTTTTGGATTAGGTTTTCAACTTTTAATTATGTCTTTTTTACTAATGATTAATAAAGTACAATACATTATTCCGTTTTTTATTGCTTACTCTCTTTTTATCTTTGTATTCATTGGTATTAGAAAAATGGTTTTCAAAACCAGCCTAGCAGAAAGTACGGTAAAGTAAAATGTAAAACCAACTGAGTTTAGCCCATTGTAGTCAAGTTTGGATTTCGATTCTTTCGTTTCTTTTAACCCATTATTTTATTTTAAATGTTAGCCTTGCGTTAGGGATTTTAGCGTTTGTTTTAAGCTCTTTTTTAACCCAAAGATGAACGCTAAAAAAAAGCGAGTGCGAAAAGCCCGACCAGCCTTTTTTGCTGGTAACGCCCAAAATATGTTAAGAAAATATACATCTTGTTTGATTTCCAAGAATAACCCTAAATAAAGCTATATCTGTCAACTAAACCCTATCTTGATTTAAAAAATATATTACATTTGTTTTACTCTTAAATAAAATAAAAATGTCAAATAAATACCAAGCTGAAATTGATGCATTTTTAGACTTAGTGAAAGCTAAGAATGGTCATGAAACAGAATTCCTTCAAGCGGTTGAAGAAGTTGCTGAGGCGGTTATTCCATTCATGGAAAACCACCCAAAATACAAAGAACATAAAATTCTTGAAAGAATTGTAGAGCCTGAGCGTACAATTATGTTTAGAGTTCCTTGGATAGATGATAATGGACAACCACAAGTAAACCGTGGGTACAGAGTTGAGTTTAACTCGGCTATCGGACCATACAAAGGTGGACTTCGTTTTCACCCTTCTGTAAACTTGTCTATTTTAAAGTTCTTAGGTTTCGAGCAAATCTTTAAAAACTCTTTAACTACTCTTCCTATGGGAGGTGGTAAAGGTGGTGCTGATTTTAACCCAAAAGGAAAATCAGACAACGAAGTAATGCGTTTTTGCCAATCTTTTATGACTGAGTTATGTCAGCACATTGGAGCAAACACAGATGTACCTGCTGGTGACATTGGTGTTGGTGGTAGAGAGATTGGTTACATGTTTGGTCAATACAAAAGAATTAGAAATGAATTCACAGGTGTTTTAACTGGAAAAGGTAGAAACTGGGGTGGATCTTTAATTCGTCCGGAGGCTACTGGCTACGGTACGGTTTATTTTGCTTACGAAATGTTGGCAACTAAAAATGATTCTTTCAACGGAAAAACAGTTGCGATTTCTGGTTCTGGTAACGTTGCGCAATACGCTTGTGAAAAGGCTACAGAATTAGGAGCTAAAGTAGTTACAATGTCAGATTCTAAAGGTTTTATTTATGACCCTGCAGGAATTGATGCAGATAAATTGGCGTTTATCATGGAATTGAAAAACGTAAAGCGTGGTAGAATTTCTGAATATGCAGACAAGTATGATGGTGTAACTTTTCATGAGGGAGAAAGACCTTGGGGAACTAAAGTTGATATTGCTTTACCGTGTGCTACTCAAAACGAGTTAAACGGAGAAGAAGCTAAAACCTTATTAGCAAATGGATGTATGTGTGTTGCAGAAGGAGCAAACATGCCATCTACACCAGAAGCTATTGAGGCATTCCATACTGCTAAAATCTTATTTGCACCGGGTAAAGCTTCTAATGCAGGAGGTGTTGCTACATCAGGATTAGAGATGTCTCAAAACTCTTTACGTTTGAACTGGTCTAGAGAAGAAGTAGATGAAAAATTACGCGGAATTATGGTTTCTATTCACGAAGCGTGTGTAGAATTTGGTACCGACGCTGATGGGAATGTTGACTACGTTAAAGGTGCAAACATTGCAGGATTTGTAAAAGTTGCTGATTCAATGATTGACCAAGGGTTAGTTTAACGGAACAATACGATACAAAAAGAGGAACTTTAATCAGTTCCTCTTTTTTTTGTTCAAACGTTTACTTATTTCTTAAGTTCTATTCATCTTCATCAGAAAAATCATCGTGTTTTTCTTCGTATTCTTCCTTAACGTCATCGTACAAGTTACCCTCTTCATCGTAATCGTCATCTTCATCAATAATACTTATTGCTTTGGTTTTTGACATTCTTACTAAATAATAAACATCTTCTGTTTCAAAAGGTAAACCCAATTTCTCTTCACCATCTTTATTGGTAAACTCTACTAAATGCTGAACAAAACCGTTAGGGTATAACAATTTTATTTGTTCTAATACTGAAGGATCAATACTATCGTAATCCTTTACTATTCTTGGCTTACTCATACTCTATTTATTAATTACAATGTAAATAAAAGTAAAAAAATGTTTCAATTGTATACTTTAAAAAAATAATTCTAAAAAAAAGGAGAAAATGATTTATTCATCTTTTATTCCGTTAAAAAAATGGCGGTAGTCCACTCAATAGAGCAGAAAACAACAAAGACCTCAATATAATCACATCATGTGAATTTAATGTAGTTAGAAATCAATTTTTTAGCCTTAAATACTTACCAAAACTTAACCGCAGTGTTAAGCTAAATTTATGAAAATCATTAAACTATTAAGTCTTACAAAAGCTAAATTATAATCCAATTCTACACCATAAATTTGCAGAAAAAAACGATGAAAAATTTAGTAGCAGTAATTGGATTAGTAATTAGCATACATGCTTTTTCTACACCATTTGATAGTGGTATCATACGCATTACCACTACAGAGCAAGCAGATTTAATGCAATTTCAATTAAAAATGATTGACGCCGAAAACATATTGGTTCATGTTTCTGGAATTGAAGATGAGTTTGGTACGTTAAGCCTTATAAATTCGAAAGGAGAGTCTATTTTCTTTGAGTTTATTAATAATAAACAGGATAATTATTATCTGAACTTAGCTAATTTAACTAAAGGCACATACTACGTAAAACTTAATGCGAACAACGAAATTAGGATGAAGACTTTAGTTGTTGAATAAGCATTTAAGAATTAACCATGTGCTGAGCAATTTTAGGAAAACTATCGTACAGTGCTTTAGACAAATTTTCTCCCAGCTCTAAACTATCAATTGCATGCTTCATGCAAGCTAACCAAGCATCTTTACCTTCACTAGTAATTCTATGTGGAATATGGCGCATTCTCATTCTTGGGTGTCCATATTTTTCTATATAATACTGTGGCCCTCCTAAAAACTGGCATAAAAAACGAAACTGTTTATCTTTTATAATTTCTATATCATTTTGAAAGAGATGATTTATCTTTTCATCTTGTAATACACGATCATAGAATCGTTTTACTAACTCTTTGATTGTTGGTTCTCCTAAAATTTCATAAAGGGTCATAATCTCTTATTTCATTTCTTGTTGGCCATTAAAAGCCGTTAATATTGCTCCAATTTTTGTTGTACACTCTTCGTATTCTTTTTCTGGGTCAGAATGTATCGTAATCGCTCCACCAACAGGGCAAGAAATATACTTTTCAGTTGCATTGTAAAGGATACTTCTAATTACAACATTCATATCAAAATCTCCATTAGGTTTTATATATCCTATTGAACCGGAAAACACACCTCTTTTAAAATCTTCGTACTGCTCTATTAATTTCATCGCACTATGCTTCGGGGCTCCTGTCATACTTCCCATAGGAAATAGAGCTTTTAAGAGGTCTGTAAAATTAGTACCTTTTCTTTGTTCTGCAGTAATTGTAGAAATCATCTGATGTACAGTTTCGAAACTATAAATACCAAAAAGCTCATTTACCGTAACACTTCCTTTACTTGCAACTTTAGACAAATCATTTCTTACCAAATCAACAATCATAACATTTTCTGCGCGTTCTTTTGGGTCGGCTAATAATTCTTTTTTAATCTTCTCATCGTTCAAGGCATCTATCCCGCGCTTTGCTGTTCCTTTTATAGGTTGTGAAATTAAGGTTTGCTGCTTTTTTTGTAAAAAACGTTCTGGACTACCACAAAGAATATACTTATCCTCGAACGACACAAATGACGAAAAAGGTCCTTTCGTTACAGCATTCATTCTAAAATAAGCTGTAATTGGATCTTCTAAGGTTATGTTCTCTTGATAAAATTCTTGACAGTACGTTACTTCATAAATATCTCCTTTTTGTATGTGATTTTTTAATTGCTTAACCGTTTCTAAATAATCGATTTTAGGAGTTCTTGGTTTAAATTCAATTTTTTGTTGCGTATCAAAACGGTGATTATTTTTGGCTAAAAAATCGGAAATAAACTTTTCTGCATCTTTATGCTTCTGGCCTTGTAGAAAAGTAAACGAATCATTTTTTATACGCACTACATATTTCGGAGAAAAGAGAAATAAATCTGGCATTTTACAGCCATCAAAATTACTTGAAGATAAATTTTCTACTTGGTTTTTAATGTCGTACCCAACATAACAAAAGGTATATTGATTCTGATGCTTGTCTATAAAAGATTGAATATCAGATAAACCACTTGCTTTAGAGGAAACAAGATAATCGTCTCCGCCAAAACCAAGAATAGATGAACCGTCATTACTGTTCAAATACACTAAAGGTAATTCTTTCATAGCATCCATTTTTAAGGTGTCGAAATTGTAATTCTAAGCTTAATGTAAAGGTAAATAAACTATCTTCAACCCATAAACGAAATCCATGCTTTATAAACTATTAAAATTTTTAGTAGGACTAGGAATTAAACTTTATTACAAAGAAATAAAGGTAAACGGTAAATCAAACTTAAAAACCGACAAACCACTCATTATTATTGCAAACCATCCTAACACACTGATGGACGCATGGGTAATTGGTATGCTCTGCAATCAGCCTATCTACTTCATGGCGAAAGCAACTTTATTTAATTCTAATTTAAAATTAAAAGTACTTAAGAGTTTGAATATGATTCCGATCAATAGAGCTGGAGAATCAAAAATAAAAGGAGTAAACAATACAACTTCTTTTATAGAATGTTTTAAAATTCTAGAACAAAACAAGACTTTGGTTATTTTCCCAGAAGGCACAAGCTACCAAGAAAGGGTTTTGAGAAAACTGAAATCAGGAACAGCCAGAATTGCGCTAGAAGCAGAGCTTAGGAACAAAGGAAACTTAGATCTTCAAATAATTGCGCTTGGTTTAAATTATTCTCAACCTGAAAAATTTAGGTCGAACATTCTCGTAAATATAGATGCCCCACAATCCATTGTAGAATATCTAGATGATTATGAAAAAGATAAAATTCAAACATCAAGAAAACTAACACAACAGTTTAGAATTAGGCTGGAAAAGGTGTTGGTAACCACAGAAGACAAAAAAGAAGATGAACTTGCCGAAGATTTATATCACTTACTTAAATCTAAATATGTGATCAACAGATCTCGCGGTGCAGAAGCAGACCATGAGTTAATGCAAAATATATC
Source organism: Lishizhenia sp. (assembly GCA_965656535.1). Lineage (GTDB taxonomy): Bacteria > Bacteroidota > Bacteroidia > Flavobacteriales_D > Crocinitomicaceae > Lishizhenia. Next base: position 12,485 of record CBFHKX010000011.1, read on the forward strand.
TGAAAGTTTAACTGAAATTAAAGTAACTGAACCTTGGTTAATTCACGAATTACAAGAAAAGATAGGTGCAATTAACTGGAAGCTGCAAAAGTTAGATATCAAAACAGATTTTCTTGACCGAAGGTTTAAGAGCACAATGTTTATAAGACAAGTGTTCTTAGCATTCTTGTTTATTCTCGTAGCTCTACCACTTTATATTTATGGCTTAATCCATAACTTATTTCAGTATAAGTTTACAGACTGGTTAGTTCAAAAAATCACTAAAGAGGTAGAATACTTCGCTCCAATTTCTATTTTTATTAGTTTATTTCTATATCCTGTTATCTACTCTTCTTTCTTATTTATAGGTAGTTCTTACTTCAATCTTTCTTGGTTTATCTTGCCATTCTATTTCATTTCTATGCCGTTAAGCGGACTATTCTCTTATTGGTTTAATAAATACCTTAAACATATTGGATATAAATGGCGCTATATGCTTTTAATGATAGACAATAAAAAGGTAATAGAGGAGCTTAAATATGATAAGCTTAAAGTAAAAAGAATGTTATTTAACGAAGACTGATTTTGGTCAATAACCCAACAACTTTTCAGATTCTAAGACTATCTTCTCAAAAACAAATTATCTTTGAAAACGTTAAAGAAATAGTATGAAGAAAACGGGTGTATTGATGATTCAGTTAGGAACTCCTGATAGTCCTAAAAATAAAGATGTTAGACGTTATTTAAGTGAATTCTTAAACGATCCTAGGGTAATTGATTTACCTTGGTTAGGCAGAAAAATTCTTGTAAATGGAATCATTGTCCCTTTTCGTACGGGAAAATCATCAAAAATCTACAAAGAGCTTTGGGAGCACGGTAATGGAGTTTCTCCGTTAGTTACGCACACCGTAAATAGTGTAAAAAAAACACAAGAACGATTTGGAGAAGCTGACAATGTAACAATTCACATGGCCATGCGTTACCAAAACCCTAGCATGGACAAAGTGTTAGATGAAATGAGGCAACTTAATTACGATAAGATTATTATTCTTCCTCTCTTCCCTCAGTATGCCAGTGCGTCTACGGGCTCTGCCATTGAAAAAGCAATGAATATCATTAGAAAATGGTGGGTACTTCCAGAAATTCAAATTATTAACCAGTTCTACGAAAACGAAGGATATATTGACTCAATTGTTGAAAGAGCAAAAGACTTTGACTTAAAAGAGTATGATAAAATTCTCTTCTCTTATCATGGTTTACCCAACCGACATGTAGATAAGGTTTATGATGATGGCCTGTGCGAAGATCAGCCTTGTGAATTAGAAATTAACGAAAAAAATAAGTTATGCTACAAAGCTACGTGCTTTGCAACAACACGATTAATTGCTGAAAAATTAGGCTTAACTGAAAAAGACTACACAGTTGGTTTTCAATCTAGATTAGACAAAAAATGGTTAGAGCCGTTTTCAGATAAGGTTATAGAAGAGTGGGCAAAAGAAGGTGCAAAAAAGGTATTGGCGTTTAGTCCGGCATTCGTAGCAGACTGTCTCGAAACAATCATAGAAATTGGAGATGAATACCATGAAGATTTTCAAAAAGATGGAGGAGAATGTGTACACCTTGTACCTAGCTCTAATGATCATCCGAGATTTATTGATTGTTTAGAAGATTTGATACGACAACGCCTGTAGTATACGTTTTGTTGTTGATGTATACAGCATAATTACGTGATATTTTTCATGTAATACTTTTCTAATTAATTAAATTTAATAAATAGATGATTGATATTTTATTTAGCCATCTAGAGTGCTCCTTTTTTCCCTAAAAGTCAATGGATTTAGTGTTGTAACCGTTAAAATATGAACTTCTAAAAAAGCTAATCTTTTAAAGAAAACAGTAATCCCGTGTTCATCAACACCATACTCTTCTTCAAAACTATCTGGAAATTCAACTGTCCATTTCACGACGAATTCCTCAAAAAGAATTTGACATATTTTAGAGGTTCTATAGATTTCTAGGATTCCATTTTTAGTTTCTCTAAAAACAAATTCTCCTATTTCAAAATAAATGTTTCCGTTTAGCACTCTTTTTTTTAAGGCAGACTTTGGATCAAAGCCATGTTTTAACAAATGGTTTCTATGTACGTGTACCTTCTTAAGGTTTGTTCTAAATAAGCCTAATAAGATTACATAGTTCCTGACTATCATTTTATTAGAAGCAATGTCGTTTCTTATCTTCTGAGTTAATGCACGAGCCAAGCGATGATGTTCATTCTTGCATTCATCTGAGCAGTACTCTTTATCTTTTCTACCATGCAATTGAGCAAAGCATGTTACGCAGGTTTGTGTTTTTCTTGCTTTCATAGCAAAGGTTTAGTTGTTTTGCTATTAAAGATAATAAAAAAAGTCGTAAAAGTTAATTTACGACTCCTTACAATTTACTGCGTAAAACTCTAGTTAACAAAGAATTTACGACTACCACCTTTGTTCCCAACAAAAAAGTGAGCAACATAAATCCCTGGCTTTATTCCAACTGGCAAACCAACTTTTGTACTATTATCTCCCTCAAATGCATTTCCTAAATTTTCTAAAAGAATGGTCTGACCTTTTAAATCTACCACAGTTAATACGGCATCTTTTTTCTCAGATAAAGTATAGTCTAAAACAATTGCATTTTCGTTAGCCGAATAGCCCAAATCGAAGAAAACATCTTGCTTTACCTCCGTAAATAAACCTACACCTGCTTGCGAAAAAACGTGTTGTGAATTATAAATTAAATCTCCACTGTTTTGTCCATTCGAATTGGATTTATTCGTTGCTACATAGAACGTAACGGTTGGAATACTCGCTGCTGGAGCAGTCCAGTTAAAAGTCCACGACGAATTACTTAAACTTGATGAAGTATGATTGACATAAGTTCTACCCATACCAGTTGAAGTTTGTGTACTAGCATCTGCAGAACTTAGTGTTCCTGCCATGTTGTTAGACTCGTCTAAAACTGTAACCTGAAAACCATTTTTGCTTCCTGCATCCCCAAAGTTTAACGTTACGGTAGTCATTGCTCCTGGAACGAGTTCTGTTCCTGAACCGAGCGTTATATCATTTATTGTTGTACCATCCAATATAGAACCTGCATGACATTGAGTGCATGTACCTTCATCAGGTGCACCTGTTCTGGCTACAGGACCAGAATTTGAAAACTTACTCATGTGAAAAGAGCTTTCAAGTCGAACCGCCTCAGGTTTGAAACTTGATAAAGACAATATAGAAGCTGATGCCAAAATAAATCCTAATGCTAAGTACTTGTTTTTCATAGTTTATGTTTTAGATATTAATTATTCAATTTACCTTGTAAAATCCAACATTCCACTTGCTGAATTATACTATCATTTAACTTAGGAGCAAAGTAAGGCATGGCTACCCGCGACGGGTTATGTTGCATTGCTTCCAAACTTGCCTCAGCCTCTGCGACTATGTTTTCATAAGTCACTAACGTATAACCTGCTGTATTGGTTGCTGCATCATGACAACCACTTGTTGAGCAATTAATATCAAATATGGGTTTCACCGTGGATGAGAAAGAAACCGTATCAGCACAATAATCAGACAGCGTTTCTATTTTCATAGTTTTGTCTTTGTTACATTGTGTAGACAATAAACCCACCAAAAGCAAACAACCTATTTTTATCAATCTTTTCATAACTTAATATTTAAATATGCGTGATATGCTGAACCCAAATCTGAACTGTCCACTTAGCCAATCCGAAGTCGTAGATGGTATGTATTGAACCTCTCCTATTCCTCTTGCATTCGTAAAGTTAAAATGAAAAACGTGTCCGCTCGTAATCCACTCCATACCGAGCGCTAAACTATTTTTATTATTTGCCCTACCTTCTGCATCTGAAAAAGCATGGAAGTACTCCGCAATTAATCCTATCTTTTTTGTGATCTTGAGATTAACTGCACCGCCTAAAGCAAATAATCCATTAACATCATCAAAACGCACATAGTTTCTATGCACATACGTGGGTGTGAGAGCAGTAGATAAACGTGTCCCAAATTTTCTTGTAATTACAATTTGAGACGAATAGCTTAAACGATTTGTAAATTTAGGAAAACTCGATACTAAAGAAATATCTTCAGATGCTTTCATATAAGTTACATTCGCCGTTCCCACTAAAGCTAAAGATACTGGTGTTGTATTGTCTTCTGTCTGCTGCAAAATACGGTATTTTGTATTTAAGTCTACCAAAGATCTAAATGGATCTCCTGCTCCTTTTGATCTACCGAATCCTACCATCCATTTATCGGTTAAGCCAAAGTAACCTCCAAAACGAATGTCGGTTGCATTGTCAAAGCCAAAACCAGTTTGTACTCCTCCGTTACTTCCTGCTATATCACCAAAACGGTGCTCTATAACATAACTAAACTCCCTCTTTTTTAATGTCTTAGTAGAATGACTATTAATAATTTTTATACCAGAAAACGTTTCTGTAACTGCTTTTACTTCCTCTTGTGCTTTTGTAAAAAAAATGCAGATAAAAGAACAGATAATACTTATACTTAATTTCATTTTTTAGCTATTTTTTTTATGTAAGCAACCAAATCTTCTACCTGCTGCTTACTCATTTTTTCTTCTGTATATAAAGGCATATACTGCTTTCTTCCCGTTATTGGATACGTGCCGTGACGAATAATTTGATAAGGAGATAAATCTGTGTAGTCTTTTCTGTGTTTCCAAAGTAAACCCGCACTTAATACGTCTTTATCAAGATCTAAATAAGTTACTCGTGCGTTATCATGACAGTGTAAACAGCTTTTTTCATAAATCTTTTGGCCATTATCCGCATTTGCTGACTTACCATAATTCCTTTCGTTTTTAGGTTTAGTTTCTAAAAACGTAGCGATATAAGCTTGCGTATACTTTTCTTTTAACCACGAGATACTTTTCATTTTTTCCTCTTCCGAACCGGAATAAGAAATTGTTAAAATCCTATTCTTCTCTTTATCCGTTAAGTCTAAATCAATTAATCTTAATTCTTTATCCTTAAAATAATGAAGTATAGCTTGTTCTTCCCAATCCTCTAAAAATCTACCGCTAGAGCAGTATTTAGCACAAACCTGAATTGCATTTTCTAGCGTATCTTGTGCATCTTTAATTAATTCTCCGTACTTTTTTTCATAGTCTTTCGTATAAAACTGCTGTCTATTATAAATACCATGTAAAGTACTACCAGGTAAAAAAGCAATGTTATTTTCAACTGCATAATCCAACCGAACTTGAGGATCTACATCCGTTAACGTAGGATATTCTTGCGTCATATTATGACAATCTGTACAAACAAAATAGGTAGATATTCTTTTTCCATTATTAGATTTATAATTGGCTTTTCCTTCAAAAATTAATTTTTGACCAACGGAAACGAGTTCATTATCTACTGTTTTTACAGGATTTCTGCTACTTGTATCGCCTAGACTTTCTAACAAATCAGATAACCCAACGTTGTAAACTAAAGCTTTACCCGTAAGCTTAACAACTGAAACAGAGGATAGCAACAGCCATGACGCGAATCCAACCAAACCCAGTAATAATGTAACGTTTAATTTTTTCATATTATTAAATCAAGCATGAATTTACGTAAAGTTTTAGTTTTAATGACATTACCATGACAATTAAAATCAAAAGGTAAACTTAACAACAGCGTTTTTAACGCCTTACTCCTATCAGCTATTTGATTTACGCAGTATTTACGCTTTTAGATTTGTCATCTAAAAACTTTAATTTATTTTCGCTAAAAAAAGTAGTTCATGCTAGGAGGAGATTTATTTGAAAAACTTGGAAATATGCAAAAGATCCAAGAAGAATCTAAACAAAGATTAGAAGCTATATCAATTGAAGGAGAAGCCGGCGGAAATTTAGTAGTGGTGGAGTTAAACGGGAATCGAAAAATGACCAAGCTTACTATAAATACAGAACTCGCACAAATGGATAAAGAAGATCTTGAAGATCTACTAACTGTTGCTTTTAATAGAGCACTAGAAAAAGCCGAAGTCATTAACCAGTCTGATATGCAAAATGCTGCAAAAGGACTTTTTCCAGAAATTTAAATGAATACAAAAGATAGTCTGAGAGCAGAAGCGAAAGAAAAACGAAAGGCACTTTCACCTAAAGCGCTACAAATGGCCTCTGAATCTATAACTGAAAACATTCTTAAAAATTTTCAATTAGAAGGAAAACTTTGTAGTTTATTTTTACCTATCGAAAGACAAAAAGAAATCAATACTTATTTACTTCTAGAGCGTGCCAGAAATCTTGGTGCAAAGTTTACTATTCCTCAAACTAGCTTTAAAACTATGGTGTTAAAGCACTTCGCATACACTGATGAGACCATATTAGAAATTAACAAATTTGGAATTCCAGAACCCACAAAAGGTAAAAAAATAGCTGCAGACAAACACGATATTATTTTTGTTCCTTTACTAGCTGGAGACATTAAAGGAAACAGAGTTGGATATGGTAAAGGGTTCTACGATAGATTTTTAGCAAAATGTAGCCCAAATTGTAAATTTGTTGGTTTAAATGTATTTGAACCAGTAGACGCTGTAACAGATGTAGTATCTACAGATAAGCGTTTACATTATCTTGTTACACCTACCAAAGTTTATTCGTTTGACTAATAAGAATCAAGGTAAGTTTCATTTATTGATAATTGTTACGATTCCGGCACTTTTAATGCTGTTGTTCCTTATTAAAAAAATAGTGCTAACACTCCTATTTCTTTTAATTATAGGGATAATTACTTATTTTTTATTCAAAGACTAAACTTTCTCTCTTTTTTCACGTATCCTAATTAGGATCAACTTGATAGAAGATTGTATTTAAAACATTCAATTATTACTTACACACTGCTTTCGCTCGTAATTTTTACGCAGCTCGGTGTTACTACTCCTCCCAAGAGTAAAATTATTTTTGGAGTTAAAATCGGATTACTTCATAATTCAAGCTTAACATCTTTTGTTGCTTTCAGTGTGAAAAACGATATAATCATGGGCTCAAAAGTGCTTTCTGAAAAAGAATTACTTCATATTGGATGCGGTAAATGGCCCATGTTAGGTAGTAACCAGTTTGTAAACTTTTTTAAAAACGAAAACCTAGATATCTACCCTGTGATAAATCAGAACACCTTTAAAGAAGAACTGTATTGTAATGCTTTTGATTCGCTCTGGAAGATTAGATTTAAAGAACATCCTTTTTCAAAATACCCTAAGCAAGGCTGGAGCAACGGAAAGTTTAAACCTAGCCCTAAACAACTAGAATATGTTTCTAACACCTATGGAGTTCAAAATTTTGAACACGACTATTTTCTAGATACTAGCTTTTTTAAAATTATGCGAGATGTACAAGATTCTACGTGGATAGTAAATTATCGTAAACTATTTTAGTCTTTTTCTTATTTCTAACAACTTCTATTAATAAACACACTATAAAACTTACGTACTCTAATATAGTCAAGAAAATAGTTATAGAAGTATTCCCTAATTTATAAAACGAGTAACTGAGCATCACTGTAAAGCTCCAAAGCACGAAAGACTTGTAAGGTGTGAAAATACTTAAACCAAGAGGAATTGCGATATACCAAGGATGAACAGTAGAAGAAAAAAGAAGATAGATGGTAAAACCAAATAGCATTGCCTGAATCATTTGTTGTCTTGTTTTTGGCTTATAAAACAAACTATATACAACTATTAGGGTTAAACTAATCTTTGATAGCCACGGACCTATAACACGAATAGTTTCCCAGCCATAATTAGAGTAAAAAGCAGTTTTAACTAAACTAAATACAGAACCGTTGAACTCAAAATTAGAAAAATATAAAGCCAAACTTTGAGAAAAATTTTGCAAGTAATTCGGCCAAAGCACTATTCCTAGCAATATTAGAACACTTAACAGCGTAATGGCAAAAAAACGTACTGATTTTCGAAAACCTAAATACCTGTAAAAGTAGGGCAATATTAATAATGGTGTGAGTTTCGCGCCCACAGCTAAAGCCCAAAAGAAACTTGCTTTTATTCTTTTATTATTGAAAACATAATAAAAAGCGATAACTAAAAAGCTAACTACAACTCCTTCAAAATGAAGATTATTTGTTAACTCAATTATAACAAAAGGATTTAAAGCGAAAAGCCATATTGAATTGCGATTTAGTTCTAATTTCTTTAATAATTTTAATGCATAAACAACTCCTACTCCTAGAGTAATTAGCATACTCAAACGCATAATAACTAAGTTTACCAGTACGTTGTCTGAAAAGAATGCAGCTAAAAAAAAGTAAAACTGATTAACCGATGGATAGCAACTGTAGTGTTCTACCGATAAGGGTGTAATCTCTGCATACAGTTCTTTTAAATATAAACTAGACTCGAAACGAGTATCCACAATGAGTTCTTTTGGCAAATAAGCGTAAGGATGTATCGCTCGTGTAATTAGTTCTCCATCCCATAAAAAACGCGACCAATCTGGGGATAGTAAAGGGAAGCTGAATAAGCCAATTAGGTGCAAACCAATTGTAATAAACAAAAGTGACTTAAATCCGATAATGGCAGCTCTTTTGTAAAGAGCTAAAAAAGAACCAAAAGCAACCGTATACAAACTGAAGTTTAATACAAATGCATCTTGGGTAGTAAAATAAGATATCCAAAAAATGGAAACTGAAAAAAGAACTGTAAAAATATAATCTAAAGGTTTCATTGCACCTTAGACGTAGCTCGTTCCTGTTCCTTAAGTGCTTCTCTAATCATTTTCGGCGGACGAAGCTCAGACAAGGTATAAAAGAATACTAATCCAAACCCAGTAGCCAACATTAGGTGAAAAGGAACCATTCCTAAATCTCCGTAGACAGCTCTATTTATCGCAGTAAAAGCAAACAGTAAAAACAGAATACCTTCTCCTATTGTAATAATATTAATTGATTTTTTATCGTATTTATTACCCTTAAACTCTCCTTTAGCAGAAACATTAAATTTTGGTGTTCTAACAAATGAACTTTTAATACCCAAATAACCTTCTATTACAGCTACCGAATTGTTCAAAGATAAGCCCATTGAAACTACTAGAAACTGTATAAATCTCCATAAAAACTGGAAAAATGTTTTGGCTTTTTTCTCTGTTTTATCTCTATAACTGTTCCAATAATAATAGAATAAGAAAACAGTCGATATTAAGAAAAAAGCACCAAAATTGATGAAGAAATTTAGGTCGGCGAAACTATCTTTTATATGCAAAATAGGCAGACTTAATAAGGCAATAATTAAAATAAAGACAAAAACAGAAGAATTAAAAAGATGAGATAAGCCATGAATTCTGTCACTTATTTTTAAACCTTTGGTAGTCAACAAACGCTTTCTAATTTTAATAAAGCACTCAGCTCCTCCTTTCATCCATCTGTGCTGCTGACTTTTAAGTGCCGACATAGTAATAGGAAGTTCTGCGGGCGCAACTACATCTTCTAAATATTGAAATCTCCACCCTTTAATTTGAGCTCTGTAGCTTAAGTCGAGATCTTCTGTTAAGGTATCATGCTCCCAACCACCGGCAGATTCTATGCAGGCTTTTCTCCAAACACCACCTGTTCCGTTAAAGTTAATGTAATGTCCTGAAGAATTTCTACCCGACTGTTCTATTGCAAAGTGTCCGTTAAGCCCAAAAGCCTGTAATTCTGTGAGTAAAGAATATTTTTTGTTTAGGTGTCCCCATCTGGTTTGTACTACTCCAATTTTCTCGTCTTCAAAATAGGGGATAGTTTTCTTTAAAAAATCAGGATGGGGTACAAAATCTACGTCAAAAATAGCAATAAATTCACCTTTTGCTTCGTCCATAGCTGCGTCTAAAGCTCCTGCTTTGTATCCGACTCTATCTACCCTATGAATATGTTTAATTGCTACTCCTGTTTTTGCTATAACTTCTTTAATCTTATTGGCTATAACTTCTGTTGTTTCGTCGGTTGAGTCATCTAAGACTTGCACTTCAAACCTATCCTTGGGATAATCAAACTCAGCTACTTTTTCTATTACACGTTCAGCAACATACAGTTCATTAAACATAGGTAATTGAACTGTAACAAAGGGCACAAAATCTGGATTAAACGCCTTTTGAGTAGATGGCTTTTTTTTATTTTTTTTGTAAGCAATGGCTAAAGAAAGCTGTAGAATACTGTAAAAAAGCACGAGTGTTAAACACAAGGCATAAACCACTAATATTATTTTAGCTAACCAATGACTCCAATAATTTTCATAACCAAAAGCATCTCCCCAATTGAACATCCAAGAGACTGCTCCGTCTATGTTTTCTTTAATTTGAAGAAAAATCATCCTCTAAATTTGTATTTAAAAACAGCAAAGATAATCTTTATTCCTGCTAAAACAGTACCTTTTACCGTTCCACTTACTTTTGACACTCCAATTCGTTTTTTATACTGCACTGGAACTTCGCAAAAGTTCATCTTATGTTTCGCTGCTTTAATTTGCATTTCTATTGTCCAACCATAGGTTTTATCGGCCATCTGAAGCTTCTCCAAGGCATCCATCTTAATTGCTCTGAAAGGACCTAAGTCCGTAAAATTGGCACCATAAAAAATTTTCATTAATCTAGTTGCCAACCAATTTCCAAAAACTTGCTGAGGCGTCATAGAACCTTTTTCACGTTTTCCAGTTGCTCTAGAGCCTATCACCATATCCATACCCTGCTCTAAAATAGGCTCAATTACTTGTGGGATTTCTTCTGGATAATCGGAAAAGTCGCCATCCAAAAAAACGATGATATCTGCTTTATTTTTTTTTGCTTCTTCAATACCTGTTAAACAAGCATATCCATAACCTTTTCGCTTCTCAAGTAAAACGGTTGCGCCTGCAAGTGCTGCAACTTCTTGCGTCTTGTCCGTTGAATTATTATTAACAACTATTACGGTTTCTATCCAATCTTTCGGAATTGCATCTACTACTTTTCCAATCGAGAGTTCTTCGTTAAAAGCAGGTATAACAACGTTTATTTTTTTTTCAGTGCGCATCTTTTACTAATCGCTTAATTTTTCCTTTTGCATCAAACATTTTCCATGTTCCGTATTTCTGTCCTTTCTCGTAAGGTCCTTCGCAGCACAGTAATCCGCCATGATAATGTCTCCAGTAGCCTTCTCTTTCACCTTCTTTTATTTTACCTTCTTCCAGTAATACGCCGTCTTCATCAAAAAACATCCAATGACCGTTTGCTTCGTCGTTGACAAACATACCGCGCGAAGATAGTTTTCCATTTCGATGATAAAACTCCCAAACCAAATTTTTCTTTCCTTCGCTATACGTGCCCTGTTCACTTAAACCTCCTTGGTAAAAATACTCTCGCCAAACACCATCTTTCTTTCCTTCTTTGAAATTTCCTTCTTTTAAGACATCTCCGTTGTCAAAAAAATACTGCCAATAACCATTTAATTTATTGTTTAGAAATTCTCCTTTGCGTTTGATTTGTCCGTTTTCATAGTAAAAATGCCAAAAACCGATTTGCTTGTTATCTTGTAAAAACCCTTTTTTTAACGGAATAGAATCTTGTAAAGTAGAAAGTGGTGAATAAAACCACCAAAAACCATTTTTCTTGTTTTTCTTATACTCTCCTATCTCTTGGAGAATACCTTTTGAAGAGTACTTGGCCCAGAAACCAGTACGTATACCTTTTTGATAGTAGCCTTGTTCACTTATTTCTCCAGAATTATAGTAATTTTTCCAAAGACTGTCTTTTAAATTATTTTGATATTTTCCTCGTTCTTGAATAGATCCATCTAAATAATAACTCGTCCAAATACCAACTCGACTACCGTTTTCTAACCAGCCTTCTTCTTGCAAAGCTCCGTTTTTGGTATAAGCTCGCATAAAATCTTTATTCAAAACCGAAAAAGACAGTAAAGTCAATGTAAGGAAGAAGAGTACTACTTTTTTCACTTTACATTTGGATTCATTTGTACACTATCGTTACCAATAATGATAGGATTATCATAAATCCTTTCGTCTTCTGGACCATTTTCTAATTTAAGTACTCCTCTTGGGCAAACGGCAGAACAAACTCCACATCCAACACAAGAAGCTCTAACAATATTTTGACCACTTTGAGCATAGGCTCTCACGTCAATCCCTTGTTCGCAATACGTAGAACAATTACCACAAGAAATACATTGTCCACCATTTGTAGTAATCCTAAACCTAGATTTAAATCGCTGTATAATTCCCATGTAACCTGCCATTGGACATCCAAATCTACACCAAACTCTATTTCCTAAAAGAGGGTAAAAACCCACTCCTATAATACCTGAAAATATTGCACCTACAAAGAATCCGTAGGATTTTTTAATTCCTTTAGAGCTAAATCCAAATGCATTTTTTGCATCTAAAGCATAACTGGTCATCATAACAATTGCCAAAACAACTATAATTAACGCTGCTGCTAAAAGGTAGTTTCTAGATTTAGACTTATCTTTTAAATAAAACCAGATAAACATGGCAAAGCCTAAGGCTAATCCTCCTAAAAGAATAAGCATTCCTGTAAATCTATCTTTGATAATAAAGTTGAGCTTAAAGTCTTTTCCAGCAAAATATGAATACATAATTGCTAAAGTCATAACTAACACAAAAACCATCACAGAGTGCATTACCCAGCGTTCTAACTTCCATGCCTTGGTAGATTTATTTGATAAATGTCTGAAAGGATCTCCAGCAGTTTCTGCCAAACCACCGCAACCACAAAACCAAGAACAGTACCAACGTTTTCCGACATAATAGGTTACAATTGGAGTAACAACCAAAAATAAAATAATACCCCACACCAAATACGCCATCCCTAAAGGTTGATTTTCATCTGCAATACGTGCATCTATTCTACTTTTTGCAAAGAAATCATAGTTTAAAGGATAAGAATTTATAGGATTAGTTGAGTAGTAGCCTACCTCTGTTGTATTCAGAGCTTCTAAAATATTTGGTATAAAATATGCCAAAACCAGCTGCGAAAACATTACCACTATTGTTCGTATTAAATGATATTTGTTATGCCTGTATTTTACTATAAACTTAATCCCTAAAAACAAGATGGCCAATGTGTAGAATGTACCATAAACAAACCATTGATCTGCACTTTTCTTTCTCAATAATTGACTTAGCGGTTCAAATATTGCAACTAAACCAGTATTAGCTCCTTTACTGTTTAGTCCTAAATACTCGGGAAACCAATACAAGGAAACATAAAAAAGTGTGAGTACTATTGCTGCAATCCAGCCTAAAGCTCCAATATTTGTAAAACTGTTAAAAAAATTACCCGTATTTTTAATACCAGCCGTATGCCCTTTATACGTTCCTATTGTATACAAAATAGTACCGGAAGCAAAGCCACCTAAGGTTAAGAATAAAAATAACCCTGCTGGATTTAGTGTTAACCCTCCCCAAGATAAAAGAACTAGAAAAAAAGCAAATGTTGCTAGCGTTAAGCCCAGCTTTTGGGTTCCGTTTAATGCTTGAGTTTTTTCTCCTGCTATTGAATAATTTACTGATGCCATTATATTTTTGTTTAAACCGTTTGGGGTTTTAATAATTTTCTCCACCAAACTGGTTTGTTTAGTGTTAAGTTTGACTTAAATTGTAGGTTGTAGCCTTCAACTACTTCTTTTTCGAAATGCGCATAAAATTCAGGATCGAAATTCGCTGTACGCAAATTTTGAATTACATGTTCAACGCTTACTTTCTGAGTTAGCCAATTGTCAAAAATCTCATGACGCATTCTAACTCCGAAAGTATTTATTCCTTTAAATTCTTTACTTGATTGGTCGAAAACAAAATGGAGTAAAATTTCTTTTGTCGGATGTTGGTAAACATATTCTTCTTCTCCATCTTTTAAGGAATTCCATACCCAACCGTAGGTTTGATACTCTATATCGAAAAATTTGGCAGAATTAAACCAATGACCGGGTTGATACTTTGTTGGCGCACTACAAATTGTTTGTGCTACCGTTTCTCCCATCATTCTGCCAGTATACCAAACTTGTTCTAAGGCTCTTCTTTGACCAACAGGATAAAGCTGTTCTGCACAATCTCCAATTGCAAAAACATCCTTTACATTTGTTTCCAAGTAAGCATTTACTTTAATCCCTCTACCCACTTCAATAGGCGTATTGTTTACTACACCAATGTTGGGCGAAACTCCTACTGTTAATCCTACAAATTGACAAGGAATTATTTCTCCATCTTTAGTTTTTATTTCCTTTACTCTTCCGTTGTCATCTGAAATTATTTCGTCTAATTCCGTACTTAATCTGAGGTTAACACCGTGGTGTTTTCCTATGTGATTATTGATTAGCTGAGATTCTTGTTTTGGTAAAACTCCATTCCAAAAACTATCTTCTCTTACTAGAAAATCTACAGAAATATTTCTAGAAATAAGCATTTCTGCCATCTCAATTCCAATTAAACCACCGCCAGCAACTACCGCATGTTTGATTCCTCGGGTATTGAATTCCATTAACTCTAAATCTTGCTTAGAATACAATCCTTGAACACCGTCTAAATCCTGTCCTTTCCAACCAAATCGATTAGGTTTTGAACCTACGGCTAAAATAAGTTTATCATACAAAATTGGAGATGAATTAGTCAAGGTCAACTTTTTATTCTCTGTGTCAATAAAAGAAACATGATCTTGCACTAAATTCAAATTGTTTTTCATCCAAAAATGATCCTCGTAAGGCTGAATATCCTTAAAACGCATGTGACCCATATACACATACATCAAAGCTGTTCTAGAGAAAAAATGTTTTGATTCGGAAGAGATGATGGTAACTTTTTTATCCGACTTCTTACGAATGTGTCGCGCAGCCGTTACCCCAGATATTCCGTTTCCTATAATTACGATGTGTTCCATAGCGTAGTTTTAATTTGAATTTATCCAACAGCTCGTGTTTGTCGCATAGAAAACGAAACCCTTACGCAATTGATAAAAACTTAAGAAAATAAATTTAACACAAAAAACGGATGACTTATCCAGCCCTCCCCTAATCAATATCCAATCTAAAGTAATTAAAGTCGAACAAGCTTATAGTCAAAAAGATTAGTGCTAAAAACATAAACCCCTGATTTAAATTTTGTTAAATCAACTTTCAGCATTTTATCAAGTGTACTGCCTTCTAAAACGATTTGGCCTATTTCATTCCGAAGAAACCATTTACCTATCTGTTTTACTGACCTAATTTCATAGCTGTGGTTTGCTAGTGTCTTAACTAAAAAAGATAATTTTTCATTGTTTAGTCCTAATACTACGTCCAAATCCCTAGTCTTTACATCTGTATTGCAAGTTGAGCTTGCTTCTAATGAAATGGTAAACGGACCTTGAGAGGAGTATGTATGCATTGGATTTTCTATGGTAGAGGTAGCACCATCTCCAAAATCAAACAAATAATCTGTTGCTCTCCAAGATTTATTTACAATTTGAACCTGCGGATTACCCGAAACATCAAACTGAGCAACTGTAGGTTCTGCTCTTAAGAAAAAAGCAGATAAACTATCTGGATTTAAGACAGCTAACGCAGCTGCTTCTTGTAAAAATAGTGCAGTTTGTGCATTTAGTGTTCCTGAAAAGCCTGCTCCAACTGGCGTTTTTCTAAAAACCGACGCATAAAAAGTACATGCTGCCAGATAACTTCCAGCATAACTTGGATGCGATTCATCTGCTGTGTAAAGTTCAATTGTTGGATCGGTCTCTCGTACATACTTCCAAGCCATTCCAACGGGAGAAACTGAAGCTTCAGTACTATCTGCAAACCGAACATATGCATTCCTTAAGCGTGTTTGCATTCCTTCATAAGTTGAAATTGGTGCCCACTGTGCATCTCCATTTTTTCGTCCCCATGTCATATAATACAAAACTTGCGTACAAAAATTATTTGCATAAACACTATCTGATAGTTGCTGGGCGTAGGGTAGCGTATTTGTATTTACCTGTGAGTCTGGAAAAGAAGGTTCTTGCGACTGCGCCTGAAGCACAACAAAGTGCCATGGATTACTTTGAATTTTCTGATACGTTGCTCCGTTAGACGCATGCCCTTGAAAGGTAGTTCCGCCAGGAGTTCTTGCGTCTACATGTACAGCATCTCCCAAACTTTCCGTTATTGATTTAAACAATTGCGGTAGATTATTTGCAGCCGTGTAACTATTTCCTAAAAAAAGAACGGAACTTGAATCTTGTGCAAAAACCAAGGAAAAAAAGAGAATTAACAAGGAACTTAAAGCAACTTTTATCATAATTCAGTATTTTTAACGTTAGTCTACAAAAATACAGCAATAATTTCAATCCATTTCCGATGCCTTTAAAATTGCACTTTCTTCTTTTTATCACAACACTAGCGCACTCAACACTAGCTCAGTTTCAGTTCGACTATGACCCTTCTATTCCCGTTTCAGTAGGAAATGAAACATTATCTAAAGCATGGGACGGAGGATTAAATTACACGCAATTTTCAGATATAGATTTTGACTTAGACGGAGATTTAGATTTATTGTTGTTTGACAGAAGTAATGATCAACTGAGAGTATACAGAAAAGATGTGAATGGTTCAAACTATTCGTATAATTTAGAATTTAATGCACGAGACAAATTTCCGGCAGATTTACGATATAGATTGTTTACAACAGACTATGATAATGACGGTGATAAAGACATTTTTACTTATGGTATTGGAGGAGTGAAAGTGTATAAAAACATTTCTAACCCTATCGATGGATTAAAATTTGTGCTTTTCAAAAGTGTATTGCAATCTGTTTACTCTGGAGGAAGCTCAAACCTATTTGTAAGTAGTTCAGATATTCCTGCAATAATTGATGTAGACTTAGATGGAGATATTGATATACTCACTTTTAATGGCGGTGGCAGTAGGATTGAGTATCACAAAAACCTTTCAATGGAAAACTATGGTATTCCAGATTCTTTAGAATTTGAATTGTACAACCAATGCTGGGGAAATTTTGAAGAAGGCAGTGCAGATAACACTATTATACTTGATCCGGATACACCTCCTTGCAACGGAAATACTTGGGTAAGTGATCCTCAAAAATCTGCCAAACACGCTGGTTCTACCCTGCTTGGTTTCGATTATGATAATTCTGGGGTGCTCGACCTATTATTGGGCGATGTTTCTCATGAAAATGTTGTATTGGTTGTAAACGGAGGTACAGCAGTTAACACGAACTCTTCAATGGTTAGTGTAGAAAATAATTTCCCGAGTAATACAACTCCTGCTCAACTTTTTATTTTTCCAGCTTGTTTTTACTTAGATGTAAATAACGACAATGTAAAAGACTTAGTAATTGGTGCAAATGCAAAGGGAGTTTCTCAAAATAGATCAAGTATTTTGTTTTATGAAAATTTAGGCACTAACGAAAACCCCAACTTTATTGCCAGAACAAATGCATTCTTACAAGAAGACATGATTGATAATGGCCTAGCGGGAATTCCTGTAATTGTAGATGAAAATAATGATGGACTAAACGATTTACTTGTGGCTAATTTTTTCAGATACAAGGCTCCACTAGACAAGGAAACCTCTATTCAATATTACAGGAATATTGGCACTGCAACAAATCCTGAGTTTAGATTAATTACCGCAGATTGGAAAAATTTCAGCTCTGCAAATATTGGATTACGCGTTGTACCTACGTTTGGTGATTTAAACGGCGATGGAAAAACCGATATGCTTGTAGGAACAGAAATGGGGAGGTTTCACTACTACGAAAACAATAGTACTTCTGGAGAATTAGATTTTGCAGCTCCTGTTTTCAACATCACAGACTACCTTGGTACAGAAATAAATACATTTACACATGCATCTCCTCAATTGTTTGATTTAGATGAAGATGGACTACTCGATTTGATTATTGGCAAGAAGACAGGAGAAATAATGTACTATAAAAATAATGGAACAGCAACCAACTACAGTTTTGAATTAATTACAGAAAATCTTGGTCAGGTTAACGTTGGAGGTGGAAGTTCTGACGCCTTTAATGTTCCACATTTTAAAACGTTAAACGATACAATTTATCTCTTTTGTGGTGCAAAAAACGGCAAACTTTTTCTGTTCGATAACATTGAAAACAATTTAAACGATGGTGATAGTTTCAACCTTGTTTCTGACCAATATTTGAATATAGATGCAGGTGCTTACAGTGCTCCATTTGTTTTAGATATAGACAACGACGGAAGAGAAAGCTTATTTCTAGGTACGGATTTAGGCGGTGTTTGGCACTTTGAATCAAACCCAGACAGTAACATTGGATTAGAAGAACTAGATATCCAGTTTTCAATATATCCTAATCCATCTAACGGAAACTTTACAGTAGATGCTCCTGTTCATCAAACAGAGATAGAAATTTACAACCTTTTGGGTAAAGTAATCTTTAAGCAGCCCTTAGGAAAAGGAATAAATATAATTCAGTTACCACCAACAGCAAAAGGGTTGTATTATGTTCATTTCACTGTAAAAGGCAATAAAAAACTGAAAACAGCAAAAATCTTTGTGAATTAATCTACACTTGGATACTAAAGTGCTATAATTTTTTCAAATGCACTGTGCTTGAAATTAGATTGAGGTGGTGTTTTATAAATCCCAAACAAAGTAGATCCACTGCCTGTCATACTTGCATAACTAGCACCTTCATTTATTAATTGTTGCTTAAGTAATTTAAGCTCAGGATGAATTTTAAACACAGAAGACTCGAAGCTATTTTGCAATAAACCTTGCCATTTTTCAATCGGTTCATTAATTACCTGCTTAATACCATTTTTTGTTTCAGAAAATTCTATTCCGCCATAGGCTTCTGCTGTACTGACATGTGTACCATTGTTTACAAGCTTCAGATAATACCCAGATAAATCTAACTCAATAGGAACAACGTCTTTACCTGTACCGGTTGCAAATTGTACAGTGTTTTCTACAAAGAAAGGACAATCACTACCTAAAACAGACGCATATTTTTTCAGCCCATCTTTCGAGATATTTAACTCAAATAAGGTGTTGATAAGTTTCAGTGTTTCCGCTCCATCTGCGCTTCCTCCTCCTAAACCTCCACCCATGGGTATAATTTTATGCAAATGAATATGTATAGCAGGAAAATCAAAGTCTTGCTTCAGAAGCTGATAAGCTTTCACACAAAGGTTATTAGAGGTATTGCCTGGTATTGTTAATCCTGAAGATGTAAACTGAAAAGAAGTAGCCGGCACTATCTCTAATGCATCTTGCCATTGAACAGGAAATAATACAGATTTAATTTCATGATACCCGTCGGAGCGCTTAGACAATACGTCTAATCCTAAATTAATCTTGCAGTTTGGAAAACTTATCATGTAACAAATGTAAAAATAGCATTGATTTTTCGTACCTTTCGCCACCCAAATTTAACGAGATGGCAACATATTTAGATTTCGAAGAACCCATACAGGCACTTGAAGAGCAAATTGCGAAAGCAAAAGCACTTGAAGTTGAGTCTGAAGTGGACATGACTGATAAAATAAAAGAGTTAGATACGAAGCTAACCAAAAAAACGAAAGAGATTTTTTCAAATCTTACGCCTTGGCAGCGCGTTCAACTTTCTCGTCATCCAGAAAGACCCTACACCCTAGCATATATAGATGCGATGACGGATGGTACTTTTCAGGAACTACATGGCGATAGAAATGTAAAAGACGACAAAGCAATGGTGGGTGGTTTTGGTCAACTAGACGGACAAACCGTAATGTTTATTGGTCAGCAAAAAGGTGCAAACACCAAAATGCGCCAGTACAGAAACTTTGGTATGGCCAACCCAGAGGGCTACAGAAAAGCCTTGCGTTTAATGCGTTTAGCAGAAAAATTCAACAAACCAATTGTTACCTTGATTGACACTCCTGGAGCTTTCCCTGGTTTAGAAGCAGAGGAAAGAGGACAAGGAGAAGCTATTGCACGCAACATCTATGAAATGATGAAACTTAAAGTGCCTGTAATTTGTGTAATTATTGGCGAAGGAGCATCTGGCGGAGCATTAGGAATTGGTGTTGGAGACAAAGTATTGATGTTAGAAAACACATGGTACTCTGTAATCTCTCCAGAATCTTGTTCTTCTATTTTATGGAGATCTTGGGATTATAAAGAACAAGCTGCAGAAGCGTTAAACTTAACCTCTGCAGACATGAAAAAATTAAAATTAGTAGACGCGGTTATCAAAGAACCAGCATCTGGAGCACACAGAGAACCAGAGAAAATGTTTAGTATTTTAAAGAAAGAATTAAAAAAACACATTACTGCACTTTCTAAAGTAGAAGCAACAGAGCGTTGCAACACACGTGTAGAAAAGTTTTGTGATATGGGCGTAGTGAAATAACTATACTTTTTAAAAAATTCGGCTCCTTTTGGCTTCCACTTAAGGGTGTTGAGTAGAAATCCCAGTTATTTATTTAGCTGGGATTTTTTTTCTTAAAGTTTTCGCAAATAAAAAAGTAAATGTCAAGGCTGTTCTTTCTTATATACTTATGTTACGATTAACTAAGTTTTACGGCTTCAGTATTTTATGCTCATACGTATGCTGATTCGCTAAAAAGACTTTTAAAACATATGTGCCAGATGCTAGAGAAGATAAATCTATTTTAACATTTTTACTGTTGAACAATTCGCTTTGATAAATTTGTTTACCGTATATATCAAATACCACTAATTTCTTTATTAAAACTGCCGAACTGACCGCCAATATTTCTTTAAAAGGATTGGGATAAACAGATATCTCTTTTTGCTTAGGTACTTCTTCTGTATTTAAGAATATTGATTCAACTTGGGTTTGTTGTACCCAATTACCTCCTTGATTTGTAGTTTTCAGCACCAACCACCGTGGATCATCAAATAAATTTCTTACGGCTAAATACCCTACACTATCCGAAGGGAAATCAATTAAAAAAGACAAATAACTATTATTTAAAGCTGGTGTGTCATAAGCAAACCTTTGGTAAGTCAAACCTTTATCAACACTTTTTAAAAGCGTACCGTCTCCTGTTAAAAACACTACTGTATCGTGCACGTCAATATCTCTTAACACTCCTTCATTTGGTAAATGAACTAAATTATTAACATTTGTTGCCTCATTAAAAATACGCATAGCTAAAAAATTACCGTTTGGATAACCATAATTCCAGCCTTCTTGACCTGTATAAGATATTGCCGTAATTTTGCTATTGCCTTCTACTATTCTAGAACTACCACCGCATTGGCAATTGTCGTCAAACACTTGTATGTCTGCACCTACTATAGTATTGGGGTTAATCTTGTACTTTCTTACACTGTTAAAAAACCACCACGCTTGCCCATCAGAGGTAATATTATAATTATGATGGTATTCTTCATCTAGGTAAATATAATTCCAATTATCGCCTCCGTCTTCTGTATACCTCAAATCTCGCCAAGAGCCTAAAACACCCCTTTGATTATCTAAAAACGAAAATTTAGTTGCGCCATTGGGTACATTGCTTAGATAAGTAGTATCCCATGTTATACCATTATCTATACTTCTGTGTACATAATAATCATACACAACTGGAGAAAAAGCTGGATCATAAGACTGGCGCTGCGTAAGCAAGAAAAGTGTATCTCCATTATATTCACAATCTATATACTCAAAATTTTCAAAAACAACCGTATCAAAACTTAGGCCTCCATTTAGTGTGTTTACGATATGTAGTTTTCTTTCTAGTTGAAACCCATTAGATCCATTATAGAATATGACTCCCTCATTTTCGCTTTTAAATTCTAAATCATGGAAAGATACATCGTCATAATCAGTAGTTGTTATTTTAAATATAGTATCATTAAACTGAGCAACACCAATGAACGGCAGTAAAATAAAAATTAGTGCTATTCTTTTTTTTTTCACAATACGTATGTTCATAGTTAACATAACAATTTATTAAATAAACAGTTTTAGCTGACAGAAAGCAATATACTCAAAAACTATAAACTAATCGATATGAAAAGCGAATTTTTTCGCTTGAGAAAACAATTTTCTCAATTACCCGTGTAGAAATGTAATTCCGTAAAAAATTCTCGAAACCTTGGAGAGAATTTAGGAATTGGATTTCGGTT
>CBFHKX010000012.1:0-12649 GCA_965656535.1 Lishizhenia sp.
GCAGATTCAACTTGGTTAGCAGCGGATTGTGATGGAGATGGAGTTTCTAACGGAGATGAAATTGATCCAGATGGAGATGGAACTCCTGGTCCAAATGGAACAAACCCTAACGATCCTTGTGAGTTTAACACAGCGAACCAAGTATTTGCAGATGTAAATGCAGCATGGTTAGCATCAGATTGTGATGGAGATGGAGTAACAAATGGAGACGAAGTTGATCCTGACGGAGATGGAACACTTGGTCCAAATGGAACAAGTCCAACAGACGACTGTGATTTCAACTTAGCAGATGTAACAGTAGTCGCAACTTCAACAGGAGATTGTGATGAAGACGGTGTTACCAACGCAGATGAGATTAACGGTACTGATGGAGATCCATTGACAACAAATGATAATACGAATCCAGATGATCCATGTGAGTTCAATGTTGCAGATCAAGTATACGCAAACGCTGGTCCAGCTTTCTTAAATGCAGATTGCGACGGAGACGGAGTAACGAACGGAGATGAGATAGATCCAGACGGAGACGGAACTCCTGGTCCAAATGGAACAAATCCAAATGATCCATGCGAGTATGATGCAGCGAATCAATTATTAGCTAACGCAGATTCAACTTGGTTAGCAGCGGATTGTGATGGAGATGGAGTTTCTAACGGAGATGAAATTGATCCAGATGGAGACGGTGTTGCTGGACCAAATGGAACAGATCCTAACAATGATTGCGACTTTAATTGGTTAGATGTTTCTGTTGTGTCAACATCAGGGTGATTGTGACGGTGATGGTGTTACAAATGCTGATGAAGTAAATGGAACAGACGGCGATCCGACAACAACCGAAGATAATACCAATCCATTTGATCCGTGTGACTTAAATGAAGAGAGTATAACACTTGTACCAACAACAGAAATTGTCTGTGGTGAACTTGAAATTCCGGAGGCATTTACTCCAGGTGATGGAGATGGAGTGAATGATACTTGGGTAATACCGGGAATAATGAACTATCCAAATAATGAAGTAATGGTGTTCAACCGTTGGGGAAGTAAGGTTTATACAGCCAAAGGCTACATGAATGATTGGACAGGTGAAATGAATTTCGGAATTCAATTATCAGACAACACAGAATTACCCACAGGAACGTATTATTACGTGATCGACCTTGGGGACGGTACAGAAGCTATTACGGGATTTGTATTTATTCAAAGATAGGTTTACCTACTACACACTACATAAAAAACTATTTAAAGTGTGACTTTATTTCATTGAATAATAGTTCAATTTCTTCAGAAAAATCTTCTTCAATGTTTTGTTCTGCAGTAAAGAGTAATTGACCCATATCAATAAATCCGAGCATTTCAGTACCACCTTTTAGTTTATGCAATAGTTTTGATTTTTTTAACGCGTCGGATGTTCTTAACTCTGCTATAAGTTTCTGGTTACTCTCTAAGTAGATTAAACACGCTTTTTGATAAACTGAGGGTGTGAATTGAGAGCGAATTTTTTCGTTAATTTTCATTTCAAAAGTTGTTCTAAAAATGAAATATTTAAATCAGTTTTAAGAATGAAGTTTTGAATCTCATGAAGTTCTTTAAACCTGATTTTTATCTCAGAATTATCGGTAAAAATAAAAATGTTAGAAACGTTAACTCCGCGCTCAATTAATTCTTTTGTTGTTTCAAAACCATCTGGCGAAGGCATGTTTAAATCCAAGAAAAAAATACTGTTTTCTAAATTCGCAAGTGTATCCAAAAAAAGTCTCGAGGAGGTAAACGTTTTTAAATTGAACCTTGAGCTTTCTAGTTTTGTTTCTAAAAGAAAGCAAGTCGTTGCATCATCGTCTATAACGTATACTTCTTCAATCACAGGTCTAATGTGTTAATACGCTCCGTAAATTCTTTCTTATACGATCGTCCAACAGGAATTAGTTTTTTACCAATTATGATTGTGCCTTCTTCAATCTTTTCTATTTTTTTAAGGTTCACAATATAACTTCTATGTACCCGCAAGAAATCTTTTTTTGAAAGTTTTGCTTCAACAGCTTTTAGGGTTCCATTTAAAATAAACTTATCTGTTGAGCTGTAGATTCTTACATAATCACCCAATGCTTCTATATACATTAAATCGGTTGCTTCCACACGTTGGTGGCCATCATTGGTTTTTAGAAAAAATGAATTGTCTTTTTCTTGTATGTCTTTTTTAGCACGCATTATTGCTTGCGTTAGCCTAGGTAGTGTAACAGGTTTTAAGATATAATCAACTGCATTTAGTCCAAAGGCATCAACAGCATAATCTTTTTTACTAGAGATGAAAATAATTTTAGTAGAGGATGTGATAGTTTGAGCAAATTCTACTCCATTTATTTCTGGCATTTCCACGTCTAAAATTAATAGATCAGGTTTTTCTTCAAGGTATCGCTCTAATCCTTCTAGTGGATTTCTAAAACTACCACTAACCGAAACACCACTAATTTTACCAATCATGTCTTCGATGAGTAATCGAGTTGTATCGTCATCGTCAATTATGAAACAATTCATGTTGTTTAAATTAAGAGTTATGTAATTGTAAATATAGAAACACTAATTACTTTAAGGGCATAAAGTGACATTAATATATATCATTATAATCAATCGGACAGAAGGTGAATTGTTTTCAGTACTTTTCATTAACTTAGCGAAAAACGAAAGTATGAAAAAGATAATAGTGAGTTTAATGACGTTTACATTGATCTTAGCGTCATGCAGTGGAGAACAACAATCAGCAGAAACAGTTGTAGAGAATAATAAGGTTGAGAACTGTTACTATGAGTATAGTCCGGCTGATAGTAAGTTAGATTGGACGGCTTTTAAGTTTTTAAGAAAAGCTCCTGTTGGAGGAACATTTACAACGTTGTCTGTTACTGGAGGAGATAAAGCAGGAGATAAAATAGGATTAATTGAAAATTTGTCTTTTTCAATACCCGTAGAAACAGTTGAAACAAAAAATTCAGATAGAAATAAAAAAATAGACTCTTTGTTTTTTGGTTCATTTACCATTCCTGAAATGATTACTGGAGAAGTTATAAGTTTAGGAGACAACGGAAAAGCAATAATTGCAATTTCAATGAATGGAATCACAAATGAAGTAGAAGGTGACTACACTTTTGAGGATGCAACGTTTACATACAAAACAAATATTGATGTAATGAATTGGAACGCTGAAGAAGGTTTAACCGCTTTAAATGTTGCTTGCGAAGATCTCCACACAGATATTGAGAATGGAGATACAGAATCAAAACTATGGTCTGACGTGGACATTATGTTCTCTACGACTTTAAAAAAGAAATGCGAATAGGCTTTAGAAATAGATAAAACTAATGGTCGGTATTTTATTTAATACCGACCATTTTTATTTTCTTCAAAAAGAAATAATATTTTTGCTAATTCTGAGTTATAGTATTCTACATTTATGAGCATAAAGAGAAGATTGAATAGCATAATTGTCATATCCATGTTTTTGGTTCTGGCTATTTCTTGCTCTACAGAAAAGAATACGTTTGTTAACCGCACTTATCACAACACTACCGCACGATTTAATGGGTATTTTAATGCTACTGAGTTAGTAAGGATAGGTCTAGAATCTTATCGAAAAGGGAATAAAGAAGACTATTATTCTATCTTACCAATTGAAGAACTCCCAAATAAAGAAGAAGCTGTAAGTCTTTATCCCGCGATGGACACTGCTATTGCCAAATGCTCGGAGGTTATTTCTAAGCACAGTATGCCTACAATGGAAAAACTTTCAAAAAAGAAAGAGGAATACTGTAAGTGGATTGATGAAAATTGGATGCTAATTGGTAAGTCGGAATACTACAAAGGCAGATACGTTGAGGCTTATGACAATTTTGAGTTTGTTAAGAAGTTTTATAGAAACAATCCTTCTACTCATGCAGCGTTGCTCTGGATGGCAAAGTGCGATATTCAGATGGGAGACTTTACCAAGGCAAATATTAAATTAAAGAAACTTGAAAAGGCTGAACAAGATATTTTGGCTGCAGAAAAAGATAAAAAGAAAAAATCTAAGTTGAAATATGTAAAAAAAGATCCGGCAGATCTTGCAGGATTTCCCAAAGGATTACGCTTAGAAATTGCAAAAACAAAGGCTGTTTTAGAACTTGAAAAGGATAATTATACAGGAGCTGTTGATAGGTTAAAAGAAGCTGTTTATCACAGTAAAGATGCGCAAGAAAAAGCAAGGTTGAATTTTATAATTGCCCAATTATTACAAGCTCAGGATAGTCCGGAAGCCAGAGCCTATTACACGGCGTCTATAAAGCGAAATGCAAATTTTGAAATGACATTTCATGCTAGAATTAACCGCGCGCTATCCGGAGGCGAAGGCAATGAGAAAATCATTAAAGAGCTTAAAAAAATGCTTAGAGATGAAAAAAATTCAGAGTTTAAAGATCAAATTTACTATGCTTTAGCCGATATTGAATTAGATAGAGGAGATCAACCTTTAGGTATGTCTTACCTTACTCAATCGGTTTTTTATTCATTAAATAATAACAGACAGAAAGGGGTTAGTTATGAGCGTATGGGAAATATCTCTTTCGCCGATAAAAATTATATAAAGGCTCAGAAATATTATGACTCTTCTGCAAATGTACTACCAGATACTTACGCACAAAAAGAAGAAATTAGAAATAAAGCAGATAAGCTGTTTGATCTTGTAAGTAATTTAGAGACAATCGCTTTTGAAGACAGTGTGCAGAGAATTGCGAGTTTAAGTGAAAAGGAGAGAGAAAAATTTATTAAAGGTGTCATTAAACAAATAGAAGAAGAGAAAAAACGGAAAGCCGAAGCCGATGCTAGGAGGCTTGAAGAGCTTAGACAATTACAGCAAGAATTTACTGCGCAGAACAATGGACAAGGTGGAAAGTGGTATTTCAATAACTCTAAGGCTATGGCCGAAGGTTTAAATGAATTTAGAAGAATTTATGGTCAACGAGAAAATGAAGATAATTGGAGGAGGTCTAACAAAGTAACAAGTATCGTTTTTCTAGAAAACGACTCAATTCCTTCGGATTCTATTGCTCCAGATAAACCCATTGAGGAGTTGACCGTTGAGTCTTTGCTTAAAAATATACCACTAACCGATAGTGCCTTAGCAGTAAGTAATGAACGCTTGTTAGAAGGACTATATACCTCGGGAATGCTCTATAAAAATCAATTAAACGAAGTTGTCTTAGCGCACCAACAATTTGATGCAGTTATAGAGAAAGATATAGAAAATCGACACAACTTACTTTCGGCTTATCAGCTTTACAAGATAAACGAGCAGAAAGATGCTTCTAAAGCAAACAACTATAAAAATTATATTTTTAATAATTATCCGAACTCTGATTATGCAAACTTCTTAAGAGATCCAAATTTCTTTATTAAACAAAAAGAATTGGCTGCACTAGAGTTAGATGAATACCTAAAGTCTGTGGAACGGTATGAACAAGGTTTGTTTTATCCTGTGATTGCCAAAGCAAATAAAGTAATTGAGTCTGAGTTAAACAATAGCTACAGATCAAAGTATTTACTGCTAAAGGCAATGTCTATGGGGAAAATAAACCCAGATAAGCAAACACTTTTGCCAGTTTTAGAACAAATCATAGAAGAATATCCAGAGTCCGATGAAGCACCAAGAGCTAAAGAATTATTGGATTTATTAATTAACGGTATCCCTGAAAATATCCCTGTAGATTTTTCCAAACCAACAGGAATTTACACCTATAGTAATAGCGCTCAAATGTATATTATGGTATACTTAAAGGATCAAGATGATAGTAGGGCTTCAAGAACCAAGATTTCTGATTTTAACAGAGAATTTTTTAGCAGAGAACGATACAGTACAACAAGTCAGATAATTAGTACAGAGTCTGGTTTAACCGTTGTTTTAGTAAAGGATATGGAAGACAAGGCGGAAGCAGATGAGTATATTCGTGTGTTCAGACGAACAAAAAAGCATCTTGGAGACTTTAGAAACGCAAAAATTCAGTACATTTCCAAAGAAAACTTTAAAATTCTTATTCAGCAACAGAAAATAAAGGAATACGATAACTTTTTCGAAGATAATTATTAATTTGAGCACAATGTTTAAAGCAGAAAAAACAAAGCTGTCAGCAGATACACCCGATAAATTAAATAGAATCGTTTCTGGTTCTAAGTTAGATGGTACACTTAAAACAGATAGTAGTTTACGTGTAGACGGAGAAGTGCTGGGTGATTTAGAATGTGCTGGAAAAGTTGTTTTAGGTGCGCAAGGTAAAGTTTCAGGAAATATCGTAGCTTATGAAGCCGAGATAGAAGGTGAAGTAACCGGTAATGTTAAAATAGAATCGGTTCTTGTGCTCAAAGCATCTTCAAAAATAAACGGCGATATTGTAACTGGAAGAATTGTTATCGAGGATGGTGCTGACTTTAATGGTAACTGCCATATGTCTAATACTACAACCAAAACCGCTAAAAAAATAGCCTCAGCTATTTCAGATGATAAACAACCGGACGTAGTTTACTAATGGATGATAAATCCAAAAACAACGTAAACGCATATCTAAGATTTTCTGCGTTAGCAATTCAGATGGGAGTAACTATAACTGCAGGCGCTCTGTTTGGTCAATGGCTAGATGAGAAACAAGCAAATCAAACCCCAGTTTGGACATTAGTTTTTGTACTTTTTACAGTTTTTGGTTCACTCTACTTGGTGATTAAGGAAGTAATCCGTCTCGGTAAAAAAGATGATTAAAGGTAAACTCTATTTCTTGCTGTTTTTTGCTGTTATTGCATTGTTCCACTTTGCCATTGCAAGCGTCTTTCCTCAACCTTATTTTAATCATCAGCTTATTCTCTGTTATGTAGTGTTAGTTTTAATTTCTTTTGTTGGAAATACCTTATTGCAATTTGCACTAAAGAAAGAAGATAAAAGTGCATTTTCAGAAATGTTTTTGGTTTTTACAACAATACAAATGTTAGTTGCCATGAGCTTTTCTGCCTATCTAATATATGGTGGTTTTCAATTTAAAAAAGAGCTTGTTTTACAATTTATAATTCTTTTCTTTTTGAGTTTGATTTTTCAGAGTCTCTTTTTTATTCGACTTGCTAAACGGAACAATGAACAAAAAAACACCTAATTCCATCTAATTTTATTGTTCATTCTAAAAGATTGCATACCTTTGCACCGAAATTTTGAAACACACAATTAGAATTATTCTAAAATGATGTTAAAGAACACGTTTAAAGCACTGGCTTTCATTTTTGTTACAGTTTTAGCTGTAAACTTAGGGTTAGCAAAAGAGCTAGAAGTAGCAGATCATGGTAATCATGACATAGAAGCACATGGTAACGATTCACACGTTGCAGAAGCGCATGATGAAAAGGTTGATGTTACAGAAATGATCATGCATCACATTAAAGATGCGCATGAATGGCATCTTTGGGGCGGACACGAGAATTCTGTTTCTGTGTATCTTCCAATTATTTTAATTGATGGTGGAGTAAAAGTTTTTTCTTCTTCTAATTTCTATCATGGAGAACATGCCGGTCATGGAGATCATACTTATTTAAAAGGTACTGGAGCAGCTGAAGGATATGCAATGGTTCACGAAAAAATCTACAAGCTGGATGCAAATGGAGAGATTAGTTTTGATTTAGAAGGGCATTCAATAAACGCTAAGCCTTTAGATTTTTCTATCACAAAAAACGTTGTAGCGCTAATTGTTTCCGCTTTATTGTTGATTTTAATTTTAGCAGCCGTTGCTAAATCATACAAGAAACATGGTTTTGGTGCGCCAAAAGGTATCTCACGCTTTATAGAGCCGATTGTAATTTTTATTAGAGATGATATTGCTAAAAGTAATATTGGTGAAAAGAAGTATAAGAAGTTTATGCCTTATCTATTAACGGCGTTTTTCTTTATTTGGATTAATAACTTGTTAGGATTAGTTCCTATCATTCCTGGTGGAGCCAACTTAACTGGTAATATCAGCTTTACTTTGGTGATGGCAGTATTCACTTTAATTTTGACATTAATCAACGGAAATAAACATTATTGGCAACACATTTTTGCAACTCCTGGAGTTCCTAAAGCATTATTGCCAATTATGATTCCGGTAGAAATCGTAGGTGTATTCACAAAGCCTTTTGCGTTAATGGTGCGTTTATTTGCAAACATTACTGCAGGGCATATTATAATCTTATCGTTAGTAGGGATTATCTTTACTTTCGAGAGTGTAGCTTGGGGAGGTTTATCTGTTCCTTTAGCATTGTTTATTTCAGTGTTAGAGTTATTGGTAGCATTCTTACAAGCCTTTGTATTTACGATGTTGTCTGCGTTGTTCATAGGAGCAGCAGTTGCAGAAGAACATCATTAATAAATTTGTAAACTTTTAATTAATAATAAATAACAGTTATGGGAGTAGCAGCAATTGGTGCAGGTATCGCAGTATTAGGTGCCGGATTAGGAATTGGTAGAATTGGTGGTCAAGCAATGGATGCGATCGCACGTCAGCCAGAAGCAGCTTCAAAAATTCAAACTGCAATGATTATCGCAGCAGCCTTAATTGAAGGTGTTGCTTTATTCGGTGTTGTAGTTGGACTTCTTCAAGGTTAAGAAGAGAAAGCTTAGAAGGTTCTCGTAACGGTTGGTTACGAGAACCTCTTTTAAAAGTTTAAAAAGAAGAAATTATTTAATAAAGATAAAGATGGATTTAATTACGCCAGATTTAGGATTGATATTTTGGACAGGATTAATTTTCTTGTTATTGATGTTTATCTTAGCAAAGTTTATTTGGAAGCCTATCATGGCTGCTGTTAATACAAGAGAGCAGAACATAGAAGAAGCTTTAGAATTAGCTGAGAAAACAAAAGCAGAAATGAAAGCACTTGCAGCGCAAAATGAAAATGCGTTAAAAGAAGCAAGAGCAGAAAGAGATGCGATGATCAAAGATGCAAAAGAAGTTGCAGAGAAAATGAAATCTGATGCAGTAGACAATGCAAAGAAAGAAGCTGAGAAAGTAATGAACTCTGCAAGAGAGGTTATTGCTTCAGAAAAAAATGCTGCTATTGCAGAATTAAAAACACAAGTTGCTGCTATCTCTATAGAAATTGCAGAAAAAGTTGTGAAAGGCGAATTATCTTCAGATGATAAGCAAAAAGCATTAGCTTCTAAATTAGCAGAAGACATTAGTTTAAACTAAGAGTATGAAAGGGACAAAAGCAGCATCAAGATACGCGCAAGCTTTATTAGAGTTGGCAACCGAGCAAAATAAGGTTGACACAGTTCAGGATGATATGAACTTTTTCCTTTCTGTAGTAAATGAAAATAGAGAGTTCGAAAACTTACTTAAAAGTCCTATTGTTAAAGCAGATAAAAAGATTAGTATCTTTAACGCTGTGTTCGATGCCTTTGATGAAACGTCAATATCGTTCTTAACGCTTATTGTTAAAAACGGTAGAGAAAGTATTTTACCTCAAATAGCAATGGCTTATAAAACTAAGTTACAAGAGCAAAAAGGTATTGTACCGATTACAATTACTACAGCATCGAAATTAGATGAAGCAGTAAGAAGTCAGATTTTAGCGAAAATCGAGACTTCAGTAAAAGGAACTTTAGAAGTAGAAGAAAAAATAGATGAATCTCTAATTGGAGGTTTTGTTGTAAGAATGGGAGACACGCAAATCGATGCAAGTGTATCTCGTCAATTTAAAGATTTAAAACAACGTTTAACACGATAATCCCTTAGGGATAAAAAGTCAAGAACATGGCAGATGTAAAACCAGCAGAAGTTTCTGCAATTTTAAGAGAACAGTTATCAGGTCACAAATCTGAGGCTGAACTTCAAGAAGTAGGTACTGTATTACAAATCGGTGATGGTATCGCGCGTATTTACGGTTTAGGTGGAGTACAATATGGTGAACTTATCGAATTTGACGGTGGTTTACAAGGTATTGCACTTAACTTAGAAGAAGATAACGTAGGAGCCGTTCTTTTAGGACGTTCTTCTAGTGTAAAAGAAGGAGATACTGTAAAACGTCTTGGTCGTATCGCATCTATTAAGGTAGGTGAAGGTATGGTTGGTCGTGTAGTAAATACATTAGGTCTTCCTATCGATGGTAAAGGTGATATCCAAGGAGAATTATTTGAAATGC
The DNA here is from genome assembly GCA_965656535.1 of Lishizhenia sp. GTDB lineage: Bacteria > Bacteroidota > Bacteroidia > Flavobacteriales_D > Crocinitomicaceae > Lishizhenia. The sequence goes on from CBFHKX010000012.1 coordinate 10,171, forward strand.
CTATCGAGCGTAAAGCGCCAGGTGTTATTTTCCGTCAGCCAGTTACAGAACCATTACAAACAGGTATTAAGTCTGTTGATGCTATGATTCCAATTGGTCGTGGTCAGCGTGAGCTTATTATTGGTGACCGTCAGACAGGTAAAACAACTGTTGCAATTGATGCAATCATCAACCAAAAAGAATTTTACGATGCTGGTAAGCCAGTTTACTGTATCTATGTAGCAGTTGGTCAAAAAGGATCTACAGTTGCAGGTATCGTTAAGAAATTAGAAGAAGCAGGTGCAATGGCTTACACTACAATTGTAGCAGCAAACGCATCTGATCCTGCTCCAATGCAGTTTTATGCACCAATGGCAGGAGCAGCAATAGGAGAGTATTTTAGAGATACTGGTCGCCCAGGATTAATTGTTTTTGATGATTTATCTAAGCAAGCAGTTGCATACCGTGAGGTTTCTTTATTATTACGTCGTCCTCCAGGTCGTGAAGCTTATCCAGGAGATGTATTCTACCTTCACTCAAGATTATTAGAACGTGCAGCAAAAGTTATTAATGACGATACAATTGCAGCACAAATGAATGATTTACCAGAATCTTTAAAAGGTAAAGTAAAAGGAGGAGGTTCATTAACTGCACTTCCAATTATTGAAACACAAGCAGGTGATGTTTCTGCATATATCCCAACCAACGTAATTTCTATTACGGATGGTCAAATTTTCTTAGAATCTGATTTATTTAACGCGGGTATTCGTCCGGCAATTAACGTAGGTATTTCTGTATCACGTGTTGGAGGTTCTGCACAGATTAAGTCAATGAAGAAAGTTGCTGGTACTTTAAAGTTAGATCAAGCACAGTATAGAGAGTTAGAAGCGTTTGCTAAATTTGGTTCTGATTTAGATGCTGCTACAAAAGCAGTTTTAGACAAAGGAGCAAGAAACGTTGAAATCTTAAAGCAAAAAGAAGGAGATCCTTACCCAGTAGAAAAGCAAATTGCTATTATTTATTTAGGTACGAAAGGATTAATTCAAAACGTTCCAGTTAATAAAGTTAAAGAGTTTGAAAATGAATTTTTAGACTTTATGGATGCTAAGCATAGAAATATCTTAGATACATTAAAAGCTGGTAAGTTAACAGATGAAGTTACAGATACACTTACGCAAGTAGCGAAAGAATTATCTAGTAAATACTAATATTTTAATAAAGAGAGCCTTTCAATAGGTTCTCTTCATTTTACTCTCAATTAAAGAAACAAAATGGCGAATCTTAAGGAAATTAAGAACAGAATCACTTCAATTGGATCAACGATGCAAATTACATCGGCTATGAAGATGGTTTCTGCTGCTAAATTGAAAAGAGCGCAAGATGCAATTACGCAAATGCGACCTTATTCGGAAAAACTGCAAGAAATATTAGGTAATCTAAGTGCAACATTAGATTTATCAGAAAACGCTTATGCAGAACAAAGAGAGGTTAAGAACGTAATAGTAGTTGCTGTTACATCAAACCGCGGTTTATGTGGTGGTTTTAACAATACTATAATCAAGAAGGTAAATGCAATGTTAGCTGGAGATTATGGTAAGGTTAACACTAAATTAATCGCTGTAGGTAAGAAAGCAAATGATTCGTTTAAGAGAAGATCTGAATCTTACAGACCAGAAGGTATTGGTGCTGCCGAAGATATGTTCAATGATTTAACCTTTGAACGTTCTTCTCAGCTTGCAGAGTTTTTGATGAATGAATTCAAAGAAGGCAGAGTTGATAAAGTTGTTGTAGTGTACAATAAATTTAAAAATGCTGCTGTTCAAATTGTTCAAGAAGAGCAATTCTTGCCAATCGTACCTAATGTGCAAGAAAACGGTTCTTCTGGAGACTATATTTTTGAACCTTCTAAACAAGAAATTGTAGAAGATTTAATTCCAAAATCATTAAAAACGCAATTGTTTAAAGCATTGTTAGATTCAAACGCTTCAGAACATGGAGCCAGAATGACTGCTATGCACAAAGCAACTGATAATGCATCAGAATTAAAGAGAAACTTAACGTTAGAATATAATAAAGCACGTCAAGCTGCAATTACTAACGAGATTTTAGAAATAGTTGGTGGTGCAGAAGCATTGAATAGCTAAACATAATATTTTAAAAAAAAGCCATCAGTTTTGATGGCTTTTTTTTTGTCTAATATTTTAGGTAAGTCCACGTCGTTCGTCGTCGAATTATTCCTAAATACTTATGAATATATGTTTTTAGTCGACTAATTTGTTTTTTAACGTATTCTTTCGTTAACTTTGCGGGAATTGTATATTAATGAGAGTAATACACTATATCGCAATTATTTGTTTCAGTTTACTAGGCGCAAGAGCAGTAGCCCAGCAAGACCCTCATTTTACACAGTATTTTGATAATACCTTGTTTGTAAATCCTGCGTATGCTGGTAGCCGTGGGATGTTAAATATAACCGGTATTCACCGTCAGCAATGGGTTG